>JABJIE010000045.1 GCA_018661505.1 Lentimicrobiaceae bacterium
ACAGAGAAGTTAAGCCTGCCAGCGCCAATGATACTGCCATACCAGGTGGGAAAGTAGGTCATCGCCAGAGATTTATAAAAGCCTTCTTGATAATATCAGGAAGGCTTTTTTTTTATCCCTAAAGTCATTATACATTATATCGATATTCTAATGCAGAATTATAAATAGTATGGTATATTTGCTACAATGAATCTAATGGCTAATATAACAGCTAACAGGCTGATATTATTAATTATAGCACTATTATACGCATCTTTATCAATTGCTCAAGGTACTGATTCACTTGAAATGAAACAAGATACAGTATCAATAGCAATTATTGATACATCATCCTTAATCAATCATAATCATGTAGATAGTTCTAGTTCAGTCGATACTATAACAACATCTCAAAAGACGATTATCAAAGATTCAAATGTTGATTCATTGTCTGTATTGTACTTCAAAGGAGATATCCAAAACCTAAAACTTAACAGATTATATTACATTGATACAAATACCTATAATTTTCAAAAGTTCGACCCCTTATATGAGAATAATAGAATGTACTCAACACTAAGTAATATTGGTCAAGCATCGAATAATTTAGTATTCTCCCCTACCCTTACCACAAGTTATAATACTAAGCTACTTACTTTCACCAATTATATGTATCATAATGAGAAAGTTAAGTACTACAAGCAATATGTTCCATATAGCGAACTTCATTATGTTTTAGCAGCGAACAGAGAGCAAAATTTCAATGTTGTATTCAACAGAAGCCTATTCACGGGTTTCACCTTTGGTCTTGACTTTGCTCTAAACTACTCTCCATCTGCAAGCAGCCCTTATAAAAGAAATGGAATAAATGAACAAAGAGTTTTCTTTACATCCCAATATTATACAAAGGACAAAAGATATGGAATAATTGCAAACTTCCTCCACAATAGACTTGATGTTGAAGAAAATGGTGGTATAAAATATGATAGCCTTTTTGAACAAAATCTTGAAAGCGACAGAAGAATAATACCAGTTAACCTAAATAATGCTAAAAACTTTATTAAGCAGTCTGGATTTTTTATTGAACAATATTTTAATATTCAAAAACCCAAGTCAGCAAACAATAATAGTTATGGAAAAATAGATCCGGGTAGTGTAAGTTATTCATTTAGGTTTAAACGTAACAGATATCTGTACACTGATGATGAAAGTGACACTACATTTTATTATAATCATAATAATATGTACGACTCCACAACCTTTGATTCTCTTACCCAGATCCAATACGAAAACATCATAAAGTGGTCTAACATAGGATATAATGACAATCCTGAAGATAAGATTTTCTTCGTATTTGCAGGAGTTAAGCATAATCACATTGAACAAATATTACCATATGATTCGATAAGAAGTACAATTAATCAGCTAACTACATTTGGTGGAGTAGCATTTAACTTTGGAAGAAGTTTTCATTTAAGTGGTGACATTAATTATGTTTTCGGAGATTATAATCAAGGTGACTTTTCTGTTAATGCAATGCTGAGGCAATATCTAGGAACAGAATCAAAGAACTTTGGTAGTCTTAATTTTAGTCTTAACTTAATAAATAGATCTCCAAACTGGTATTTTGCAAACTATCAGAGTAACTTTTATAAATGGAACAACAGCTTAAACAAAGAAAAATACCTTGTATTATCTGGATCTTACAACATAAAACAGTTTAAAGCAGGGTTAAAATTTTTCACCATAGATAACTATACCTACCTTAATGATTCTATTAGACCTCAGCAGCTTAGCAAAACAGAAACAATGATGCAAATATTTGCTGAGGGAACGATTCCTATAAAAAAGTTTGGAATAAATACACGTGTTGTATACCAAACAACCAGTCAGCCTAATGTTATCCGTACTCCCCAAATTACCGGGGTTATGGATATTTATTTTAGAACGCATATATTTAAAAAAGCCGCAGTATTACAGACAGGATTTCAGCTGATGTATTTTTCAGAATATTATGCTGATGCATACATGCCTGAATTAAGAATGTTTTATATCCAAAACAATCAGAAAATAGGTAACTATCCATATCTGGATGTATATCTAACACTTATGGTAAAAAGAGTGCGGATATTTGTAAAAATGTCACACCTCAATAGTTATCTAGGCGACTACAGATACTATATGGCCCCATCATATCCTGCAAGAGATGCCAGGTTTAGTTTTGGAGCATCATGGAGATTCCATGATTAATTCATGCCACGCTCATCTTTGACCGCTTCGTAAGCAGCATTTAACATTGTAATCTTTTCTTCGGCTGCTTTTTTTACTTCCTCACCCAAATGACTTACCTTATCTGGATGATATTTCTTGGCCATTTCACGATAGGCTTTTTTTACTTCATCATTTGTAACATCTGGAGATATTTCCAGTATTTGATACGCACTGTTGGTATCCTTTATGAACATGGCTTTGATGGACCTAATATCATTATCGCTAATTCCTAAGTATCTAGCTATTGTTTCGATGACATTTATTTCATTGGCATGGGACTTTCCATCTGAAAGTGAAATACCATACATAAACTGCAATAACATTAACCGGGATGAATAGTCCATATATTGCTTTATCTGATAACTTACATCCTGAAGATTATAATTCTGCTTTAATAAGTTACCTAACATTTTAACCAGCTGTGATGCCTGTTCTCTACCAAAATTTTTAGTTAGAAATTGCTTTACATAATCTAATTCACTCTTGGTTACTTTACCATCTGCTTTCATAACTGCAGCAGCAAGTATTAATAAAGAAATATTAAAGTCACCTGAACGAGTTTGACCATAGGAAGAGCTTCCAGCTCCCACTGAGCTTGCACTACCACCCACCATGGAGCCAGCCATAAATCCTAGAATACCACCGATTGGACCACCAAATGCCCAACCAAGGCCCCCTCCTATCCACTTTGCATAATTTGTGCCCGATGAGGGATTTTGTCTATTAGTATTAGAAGTATTACTAGTAGATTGAAAAGTATTATCTCCGTTATTATTATTTGTTCGCTTTGAAGAACCGTTCCACTTGAGGGAATAATAGATAGCAACACCAATTAATATAATGATTAGTAAATAAGTCATATAAATTTATTTAAGAGCCCAAATACCAAGATTGTATGAGCTAATACTTTATGTTTAAATAATCATAGG
>JABJIE010000046.1 GCA_018661505.1 Lentimicrobiaceae bacterium
ATTACTCACTTGGTAATTGATCGTGAGATGGAAAAAATCAAAATGAGAGAAAAATATAGAAGAGATAAAGAGGGTAAGGATAGTAAATCACTTGACAATTAACTAAACTATGGAGTACTCATATGGTACCATTGCATTTGCCTTAGGACTAACACTTTTTGCCGGATTATCTACTGGTGTTGGCAGCGCACTTGCTTTTTTCGTAAAGAAAACAAACACTACTTTTTTGTCTCTTGCGCTTGGCTTTTCTGCTGGTGTGATGATATATGTATCGTTTGTGGAGATTTTTGTAAAAGCAAAAATTGAACTTGTTTCTAAACTAGGAGAAACTCAGGGTTATTGGGTTACTACTGCTGCTTTTTTTGGCGGAATTTTATTCATAGCAATTATCGACAAATTTATTCCTGATGTGGAAAATCCACATGAAATTAAGAAGATAGAGGATATTTCCGATGAGCATATAAAAGACAAGTCAAAACTGATGAGGATGGGTCTTTTTACAGCTCTTGCCATAGCAATACATAACTTTCCAGAAGGTCTTGCAACATTCACAGCAGCATTAACTGATCCCACACTTGGTATTGCCATAGCTGTTGCCATAGCCATTCATAATATTCCCGAAGGAATTGCTGTTTCAATACCAATATATTATGCAACTGGTAGTAGAAAAAAGGCGTTTTGGCTCTCTTTTATTTCTGGATTAGCTGAGCCCGTTGGTGCTATCATTGGATTCCTCATTTTAATGCCATTTTTAAACCCAATAGTTTTTGGAATTTTATTTGCAGGTGTTGCTGGAATTATGGTATTTATATCACTGGATGAATTATTACCCGCAGCAGAAGAATATGGTAAACACCATCTTTCAATCTATGGCTTGATTTTAGGAATGGCAGTGATGGCAATTAGTTTATTGCTTTTTGCATAAAAAAACCCGACCATAGGGTCGGGTTAGCAATAGTTAATCATATTATTTTGCGTATGATTAATTACTTCACAGATATTTCACGGCTTAGTTTTGCTTCCTCTTCTTTGGGAAGTGTAATCATTAATATCCCTTCATTATAATCAGCACTTATATCGTCAAATTTTACAGTCTTTGGGAGAGTAAACGATCTGCTGAAACTGTTAAAAACAAACTCTCTGCGTGAGTAGTTGTCTTTATTGTCTTCTTTATCCTCTTTTAGTTCGCGCGAGATGGTTAATGTATTATTTTCAAGATTAATGTTAAACTCATCTTTTTTTACGCCTGGTGCTGCAACCTCTATAACAAAGTCCTTATCATTATCCTGAATATTCACGGATGGAACAGTTGCTTTCGAATTGGTAAACATGTTATTATTCCCTTTTTCAAATGCATCAAAAAAGTGCGATAGTCCTGGATTATTAAATTTTACTAAGTTCATTTTTATTATCTCCTATTTTTAATAGTTGTTATTTGTATAATCAATTTATCAGATTATGGTCAATTTCCATTCCAATGAACTTTTATTACTAAAATCATGTACTAAAGTGCCAAAATGACATATAATGGTCATTATGAGTGACATAACGACAGTAAAATTATTAATCAACAAGAAAATAATTGTGTTTTACAACACTTATCTCAATAATTTAACTTGTATCTACAAATCAAATTGCAAAGTTTTTTGATGTATTAACAAACAGATTTATTGATGAGTTATAATTTTTCAACCCAACTTCCTTGAAAAAATTTAGTGGACCGCAACATTTAAGAGGTATCTTTGCGTCATAACCTTCTTATCGTGGATAAAATAGTTAATAGTCTTAAGCCAACTAGAATAATATGGCCAATATTAATTGGTTTGGGTGTTAGTGCATGGCTTATGTTTAGGGGTTTTAACTCGGAGACCTTCTCCTTTTTAACTTTCACTTGGAACACCATATTTTACATTTTTATGGCTTTTGTGATGATGGCCGTTAGAGATTTAGCATATATGTACCGTATTATTGTTTTAACGGACGGAAGGTTAACATGGAAACAAGCATTCAATGTTATTATGCTATGGGAATTTAGTTCTGCAATCTCACCCTCTGTTGTTGGTGGAACTGGACCGGCTATATTTTTCCTTTACAAAGAGGGCCTAAGCGGTGGAAGAAGCACTGCTGTTGTACTAACTGCAATATTCTTGGATGAAGTATTTTTTGTTTTAACAGTGCCGATTGTATATTTTGTTTTTGGGACTAACATATTTCCTCCTGACTCCATATCCATAGATCAAATTTTATATGCATTTTATGGAGGCTATATAATCATATTTATTTACACTTTGTTCTTAGCATATGCACTGTTTATTAATCCGCATATGTTTAAATCATTTATATCCTGGGTATTTCTTTTTCCCATATTAATAAGGTGGCGCACAAGGGCTAGAAAATCTGCAAACCAGCTCATACAAACATCCAAAGCCATAAAAAGCAAACCTGTAACATATTGGGTAAAAAGTTTTATTGCAACCATATTTTCATGGCTTGCAAGATATTGGGTTGTTAATTTTATGCTGGTTGCTTTTTTTGCAGGAAGGTATAATATTTTAGATCATTTTCTGATTCTAGGGCGACAACTTAGTATGTGGATAATATTATTAGTAAGCCCAACACCTGGTGGAAGTGGCATTGCGGAATTCGTTTTTTCGGATTTTCTTGGAGATTTTATACCTAACTCAGCATGGTATGCACCACTGGCAGTATTTTGGAGAATTATATCATACTATCCTTATTTATTCATTGGCGTTATAGTTTTACCAATTTGGTTAAGGCGAGTTTTTTCAAAGAACAACAAAGCGTAACTTCTCAACAGATTTTATTCATTGTAGATAACCATTAATAGTACTTCCCCAACAACCTGAAGGCTATGTTTATCAATAAATTCCATTTTATCATCCACCGTGTGCCATTGATCAAAAAAGCTTCTGTTTTTACTTGTTGGATCAAGATGAATTATGTCTATTGATGGTATACGAGCATATTTATTCACAAAATAATGATCATCTGTAATTTGACCACCGGGCTCATCAATAAAGAGATTACGATATCCCATATCTGATGCAGTATTCCATACAAGATCAACAATAAAACCGGCTTCTCTATCGGAATGATATTCCCTGCGAAATTCAATGTTACCGGCACCTACCATATCCAAAAGAATACCAAAAGCGGCTGTATATCCATGCTTGTGCGGGTTTTGAGACCAATATTGTGACCCCAAACCCCAATACTCCTCATCATACGTAATTTGCATTTCGGAGGGAGGCCCCCAATCTTCAAGGTCAAAAAGCACAATATCAACCCCAACTTGTGGAGTTTTTAAACTCATCTGCCTCGCAATTTCAAGTAATACTCCAACACCGCTTCCTCCATCATTAGCTCCATCTATTGGAGTATTATGATTTTCGGAATTATCATCATGATCGGCATATGGCCTAGTATCCCAGTGTGCCATTAATAAAACCCTCTTAATTGCATTTGGGTTGAAACTAGCAATTATATTTTTTCCGTTTCTTGCTATTCTGTCGTATGTTCTAGTTTTAAAATTTTGAACTTCTACAATGGCGCCGTAATCCATAAGTTTATCTGCGAGCCATAAAGCACAAGAATCATGTGATCTAGTACCAGCAACACGCGGACCAAAAGAAACCTGCTTCTCAATAAAATAATAAGCTGAGTCTGAATTGAAAATAGGAGGTTTTACCAGTTCTTTTTTTTGCTTCTTTCTTTCTGCTTGTCTCTTTTTTTGTCCCATTTGACAGGAGTTAATAGAGAGTAGTATTGTAAAAGCTAAAAAGTAAACAATTCTTTCGTTTTTCATGAGTGCTAGCATCTGTCTTAATAGAAGATTTAAAATTAAATAATAAAGTAACAACTAAAATTAGTCGTTGAATTTGCCTCTTATAACAATTGTGTCGAAGTTCTTACGCTCTCTTGGCTTTAATTCTAGTTGTGCAAAATCTTCAGTAAGCATATCTTTATGGCCCTGATAACCAAAAGCTGTTACTGACACAGCATGATACCCTTGAGATATGTTCAATGATTTTTCAGCCATATCAGAATCAAAGCCACTCATTTGATGACTTACCACACCCTGATTCATGGCTTCGATAATCATAAATGCAACTGCTTGTCCAAGGTCATATTTATAGGTATCATTTGGTGTATTATTATGAGTAAATAACTGTTTTGCAATGTTAAGCACAAGCACTGGTGCATTAACTGCCCAGAGCTGATTCCATTCAACCAAAGATTCCAAAATGTGGTTATATACTTCAGTTCCTTTCTCCCCTACAATAAATCTCCAGGGCTGCTCGTTATATGCTGAAGGAGCCCATCTTGCAGCCTCCATAATGCTATTAAGCTTGGTCAATTCAATGGGTTTATCGCTGAATGAGCGAGTGCTCCATCTCGATCTTATTAATTCGTGTAAAGAGTGTATATTTTTAGTTTTCTTTTCCATGTTAGCTGTTGAATACTCATTAATACAAAGTGCTAAAATATGTAAATATTAAAGTATATATTAACTATAACATACAATAGATTTAATTTATATTTTTTACCACAGTTTTATTCCATGCCTGCTAACAATCAAAAATTATTTTTATATTAGTCAACCTTTATATTCAATCATACTAAACAAAACAATAGAAAAATTATGAAATTTCAAGCAAAGCTATTTTTAATTACTCTTGTGATACCAGCATTACTTACAATTGGCTGTAAAAAAAATGATGATGGAGACAATGAAGATCCTAATAACAATCAGTTACCTGCACTATATCGTGCAATAATGACTGACAAGCTTGTGGATGCAGATTATTGGCAAGAGGAGCCTGCCATACTTGCCGCAGGATTGGGGTTTACTGATATTAATGGAATTCCTGATTTGGGTGCATCAGGTCAGACCCTGGAGCAAACAAAGGCTTTGGTCAGATTACATGGCGGTGGATGGCACAATATAATTAGCAGCGCTCCCGAAGATGAAATTCCATTACGTGCTAGAACTTCAGGTGCTTCAGTTTTTCAGATTACAGAAAGTTTTGGGTACTCATCTCCATTGGGTGATGGTTTACCAATGGAACTTTCTCATCCTGTGCTTGCCTCCACCGTTGAGCGTGAAGACATACTTATCTATTTAAATACTGGAGAAACAGTTGTACCTTCTAATATTTCTGTGATGCCCAATATGGAATTTAATGAGCGTAGCACATTAGTTATGAATGGTAACTTTGGTAACCGCATTAACCCAGATGAAGATGGTGCCATATATCCTGTGAAGTTTGAAATAGTTGGAAACTTATTACTGGTAACCCCTTCTGGGCTGATTGATGCTACAGGACTAACCTTTGGGGATGGCACAGCTCCTCTTACCGCCTATAGAACTGGTGCCGGTCCTAGATTATGCGCTGCTAAGCTAACCCATGCTCAGGCAGGATTAGCTGGAGAAGGAGCGCCTACGACAATTCAGGATGATTCTTTTCCCAACGATCTAGTCTCTTTGTATGGAGATAATGCTCAATATCGTCTACGCGTGTTGACCACTGGAGGTTTTTCGCCCGATGGCGTTCGTTCTATGTATCCCTCTGAATTTGAGCGTTATTTTAGGGTTGGAGTAGCTCCAGAGGGAGTTGCAGCCGATGATTATGAAAACCTTTTATGGCTAATAAAAACAGATACGGAGTATGTTTTGCAAGGCTATGGAAAACTTATTGTTCATGGACTAGCAGAGCTAGGTCAGTTAAGGGGTGATTATGATGATAGTTATCTTGAGGATCATGACAATCAAATAGATATAGTGTTATCAGGTGATGAGGAGGCAGCAGCGCGCATCGTTGTGGTATATATTCCAGCAGAACATCCATACTCACCATTTTACAACCCAGGAGGACCAGGAAGCATACCAGACCCAAACACAATTTATTCAGAACCAGGGCCAACTTACTATCAGCCTGTTACTGTAGCCTTGGATGACCCCATGCAAGTATCATTTGAGCTTTAGTACAGTAAAGAAAGGGCTATCCAATTTTAAAATACACCAGTAATTAAATTGTTATTATTAAATACCCAACTGTAACTTTAGTTTTTTGATTCGGGACTTACTTACATTTACCTTGCTGCCGTCTTTTAATATAACAATGTGGCTTTCTTTGCCGTATTTTTCAATTTTTTGAATATGGCTTATGTTTATTATGTGAGACCTATGAACACGTGAAAATACTTGTTTAGACAGAACTCTTTCAAGATAATTCATGGTATCATTCTTTAGATACTTTTTGTCGGCAGTATGGATTTCAACATAGTCGTCTTGAGCCTCTATTTTTATTATTGTATCCACAGGAACCACATCTATTTTAGTTCCTGTTTTTACAAATAAACGCTCAATTTGATCAACATCTTGTTTTTTGTTGTTGGTAAAATCCTCAATATTTTTATTTGGGATTCGTTTTTTTATTTGGGATTCGCTTCTTGATTTTAAACGAGATATGACCTTTTCAATTGCTTCATTGAAACGTTCTCGCGAAAAAGGTTTCATAAGATAATCTACAGCGCTCAGGTCAAAAGCCTTAATTGCATATTGATCATATGCTGTTGTAAATATTATCTCCGGCACTTCATCCAATAATTCTATCATTTCGAAACCTGTAAGCTTTGGCATTTGAATATCAAGAAATACTAAATCAGGCTTAGTTTCATTTATTTTTTTTACACCGGAAAAACCATCGCTACATTCGCCAATAAGGTCAATGTTTTTATTGCTTTTTATATAGGCTTTTACCAAGTCTCTAGCAGGTGCTTCGTCTTCAATAATAACTGTTCTTAATTTGATCATAATTATGGGTTAATAGGTAGTTTTAATGTGGCTTTGAATACCATGTTGTCTACTGAGGTAGAGAACAGATCTTGCCTTCCGTAAATAATTTGTAATCTTTTTTGTATGTTTTTTAGGCCAATTCCGTTTCCTTTTTTATTAATGGAATCAGGATCATATTCATTTAGAATCTCTATGGTAATGTACTCATCATCACGGTCACATTTCAATTCAACTAAAACCTCTTCTGTGCTATCATATACACCATGTTTAATTGCATTTTCAATTAGAGGTTGTAATATCATATTTGGAATTTGAAAACCAGTATATTTTTCGGAAATGTGTGAAATGAAATTTAACCTGTTTCCAAACCTAATTTTTTCTATGTCTAAATATCGTTGAAGGTTATTTAATTCCTCTTGAAAACTAGCCTTTTCATCCTTATCATGACGAAGTGTATATCTTAAAAAATCACTGAGTTTAATAACCATCTCTTGAGCTTTATCAGGGTTACTTATTGTTAGTGAACTAATGGAGTTTAGGCTATTAAACAAAAAATGCGGATTAATTTGTGATTTAAGGGCTAATAACTCAGCTTCATTTACTAACCCTTGTAATTGTGCCTCTACCCTTAACTTATCTTGGAGGTCTTCGTAGTAGATCATTACGTAGTAATACATAACAAATAATAGATAATAAAAAATGCCCGTAATTACCCTCCATGGGATACTCTCATTTAAAAATTCCCTGTAGGATGTTGAGTCTGGAAATATATATATCAAAGTAAAATACGATATGGTTATCCATGCCGATATGGAAATTGTGGCAACCATAAAATGATTTAAAAGTAAATCAAATATGTTTTTTCTCTCCTTGAGATTAAATCTAATAATATACCATAAATTGAATCCCAGAACAGCATACAATAGATTAAAAATAGCAGAATCATATATGCTTATAGTACCATCAACACCATAAAAGAAATTAATAATTAAGCTTTGAATGGGGATAACAATAGCCCATATTGAAATATAAGCTAGTATGATATTTCTGTTTTTTATTATGGGATTTATCATGTTTTGCCTACAGATGTGTAATTAGACCTTTTTAATACTTAAGTTAATTATTAAAAGCTTTTAATTTCTATTCCTCCAAATATAACAGCGCCCTTCAGGTAAAGAATATTTTTATGATCTGCTTTTTCAGGTTTAATTGTTCTTTTGTCATTGAAACCTCCAAAAATGGAGAACATGTCAGATTTTACAACCCAGTTATCAGGAATAATAAGCTTTGAACCTCCAAACATAGTAAACACATCAATTTCACTTCCTTCATCTGAAAGTTCAACATCTTTTAAACTAAAATCAGACCCTCCGAAAATAGCCGTTATGCTTCCACCTTTAAAATTTTTTGATTGAACAACCTTGGTCCCTCCACCTAAAATACTGATGTCGTCAATGTAATCATTATTGGGTTTATTGCTATAAGGCTCACTTTCTTTAGTATGGTAAGTATTACGCTTCATTTTCTCCCCTCTCCTAGTAATAATTATTACTCCAATAGCTATTAATAATGCGGGTAAAAATACCTGACCAAGAGAAATGCTATAATTTATAAAACTGGGTAGCCAAAAAATTATTCCTAAACCAATTAGTACATATCCTGAGACTGCACGCTCCTTTGTTGCAATGATTACTGCTCCAATTCCGATTAATAATGTTTTCCAATTAAATATATAGTTGCGAATGGGAAAGTTAGTAACCTCAAATGTTTCCAATAACAGAAGGGAGCCTGCCAACATAAGTATGATACCAATTATTAGTTTTTTATCAGTTGATTTATTTTCCATTTTGGTATTTTTTTAAGTATTATGTGGCAAAAGTATTATGTACTGGCACTAATGTAAACAAAAAATCGGTAAAAGGCAGTTATTTATCGGTGACTGTCGTTGCCTTTTCAAACCAATTAAAATTGGGTTTCATCCATAGACGCATATATGTGTTTTGGAAATAACTCTTCGTCCGATCCCAACCACACAAATTCTGATAAAACTTCTGAAACGGCTGTTTCATATTCATCAAATGTTTTGGTTTTTTTTATTCTACTGAACACCTTATGAGGATTTGAAAATGAGTAACACATGAAACTCCACAGTTCTTTCATAACGCTAATGGATTGGAGCCTATCA
Source organism: Lentimicrobiaceae bacterium (assembly GCA_018661505.1). Classification (GTDB taxonomy): domain Bacteria; phylum Bacteroidota; class Bacteroidia; order Bacteroidales; family F082. The sequence continues at coordinate 9,006 of JABJIE010000046.1, forward strand.
TTTGTTTTTTTTCTATAGGCTAGATATAGTTCGGTTACGAACTTGCTTACAATGTGTTTTTGCTCATCTAAATCTGGAACATTTTCCTTGGATATTTTTATGGGAAGAAATGGATCAACTAATAACCCCCTGCCAATCATCCATCTATCTACTGAAATTAATTTTTTTGACATGGTTTCAAATTCTTTAACCGAAAAAACATCGCCATTATATACCACCGGAATTTTTGCAGTTTTAAGAGCATTAGCAAACGCATTAAACCATATACCTCCCTTGTATAATTGAACACCTATTCTGGCATGAATTGTAAGCTCGGGTACTTGAAATTCATTAAAAACTTCCATAAGAGTTAATATCTCTTTTTCCGAATAATATCCAAGCCTACACTTTATGCTCAAATCAATATTAATTTCATGTTTGACAGTGGTAAGGATTTCTCTTACTAATTCAGGATAAGGTAATATACCGGAGCCTCTTTTTTTATTAGCAACCCTCGGATATGGACAGCCAAGATTCCAATTTACTTCTTTGAAACCTTTTGTATCGCAATAATTAACAAACCGAATTATTTCATCAGAATCCTTTGATAATATCTGGGGTATAAGCTGAACATTGTTATGATGGGTTATGTTTAGCTCTGATGCTCTTTTTTCCAGCGTTTTTGTTTTTTGAACACCTGAAAAAAAGGGAGTATATAACTTGTTAACACCACTAAAGTATTTTGTGTAAACACTTCTATATGGAAATGTTGTTATGCCTTGAAATGGGGCAAGATATATTCTAGACTCTGACATTAATTATCAGTAAATATAAAATGATTAATCTTTAGGGATAAGCCCTAAACCCAACTCATCAAGTTGGTCTTCTGCAATTGATGAGGGTGAATCAATCATCATATCTCTACCTGAATTGTTTTTTGGGAATGCTATGAAATCTCTTATGGAGTCCTGTCCACCAAACAATGCGGTTAGACGATCAAACCCAAGAGCAATGCCACCATGAGGAGGAGCCCCATATTCAAAGGCATTCAATAGAAAACCAAATTGTTCCTGAGCTTCCTCATCAGAAAAACCAAGGTGTTTAAACATGAGTTTTTGTAAATCGCGGTCATGTATTCTTATTGATCCACCTCCAATTTCAGATCCGTTTATTACCAGGTCATAAGCGTTAGCTCTTACATCACCAGGATTTGAATCCAAAAGATTAATATCTTCATGTTTTGGAGATGTAAAAGGGTGATGCATTGCGTGGAACCTTTCCGAATCTTCATCCCACTCTAATAATGGGAAGTCAACCACCCAAAGTGGGGCAAAATTATTAGGGTTACGCAAATTAAGTTGTGTGCCCATTTCTAACCTTAGTTCATTAAGCTGCTTTCTAACCTTGTCCTTTTCTCCTGAAAGAACCAATATAAGGTCACCTTTTTTTGCATTGGTTTTTGTTGCCCATTTATTCAATGAATCCTGGTCAAAAAATTTGTCTACGGATGATTTATAAGTACCATCTTCATTACACTTAACATAAACAAGCCCCTTGGCTCCAATTTGTGGCCTTCTGACAAATTCAGTAAGCTTGTCAAGTTGTTTTCGGGTATAATCAGCACATTCTTTGGCTACGATACCAACTACTAGTTCAGCATCATCAAATACTTTAAACCCCTTGTTTTGTGCAACATCATTTAATTCCACAAACTTCATATCAAATCTAATATCGGGTTTATCGCTACCATATAATCTCATGGCATCTGAGTACTCCATTCTGGGAAAATCAGACAGTTCAATTTCTTTAACTGTTTTGAAAAGATGTTTTACCATGCCTTCAAAGGTTTTAAGAACATCATCCTGATCCACGAAAGCCATTTCGCAGTCTATCTGAGTAAATTCGGGTTGGCGATCTGCTCTCAGGTCTTCATCACGGAAACATTTAACCAGCTGATAATATCTGTCGTAACCAGCTACCATCAGTAATTGCTTAAAGGTTTGTGGAGATTGAGGAAGAGCATAGAACTGTCCTTCATTCATTCTTGAGGGCACAACAAAATCTCTTGCCCCTTCTGGAGTTGATTTGATTAGATATGGAGTTTCAATTTCAAAGAAATTTTGCGAATCCAAATACTTTCTTGTTTCAATTGATAATCTATTTCGTAATTCAAGATTTGATCTCAATGGTTGACGCCTTAGATCCAGGTATCGATATTTCATTCTCAACTCTTCACCGCCGTCTGTTTCATCTTCTATTGTAAATGGAGGAGTTAGTGAGGAGTTTAATATTTGAATTTCTGATAAATCAATCTCAATATTACCTGTTGGGATATTTGGATTCTTTGATAGACGCTCTATTACAGTACCTTTTGCCTGAATAACATACTCTCTACCTAATTTTCTGACCGCATCTATAACGATTGAATTTGAACGGCCATCTTCTATCAATAATTGTGTAATGCCGTAACGATCCCGTAGATCTATCCAAATTAATCCTCCTTTATCTCTAATTTTTTGAACCCATCCGGAAAGGATTACTTTCTTGTTTTTGTCTTCTAGTCTTAATTCCCCGCAAGTATGTGTACGAAACATGTTCTTATGTTTATTTATTATTGTTACTTATAACTCAAAAACAGCTAACGTTTATTAACCATTTTAATGATATTATTTTGTAACCATTTAATCGTTGTTATTGCAACTAATATAGGCGGCGAAGATAATAAAAAGTAAGGAGTTAGATGCTGAAGCGGGTATTGTAACCAACTGAAAAATTAATCAATGTTTATACAAAATTTCCCAATTGCTATTCAAGTTATTCCGGTTCCATACCTAATATTGGTATTTTGGGAGTAAGATACTGATTATGTTCCGGTTGTTTATGAATAGTATTTACCACATCCATACCGTATATTACCCTACCAAATGCAGCAAATCCTTCACCATCAGGATTGCGCTTTCCACCATAATCAAGGTCCGGCTGATCGCCAATGCAAATAAAAAACTCAAAGGTTGCTGTACCTGGTTCATATCTTGCCATTGAGATAACCCCATTTAGATGCTTGATGTTAGTTTGAGCCGTATTCTCATGAATAATTGGCGGTAGAAGTGAAGGGTGATTTTCTTCATAAAGACCACCTTGGATTACAGCTATTTTTATACTGTCTTCCAATTGATTATTATTGGTAACCGTTCGATAAAATGAAGCACCCTTAAATCTATTTTCTTTTAGATATTTTATAAAATTACCACAAGTAATGGGAGCATTTTCCTCATATAGTTCAACTCCAATTACTCCAAAGTCCGTTTCAATAATAACTACCGAATTGTTTTGTTTACATGAGGCGATTAACAGTAAGCAACAAATAATAATAAATATCATTTTCATATCACTCAAACATACAATATTTTCCGTCGGATAAATAATGAAGTATGAAAAGGGGATTATGTGGTAATAAATAGATTTGTCGGCAATTTTATTGATAATAAATATATGGAAAGGACGATTAATATTTTTCTTAGTATGAATTTTACTTATAAATTTAAATATTTTTGTACAACTACTAATCGTGATATCAACAATGATGAAAAATACATAGTTCCATGTATTTGTCTGTGTTGTGCAACCATTATACCTGCTCTAATGTCAAAAGTATTGGTTGAAGGTATGTATTATCTTGCAGGATGTTTTTAATGTCACTCATAGGTAGTTGATATCCGTATGGAATTTGATAGTGCCTTCATAAACAAACTTAAAGAAAACGATGCAAAATCGCAACGTTTATTTTACCAGCATCTGGCGCCCAAGATGTATGGTATATGCTTGCGTTTTGCTTTAGTAAATGAAGATGCAGATGATATATTGCAGGATGGTTTTATCAGGGTGTTTAGACACATAAAAGACTTTAGAGGGGAAGGTTCCTTTGAAGGCTGGGTTAGAAGAACCATAGTAAATACGGCAATAAATTACTATAAAAAGAAAATTAAACAAGGAATAACTACTGACCTAGAATACGTAAAAGGAAAATTAAAAGAAAGAAATGATATTTTAGAAAAAATGACATGTGATGAACTTCGTATTATTATAAACGAGCTTCCGCCTGGCTACCGAATGGTATTTAACTTAAGCGCAATAGAAGGTTACACACATAAGGAGATAGGGAAAATGCTAGAAATTAGTGAGAATACATCTAAATCGCAGCTTTCAAGAGCCAGAGCGTCATTACAAAAAAGCATTGCTAAAATTCAACAGAAGGAAAACGGTGGAAAAGGATAATCAAAATATAGACAAACTAATAAGAGATAAGTTTGAAACTTATGCGCCTGAGCCACCCAAACATATCTGGCATGGTGTTGAAAAGGGTATTAATAGAAAGCCTAGTGTCATTGCCTCAAACAAATATTTGATAGCTGCATCTATTCTTGTATTGCTAACAATATCTTTTGTCTTATTTTACCCATTCTCATCTAATCAGGACGATACTTCTATAATTGTTGTGAATGCAGATAATTCATCTAACATAATCAAAGCAGAACCAGCTAGTAAATCGGGTACTGAGATAATTGTACTGGAAGAAAATACAATAACTAAAAAATCAATAACTAAAACCAGCAAATCTAACAAACCTAAAAAGGTGTTAAAAGCTGATGATAAGCCATCTTTCAAAGAACCTGATGAACAAATTTTTGAGGTTTTTGAATATAAATCCCAATTCGGCACCGGAGTTATCGGATCACTTGATATGAAGCATGATGATTTTACTATTAATGTTCCAGAGAAAGTTATTGAACCAATGGAGAGACCAGAGAACATCGCTGAGGAAGAAAAATCAGAAGCAAATCCCAACGACATTATACCCAATGAGGAAAGAACAAGAGATTCCCACTGGCAAATAGGTATTAATATTTGGCCAGAATTAACCGTTTCTAATATTGATTCCGTGGAAATATTAAATACATATAACCTAAATATTGAACCTACATATTATATAAATGATCATTGGTTTATAAGAACAGGACTTGGGCTATCTTATGTTCAGGATAGAGGATTTGCACAGATAAAGTATAATACAAATGAATTAATGGGCTCATATGAAGACGTTTATAATATAACATTTGATTCAATAGATGGAATTGTTACACCTACATATTATACCAAAACAGTTGAGGTTTATGATTCCGTAAAACATTTTACGGTTTCTAACATTACAAATAAATATTTGTACTTGCAGATACCACTATCAATAGGTTATTCCTCCAAGATAAATAACTCCTCATTTAATTGGTATGTATATGGTGGATCGTCCATGTTTATTCGCACAAATACTTGGCTTGATACACCATCATTAAATCAGACAGATGTTGATATTATTGATCTTAATAATGACTTACCCGAAAGAGTTAGCACTTACTTTCAACTATGGATAGGAGCGGGAATAGGATATGATTTAAATGATAATTTTAACCTTACACTTGAGCCAACATATAACAACTACCTGACCAACGTTTATGATAATGCTAATTATAAAGGACCAACATCAGGGTTTTCCCTTAGACTAGGCCTTGTTTACAAACTGAAATGATGAAAAACAGAACGTTAAATATTTATTTAAAAGGGTTATTCTTATCAGGGATAATATTCTTGTTTCAACAGAGTATCATAGCTGATAATTCTGCCAATCAAATAATTGTGTCAGGCCAGGTGACCAATTTCGAGTACGGTAATGTAATACATAACCATCCCGTTTACATTACAAGTGATGTAACCCTACATAAATTGGGTAGCTATTCAAAAGTTGTGTATACTGATGAGCAAGGCTATTATCATGATACTATCTCAACCACAGATACAAAGGGATCACTATTGATATATACCACTGATCATGAAGGTAGAATATTAGATACAACAATTCATTTTAGATTTCTCAACAGAAACACCAATTTTATAATAGCAGATTTTAGTACTTATCTTCCATTTAAGCCTCTTGATTTGCAGGCAAGGTTCAAATATGTTAGAAAAATCAATGGAGATAAGCATAAATTTAGTTTTTTGGATCAAACAGATTTCCAACATATTATTTCCTGGTATTGGGAGTTTGGAGATGGTGAAACATCAAATTGTCAAAACCCTACTCATAGATACGCTGATGCAGGCTTATATAAAGTGCGGTTAACCGTTACAGCTAGACTCAAAGGAACAGTTCAAACCAGTTCAATTACAAAACAAATACACCTGCAAAGAGAAGAATGGTGCCACTTGGGAGGTCTTGTGTTTTCTGAATACTTCCCAATAGATAAGGGGTATGCATATTTATATTTAATTGATTCATTGCAGAATTATATTGCAATTGATACCATGCCATTTGATACATTGGGATATTATTATTTTTATCATATTCCGGAAGGTAAATATTTGGTAAAAGCAGAACCCATGAAAGAATCTGAGCATTATGATCAATTTTTACCAACCTATTATGGAGATTTTCTTTTTTGGCAAGATGCTAGTGAAATCAGTCTACATTCAACATCATGGGAGTATGATATTAAGTTGGTTAAATCACCAGATATCTCCGCTTTTGGTGGCTCTGGATCAATTAGCGGAAATGTTGAATTTTCATATGAGGATAAATCAACTTCAGGGATAGTTGCAGATGGTGTACATATATACTTGAAAAATGACCAGGATGACATATTAACCTGTCATTATTCAGATGAATTAGGTGAATTCATTTTTGATTTAATAAGCTTGAATACATATTGGATATACCCTGAGGTTACAGGAATTACAACAGAACCATTTAAAATTGAACTCAATGCCATCACTCCAACTGTAGATGACATTACAATAAATATAAATTTTGGATCTATTAGCTATGTAATACCTGTAGATAATGAAATAAATAATGTTGTAGGACTTCCTTTTCCAAATCCTGTTATGGAAAATCTTACCATTCCTGTTAATATACCTAACCAAAATATTATTTATGAGGTTTACGACAATTGTGGTAGGCTTATTGAAAATGGTATGATTGATTCATCGAGGGATAACGAAATAAAATTAAATACTTATTTTTATAAAAGAGGTATATACACACTTAAGGTCACATCTAACAATGAATCTGCCATAAGAAAATTTGTGGTGGTAAAATAATAACCGCCCCCTTACCATGGTAGGACATATCTATACACCGCAATGAAGTGCGCGAAACTTCCAATCAAAACCCAAATATGAAATATTGCGTGATTATAAGGAAGCCTGTTTAATAGATAGAATACTACCCCTATGGAATAAGAAAATCCACCTCCCAAAAGCCATAATATACCCTCAAATTCCAGATTATTGTTAAGTGGTTCCAGTGCAATTATTATAAGCCATCCCATGGATAAATAAATAAGCGCTGATATGAAATCATATTTCCCTGTATAGAATAGTTTAAATACTAATCCACCGATTGCAAGACCCCATATTATGCCAAACAAACTCCATCCCCATGGTCCTCTTAGTGTTACCAGTAAAAATGGGGTATAAGTTCCTGCTATGAGAAAGTAAATGGCAATATGATCAAAAATATTTAGCTTATTTCTTAAACTTTGTTTTTTTGTGCTGTGAAATAATGTTGATGCAAGGTATAATGTTACTAAAGATACTCCGTATATAGAAAAACTAACCATATGCCATGGCGTACCTTGTAAGCTTGCAAAAACAACAAGAATAACTAATGCTACAATACTGAGAAGGAATCCTAACCCATGTGTAACAACATTTAACCGTTCTTCAAGTTTAGGATATTGCTTGGCGTTATGTTGCATAATTTTCCATTTGATCTTTAAAAAAATTAACGAAAAACATAAATACTTATTATAATTACCGATGTTTAAATGTATGGGTTATTAATAGATAAAAGATAAGTGTCAGATTTTATTCAAATTCAGTACTTTTGCCGCATGGAAACGATACGTCAGGAAAGAATAAACAATCTTTTGCAAAAGGATCTAGGAGAAATATTTCAACGTGAAATGAAACACGTTTCAAGAACAGCTATGGTTACAGTAACCAGGGTTAAGGTAACTCCTGAGTTATCTCTTGCCAGAGTTTATATTAGCTTGTTTGCAACAAAGGATAAGAACGCTCTAATGGGTGAGATCAGGAAACATACCAAAGAAATAAGAGGAAAGCTTGGTAATAGAATAAGACATCAGCTTAAATCAGTACCAGAGCTTAATTTTTATTTGGATGATTCATTAGACTACATTGAAAATATTGATAACTTATTGGATAGGTAGGTTTCGGGCCTTGAAATACTCTCAATTATTTTAAAAACAAAGGAAATAGATGAAATATGACCCTATAAAACGTAAGCTCGGAGTTCTGTTCAATAGCTCTCCAGGTCTTCGTAAATTATTTTATAATTTACTGGATTTGTTACTTTTACGATCTTGGCATATTAGAAAAGAGCTGAAAATATGGGAGGCTAGCATAAGTGGCAAACAGTCCATACTAGATGCAGGTTCAGGATTCGGACAGTATGATTATTACATCGCAAAACGATATCCTGATTGGAATATTACCGGAATAGATGTGAAAAAGGAACAAATTGATGATTGTAACAAGTTTTTCTCAAAAATCAGACTTAACAATACATCCTTTAAACTTGGTGACCTCACGAAACTAGAATATAATGAAGAGTTTAATATGATACTTTGTGTTGATGTAATGGAACACATTGAAGAAGATGAGCTTGTACTTAAAAACTTTCAAAGGGCATTGAAAAAAGGAGGGATGCTCATGGTAAGTACCCCATCTGATCAGGGAGGTTCTGATGTACATCATCATGATCATGAGGATTATGTAAATGATGGAGAACAGTCATTTATAGATGAACATGTTCGTGATGGTTATGGAATCGCAGATATTACTGACAAGATGAAGCGTGCTGGGTTTACAAAGACAAAGGTTTATTACCAATATGGTAAACCTGGTAAGTTAGGATGGAAATTAAGCATGAAATACCCTATTGTAATGCTCAATAAAACATATTTGTTTTTTATAATCTTACCATTGTATTATTTGATCACATTCCCTTTTGTCCTCATCTTAAATAAGCTTGATGTAATTAGAGATCATAAATCGGGCACAGGCCTAGTTGCTCTTGCATGGAAATAAACCATGAGATTGTATAACTACAATATCGTATTACTACTTAAAAGGCTTTCATTGGCACTGGTGCTATTTTTTATAAGCCGATTATTCTTTTACATTTTTAACTATAATCTTTATACAGAAGTAGGCTTGTTTGAGTTAACAAAACTATTTTTTTATGGATTAAGGTTTGATCTATCCGTAATATGCTATTTCAATAGTTTATTCATTTTACTCCATATTATCCCATGGCCTAAACTGTATGCAAAAAAATCATTCCAGTTAACCCTCCTGGGCTATTTTTTAATTACAAACCTGCTTCTTACCATAGGTAATATGGCAGATTCGATATATTTTCATTTTGTGCAAAAAAGATCAACAGCTGATGTTTTCAAACTTATTTTTACAGCTGATGATTTTTTCATTTTGTTACCAAAATTTCTAAGTGATTATTGGTATATATTGGGATTGGCGATTGTTTTTTTTATTGTTATATGGCGTATTTATCCAAAATATAATCCCCCTGCTGATATAAATATTGCCAATAATAAGAGAGACATATTACAACTATTATATGAACTTACAATAATGTTTATTTTCCTTGGATTAGCTCTGATAGGTGCTCGTGGCGGTTTGCAATTAAAGCCACTTACAATTATTGATGCTTCTAAAAATGTTAAAGCAGCCCATATGCCTCTTGTACTAAATTCGATATTTACCTGCATGACAACCTATAATCACAAATATCTGGAAGAAAGAAATTATTTTAGTAACGAAGAAGCAGTCAATTACTATTCAGTGATTAAATACCCCTCAGATGATTCTCTTGAATTTCGCAATAAAAATGTTGTTGTATTATTACTTGAAAGTTTTTCAAGAGAATACGTCGGAGCCTTAAATAATTATTCCGGATACACTCCTTTTATCGATTCATTATCACGTCATTCACTTGTATTTGAAAATGCATACTCCAATGGGCTAAGGTCCATAGATGCAATTCCGGCAATTATTGTAGGACTACCTACTCTGATGGATGACCCATTTATAACATCTAGCTATAGCACTAATTCCACTAAAGGGCTTGTTGAAATATTGAATGAAAAAAACTACCATACCGCATTTTTTCATGGAGGAAATACCGGAACAATGAATTTCGACGGCTTTGCAAGTTATGCGGGATTTAAAGAATACTATGGTAGAGAAGAATATGATAATGATAAAGATTATGATGGACATTGGGGTATATACGATGAGCCATTTCTGCAGTATTTTGCTAAAAAGTTAAATTCTTTCACTCAACCATTTTTTGCATTTGAATTTACTCTAAGCTCTCACTACCCATATAATTTACCGGCTCACCATCAGGATAGATTTCCTGAAGGCACTTTAAAAATTCATAGGGTTGTAAGATATACGGATTATTCTCTCAAGAAATTTTTTCAAACTGCGAGTAAGATGGAGTGGTATAACAACACTATTTTTGTCATCGCTGCCGATCACCCAGCACAATCTGTTATTCCAAATACAACAAATGATTTTGAAAATCATGAAATATCAGTGGTTGATCAACAAAAGATGCGTTATTACAAAAACACATCTGGTAGATACTCTATTCCTATGATGATATTTGTTCCAAATGATACCTCAATGGTTGGAATTTCATCTAAGACAGTACAGCAAACGGATTTGTTTCCAACAATTTTAGATTATTTAAATCATAATGAACCCATTTATGCATTTGGAACAAGAATGATAAATGATAGCTTAGAAGGGTTAGCTGTTCACTACGTAAATGGGTTATATCAGATAACTTCAGGCGATTACTGCCTATTAATGGACGGAACAAATAGTATTTATTTATATAATAACATTAAGGATCCAGGACATAATAATAATCTGTTAAACTCAAATCATAAATTATCATTAGAGCTAGACAAAACCATCAAGGCAATAGTTCAACAATACACTTCAGGAATGATTAGGAACAAGCTAATGGTAGAGAAATAGTATTAATTTTGGTTGAATATCATTTATCCAAAATCTAAGCGTAAATGCGATTAAGTCTTTTTATAGCAAAACGGTATTTGATTTCAAAGAAATCACACAACTTGATAAATGTAATATCAATTATATCAGTTGTGGGGCTTTCAGTTGGCACAATGGCTTTAATAGTTGTGCTTTCTGTTTTCAATGGTTTTGAAGAGGTTATTAAATCACTTTACACAAGTTTTAATGCTGATATGAGAATAACTGCGGTTTCTGGCAAAACCATAAATTATTCAAATTTTCCTACTGAAAAAATATTGAGTATTTCGGGTGTTAAAAATTTGACACAGGTTGTAGAAGAAGATGCTTTATTCAAATATCGCGATAAACAGCACATCGCCAAAATTAAAGGGGTTTCAGAAGGGTTTATTGAAAGTTCAGAATTAGATAGCATGATTGTTAATGGTAATTTTGTTCTTCAGGAGGGAAATGCCAACTTTGCAGTTGTGGGCGCTGGTATTGCATGGTACCTTGATATTTATCCAGAAAACATTTCAGATCTACTCTCAGTTTATGTTCCCAAAAGAGGAAATCAGTCTTCCTTTAATTTTGAAAATGCATTTAACTCGTCAGCATTACATCCCACAGGCGTATTTTCCGTACAGCAAGAATTTGATGAAAAATATGTATTTGTTCCACTGCGTTTTGCAAAAATTATGATGAATTATGGTGATGAAGTAACTAGCGTTGAGATAAGACTATTGCCAGATTATGACACTAAACCTATCCAAGAATCCATAAAAAAAATATTAGGGAATGAATTTGAGGTAAAAAACAGATATCAACAAAATGAAACCCTATTTAAACTATTGAAATCAGAAAAAACTGCAATATTTTTCATTCTTGTTTTTATTCTACTATTATCATCCTTTAATATGATAGGATCCATATCCATACTGATTGCTGAAAAAAAGAAAGATATTGGAATACTTTCAGTGATGGGAGCAGACTTGAAATTGATTAGGTCCATATTTTTTACAGAAGGCATGTTGATTAGTCTTATGGGTAGCCTTACAGGGCTTGTCCTAGGATTTTTACTTCTATATTTACAGCAAAATTATGGCTTACTGCAATTGGGCAATGCAGACGGCGATTTTATAATATCTTCATATCCTGTGCACATGAAAATAACAGATTTTATTTATGTGTTTTTTACGGTTTTGACAATAGGATTATTCGCAACAATTTATCCCGTATCATATCTTACAAAACAAGTGTTTAGGGGCCAAAGCAATAAATAATATTAGCATATATTTCTGGTTTAGGATGCAACCTTAGTTACCATATTGCTATCTTACTTTTACTGTAGTGGATAAACGTTAATTTTAACGGGTATAAATACTGTAATCAATTGATAATCCGGAAAAAAGATGCTACTTTTGCTTCGTTTTATCATTATTTAATGACATTATCAATGATAAATATTGTTACGAAATTAATGTCTTTATTAAATAAGTTGTTAATTACTCAACAAACAATAAAATGAAAAAGAAAGGAAATGCACGTTTGCTAACAATTACATTAATGTTTTTCTCCACATTAATTTTTGCAGCAAACACAAAAGTTGAGATAAATAAAACGGATAAAACTGTTTTACAGATAACAGTAAATACACCTCAAAAGCTCGCATTCATTGCGAACTACGGGGAAATATCCATAGAAAGTGTTAAAACCGATTTGGGAAATTATTCCAGGCTTAACATTGCTAAGTATGGAAAATCTAATGTTGAAGGCTCTCCCGAACTTCCCGTATTTAGAAGGCTGATTCAAATGCCCCTAAATTCATATCCTGTTGTAAACATTACATCTTTTAAGGAAAAAGAATATAATCTAAATGACCTTGGCATATCAACTCAAATTATTCCATTGCAACCATCTCAACCAAAGTGTGGAAGTACAAAACAGTTTGATTTAAATAATCTTATTTATGATTCAGATGAATTTGTTGGTTATGGGCTTGTAAATATTGATCAGGTTGGTGTTTTAAGAGCTGCTAATATTGGTAGAATTGCCATTTCACCCGTAAGGTATAACCCTGTTACAAATACAATAAAAGTTATATATGATATTGAGTTTACGGTCACTTTTAAGGATTGTGACATAACTTTTACAGAAGAACTGAGAAACAAAACTAGATCGCCATATTTTGAAGGTATTTACTCTAGGTTGGCAAATAATCAGTATGGAACAAGAAATTACTTAACAACATATCCTGTACATTATGTTATAGTTTCAGATAGGATGTTTGAATCTCAGCTGCAGCCTTTCATTGAGTGGAAAAAACGTAAAGGATTTACAATCTCTGAAGCATATACAGATGTTATTGGCACATCTCTTCAACAGATAAAGGGTTATATAAAAGATTTATATGATAATGGCACTACAGAAAATCCTGCACCTTCTTTTGTTTTGTTTGTGGGGGATATTAGTCAAATTCCTGCCTGGAATAATGGCGACGGAGTTACTGATAGGAATTATGTTGAATACACTGGTGACCTGTTCCCTGAAATCTTTTATGGTAGGTTTTCCGCCAACAACGCTTCACAGCTACAACCATATATCGATAAGACATTAATGTATGAGCAATACACTATGCCAAACCCCACATACCTTGATACCGTTTTATTGGTTTCGGGTGTGGATGGAAGCTATGCTCAAGATTGGGGCAATGGCCAAATAAACTACGGAACTATCAACTACTTTAATGATGACCACGACATTTATTCACACACCTATCTATATCCTGCCTCTGGAAGCGCATCTGCGGCCATAAAACAAAACGTTAGTGAAGGAGTAACCTTTGGTAATTATACTGCTCATTGTTCTTCAAATGGATGGGCAGACCCTTCATTTGTAATAAGTGATATTCCAGGTCTTACAAATCAAGATAAGTATGGACTGTTGATAGGCAACTGTTGTTCATCAAGTGAATTTCAAGTTACCTGTTTCGCCGAAGAAATATTAAGAGCGGCTAACAAGGGTTGTGTTGGATACATAGGAGGATCAAATAGTACATATTGGAATGAAGACTACTATTTTGGAGTTGGTGTAGGAACAATTAGTGAAAACCCACCTTCATATGAAGAAACAACATTAGGAAATTATGATAGATCTTTTCACGATCATGGCGAAGAATACAGTGACTGGTTTACAACCATGGATCAAATGGTTTTTGCAGGTAATCTTGCTGTTTCAGAGAGTGGATCTAGTCTCGAACAATATTACTGGGATATATATAATCTAATGGGAGATCCATCCCTTAATATATATTTTTCAAATCCAGAAGTAAATCCAGTTGTTCATGATCCATATATTATGATTGGAGCCACATCATTAACCATAAATGCAGCTCCATATTCTTATGTTGCTTTAAACAACAATGGTGAAAATATAATTTCTGCTATTACTGATGAGAATGGTGATGTTATTTTGGAATTTGAAAGCTTTACAACACCAGGGTTTGCAGAATTAGTAGTAACAGCACAAAATTATCAACCATATATTGAGAGCATTCAAATATTTGCTCCTGATGGGCCATTTTGCATTTATGAAAACCATTCAATTAATGATGATTCCTTGGGAAATGGCAATGGAAATGCTGATTTTGATGAATACTTATTCATAAACCTTTCAATGATTAACTATGGAAATGAAGCTGCCTATGATGTTAACGTTACCTTAACAACTACTTGTGATGATGTGTTAATAACTGATGATGTTGATATTTTTGATACAATCAATATTAATCAGCCTGTTTCACATGAGAACAGTTTTTTAATTCATTTATCGGACTCTATAGAAGATCAAACAACCATTATATTCGATATTATGGCCGTTGATAATGAGGGTAAGGAATGGGATAGTCAGTTTGAAGTGCTTGCAAATGCACCTAAACTTACACCCGATATACTAATGGTTGACGATGCATTCACAGGAAATAATAATGGTAGACTTGACCCTGGTGAAACAGCAACTCTAAAAATCAAAACCATGAACACAGGGCACTGTGTTGCATATAATGTAAAAGCTGACCTAATTTCCTATAACCCATACATCACCGTACTTAGTAGCGACACAATAATTTCAGTTTTAAGCACTTTTGGTGCAGTTTATCCTGAATTTGAAGTTGTAGTTTCTGATGATGCCCCCGAGGGGATACTAGCAGAAATGAGATATCAGCTAACCTCGGCTGGATATTTTGTTGAGCAAATATATTATCCAAAGGTTGGTACTTTTCTAGAAGACTGGGAAACGGGTGACTTTAGTAAATTTGATTGGAAAAGTGATGGAAACCAGCCATGGTCCATCAACACTTTATATCCCTATGAGGGATTTTATGATGTGGTTTCTGGAGATATTTTAGATAACCAATCAACGGAATTTTTTATACAATACGAGGTAATGTCTTTGGATAGCATCAGTTTTTATAAGAAGGTATCTTCGGAGTCGGATTTTGACTTTTTGCAATTTTACATTGATAATGAACTTAAGGGAGAGTGGTCAGGAAATAACGCAAGCTGGACAAGAGAAGCATATATTGTTAGTCCAGGTGACAGAAAGTTCAGATGGGTTTATATCAAAGATTACTCTGCGACAGGTGGTGTTGATAAAGCATGGATAGACTATATAGAGTTACCTCTTATGATGACCACAACAGTTTATGCAGGCCCAGATAATAGTGTTTGCGAAAACACATCTTTCCAGTGTCAAGGCACAGCAACAAATTTTGATTCAGTTTATTGGTCTACATCAGGAACAGGATCATTTAATAACACATCATACCTCAATGCAATTTATACTCCTTCAGATGGAGATATACTAGCAGGAAGTTCCATGTTAACTCTTAACATAATAGATGTTGATGGAGTATATGTATGCGATACTATGACATTAACTTATTCATACTTGCCTTTTGAAACGGCCATACCCATTGGTCCAGAAATTATAGACCTTCAATTAATCACTCAGTCTAACTATAACACAAATCCTGTTTATGGTGCCGAGTATTATAGCTGGAAGGTGTTTCCTACGGAAGCTGGCTCAATAACAGGATCAGATACTGTTGGAATTGTAACCTGGAACCCAAATCATGAGGGAGATGTTTGGATTAGTTGCGTTGGCATGAATAATTGCGGTTCGGGAAGCACTATAGACTCACTGATGGTGGAGGTAGGTAACTATATGGGAGTTTATGAACCCCCATCCGAATACATATCAATAATTCCAAACCCTAATAATGGTAATTTTACTATTATGGGCTTTGCTGGCAATAATCTAGAAACACTAATTACTATTTATAATATGCTTGGTGAGATAGTTTCAATTTATGAAAATAAATCAGAAATTACAGAACTGAATATTGATTTATCAGATCTTCATTCAGGTATATATCTTGTAGAAATAAAGAATAGCAATCAAAAGATAACGAAAAAAGTAATAATTGAAAATGATTAATGACTACAATAATTTTTGTACAATATACAACCGTATCTGTAAGGCGATTGTCATTAATCACATAAATACAATTCGTTAAACAAAAAGATGTGATATATTTGCGGGTTCTGTTTTTTAGAACCTTAACAGAAATAAGACGGCATAAATTATGAAACAATTTACTCTAAGTTTAATTTTCTTGGTAACAACAAGCCTTTTTTCATTCGCTGACAATTGGATTCAAGTTAATACATCTAATGGTGAAGTTGATGAAGCACAGCTTGTATCATCAACAATAACAAACTCAACCATTAGTTTTACCCTCGATGGATTTTGGTATGAAGAAATTCAGACAAGTCGGGGAGTAGCATGGAAATTAAAAACACGAAATGGATCGCCAATACTTAAAAGTGGATCACCAGACCTTCCTCTTTATGCCACATCCTTAATAATTCCGAACAATGCTCAAATGGAGATCAAGGTTGTTTCATCCAAATATACTGAATACATGGATGTTCTTATTGCACCTTCAAAGGGTAATTTATTAAGAACTACTGATCCTAAAACTGTGGACTATGAGTATGGCAAGCAATATGGAGTAGATACATATTATCCCTCTGAATTGGGATCTTTAAGAGAGCCATATGTGGTTAGAGATTATCGTGGACAGACCCTGCTAATTCAACCAATTCATTATAACCCCATTACCAAAACACTTAGAGTATATTATGATATTGTATTGGAAGTAAACGAAGTGGGAACTTCTGTTATTAATATTCTTAATGATGAACCAAAACCAACCAATAGAATATTTGAAAATATCTATAATCGTCATTTTTTAAATTTTAACTCTTCCTCAAGATATACACCAGTGGAAGAAACGGGTAATATGCTGATTATATCACATGTTGATTTTATGGATGAGATGCAGCCGTTTATCGACTGGAAAATAATGTCGGGCACTCCTGTTGAAATTGTTGATGTTGCATCAATAGGTAACTCAGCAGCCATAAAGCAGTACATAGAAGACTATTATAACAACAATGGATTAACATTTGTAATACTTGTTGGAGATGCACAACAGGTGCCAACTACAATAACTGGAGGAAATGATTCGGACGTTGCATACTCTTATGTTGCCGGTAATGACCATTATCCAGATTTATTTGTAGGAAGATTTTCTGCAGAAGCAGAAGTTCATGTAGTAACACAAGTACAAAGAGTATTGGATTACGAGAAATATCCAATTAGTGATACTTCCTGGTATAGCAAATCGATAGGAATAGCATCCAATCAAGGACCTGGTGATGATGGCGAAATGGATTATCAACATCTTCGTAACATTGCTGATTTGAACCTACTTCCCTTTACTTATAACTATGCGTATGAATTTTTCGATGGCAGTCAAGGTGGAAATGATGCAAGTGGAAATCCTTCTCCTTCAATTGTTGCAGATGCAATAAATTCAGGAGCAACAATAATAAATTACACTGGTCATGGTAGTGCCTCTTCATGGGGAACTTCCGGTTTTTCAAACAACAATATTTCAAACCTAACCAATTCGGGTAAACTACCCTTCATTTTTTCTGTGGCATGTGTAAATGGTGATTTTGTTGGCGGTACTTGCTTTGCAGAGGTATGGTTACGTTCTGAACATAATAGTCAACCATCGGGAGCAATAGCCGCTTTGATGTCAACAATTAACCAAAGTTGGAACCCTCCAATGCGTGGACAGGATGAGATGAATGACATACTAACTGAAACATATTCCGATAACATCAAAAGAACATTTGGAGGAATATCGATGAATGGGTGCATGAACATGAATGACGTATATGGATCTGGAGGTTATGAAATGACAGATACATGGACATGCTTTGGAGATCCTTCAGTGGAAATCAGAACTGCAGCACCCGAAGACTTAACAGTAACACATCCCTTATCAATATTTTTAGGATCTACGTCTTTAATTGTTAATTGTGACACAGATGGCGCTCTTGCCACTCTCAGTATGGATGGAAATATAATAGGTTCTGCAATTGCATCAGGAGGAGTTGCTACAATAGAGTTTGATGCATTAACTGATATTGGAACAGCAGATATTGTTGTTACATCATTTAATTACATTCCTTATATCTCAACCGTTGATATTGTGCCTGCTGAAGGACCATTTGTAGTATATGCCAATAATGTAATCAATGATATATTGGGAAATAATGATGGCTTGATGGACTATGCAGAGAATATTCAATTAACAATTGGGTTGACAAACATTGGTGTTGAAGATGCTTTGGATGTTAACGCAACACTTACCACAACAAGTGCTTATGTTGAAATTACAACTAGCGAAGTAAGCTATGGAGACATTATTGCCAGCGATACCATATCAATTATTGATGGGTTTGCTTTTAATGTATCAAATGATATCCCCGATGAAATAATAGTTAATTTTACAGTAACAGCAGTTGATCAAGACGGTATTATTTGGGAGTCTGGTCTCATGCTTACAGGGCACTCACCAAAACTTGTTTTTTCAGGGTTCGTTATAGATGATTCAAACGGAAATAATAACGGTAAACCAGATCCAGGTGAAACGTTTGACATTATTGTTGATGTAGCAAATGAAGGCTCATCGGATGCATATAACGGATTAGCAAATTTAACGTCTTCCAATCAGTATGTATCAATAAATTCAGATCCTCAAGCAATGGGGGATATCATGGGAGGAGAAACTAATCAAGCGACCTTTAGCGTGACTGCTGACGGAGATACGCCAGAGGGTACCTCAGCTTTTTTCGAGCTAATGATAATTGCAGATAATGATATTTCTGGAGAGGGAGAGTTTTTCACAATTATTGGTAAAAAACCCGTGTTAATACTAAATCTTTCAAATAGTATTTCTGAAGATTCAATGGCAGCATGTTTCACCGAATTGCAAACTGGGTATGATGTTGCTACAAGTTGGACAGATGAAATAAATACTTACACTTCAGTATTTATTCTTTTGGGGATGTATCCCAATAACCATATTTTAACGGAGGATGAGGGAGAAATGCTAAAGCAGTATCTTGATGATGGTGGCAGAGTATATATGGAAGGTGGCGATACATGGTATTTTGATAGTCCAACTGTTGTTCATCCCATGTTCCATATCAACGGAATTGCAGATGGCTCAGGTGACCTAAGCGTTATTTTGGGTGAAGATGAAAGTATGATGAGTGGTTATATGTTTGAATACTCAGGAAATAATAGCTACGTGGATATATTAGAACCCAAAGATGGAGGAACGCTAATTTTTAGTAACTCAAGCCCTGAATATGGCACTGGAATTTCATATGAAAATGTAACATATAAAACCATTGGTACTTCCTTTGAATTTGGAGGGATGGTTGATGGAACGGGTTCAACAAAAGATGGTGTAATGGCTGAAATTCTTTACTTTTTTGGTATTAATTATACATGGACTGATATAAGCACAAGAAATGAAATTGATAATTTCGTGGTAACATATCCAAATCCGGTTAATGATATATTATACCTTGGGATAAACCTGAAAGATAATACAGAAGCAAGTATTAAATTACTTGATATACAAGGTAAAATCATTTTGGAATCAACACATAATGAATATTCAAATGGTAACCAAACAATTTCATTGGACATGAAAAATGTTAAACCAGGTGTTTATTTTATCAACTGCCTTATAGGTGGCAAATCCGAAACCAAGAAGATTATCAAAATGAGATAACTCCAAAACGGATAGCTTTTAACTGAGCAATGAAATATCTGTTTGCGCATAAGCACACTTACTATGCTTCAAAATAAAATAGAGTTTCGATTTTTTCTCCAATTTCCAATGATATTTTCATTGCCAACTCTAGGGAAGGTTTATACTTATATTTCTCAATTGAAATTATAGTTTGTCTACTTACACCAACCTTATTACCAAGCTCCTCTTGGGTGAGATTTTTTTGTTGTCTAAATTCTCTGACTCTATTCTTTAGCCTCACGCTCATGATGTTCTGTATAAGAATAGTTGTATGGATGATTTGATAAAGGTTATCATCACAACGGATACAAGGATGTAAAAAATCAAGTCTTCAATGCCAATGCTAAAAGCAGGCTTTTTATTAGCCCAAATTGTAAAGGAGATTAGGCCAATTAAAAACACCTCAAAGATAATGTACCCCCATTTATATACTTTTAGTTTTATTAACGAATCTCTTTCATCATTAATAATGTTTTTTCGGCAGATGCTTTCAATGATAATGTATGATACTGTATAGTATATAATGGAAGCAACAATTATTTCAATAATAAGCCCGGTAAAATCGCTGGGGTCGTTTAAGAGTGCTATTCTGTTTTTATATATTAATGGAATATAAATTATTGCGAATAAAATACTGTACAGTATTTCTACCATCAACCTCATCTCTTTTTTTGATATTTTCATATAAATAAATGTTAAGTTTACTTTACAAAGATAGACAATTTTATATGTAAAGCAAGCTTAACATTAATATTTTATAATGAGATGAAGTTTTTGAGTTTATTTTCGTTACAAAATAAATGTAATTAAGTATAAAATAACTACTCCACGGTAACGGATTTAGCAAGGTTACGTGGCATATCTACATTACATCCTCGCATAACAGCCATGTGGTAAGCTAGTTTTTGTAGGGGAATTGATGCAAGTATTGGCATTAGGTATTCTGCTGTTTCTGGAATTTCAATAACATAATCAGCAATTTCTCTTACCATGGTATCACCTTCTGTTACTATTGCTATAACTCTACCTTTTCTTGCCTTAACTTCCTGAATATTGCTAACTACTTTTTCGTAAATACCCAGACGCGGTGCTATGAAAACAACTGGCATGTTTTCATCTATAAGCGCAATGGGTCCGTGTTTCATTTCAGCAGCCGGATATCCTTCCGCATGAATATATGATATTTCTTTGAGTTTCAATGCGCCCTCAAGCGCAACAGGGAAATTATAACCCCTTCCAAGGTATAGGAAGTTTTCCACATCCTTGAATTTTTTTGCAATCTTCTCCGTAAGCCCATTTGTATTTAAAACCTTCTCCACTTTTGTAGGAAGAGCCTCCATTTCCATTAATAACTGCATGAATTTGGTACGAGAAAGAGATCCTTTTAATTGAGCTAACCTAAGAGCCATTAGAGTTAAAACAGTCACCTGTGCAGTAAATGCCTTTGTTGATGCTACTCCTATTTCAGGGCCGGCATGTGTATACGATCCGGCATGCGATGCTCTTGCAATTGATGAGCCCACAACATTACAAACACCAATTATTATTGCTCCCTTTTTCTTTGCAAGCTCAATGGCAGCAAGTGTATCTGCAGTTTCACCAGATTGACTTATCGCTATAACCACATCGCCTTCCTCAATTATGGGATTTCTATATCTGAATTCTGATGCGTATTCAACTTCAACGGGAACTCTTGCAATATCTTCAAATAAATACTCACCAACAAGTCCGGCATGCCATGAAGTTCCACATGCAACTATAGTTATTCTTTTAGCAGCAAGAATAGTTTGTTCATAATCTATTATACCTCCCAAGGAAACAGTGCCCGTGGTAGTGTTTAAACGACCACGCATACTATCCCTTATGGACCTTGGTTGCTCATAAATTTCTTTCATCATAAAGTGCTCATAACCTCCTTTTTCAAGCTCGCTAAGATTCCACTCTAATTCTTCCACATAAGGGGTCTTTTCCTTATTATTAGTTGTTTTTATTTTGAAATCCTCACCTCGAGTAAGAACAGCAATTTCCTCATCTTGAAGATAGACTACATTTTTGGTATATTCAACTATGGGAGTTGCATCAGATGCAAGGAAATATTCACCTTCTCCAATTCCAATAACCAATGGGCTTCCCTTACGAGCAGCTATTAGAGTATTAGGATGTTCATCCGAGAGGATAGCAATAGCATAAGCCCCCACAACCTGATTAAGTGCAATTCTCACAGCTTCATCCAATAGTACATTTTCGTTTATACGAATATCTTCAATAAGATTAACCAATACCTCGGTATCGGTGTCAGATTTAAATTGATACCCTCTTTTAACAAGCTCTTCTTTTAGAATAGCATAATTCTCAATAATTCCATTATGGATTAGTGATAAGGACTTAGATTTTGAGAAATGAGGATGTGCGTTTTTTGTGTTTGGAACACCATGAGTTGCCCATCTTGTATGAGCTATGCCCGCTTCACCATCGGTATTTTTATTCTTTATATGATTTTCTAGTTCAGATACTTTACCTTTGGTTTTAAATGTTTTAATACTACCATTTAAAATTGAAATACCCGCACTATCATACCCCCTGTATTCAAGTCTTTGTAGACCTTTTATAAGTATAGGTTGTGCTTGTTTATATCCTATATATGCTACTATTCCACACATTATTTTAGTCTGTATTAAATGTAAAGATAATTCAAATTATACATAAACGGGTTATTATTTATGTATTAATCAGAGTAATTTATAGATCAGTAAATAATATTTCCAGTTTAATTCCTGTGGTATCAGAACCAAATTGGTTTCCTTTGAAAATAAACCTGTTAGCATTAACAGGTTCACCTGACACAAATAAACCAAGCCCATTATTTGGTTGAGTGGTATCGTTTATCAATGATTGTATATACCTTGTTATACGGAATTCGTAAGAATTAGTTATTGAATTGTAATTACCATCAAAATATGCATCTCCCTCATATTCATCCGTTAAAGTATAAAATGATGAGTCTGCACCAATTTTATATAACGCAAGCCTGGTAGGAGGAGCAAAGAAATTATCATCTTCATAACCAGGAAGTAATAACTTTGCTTCGTTAATGGCCACATTGCCTCTTATTGCCCATTTGTTTATGTGAGGTAATCTAATAACCGTTTCAATACCCCCAAATCCTTGTAAATAAAATTTCTCCTGACCAAGGGCCGTATCTCCATTTATAACTTGCTCTCTGAGAGACAATCCCGCATTATTACGATTGTGCTCATATTTACTAACATTTGCTGTGGCGGTTGTTATTATATAATCATAATTTAAAGAATCAGCATCATCATTACTATAATATAGTGTAAGCTTTGTGTCGCTGGAAGATAGAGAGAAGTAAATCAATCTTCCATCATAATCGACAGGTTGGGATTGAATGAACAAACCATTAAAAAATTCCCTGAAGTTTTCAGAACTTTCCATGTCTTCCTCTGATGCATTTAGAAGCTTTTCTCCCAAGCTAATATCAAGATCGGTAAGGTTTAATCTAATAACAGAACTTATGGTATCATCACCAACTACAATGCTATCATTAACACTTGGCAGGAATGATTGATTTGAATAATCAGTTGTTCCAATAGGTAATTGAAGTGTAGAATAATAGATACTATCTCTAGATATACCTTCCATCATTTCGTATGTATGAGCATATATCATGGCATTTGTATCACCATAAGAATTAGCATATTTCAATT
Source organism: Lentimicrobiaceae bacterium (assembly GCA_018661505.1). Classification (GTDB taxonomy): domain Bacteria; phylum Bacteroidota; class Bacteroidia; order Bacteroidales; family F082. The sequence goes on from JABJIE010000046.1 coordinate 33,099, forward strand.
GCAGAACCAATGAATCTAAAGTTTTACCTTCTCCAAAATTATGGGCAGGTGCTGAAAGAACAAATTGAGTATAAAAACCAGCAATAGTATTACCAAAAATAGGATCATTAAGACTACCAAGAGCACTTAATGACATGTGGCTAGTTTGAACAGAGTCAGATAATCTGGAATATGCATAAATAGACGTTGAATCATCGAATGCCACATTAAGCTTGCTATCTTCTGGCTGAATAACATATCCAATTTGGCCCGGATCCTTGGCACAAGATCCGAGAATGAAAATAATAAGGATTACTAATATATTCTTGAACGGGTTGTTTTGTCTTGCTTTTTCCCTAATCCTCTCCAATAATCTTGTCATAAAACTCATTATAAGCAACGTAATAGTTCTCATCATCAATATAATCTAACATTGGTTTTCCTGATGCTTTAGCATATTCTAAAATTTCAGGGTTTAAATTTTCACTACCCTGAATTAGTGCATCAGAACGATCAATGGCTCCCTTCATCAATGAAACGAAAGTTCCATCACTATAGTGTTTGAGTTCTTCTTTTGTAAGCCCCTTGGTTACCATTTTTTCGGTAAAGCCATTTTTAAAACTTTCAGTAAAACCATCATCATATAATGAGAAGATAATTTTTAAGTCACTAAATATAGGGTTATCTTTATATGCAGTGCGAATATATAGAGGTAATAAACTTGAGAACCATCCATGTGCATGAACTATGTCAGGAGCCCAGCCTAATTTTTTAACCGTTTCAATTACTCCTTTTGCAAAAAATACAGTCCGCTCATCATTATCATCAAAAAACTTCTCTTTTTTATCTCGGAATAAAAATTTTCTATGAAAATAATCTTCATTGTCAATAAAATAAACCTGCATTCGTGCCTGCTGAATTGATGCAACCTTGATTATTAAAGGATGGTCAATGTCATCAATTATAAGGTTCATACCTGATAATCGAATAACCTCGTGAAGCTGATTTCTTCTTTCATTAACCAAGCCGTATCTTGGCATAAAGGTTCTTATTTCCTTACCAGCTTCCTGTGTTTTTTGGGGAAGAAAACGTCCTATCCTACTAATTTGAGTCTCAGGTAGGTAGGGTGTAATCTCTTGATTAACATAAAGGACCCTCTTTTTCTCCATAGTATTTTTATTAAAAAAATTAAGGATGCAAAAATAGTAAAAAAAACGCTATCAATCAATTAACATCTTCAATTAGAAGCCCCAGGACCTCTTCTTAAATTTTTTTAACATTATGATTTACACTTAATCAGAATACGTTAAGCGAATGGTATATCACTCAGCGGATATTGCATTCGGATATCTACACTTGAACGAAATAATTTAGTATGACAATAAATCTTTGTGTTTATTCACCAAATTTAAATTACCTATATGGATTTAATTTCAAAAACAGCACGGCTGAAGGTTGTGTCAATTTTATGGAATATCGGATAAAACCCTTTTTCATCAAGGATGTTTCTACCCACATAGGCTTTGAAAAGAGTAGCAATTTTTTCCTTTGACACCTTTATTTTCTCTTCGGAAGATTCTATTCCTTTTTCTTGAGCATATTTTACCATATCACGGAAAGTATTATTATCCATGTTAAATGATTTATCAAATCTTTCAAAATCTTCGTATTGATTTAGTGATGATCGGTTTCTATCAGTGTAATCAAAGGCGAATTGAAAAATAAGACCCTTATTTGCAAGGAGATTATAATATGTATGTACGGTATCAGTTATTAGTGGCACAAAAATATCGGGCATTATACCTCCTCCACCATAAACAACTTTGCCCGCAGGAGTTACAAACTTTAAGGAGTCGATAAATTCAATACTATCTATATTTGTCATTTCACCATTGGCATATCGGTGAAAGTATTCTTTGTAGTATTCTTCAGAATCTCCATTTTCATATGGTCTCTGAATTGATCTGCCAGTTGGAGTATAGTATCTTGCAGTTGTAAGCCTAATAGCCGAACCATCCGGCATACTGATTTGTTCTTGAACAAGCCCCTTACCAAATGTTCTTCTGCCTATTATTAAACCCTTATCATTATCTTGAAGTGCTCCAGCTACAATTTCACTTGATGAAGCAGAATTTTCATCAACCAGAACAACTACATCCATTTCATCAAGTTGGCCATTATTAGTTGCAAATGCATGCCTTTTAGATCTGTTTTTTCCATCTGTGTACACTATCAATTCTCCATCATCCAAGAACTCATCACTTATTTGTATTGCAGCCTGCATCAAACCACCAGGATTACCTCTAAGATCGAGGATTAATTTTGTCATTCCCATGCTCATCAGCTCGTCAGTGGCATCATTAAACTCTTCGTATGTTGTTGCTGAGAACTTATTAATCTTTATATAACCAATACTTTCATCTACCATATAGGCAACATCAACACTATAGGTGGGAATTAAATCTCGAGTTATGTTAAAATCAATGAGTTTTGGAATGCCTCTTCTAAAATTACTAACCTTGACTTTGGTTCCTTTTTTCCCCTTTAGAAGCCTCATTGCACGATTATTTGTTATTCCAATTCCTGCAACAAGTGAGTCATCAATTTTCACAATTCTATCACCACCCATAAGACCTACCTTTTCTGAGGGTCCCCCAGGAATAGTATTAATGACGGTGATGCTATCTTTCTCAATACGAAAGGAGATACCAATACCCTCAAAACTTCCTACAAGTGGATCATTAACCTCACTAAACTCTTTTTTTGAAATGTACATGGAATGAGGATCAAGCTCCTCTATTATGTTGGTGATTGCTTGATCTTCAAGAATTGTAAAATCAACTGTATCAACATAATCCTGAACAATAAAATCAAGTATATCTCCAACTTTGTTGTAGGATTTATCCTCAATTTGAAGAATGTTATTGCTAACCCGATTGGTAGATACGAGCTGAGTACCTAGCCAAATTCCTAAAATAAGTATTAACGATAATGCAACCGGAAGATATATTTGTTTTTTTGTGTTTTTAGTATCCATGAATTATTTTTTTCAAATTTAATAAAATGCAAAACGGAGATAAATGTTTTCAAATCCTGTTGAGTGATAGTATTGTTAAATGATTTATCCGGACCATCTCCTATGATGCTATTAAAAAGACGAAGAAATTAAAATTAACATCAAATTATCTGGTTAAATTTCAGCTACATAAGCTTTCTATATCTTATTCTTTTTGGTCCCTCATCACCAAGTCGCTTCTTTTTATTTTCCTCATAATCGGAATATGACCCCTCAAAGAAATAAACATTTGAGTTACCCTCAAATGCCAATATATGTGTAGCTATTCGATCAAGAAACCACCTATCATGTGAAATGACCACCGCACAACCAGCAAAATTTTCCAACCCTTCCTCAAGGGCCCTTAGAGTATTCACATCAATGTCATTGGTGGGTTCATCAAGCAATAAAACATTTGCTTCTTGCCGCAGAGTTAATGCAAGATGCATTCTATTTCGTTCACCACCTGATAAAATTTCGGATTTTTTACCCTGGTCAGTACCACTAAAATTAAATCTTGAAACATATGCTCTTGAATTCATACTTCTATTTCCTAGCTGGATATTATCATGACCTCCTGAGATAATTTCCCAAACATTTTTATTGGGGTTTATTTCCTCATGTTCTTGGTCAACGTATCCTACTTTTACTGTCTCACCCAAGTCAAAAGTTCCTTCATCTGGATTTTCCAGTCCCATTATTAGACGAAATAAGGTAGTTTTACCAGCTCCATTGGGACCAACCACCCCTACTATACCACCAGGAGGAAGGCTGAAATCCAGGTTGTCAAATAATAATTTTTCACCAAAGGCCTTGCTCAGATTTTTTGCCTCAATAACTTTTGATCCAAGTCTAGGACCATTTGGAATGAAAATCTCTAATTTTTCCAATTTTTCAGTCCCATCTTCGGAGAGTAATTTTTCATAATTATTGAGTCTGGCCTTTGATTTAGCATGGCGTGCTTTAGGTGCCATTCTTACCCATTCAAGCTCCCGCTCAAGAGTTTTACGTCTTTTGCTTGCTGTTTTTTCCTCCATCTCCAACCTCTTTGACTTTTGTTCTAGCCATCCTGTGTAGTTACCTTTCCAAGGGATTCCTTGACCACGATCAAGCTCAAGAATCCATCCGGCCACATTATCAAGGAAATATCTGTCATGTGTTACCGCGATTACAGTTCCTTGATATTGTTTCAGGTGTTGTTCTAGCCATTCAACTGACTCGGCATCTAGATGGTTGGTAGGCTCATCAAGCAATAAGATATCAGGCTCTCTAAGTAAAAGTCTACACAAAGCAACTCTACGTCTTTCTCCACCTGACAATATATTAACGGGGCTGTTTTCATCTGGACACCTCAACGCATCCATTGCTCTCTCTAATTTTGAATCTAATTCCCAACCGTTTTGTTGTTCAATGAGCTCTGTTAACTCTCCCTGTCTTTTGATTGTTTTATCCATCTCTTCATCTGACAATGCCTCTGAGAATTTCAGATTTACTTCCTCATATTCCTTCAATAAGTCAACAGTCTCCTGAACTCCTTCTTCCACGATTTCCCTTACGGTTTTGGTTTCATTCATAAGAGGCTCTTGATCCAATAAACCAATGGAATATCCCTTTGAAAAAACAACCTCTCCATTGTATGATTTATCAGCACCTGCAATTATTTTTAATAGTGTTGATTTGCCTGAACCGTTTAATCCTATAATGCCAATTTTTGCACCGTAGAAAAATGACAAATAAATGTCCTTTAAAATCTCTTTATTGGGGGGAACAATTTTTCCAACACCAACCATTGAAAATATAATTTTTTTATCGTCCGACATGGGTTTAAAATTTTAGGCAAATATAGCGAATGATTATACTAAATTAATTCAAAAATAGCTTTCAAACTAGATAAGGAGATATTTTATGAAAGTTTTATTCATGGGATCTATTTATGAAAATAATAACTTTGCTTTAAATTGACATATTAATGAAAAAAATACTCCGAATACTTGGCCCAGGTTTATTATATGCAGGTGCAGCTGTTGGTGTATCACACCTAGTTCAGTCTACAAGGGCTGGTGCAATGTTCAATTACGATTTAATTTGGGTACTGATTATCGCCAACATATTAAAGTATCCTTTTTTTGAGTTTGGAACTCGCTATGCAATATCTACAAAGTCAAACCTTGTTGATGGGTATAATCATATTGGCAAATGGGCAGTTGGTTTGTTTGGCTTGGTTACATTTATGTCTATGTTCATATTTCAAGCCGCAATAACTGTTGTAACAGTTGGTTTAATATCATATGTTTTTAATATTTCCATCAATTTAATCACCCTAAGCACTGTGGTATTGTTGGTGTCTCTTTTGATTTTACTTTTTGGGAAGTATGCATTGCTTGATAAGATTATAAAATACACGATATTGTTACTAACAGTATCTACTGTTATTGCAGTATTTGCTGCACTGGGCATCCACAATGAAGTTTCCCCGGAGTCGATGGCAAATTTTTCTTGGACAAAACAGGCGGATGTATTTTTTATGATTGCTTTTGTTGGATGGATGCCTGCACCCATAGATGTATCCGTATGGACATCAATGTGGAATAATGAAAAGGCTGCTGAAATAGGCTATTATCCTAGTTTAAAGGATGCGCTTATTGAATTTAGAATAGGATATATTGGCACTGCAATTCTTGCATTAGGTTTTATGCTCATGGGGGCTTTGGTTATGTATGGTACTGGGGAACAATTTTCCACAAATGGTACAAAATTCTCAGGTCAGCTAATTAATATGTATACAACTAGTCTGGGTAATTGGGCCCATTGGGTAGTTTCAATATCAGCAGTGGCAACAATGGTTAGCACAATCATTACTGTAATGGACGCATATCCTCGGGTTTTAACACCTGTGGTTTATCATCTTTTTCCAAATAGGTTTCCAGGAAAACGTAACAAACAAAAGGTAATGTGGTCTTGGCTGATAATATTATTGCTTGGATCAACTTTTCTGATAGCCTTTGCCACTAGATCTATGGGAGCCATGGTTAGCCTCGCAACTACAGTATCATTTTTGGTCGCACCAATTCTATCTTGGCTGAATTACAGAGTTGTTACTGACAAACATATGCCCCCTGAAGCAAAGCCAGGGATTATGTTAAAAATACTTTCATGGCTAGGAATAGCATTTTTCCTTGGATTCTCATTAGTTTATTTATACTGGCTTATTTAATGGGACATTACCTTCTCCAAAATGCAGGAGAAAGAACTATTAAAATTGTAAAAAGCTCTAGTCTTCCTAGTAACATCATAAGTGATAATATCCATTTAGCTGGCATCGTAAAGAATGCATAATTATCAACTGGGCCTACGTTTCCAATACCAGGGCCAATGTTACCTAAAGTTGCAATTGCAGCACCTATTGAGGTTTCAAAGTCATATCCAAACATTGATAGGATTAAAGTCCCTAGTGAGAAAATCATAAAATAGATTAGAAAAAATGCCATTACGTTAAAAATCAGTTGCTGAGAAACTGATTTCTTATTGTATTTAACAGGAATAATTGCATGCGGATGAATTGACCTTTTCATCTCTAGCAAAGAGTTCTTAATGAGTAATAGTATTCTGATAACTTTTATTCCACCACCAGTTGATCCAGCACTTCCTCCAATGAACATCAAAGCAAATATAAACATCCATAAAAACGAAGGCCATAAGCTATAATCAGCAGTTACAAAACCGGTTGTACTAAGTATAGAAACAACAGTAAATAAAGAATTTCTAATCGAGTTTTCAGGAGTTAGCTGCTCAGTTAAAAATAATCCCATGGAAATAAATACTGTTAGAGATACTACAATCCAAAAGTAGATTCTAAATTCTTCGTTTGAAATCACCCTTTTAAATTGTCGATGGAGAGAAAAATAATGGAGTGTAAAGTTGGTTCCTGCTAAAAACATAAAAATAACTACAATGTATTGTGAATATGATCCAAATGCAGCCATACTTGCATTTTTTGTTGAAAACCCACCCGTGGCCATTGTTGTAAAAGAGTGGCAAATGGATTCAAATAAATTCATTTCTCCAGCCCATAAAAGCAATACTTCTATGAAAGTAAATATCACATAAATTCCCCAAAACCGTTTTGCTGTTTCAGTAATTCTGGGATGTAATTTATCCGGAGTGATTCCGGGCATCTCAGCAATCATAAGCTGTAGGCCTCCGATTCCAAGGAAAGGAAGTATTGCCACAGTTAACACAATGATACCCATGCCACCAATCCATTGAGTCATTGATCTCCAGTATAAGATATTTTTTGGCAGGGCTTCTATATCAGGTAATATGGAGGCGCCTGTTGTTGTAAAGCCTGAAATGGTTTCAAAAAAAGCATCTGTATAGTTTGGTATTGCACCACTAAACAAGAACGGCAATGATCCAAAAATTGATATTATCACCCATGTTAGAGAGACTATGAGATACCCCTCTCGTTTACCAATATTTTTTCTTGTATTTTTTTGTGTTAGAAGAAATGTTGGAAGGCCAACAATAATTGTAATAAAGGCTGAAATAAGCAATGGCCAAATAGGCTCGTCAAAGTATATGGCAAATCCTATTCCACTTAACATAAACACTCCTTCAACCATTAATAAAAAGCTAAGTACTTTTAATACGATTGAAAGGTTAATTAGTTTTCGGTTTGACATCAATACTAGAATTAATTTTTAAAGTAATCCGCCATTTTGCTTGTGGAAAATCTTCTCTAACTTATGTGTTAGGCCTGGCAGTGCAAATACTACTACCTTATCATCTTCTTCAATTTGAAAATCACCAATTGCAATATAAGACTTGTTGCCTCTGATTACACCTCCAATAATTGAACCTTCGGGCATTTTGAGGTTTCGAATTAGTTTTTTTGTAACTGCAGAGTCCCTTTTTGCAATAAATTCTACAACATCTGAACTAATACCACTTAAACATTTAAGAGATGATACTTCATCTCCCATACTATGCTTAATCATATAGCTTGCAGCACTAAGTTTTTTGTTTATGATGGTATCAATTCCAATATTCTTTGATATTTCAATATAGTCTAGATTCTCGACAAGAGCTATTGTTTTCTTAACACCAAATTTTTTGGCATGTAAACAGGTAATGATGTTGGTTTCAGAATTATTTGTAACTGCAATGAAAGCATCAACTCCCTCAATACCTTCCTCTTCAAGAAGTTTGATGTCACGAGCGTCGCCGTTTATTATCAATGTGTCATTTAGTAAATCGATTAAGTTCAAAGATCTCTCATGACTTTGTTCTATTAGTTTTATATTTAGTTCAGTTTCAAGTTGCTTTGCTATTACTTTTCCAACTCTTCCACCTCCAATTAGCATGATATTATTTATCTCAACATCCTGCTTACCTCCTAACTTCATAAGCTCCTCCATACCTTCTGGTTTTGTTATAACATAAACAAAATCGTTAGGCTGAAAAATTGTATCTCCACTAGGTATAAAGGTAGAATTACCTCTGTGTATTGCCACAGCTCTGAAGTCTAGGTTTTCATATTGATTGGCAATATCATTCAATGATTGATTGACTGCGTTAGCATCATCATTTATTTTTATTAAAAGTATCTGAAGCTGCCCGTCTGATAAATCAAAAATTTCAATTGCAGCAGGTCTTTGTAATAATTTTACAACTTCATGACCTGCAATATCTTCTGGAGATAGAAGTTGATCAATACCTAATTCGTTATAAGTTTTCTGGTTTTCAAGTGCAAGATTTTGCATAGTGTTAACCCTTGCAATTGTATATTTTGCACCAAGTTTTTTAGCGATAATGGCCGTTAAAATATTAATTTCTTCACTATGTAGTACTGAAATTACAAGATCCGCCTTTGCAACATTTGCTTTTTTTAATACGGCAACGGAATTCGATTGGCCTACAATTGTCATAAGGTCAGCGTGCGATTCAACAAGCTTGAGAAGTTCTTCATGAGGATCAACAATAGTTATATTGTGATTTGAATGAACCAGAGCTTCAGCAAGATAAAAACCAACTTCTCCATCGCCAGCAATGATAATATTCATTTCCTGATTTTTATTTAATAATTAAAGATAAAAAATTTTGAAGCACGCGGCAAAGCTATAAATATTACATAATCAATTGGAAATAATATTAGAAAAACCATTAATTTTTTAAGTAATATTTACTGGTAATTATCTGTCATGCAATCGTTTTATAAGGGTTACAATTATTTTGTATCTTGCGCCACAAAATTTTTAAACCACTATTAATATGAGTTTATTGAAGAAAAGCCTATTATTTTTAGGTGTAGCATTGATTTCATTGAATGTTGATGCTCAGACTGTTTCCGATGCAGGAGCAATGTATAATGAAGGCAATGGTTATTACAAGGAAAAGGATTATGCCGATGCAATTATAGCTTATGAAGAAGCTATGGAAATTGCAAATATGGTTGGGGGAGATGCTGATGAACTAAAGGAGCGAATCCAGACTAATTTATTAAAGGCATATTACGGAAATGCAACAGCGTTTTACAAAAAGGGAAAGTTTGATGAAGCAATTGCTGGTTATGAAAAATCATATGCATATGCTGAGAAGGTTGGGGATAGTAAAAAGATGACCAGCTCAAAAAATAACATTGCAAAAGTTAGAACCTCCAAGGGTACCAGCTATTTGAAAAACAATAAGGCAGATGATGCATTAGCTGAGTTTAATATGGCTCTTGAGATATACCCTACATATTACAAGACTTACTATGGTATGATGTTAGCATATAAGTCAAAGGGAGATCTAACCAAAATGGTAGCAAATGCCGATAAGGTGCTTGAGTATGGTGGAAACAATCCAAAAGCTGCAAAAACTGTAGCTAAAACAAAGTCTACAGTTTCAAAATCACTTGTGAATGCAGGAGCCAAAGAAATTCAAAAAGAGAATGCAACAAAAGCAGTGGATTATATAAATGCTTCTTTTACATACGCTTCTGGTAGTGCAAATGCTTATTATTATTTAACGCTTGCCTATTCAATAGAGAACAACTGGAATAAAGCAATTTCTTCTGCAGAAAAAGCTATAAATATTGATCCAACAAAAGATAAATCGGATGTTTATTTCGCATTGGGACAAGCATATGAAGGTAACGGAGATAGTTCAAATGCATGTTCTGCATATAAAAGTGTAACAAACGGCCCCAATGTGGATGCGGCAAAGTATCAGATTGCACAGGTACTTAAATGCGGTTAGTACGATAACCGATAGCAATAGAATTAGCTAGATTAATTTAGTCTACAATTTCATCTGCTTTATCATTTAAAGCGGCTTTTGCACCCTTTTCTGATCCGAGCATTATTGCCATCCATTTGGAATTTTCTCGAGTCTCTAGGCTGATTTTCATTCCCATAGTAATCGGTACTGCTAGGAGCATGCCAATATCTCCTAAAATCCATCCCCAGAACACTAAAGATAGAAAAACAGCTAGAGTGGATAATTTCATTCCTCTTGCAAGAAATTTTGGCTCGATTATTTGACCTAGTGTAAAGTTTATAAAAGCAAATGCTAAACCAAAATAAACCATACCCATGAATCCATTTTGAATAAGGACAAAAAGAAATATGGGAATTGCTGCAATTGCTGAACCAATGTTTGGAATATACCTCATTACCCATACCAATAATCCCCATACAATCGCATACTGTACATTCATTACAAACAATACAACTGCAACAGAAGTTCCACCAATTATACCAGTAAGGGTTTTAATGCCAAGGTAATAACGGATGTTTCTCGAAATAACAGTAATATTATTAAGAGATGTATCGGGATACTTTAAAACAGCCTTTAATTTTATTGGATAGCTATTGGTTTCTCCTAATATGAATGCTGCAACCAAAATCAATAATGTTATTTGACCAAGAAGACTACCAATTTTAGTTAGTAATCTACTTGCATATGTGAATGCTACGCCATCTCCAAGCTTTTTATTAATATCATCTTTGGATATATGAAGACCATAATCATTCAGAGATTCCAAGGCGGAATCTCTTATGTTAAATAAAGCTTCTTTATAGGTCGGTACGTTATGTGAAAACTCAATGATAGATTTAGTTACTGTATCTCCCAGCCCTGCTAAAACAATAAGTAATCCAAAAACCACTAATATTATTGCAACTATTCCATTCACACCCTTTCTCTTAAGCCAATCAATGGGATGATATATAATAATGCTAAAGAATACGGCCATCAAAATGGGGTTAATAATGGGAGCTCCTATTTTAATACCAGCTATAACTATCACAGTTGCAGCCACATAGAACATGGGATGCATTTTTGTGTACTTGGAATTGGATTCAGACATGACTACTTTGAACTTATTATTGTTTCATTAAAAATATAAAATATTTTTAAAACAAAATAAATTCTACTAGGTATCATGTATTTATCGTAGATAAAATAGATACCTATTTAATCACTAAAATCTTAGTTACTACTTTTTCTGATTTATCTTCTGTTACTGCAAATACCATATAGATGCCAGTTGCAACTTTTTCTCCATTAAAATTCAATCCATCCCAAACAGCTTGGCCTCCCTCGGATTTCGTTTGGTATACCAGATTACCATAGGAATCTGTTATTTTAACGTATGAATTATTCACTAGCCCTACAATTGCCACTAAACCTGTAAAATTTTCTCTAACAGGATTCGGATAGGCATATACTTTTGATCCCGGTGGGTTTGGAGGCGTGGCTGTTCCTTTATATGATATTATTCCCTCGGCTGTTCCAATAAACACTTCTCCTTTTTTGTTAATGGAAATGCTGGTAATATTATTGGATAATAAGGGGCTATTTTCGGCAGTGAAATGTTCTAGTTGATCAAGGCCATCTTCAGAAAATAAAAATAATCCTGCTCTTTCTGTTCCTATCCATTTTTGATTTGCACCGTCAACTGCAATGCTAGTGATTAGTTCTGTTTCCAAAAGATAATCCGCAAGTCCAGAGCCATCATTTCTAGGAACAAGAATCCTTTGAGCATCGTAATCAGCACCTGATATAAATATGTTTTCGGGAGAGTAAAATACAGCTACCCCCTTATCCGTTCCAACCCAAACTTCACCATCTAGGTCTTTTGCAAAGGAGTATACCTTATTTCCAGGGATATTTCCAGCACCCTGTGTACTATAAAGAACCTTTACTTTATCATCACTTGTATCATCGATAGTGCCTTCATCAGTAAAAACTATTAAAAGCCCATTACTTCTTTTTAGTATCCATTTTTGATCACTAGCATCAACAATCATGAAACCAATATCACTACCACTTAGTGATCCTCCCAAGTTAAAAGATTTCCAATTTCCGTCATTCTTCATTACTGAAAGTAAATCAGGAGCTCCTGAATTTGCAACCCACAGATTATGCTGACTATCGAAGTCTAACCCGCTTATATTTACCAAATCAGGATTTGCAAGCCAGGGCTGAAGGGAACTATTGTATTCATCAAAAATATCAGTTAGAACATTATTTTCAAATTTAATCACACCTCCCTGCCAGGTGCCAATGTAGGCTATATTACTATTTGCAGGATCAACTTTGACACAAACAAAATCACTAATGGTATCTAACTGGGGAGTATTCCTGTAACTGTGGGTTGTCCATGTATCATCAACAAAAGAAAAAACACCATCTTTCATGTATAGCTTAGACCAGTTTGAAGCCCTTCCTCCGGATGCAACCCATAAGTTATCACCACCCGCATTCAAATTAAATACATTGTTTGACCCAGGACCATTTGGTTTTATAAATTCGCCTGACCAACCATTATTAGTTGACTTGAGGAGTCCCTTGAATTTAGTTCCTACCCATATAAAATCATTATCCATATCTGCAGAGAGAGGTAGAATGGATTGCCCTTCGGGATTCCAGATATTAATTATTTTTTCCATTTCTGAATCATAAACACCAACATTGTATGTGTTAGCAATAAGAAAAAATTCATCTTTAACCGTAAATTGATGACGAGTTGTATTTTTATCTTTTTCAAAATAATCCCAGTCGTATCCGTTGAAAACAAACATTGTGTCTTGATCGAATGATTCACTGTAAAGGTTTGTATATAGCTTACCCTGGAAACTGGCAATAAGATTATAGGCTAAGTTGGGATGAATTACATTCGTATCTTTTGACCATTGATGAAAGTCGGCAAGGTTCGAGGCATTTTTATTGGCATAATAAATCCCAGATTCTGTGGCAGCAAATATGGAAGTGTCATTGAAAGTTATGCCATTAACATTTATGGCATCACCATCTTGACCTATGAAATATGTGTCTGCTATTTCCTTACGCTCCATGTTTAGTAACACAATGCCAAATCCACATGATAAATAGGCCATATTATCCCTGAATGTAATATCATTTATGGTTTTATACCCTAATATTTCTTTGTTTTTTATGTCAGGAATATTTATTATTTCTCCATCTTTGTTTATGATGTCCATGTTTGTATTTGAATATGCAACAAGGATTTCTTCCGTATTATAATTGTAACCTATGGAAGTTATACCAATGTCATTAAGACCTTGAACCTTATCGAATCTTTCAACATGATTATCAAGCTTGTTATATGTAAAAATACTTAGCTCAGTTGCTGCATACACTATTTCATCAATAACAACAACATCAATTACTTTGTCATAAGGTAAGTGTGTTCGCCAACTGCCAATTGCAGAGCCCTGCCCTATGCTTAACACAGGGGATAAAAAAACTAAGGAAAATAATACGAATGTAAACTTGAATCTATGCATTATCTAGAAATATTTTTGTCATTAGATAAACTATAAATAACTTAATTTATTGTCAAAATAGAGGTCATTATCAAATAAATATCAACCTTGATTCGCCAATGATAATTTGATAATTTCCTTTAACTCTTCAACTTCATGCGCATCATTTACAGAAAATTCACCTATTGCTGTGCGCCTTAAGCCACTCATGTACGCACCATTATCCATTGCTTTACCAAAATCATTTACTAGAGATCTTATGTAGGTTCCTTTACTACAATGAACCAAGAAATCAATTTCAGGAAGCTTGTAGTTTAATAACTTGAACTCTGAAATTATAACCTCTCGAGATTTAATTTTAACCTCATCATCCTTACGAGCGTATTCAAATGCACGCTTACCTTCTATTTTTACAGCGGAGTATATGGGAGGAGTTTGGGTAATCTCACCTATGAATGACTTAACAGTAGAATCTAAAACTTCATTGGTTATTTCCGATGTATCATATTTCTGATCAACCTCAGTTTCTTTATCGTAAGATGGCGTTGTTTCTCCTATATGCATGCTTCCAACATATATTTTATCCTGACCCTGAAATGTTTCAATTTGCTTTGTGAGTTTTCCCGTACAAATTATTAATAATCCTGTTGCAAGAGGATCAAGTGTTCCAGCATGTCCGACTTTTATCTTTTTTATCCCCAGTCCTTTTTTTATGGTATATCTTAAAGAATTTACTACATCGAATGATGTCCATCCATATGGTTTGTCAACTAGTAATAGCTCACCATTTATAAAGTCAAATTGTTTTGGTGATTCCATCATGATTTTTTAAAAATAGAGGCCGGATATTATAGCAACTCCACCAACTATTATGCAATAAAAAGAAAAATAGATGAGCTTTCCTTTTTTGACAATGTTTATCATCCACGTACATGCAGCCCAACCAGCAATAAATGCAGCCATAAAACCAACTAATAAGGGGATCGCTCCAACACTTTCATTACTTGTCATTTCACCGCCCATGAGATCCAAAAAATTAGCTCCTAGGATGGGAATTAAAACCATTAGAAATGAAAACCTTGTTACACTTTCTTTTTTATCTCCCAATAAAATACCTGTTGAAATTGTGGCTCCTGATCTTGAAATACCAGGTAAAACAGCCATGGCTTGGGCTAAACCAATAACAAATGAATCTAAGTATGTTAGTTCACGCTTATTGGATTTAGAGAAATAAGTAAATGCTAGCATAGCTGCAGTTACCAGCAACATTGATCCAACAAAAATCATATTACCATTAAAAAATCCTTCTACTTGATCCTTAAAGAAAACTCCAATTATTAAGACAGGAATCATTGAAATTAAGATTTTAACAGCAAATTTTGTTTCAGTGTTCCACTCAAACTTGAATAAGCCTTTAAGGATAATCAGTATATCTCTCCAGAATACAACAATGGTGCTTAAAACAGTTGCTCCATGCACTACAACGGTAAAAAGCAAACTTTTCTCAGGATTAATATTCATTAAATACTTTCCTATTTCGAGATGTCCGCTGCTGCTTACGGGTAAAAATTCGGTTAATCCTTGAATTAATCCAAGAATAAGTGCTTCAAACCAGCTCATTTGTGAATTATTATTTGTTTTTTGGACGTCGCATAATTGCGAAAATCTCAATTATGTATCCGCCTAGAATCAGAAGTGGAGCAAGGGTAAGTCTTCTAAAACCAAATAGAGCGTCACTAAAAACTTCTGGGTCATCGGATCCTCCTCCAATCATTAAAATAAATCCCAATAGTATTACCACTAGTCCAATGATTAACAAGGTGTAGTTTTCACGATTAAATGCAAATCCTGAATCTTTTTCTTCGGGTTTCTGAATTTGAGTTTTTGCTGTCATTTTTGAAATTTTCCTCAAAAGTACAATAAAATCAATATATTTAGTAAATGATGTTTACTGTTGGCATCATCAATAACGGGTTTTTTAACTGTGACAAATTAAGTAGAGAAAGTATTAGGTAAATTTAATATGAAATGATAGCCGGCTAACCTTTAACCGTACATGCTGTCTGTCTTCATATGGAGATATTTATCCACAGCAAATAAGGTTGAAAACCCCGTAATAATAAGCCCCCCCATAATTATTCCCGCATTAAGATAAA
This sequence comes from Lentimicrobiaceae bacterium, assembly GCA_018661505.1. Classification (GTDB taxonomy): domain Bacteria; phylum Bacteroidota; class Bacteroidia; order Bacteroidales; family F082. Next base: position 49,061 of record JABJIE010000046.1, read on the forward strand.
TTAACATTCTTTTACTTGTAAGGATAATTAATTCAGGAATATTTTGGTGTGCTGCCATAACCATCAGGTGTAAAACAGCCATTGCAATTATTGCACTTATTAAACCTTGTATAAAACCGGTTATAATAAATGGTCTAATTATGAATCCTTCAGTAGCTCCCACTAGCTGCATGGTACGAATTGTGAATCGCTTTGAGTAAATACTCAGTCTTATGGTATTATTTATTAATGCCATAGCAATGAATAATAAGAGAATTGAAAATGAAAGTAATACGAGGCTGATTTTACGGATGTTTTTATTAATAATATTTACGACAGATTGTTGATAATAGACTTCCTTTACAGCAGTACTTTCCAAAACAATTGTTTCTATTTTTATGATACTATCGTTATTTGCCCAACTGGAATTAAACCTTACATCAATTGAGGGTAGTAAAGGGTTATCATCATCATTTAAAAATCCAGTGAAATCTTCACCAAGAATATTATTTAGCCTTGCGGTAGCCTCTTCTTTCGTTATATATTCTGTTGACTTGATGCTGGGAAGTAAATCAAGCTGCTTTTGGAGATATATTATATCTGCTTCCTTAACATCTTTATTCATAATTATTTCAAAACCAATATTTTCCTTGATATATTCAGAAAGACTTTTTGCATGTAAAACGAATAGCCCTAAAAATCCAAGTGAAAATAAAACAAGGGTAATACTTATCACAGAAGTGATGTATGATGCATTTATTCTGCGTTTATAATGATTATTTGAGCTGGGTGACATATTATCAGGCTAAAATAAAAAATAATATAACTACAACTTTTATTAATTTCGCTACCTCAATTTTAATGCAAATATGCGACAATTAGCTATTATAGTGTTGAGTATACTACCTACAATATTCGTAGGCCAGAATAACTATAATTACAACAAGAATCTTGTCGTAATAAGTGATACATCTTATTATTTAATGCAGCTATATGAAAGTAGTTCCTATGAATTAGTGGATATTAAAGAGTATGTACCTGGAATTAAGCTTGACATAAAATATGCAACACCTAATAATTTAATCGAAGAGAAAATTTATCCCGTTTCCATGGCGATTGTGAGAAGGCCACTTGCAGAATCTTTGTATAAAGTGCAACAGTCATTAAATAATTATGGATTAGGCTTGGTTATTTTTGATGGTTATAGGCCTTATGGGTCTACGGTAAGGATCTACGAGCTTTTTAAGGATACAAATATTATTGCATCACCATGGCAGGGATCTCATCATAATCGTGGTACTGCCGTTGATGTTAGCTTGATAGATTTGGAATATGGGCAAGAAATACAAATGCCAACGGGATATGATAATTTCTCGCAAGCTGCATATTCCAATTATCAAAATTTACCAAAAAATGTATTGAAGAACAGAGATATTTTAATATCAGAGATGCAAAACCATGGCTTTAAGGTAAACCCAAAAGAGTGGTGGCATTTTGATTTTATAGGTTGGCAGGAATATGATATTATGGATTTATCTTTTGAGCAAATTGAGCAAATAAATAGGAAGAAATTAATCAACAAAGAATAAAAGATGGGGTACGAATTTCATACCATTGAAAAGAAGTGGCAGAAGTATTGGGCAGAGAACAAAACATTCAAGGTTGCTATAAACTACGATAAACCCAAGTATTATGTTCTTGATATGTTTCCTTATCCATCTGGTTCGGGTTTGCATGTAGGGCATCCTTTAGGATATATTGCCAGTGATATCTACTCACGTTTTAAGCGTCACAAGGGATTTAATGTACTACATCCCATGGGTTATGACGCATATGGCCTCCCAGCTGAACAATATGCTATTCAAACTGGTACCCACCCTGAAGTTACCACTGAAAAAAACATAATTCGATACAGGGAACAACTTGATAATATCGGGTTTTCATTTGATTGGACTAGGGAAATTAGAACTAGCGACCCTGCTTATTATAAATGGACTCAGTGGACATTTATAAAGTTATTCGGATCATGGTATAATAATACTACAGATAGAGCCGAGTCAGTAGAGTCATTAATAGATGTGTTTCTCGAATCTGGAAATTCTAAAATTGATGCTGCCTGTGGAGATGTTGAGTCATTTAGTGCCAGCGAATGGAAAAGTATGAACGAAAGGCAACAGCAGGAAATATTAATGAGTTACAGGCTGGCATTTCTATCAGAAACAATGGTAAACTGGTGTGCTGAACTAGGTACTGTGCTTGCAAATGATGAGGTTAAAGAAGGAGTGTCTGAGCGTGGGGGGCATCCGGTTGAGAAAAAGCTCATGAAACAATGGTCTCTCAGAATTACCGCATACAGTCAAAGATTACTTGATGGTTTAAATAAAGTGGACTGGCCGGAATCATTAAAGGAAATGCAACGCAATTGGATTGGACGTAGTGAGGGGGCATCTATTTTGTTTGATATCCATGATTCCAATAACAATATAGAGGTGTTTACAACAAGACCGGATACAATATTTGGATCAACTTTTATGGTTCTAGCACCAGAACATGATCTTGTTAGTGAAATAACATCTTCCGATAGGGGTGAAGCGGTTGAGAAGTATCGATCATGGGCGAAAAATAGATCCGAGCGTGAAAGAATGACCGAAGTAAAAAATGTAAGTGGAGAGTTTACAGGCTCATATGCCATAAACCCATTAACGAATACCAAAATACCAATCTGGATCGCAGATTATGTTCTATCGGGTTATGGCACAGGAGCCATTATGGCTGTTCCTGGCCATGATAGTCGAGACTTTGCATTTGCACGTCATTTCAACCTTCCCATTACACAGGTGGTTATTAATTCGGGCGAAGAACCAAGTGATACAGCTACTTGGGATGATTCATATGATTCCAAAGAAGGATTGATGATTAACTCGGGATTCATAAATGATATGTCCGTTAACAAAGCCATAACCTCGGTGATATCAAAAATTGAAGAAATGGGTATTGGTAAAGGAACCATAAATTTTCGTCTAAGAGATGCTATTTTTAGTCGTCAAAGATATTGGGGGGAGCCTTTTCCAATTTATTACAAGGATGATATGCCTTATCCCTTATCAGAAGACCAACTACCATTGGAGCTTCCCAAGGTAGAAAGTTATTTACCAACTTCCGAAGGAAATCCACCGCTTGCCAATGCTAAAGACTGGGTTACAAAAGATGGGTATCCATTGGAAACCAATACAATGCCAGGATTTGCAGGGTCCAGTGGATATTATCTAAGATTTATGGATCCAGAAAATGAAAATGAGTATTTTTCCAAAAAGGCAAACGATTATTGGAAAGATGTTGATCTTTATATAGGAGGAGATGAACACGCTGCTGGACATCTAATATACTCGCGATTTTGGAATAAGTTCTTATTTGATATTAACCGTGTTTGTGAAGATGAACCATATAGAAAGTTAATAAATCAAGGTAAAATACAAGGCAGATCAAACTTTGTTTACCGAATTCAAGGCACAAATAAATTTGTATCTTTTGGATTGAAAAAAGATTATGAAACTACTGCATTACATGTTGACATAAACATAGTTAATAATGATATTTTAAATACCGAGGAGTTTGTAAACTGGCGTCCTGAATTCAAAGGTGCAGAGTTTATACTTGAGGATGGGAAATATATTTGTGGTCATGATGTTGAGAAAATGTCAAAATCAAAGCATAATGTCCAAAACCCAGATTCTTTAATTGAAAAGTATGGCGCTGATACACTTCGTCTTTACGAGATGTTTTTAGGGCCTCTTGAGCAGGACAAACCATGGGATACTAATGGTATAGAAGGAGTTTTCAGGTTTTTACGAAAACTTTGGAGACTATATTTTGATGAAAATGATACAATTATAGTCACCTCAGAAAAAGCCAGTGATAATGAACTAAAATCGTTACATAAGGCAATAAAAAAAGTAACCTCTGACATAGAAAGGTTCTCCTTTAATACTGGAGTTAGTGCATTTATGATTTGTGTAAATGAATTAAATGATCTTAATTGTCACAAGAAAGAAATACTTGAACCTCTAGCCATATTGATAAGTCCATATGCCCCCCATATTGCAGAAGAAATATGGCAATCACTCGGGCATAACGAAAGTATAAGCGAAGAGGATTATCCCATTCATAATGATAATCTACTTGTAGAAAATAATTTTGAATATCCTGTTTCATTCAATGGTAAAATGAGATTCAAATTAGCATTACCATTCAATATGCCAAAGGAAGAAGTTGAAAAGGCTGCAATTAATGCTAATGAAGCAAAAAAGTGGTTGGAGGGAAAAACGGTCAGAAAGATTATTGTTGTTCCAAACAGAATCATAAACATCGTGGTTGGTTAATAATATGCTAATAATAATCTAAGCCCATGATTTATCGTCATTTATATTGTATAATTTCTTTGGCTGCTCTTATTATGGTCATTCAAACGAATGCTCAGGATACCATTGTAAACAATTCTTTTAAAGCGGGCGAGTATCTGAAATATCGTGTTTACTACAGCTCATCAATAGGTAATTTTACGGCAGGAGAAGCAATTTTAACTGTTGAGAATTGGAAAGAAGCATCTAGAGGAAGAACAAAGGATGTTTATCATATAACGGGAATAGGTAATTCCAAGGGAATGTTTAATTGGTTTTATAAGGTAAGAGACAAGTTTGAATCATTTGTTGATAAGCAAACCCTTTTACCCTATGCATTTATACGAAAAACACGAGAAGGAAAATATAAGCAGGATGATAAAGTTATATTTGATAGAGAAATTAATGAGGCAATAACAAATTCCAAGGATGCCACGATTGTACCCCCAGACGTGCATGATTTTGTTTCGGCACTATATTTTATGAGAACTCTTAAAATTACTGATTTTGATGCTGATAGTATGTATCGTATAAACTTTTTTCTGGATGATTCTGTTTATACTTCTGCAGTTAAATTTAAGGGGAAAGCCGATATAGAAACAAAGTGGGGAGTTGTAAGGTGTCTTAAAATTGCCCCAATGATGGCATCAGGTGAAGTGTTTGCTGAAAAGTATCCTATGTATGTTTATGTTACCGATGATAATGCACACTTGCCTGTTTTAGCCGAGTCAAAGGTTGTTGTTGGGTCAGTTAAAATGGAGCTAATTGAGTACAGTAACCTGACAGAGACATTAACAATTCGCAAAAATGGGCCAGAGCTAATCATTAGAGATACAGAAATACAAAAGCCCACAAATGAATAATTTATCCGTGGGCCTAAATAATAATATTTAATACTTTTTATTTTGAGGTTTCTTTAACTCTCATATCTCCAAGTAAAACATCCCAAAAACCAATAAGTCTTCCACCTATTTGGGTTTCTTTCCTTTTCACGAACACCGTAATATCTTTTTTGGTGGTGTCTTGATAAACCAAACGTCCTTCTGCGTCGTATCCCTTAAATTTCTGGAAAATAGTTATCACACCCACATAAGTCCCATCAGGTTGACGCTGCAAATCGCTCATATATTCTATATTATACCATTCAATCTCAACCTTCTTATAGTTTAACCTCATTAGCCTTTCGAAATAGGTTCTAACGGCATAATAATTAATATTATTTGGATTATTTAATGAAGAAACACCTATTTCACTTTCCGGCATAAAAAGTTCTTCGGCTCTGTCAATAACCCTATTTGCTTCACTCCATGGAGTTTCTTTACTTCCAATAATGCTTATGTATTTACTCAAGTCTCTCACTTTTTCAAGGGCTAAGCTATCCACCGCTTGTTTTCTTTCTGGACTTAGATCATCTTGAGCATATGATGAAAAGCTACCTACAAAAACAAATGCCGCAATCAATAAATAGGAAAATCTCATTTTATTATTTTTTTATTAGTTCCAACTCCGTTATTTTACCCAATTTGTCTTTTTTTAATGACTCTACTTGATACTTATATTGCTGTTTATCCTTTAAATAATGAAGGAATTTACTTATGGTAGTTGGTCTATCATAGTCGTTGAATCCTCCAGATTGACTTATTATTATTAATACAGGAACGTCAGGACTTGCAAACTGATCCATCGATAACATTATCTTTTTATTTGCAGCGTCTATGGTTGATGAGGTAGAAATTGACTTAAGCTGTTTATCAATTTCAGTATATTTAGAAGCTTCTTTTTTTCTCTTTTCCTCCTCAAGAAGTTTCAATCTTTCTTCTTCTGCTAGTCTCTCGGATTCAGCAATATCCAGTGCAATTTTTGCCTCAGCCTTTTTAATCATTTCAATTACCTCTGAATCATCTATATTGTATGACTTAATTTGATTTACTTTATCGCTTTGTTGATCAATAGTCCAAGATGTAGTGCCATTAATAATGGCTGTTAAATCTTTTTTAGCTTGTTCAACCTTTGCTGCATATTCGGCAGCAGCTTTCTCTCTGGCTAGTTTTTTCTTGCTTTTACATGATGTGGCTCCTCCAGTGATAAGGATCACAGAAATTAAAATGGCCAGCAATTTAGTATAATTCCCTTGTGATAATTTCATAAATGTTATTTTATCGTTGTTATAATAATGCAAAGCTATCGAAAAAATTGTTTGATGTTGACTAAATAATTTTAGTATGCATCACCAATAATTATATCTCTATTCATCAATAATTATTCTTCTACCCTTTGAATTACTCCCAAACTCTTGAGCATACATACTTTTAATTGTTGCGATACCATCCGTAAAACTGCCTGACTGTGTCACAAATAAGGGGTATTCAATGATGTATGTGCCCTTTTTAAGCTGTTTGATGAAGAATTCCGTTCCGAGATCAGTAATGTTTTTATAAAACCATAAACCACCCTTGTAAGCATACCCCGATTCGCTAGAAGCTGATTCAAAAGCAGTTGCCCTCATATCCTTAACATGAATGTATTCAATATCTCTATCGGTTTTAATAATAAGTCTTACTACAACTTTATCTCCTTTATGCAGTGTCTTTTCACCCAATTCAACTAATAATGGACCATTATTTGTTATGGTTTCAATAAAAATGGTTTTGGTAATATCCAATGGAGAACTTGTAGATTTTATGTTTTCAATATTCTCAAAATATTGCCAATAAGCGGCACCCCAAGCAATATTATTATTTGGATTTATGACAGAAATATTTGACATTTCAGGACTAATGTCAGATCCTGTCCAAGATGTTGAAAAATATCCTGTTCCGGATTCTGAGCTTATATCAGAATTACTGCTGATGTCAATAGTTTCTTCACCAACTGTTACATCAACAAGCTCATCACCCTCAAGTGAATTATTTCCATAAATTAATAAAGCAAAAATTGCTTCAGCTGTTGCCGAGGTAGTCGACCAATGTTGTGTTTGCTTTTGTTTTATCAACCATACTTTCAGCCTTTCAACAATTTCTGGATTATTATCAAGAGTAGCCATTGTTTCAATCATCATAGCCTGAGTTTCAACAGGAGATTGATACCAATTCCACCCATGTTCTTGTCTCCAGTACATCCCCATTTCCTTACTATAAAGCGATCGTTCTTTTAAGGATCTAATAATTGCTTCGGATTCATTTCTGTGACCTAATTTATTCATTGTAATTGCAATCATTCCTTGCAAATAATTTGATTGTTTAAGCCAGAATTTTTTTGATTGAGTTGTGAAATAGGCAAACGCTTCATTTGCATTATCTGGTAATGGGAGTAATTCTAAAAGTAGAGATCTTGCGTATAAGTATCTTATTTGATAACTAGTGATGTTATTTTTATAATTTGATTTTAACTCATCGTATTCCTTAACAATCTCTTCATCTAAGAATTTAACAGCTTTTTTAACAAGGTGTAATCTTTTTGGATTACTGCTCAGATCAATAATCCCTTTATCATTGAGCTTGGCCATTCCAAGAACAATGCTTTGAGTGGTATTCACATCCGCTCTCATACCATTAAACCAAGGCCATGCACCTGATGCAAGCTGTGTTTTTATTAGCTTGTTTAATATATTTTCCTTTTCATTTTTCATTCTATTTAAATCAAACAGAACACCTATTTTTCTTTTCTGCTCACTTTGATTATCAGCATCTAATACCCACGGAGTTGCCTCCAGTACTGCATCTTTCAATTCCTGATTCTTTTCAAGGTTTGATATAAATGCATCTGGAGTTAGGTTTTTCCAACTTTCGAAAACGGATTTTAATTTTGGATTACCATTCATAATATAAGCAGATATAGAATTGGCAAAATATCTTTTAAATAATTCCGAAGGATTATCCTTATTAGATCTACTTATATATGGAAGAGCTTGTACCGCATACCAAGATGGATTTGAAGTAAATTCAACTGTATACTTATAGTTTGCTATTGATGGAGATGTATAATTCTTAAGGGAGTTAAAGTTGAAAACAGCAGTGCTTGATTTTGCTACATTCATGGGTAATGAATTGGTTACTAAGGTTCTATTAGTAAGCACAGGGACCATTCGTTCCTCGCCATCAGTGTGATTTCCAGATGAAGTCCTAATTCGATAACCAAGCATGCTTACATCATCCGGAATGGTAATAGTCCACTGAACAAGGCTGCTTTTATTGGGATCAATATTGCTAGAAATTGTGCCTTGGTTGACTATAATAATTTGATCAATATTTTTCATGGTAACCGCATCATAAAATTCAATTGTAGTTTCGGCTTTTATGTGTATATCTGAGAAATTTACAATTGTTGCAGATAAATTTAGAGTATCTCCATATCGCACAAAACGTGGGAAGTTTGGCATAACCATCAATTTCTTTTGGGATTTTATACTTTTTTCCATCCCTCCTACTTTTAAGTCATTTGTGTATGCCATAACTCGAATTTTCCATTCTGTTAATGCATCAGGAGTTTTGAATTTCAATGAAACTTTTCCGCTTGAATCGGTCCTTAGGTTTGGATAAAAGAAGGCAGTTTCTTTAAAGTTTTTTCTTATTGGAATTATATCTGGTGAATCCGATTCCGGTAATGAAATATTAACATTTAATGGTGTTTTTTTATCTTCAAAATTCAATGTATTGGATGACATTGTTTCCATGGCTCCTCCTGCTATAACAGACTTTCTGTACATAAAATCAGACTCATCTCTATAAATGGGATTGTATCCCATAAATTTAAATCCATACCAATTTATAGCTGGATAATTTTTATGTCGTGGCTTGTGGTACTTTAATTCGGGAACAAATAGGGAGGAAGACCAGGAGCTATTAAATTGATTCGACTCCCAACCAGAGGCAGTTCTTTTATTCTGATATAAGTTTAGCCCCCATGTATTTTTAGCAAAGATATCAAGAGATGCATCGTACATGCTCGCGAAGACATTCGAGATTAATAAATTCCCATTTGAACCTTTCACTGTTATTTTCCATTCTTCTATTTGACCTGGTGTTATATAATCTCTATGGGTTTCCAATTCGATTTCCAATTCTTTATTGGTGAAGGGCACGGAAATAATTGTGTTATTTGAATACAACCTATTGTACCTAACCATCGTAGTATTTAATGAGAAATTACCCCTGTAGCTTTCCATTACAGGTATATCTATTATTTTTTGGCCATTATTTAGTTTTACCCACTTTCTATCAATAACTTTATCACCATTAATAATCTCATACATGATTCTGCTCTTTGGGGCACTTGTTCCAACGATTAGCTTAACAACATCTCCTGGCTCTGCTATTTTTTTTTCTATTATGTGCCAGCTTATTGTGTTTTCTGGCATTTTTTTGCCTTTTTTATCATATACAGAAAAGAAATGATTTTTGAATATTTCATTTCCTTTCTCATCAGATGTAGTGGCAACAGCCATATACTTGCCAATTGTTAGAGAGTTGAATAAACTTTTTGGGATTTCAGTTTTTCCATTGGCTTCAAGGATTAATTTCGAAACTTCTTTTTTAGGCCAAGTATTAGGATCATCTTCATTGCCATAAACTTCATGTGGAAACTCATTTTTAAACTCAGTTTTATCAATTAGAATAAAGGTTGGTTTTTCCCAGCGTCTCTTATTATACAATCCCTTTAGAGTGCTCAACTTATAAAGAGTTATTTCTACTAACATTTCGATACCGTTTCCATTGATGTTTTCGGATCTTAAAAAAGTATTGTCAATTGAGGTAGTGGAAATTAGTTTCGGTACTTCAAAGATTAAATTAACAGAGTTATAGCCTACGTTTAAATAATGCTGGGCTGTTTGAATCTCTCCGGCTAAATTCATTACCTCTACTAGAACTTCATATGTGAAAACAGGATTGTAACTTTTAGGAATGTTAGGATCACTTTCAGCAATAAAACGGATTTCAAATACCCCTTCTTCGTTTGTCTTAACAGAGCCATTTGCAATTTCTATATTTCTAGGATTAAAAGAAGGAATGCTTCTTCCATAATTTGGAAGAAATGGTTGTGGGATGGCTACTTTTCTAATTACTCTGTATTTAACTGTAGCATCATAAATTGAGTTACCGGCATAACCTTTAGATTCCCCTTTTACTAATATTAGATCATCTAAAGTTTGTTTATCATTATCAGTTGTTAGGGTTGTTTTAAAAGTAGGGCGTTTGTAATTCTCAACTTGTATTGTAATGGATCCTGACTTAGTTTTTAAGGTCATAGTTCCATTCATTATTCCATTGGGGATTACAAAAAAGTCATCAAATGAACCATTTGTATTTGTTTTAAAAGCCTGACTATCAATTTTCTTCCTGCTGGCATTTATAAATTCTACTTCAACAGAATATTCTGACATAAGCTTCACTTCTGAATTATTTTTTTCAATAACCAAACCTTTGAAATAAACCGTTTGTCCGGGCTTATAAATCGCTCTGTCTGTAAAAAGATAGGTTGTTACCCTGGGTTTATTATTAATCTTAGGAACAAAAAAACTCATGTAATTCTCTGAAAATAGCGTATCGCCTTGCTTATGAAACTCAAATAGGAAAGTTCCATAGTTATTCCCACTGAAGGAGGTTATTTTAGCATAACCATTTTTATCGGTTTTTAGCGATGCTATTTTTTTGGTAGTATATGATCTATTGCGATTTTCATATTGCTGGACATAGACATTAAACGCCACAACACCTGCACTTTTTCCTGTTTCTCTGTCCATTAGGAACATATCATTAAATTCTCCTGATGGATTGGAATTAAATACATAACTAAGGTTTGAAACGGCAAAAGCTGAATATTTTATTGTTTTTGTGGTGTTGAAATTTGGATCATCCGAAACAAAAATCACATAGTTGCCCGTTTCAAGTTCTGGAATTTTAATCTCTGCAGTATTTTGCCTGTGATCATTTGTATTTGGGAGCTCTAAATCCCAAGTAAATATAGCCTTCTTTCCCAATTCCCTCTCGATGTAATTTTTTAAATTATACCTGTCTATATATGCCTTTGGATCACCTTTTACTATTTTAAAGTATAATTTATTGGTATTTTGAAATTCGATTAGTGCTAGACTTGATTTTCCTGGCGATTGAGCAACTGACACATCCAAGTTAAATCTAATATTATTTATTCGCGCTTTTAGATTTCGACATTTATTTGTTTCCTGAAGGTTAGGATATTCCCTGATTGCGATATTACAAATACTATCGGCGATTACATAAAAATACCTGAGATTATCATTCAACCCTTTGACATACCCATTACCCATGGTATAGTAGTTGTTTGCTAACTCATAGGCAATTGATGAATAAACAGGTTGATTGTTGAATTTGTTTGCCAGATATAGTAAGGCATTTGCATATTCCATCTGGTCATTAAATGTATTGGGTGAATTTGAATATGCAAATTTTAATCTTTTCAAATCTATATCAACAAAAGCTTCGATGTTCTTATTTTTTTTATGAAGGGATAGAAGGCTCTGAAATATTGACATCACAGCAGATGTTCTAGATTTATTGCGCATAATTTTCTCAACAATAAATCTGTCCGATGGCATAAGGAATTCAGCAGCTTCTTTTGAGTCTTTTTTGCCAATAGTTGCAAGGCTGTAATCATTAGAAGCAAAATATTCAATAGCGCGACCTGCAAGTAAATCAAATAAATATGGATAAGTAGCATAATTTGATGTGTCACCATGTATTAGGATTGCATTATATTCAGTCAATGGGATGGAAGTTAACTCTTCCATGGGCTCTAGTGAGGAAAAATAATACTTGGCTATAACTTTGTTAAAAGTTATAGCATCCCATGTTGAAATATCATCATCCGAAGGACCTTCAGATATTTTCAAGTTGTTTATTGTCCAGCGGTTATGATTATAATAGGCATGATATAATTCCGCAATAAGTGAATATAGTATCTGTTTTTCGGGAATTGAAGCGGTTTCTACTTTTAATTTAAAGTTATTTATGGTATTAATTAGATAATCCTCTTTAAAAGTACTTTCCAAGCTAGCCATATAAACCAGAGCCTTTAGAGCCTCTGGTTGATTGTTTTTATCTGAAGCATCTGCGTAAATCTTTTCCACAACTTTAATAGCTGATTTGGGTTGACCATTTTTTGATAGCTTGTATGCTTTATCCCATTTGTCCTTAAAATTGTCATTATTATAATTGGCAAAACCGGATGTCGTCAGAGTCAGGAAAAATATGAGTACCGTGAGGATTATATATTTATTAGTATTCATCATTAGAATAGTAAAATCAAGACATATTAGATTAATGGCCACAAATATAACGCCTTAATTGTTCTAATTATTTCTTTTGGATTTGATACTATTATTGTTGATTAATAAAAACAGATAGTATTTCATCAGCTGAAACTTGGGTGTTAATCTGTTGTTAATTATGCAGATGCTTAATTTATCATTCGGAGATTTTATACTATATTTGCTCCGTAATTCAATTCCTCGTACTGCTAACTGAATTGTTTAAGCACCACTGAGGCTTCTTGATTTATAAAGAAGGGTGGAGAGATTAGGCTCTACGAAACCCTGGCAACCAGCTATTAAAGAAATGGTGCCAATACCTAACCCGCTGTTAAATTACTGTGGGAAATGATAAATTTTAAGTGCAGGTTCAGGCAAGTACATCTTCACCATGAAACCGGTTTAGTCTAGCTCTTGTACTTATTAAACTTATTGAGTATGAAGTCTAATATAAAAGCTGAATTATCCAAAAGAATTTTGGTGTTGGACGGGGCCATGGGAACAATGATTCAAAGATATAATCTGGAAGAAAAGGATTATAAGGGAAAGAGATTCCTAAATCATAATTATCCCGTTAAAGGCAACAACGATTTATTAAACCTTACGCAGCCTCAAATCATTAAGGAAATTCATAATGAATACTTAAAATCAGGTGCTGACATTATCGAAACCAATACATTTAATGCTACTCGTATTTCACAAAGTGATTATGGCCTTGAGTCAGAGGTTTATGATATAAACTATCAGGCTGCGAAAATCGCAAGTGATATTGCCCGTCAGTATACATATTCTAATCCCCAAAAGCCAAGATATGTTGCCGGTGCAATAGGTCCAACAAATAAAACCGCATCAATGTCTCCAGAAGTTACGGATCCTGGATACCGTAATATATCATTCGATGAACTTCGTGATAATTATTACGAGCAGGCAAAGGCATTAATTGACGGAGGAATTGATGTATTTCTTGTTGAAACCATATTTGATACCTTAAATGCAAAAGCTGCATTATTCGGCATAAATCAATTACTTGAAGAAATTGATCAAAAAATACCAATAATGATTTCTGGTACAATAACAGATGCCAGTGGAAGAACTCTTTCGGGTCAAACTCTTGAGGCATTTGTTACTTCTGTTTCTCATATTGAAATGCTTAGTATAGGCTTAAATTGTTCTTTGGGATCTGAACAAATAAGACCATATCTTGATGAGTTATCACGATTATCACCAACAAATGTTAGCGTCTATCCAAATGCAGGTCTTCCTAATCAATTTGGTGAGTATGACGAAACCCCACATCAAATGGGAGTTTTTATACGTGATTTTGTTGAAAATGGCATGGCAAATATTGTTGGCGGATGTTGTGGAACAACCCCTGATCATATTCAAGAAATTGTAAACATTGTTGAAAAGTACAATACACGGAGATTACCAGAAAAGAACAATATAACAGAAGTTAGCGGACTTGAACCAGTAAAAATTACACCCCTTGTAAACTTTGTTAATATTGGAGAAAGAACGAATGTAAGTGGGTCAATAAGGTTTGCAAGATTGATCAGGGATAAAAAATATGAGGAAGCCTTAAATGTTGCTAGAAATCAGGTAGAAGGAGGGGCTCAAATATTGGATGTGAACATGGATGATGGCATGCTTGATGCAGAGGTGGAAATGGTAACATTTCTTAATTATCTCACATCAGACCCAGATGTATCAAGATTGCCCATTATGATTGATTCATCAAAATGGGAAGTTATTGAGGCGGGGTTAAAATGTATTCAAGGTAAGGGGGTGGTAAATTCTATTAGTCTAAAAAATGGTGAAAAGGAGTTTTTACATCAAGCAAAACTCATACAGAATTATGGGGCTGCTGTAGTGGTAATGGCTTTTGATGAACAAGGACAGGCTGCAGATTATAAACGAAAAATAGAAATATGTGAACGTGCATATAATTTACTTGTAAATAATGGCTTTAAGGCTGAAGATATAATTTTTGATCCAAATATTTTAGCAATAGGAACTGGAATTTCAGAACATAATAACTATGCTGTTGACTACATAAAGGCAGTTAAATGGATTAAAACTCATCTACCATATTGTAAGGTGAGTGGTGGTGTAAGTAATCTTTCTTTCTCATTTAGGGGAAATAATGTTGTGCGAGAAGCCATTCATTCAGTATTTCTCTATCATGCTATAGATGCAGGTATGGACATGGGGATTGTTAATCCAGGGATGTTACAGATCTATGATGAAATTCCAGAAGATCTCCAAAAACTGGTTTCGGATGTTGTCCTGAATAAGAGAAAAGATGCTACTGAGAGGTTACTGATTTATGCAGAAAAAATTAAAGAGTCTGATCATAAAAGAGAGAAATTAATATTGGAGTGGAGGAACCTTCCGGTTCAGGAAAGATTAGAGCACGCATTGGTTAAAGGAATAATGGAATTTATAGAAGAAGATGTTGAAATAGCTAGAAAAGAATTAAATAGAGCCATTGATGTTATTGAGATACCACTTATGAATGGTATGAATATCGTTGGAGACCTTTTTGGGTCTGGAAAAATGTTTCTTCCTCAGGTTGTGAAAAGCGCAAGGGTTATGAAAAAAGCTGTTTCATATTTATTGCCATTTATTGAAGAAGAAAATGACGGGATCTCTATTAGTAGCGGTAAAGTGGTGCTTGCAACCGTAAAGGGGGATGTTCATGATATTGGTAAAAATATTGTTGGAGTCGTATTAGCGTGCAATAATTATGAGGTTATTGACTTGGGTGTTATGGTGCCAGCTGAAAAAATAATAGAAACAATAGAAGAAGAAAAAGCAGATATATTAGGTTTAAGTGGTTTGATAACACCTTCTTTGGAAGAAATGGTGCATGTTGCAAATGAACTTACTCGTTTGGGAAAGGATATACCTCTTTTGATAGGAGGGGCAACAACCTCTGCAATACATACCGCAGTAAAAATAGATCCAAAATATAAGCATCCTGTAATACATGTTAAAGATGCATCTAAAGTTATTGGTGTGGCAGGTAAACTATTGGCAGAGAATGAAAAGGAAGCATTTTTGGACTTGACAAACAATGAGTACGATAGGCTAAGAAATAAGCATGAACAAAATACGGTAGATAAAAAATACATAAGCTTGGCCGATGCGAGAAAAAACAAATATAATTTGATATCAAATGACACTAAAATAGTTACACCAAACTTTATTGGTGTAAAAGTTATAGATAATATTGATCTTAAAATTTTAAGAGAATACATAGACTGGACATTTTTCTTTCACGCATGGAAACTAAATGGGAAATACCCTGCAATTTTTAATGATCCCATAAAGGGAGACGAAGCCAAAAAACTTTTTTCAGATGCCAATCAGATGTTGGATCAAATAATTGATGAAAATTGGCTTAGGGCAAAGGCTGTTTTTGGAATATTTAGAGCTTCCTCTAATGAAGATGATATAATCGTTTACGACCAAGATGGTAATTCCAGAACCCTTAATTTTCTCAGA
>JABJIE010000047.1 GCA_018661505.1 Lentimicrobiaceae bacterium
ATCTATGTCAGAAGAAAGAAAAATATCTGCGGTTATAATTACCTATAACGAGGAGAATAATATCAAACGATGTTTAAACTCTTTGAAGGATATAGCAGATGAAATTATTGTTGTTGACAGTTTTTCAACGGATAAAACAGAGGCAATCTGTGCCGAGTTCGGAGTCCGGTTTGTTAAACATAAATTTGATGGGCATATTGAGCAGAAAAACTGGGCACGCGAGCAGGCTTCACACAATATTGTACTATCTCTGGATGCTGATGAAGCCCTTGATAACAGGTTGCAAGATTCAATTTTAGCAATCAAAAAAAACTGGCAGTACGATGCTTATAAAATGAACCGTTTGACTAATTATTGTGGTAAATGGATTCGGCATACGGGCTGGTATCCTGATACCAAATTACGCCTATGGGATAATACCAAAGGTCATTGGACCGGTGAAAACCCACATGATGAATTCAAACTATTTGATGAGTCATCTAATGTTGCCTTACTGAATGGCGATATTTTACATTATAGCTATAATGAACTATCTGATCATGATAAGCAAATTGATTATTTTACTGATATAGCGGCACATGCCTATGTCAAAAATGGCAAGTCTCCCTTTATTATGCAGAAGTACGTTAGTGGATTTCATAAGTTCATTAAGTGTTATGTTTTTAATTTGGGATTTTTAGATGGTAAAGAAGGATGGATTATCAGCAAGAAGTCCAGTTATGCGGCATATCTCAAGTATCAAAAAATTAATGCACTAATCGACAGGTCAAAAAGATAGTAGTAAGTTGTAATTATAGTACCTATAATATAATGATATCAATACCTTTAACAGGAATGTTATGGTAAAAACATCCTGATTATACAATTATATTTCATGGGAATTAATACACCAAGAATTAATATATTTACACTCATTTTAATGGATTGCTTTTGGTGTATTAAAAAAGGATTAATTTAAAAATGATTCTTGATATTAAAAGACTATAAGTATGAGGAACATTTGTTTTTTTAATAGTATAAAATTTTGGGGTGGTGGAGAAAAACTACACCTGGAAAACGCTATTGAATTTAAAAAGATAAATTATAATGTTTTTCTTGCATGCAAATTAAACTCTACATTATGGAAAAAAGCGGCCATTGAAAAAATCCAGACATTTCCAATAACAGTGGGAAATATATCCTTCATGAATCCCTTTAAACTTCTGAGGCTTATACTTTTTTACAGAAACAATAATATAGACACAGTTATATTTTCTTCTTCGCAAGACCTAAAGACAGGAAGCATATCTGCATATTTGGCAGGTGTAGAAAGGATAGTGTATTTAAGGGGGTTGGCTGTTCCCATAAAAAACAGTTTGGTAAATCGTATCATATTCAAACATATTCTTACTCACATAATACCTAACTCTGAGGAAACAAAAAGGAATATGTTAAAGTATTTAGGTAAATATGTTTCCGATGAAAGAGTTAAAACAATTTATCATGGAATAGATCTGGAAAAGTTAAAGTGTGCTGATGATGATAAACTTGAAATAATCAGGGAAAAAGGACATGGTATTATTCTAGGTAATGCAGGTAGGTTAACAAAGCAGAAAGGACAGGATAAATTAATAGATATTGCCAAAAAACTTAAGGAACGAGACATTGATTTTACACTTTTTATAGCTGGAACTGGCGAACTACAAACTGAATTGGAGGGCCTCATAGATAAATATCACCTTAACAATAATGTTATTTTATTGGGATTCATAAAAGATATGGAAATATTCATGAATTCAATTGATATATTTCTTTTAACATCAATATGGGAAGGTTTTGGGTTTGTATTGGTTGAAGCTATGATAAAATCAAAACCCATTGTTGCCTTTGATATAACTAGTAATCCTGAGGTAATTGAAGGTAATAGATCAGGTTTTCTTGTGGATTATCCTGACCTTGATATGTTTGCAAAAAAAACCTCCATGTTGATGGAGGATGAATCACTTCGCAAGACTATGGGTTATGAGGGGGCAAAAATTGTGAAGGAGAGATTTATTTTAGGGGATAGAGTGCGTGAAATTGAATCGTATTTGATAACAACGGCAAGCAGTACGAAATCATAAATAGTGAAATTCAATTATAACAAGCCTATATTTAAACTACCAGATATAGTTCTCTTTTAATTAAATCATCGCCCAGGTCTGCTATTGTTTTGTTTTGAAACCACTTTAGAAGTTCATCTCTGCAACCTTTGAAAATATTATGTATTGGACATGGCTGATCATCTGAGCATTGGGATAACCCCAACCCACACAAGGAAAAGAATGGCAGGTCTCCCATTGCCTCAACTATGTTTAACAAAGGTTCTTTAGTATTTTCTTCAGAGACATAAAAACCACCTCCAGGTCCTTTTAGGGAGGTTATAACGTTAACTCTCGCAAGGTCTTGTAATATTTTACCAGTATAAGCTGTAGGCATTTTTAGAGCTTCGGACACATCTTTACCCCCTTTTAGCCCTATTTTAGGATCACTCTCTATTGACAAATAAAGTACAGCTCTTAATGCATACTTAGTCTTCTGTGATAGCATAAAATTAGTTTTAATGATTATTTAAAAGCAAACTCATACCAGCATACTACGAAGCAAATTTAATTATTATGTTTCAACCACGACAAATTATTGTAAACAATCACTAGATTTTTTACAAAAAAAATATATTTTGAAAATATATTTGGGTTTTAGCCCATCAATTCTTTTTCCATTTTAATTGCTTTTGGAAAAAGAATATTATTTTCAAGATGAATATGCTGATGTAAATCTCTTTCAAATTCGTCAAGTTTGCTATATAATAGCTTATAGGAAGAGCAACCATCAGCAGGTGGAGTATATGAGTTACTCAGATCATTAATCTTATGAAAGTCCTCTCCCACAGCAGTATGCTCTGTTTCCATCATATTAATAACATTTTCAATGCTACCAAAGGGACTTGCCTCTATTTTTCTATTAAGATTTTTAGCCTCTGACAGCTTCTTTATATAGGGAAATAGAATTTCTTCTTCCTTGTGCATATGAAGTTTCAATTCCTCGGATATGCCTTTAAAATACCTTGCTATTTCCATTAATTCAGGTCTAGATTCTCCATGAACAGTTGCAACTCTTATACTAAATTCATCTAGCATTGGGAGAGCCTCTTCAACATATTTATGATGGGTATTTACTATATAGTCTATCAAAAAATCTAAATTCCAGTTTTTGAAATCATGTTGCCGTGTTTGAGTCATATTATAAACTTCTGATAGTGCTTCTTCAACATTTGCAATATCAATTCCCTTATCATCGCATGCTTCTTTAAGAGTTTTGTTTCCACCGCAACAAAAGTCAATGCCAAATTTGCTTAAAATCTCAGCTTTGCGATAATCATCAACAACTAGCTCACCCACTGTTAATGGAAAAGCATCAGTATTCATTTTACTAATTTGAACGTCCCATTCCATAGGGCCTTCCTTTAAGTACTTCCATTCGAATGTATTTCCTCTTTCCGACTGTAATTGAAAATATAGTGGTTTTGGATCATGATCGTTATGTATAATAAAAGCTTCACCGCCTTTAAGTGCATCGAACCTATCAAAAATAGTTGGGTGCTTGAGCCTGGGTTCAATTTTAGTTACATCTAAAGTCTCCATATAAAATATTGTTTAAAATGATTTATTGTTATGCAAATATAATAATTCATTTTAATTAAAAGACTAATTTGTCTTTTATTATATTTGCATTTTAAAACTTTGTTATAAAACTGCATTTGTGAATTTAGATACAGGTTATAGCGTAGAAATTAATAACAACAAAAAAATAAGAAGACATGAAAAATATTTTAATCGGCCTAATTGCCTTAGCAACTGCATATTCATGCTGTGATCATAATATTAGTGAATCATCCAACAAATTGAACGATGGCAATAAATGGGAAGTTAATGATGATATGAAAATTCATATCATACAAGGAGAAGACATATTTCAAGCTTATGTTTCTGAAGACAAATCAGATTATAAGGCTCTTGCAAATGAATTAAAAGACCAGAACAATAAGTTAATCGAGAGTTGTTCAATGACAGGACAGAGCCATGATGAACTTCATAAATGGCTAATGCCCCATCTAGAACTTGTTGATAAGCTGGGAAATTCAGAAAGCAACGAAGAGGCTAAAAAACACATAAGTGACCTAAAGCTTTCTTACCAACAGTATAACCTTCATTTCAAATAACATAATTGAATAATTATGTATTACAACCAGTGATTTACATATACATATTGTAAAATCCACCCATAATTAATCAGGATTTCTAAAATGTAATTTTCAAAGCATTGCTTATTATCACAAACTTTTTTTTAAGTTTGGCGCCTAATATTTATAAAGACTATTTAAATGAATAAAATAAGTATATATATATCAGCATTATTAGTAACTGCAATGGCTATATCATCTTGTAATAAGGATGATATATCGAATGAAGATCAAATCGTTATACCAGAGGGATATTCTCTTTTATGGTCAGATGAGTTTAATGAAAACACATTGAACCTAGATAAATGGGAATATGAAACAGGTGATGGCACAGATTATGGATTGCCAGTTGGATGGGGAAACAATGAAATGCAGATATATACCGAAAGCATCAACAATTCGGGTATTACAACAGATAATGAAATGTCGGTGCTATATATCACCGCACTGAGTGATGGTGATGGCGGATATACCTCTGCAAAATTGCATTCTCTGCCACTTTCTTCAAATGCTACAGGCATTACATTCGGTAAGATTGAAGTTAAGGCAAAAATGCCCCAAGGAAATGGCTTGTGGCCAGCAATATGGATGTTGGGAGATAATATTGACCTAATTGACTGGCCAGGATGTGGAGAAATTGATATAGTAGAAGTACTGGGTAGTAACCCATCAAAGATGTATTCTACCGTTCATTATACCACCGAAGAGCACAAACATGGTGAAATCCAGTCTAGCTATACATTAACGGATGGAACATTTGCTGATAGTTATCATATATACGGAATTGACTGGACTCCAGAAAAAATAATCTTTAGTATGGATGGCACTAAAACACATGAGATAATCATCAAAGAAGACATGAAAGAATTCCTAAGAAGTTTTTACATGAACCTTAATGTTGCTGTTGGAGGAAATTGGCCAGGTTACCCTGATAATACTACAACGTTTCCTCAAACCATGTATGTGGATTATGTTAGAATATTTACAAAGGATGGTTTTAATGCTCCAACACCTCCAGAATTGGACATTGAAGAAGAAACCATAGGCCAAATAATCGAACCATCTCTCGCACAGAATGCCATTAATGACAATTTCACATATTTGGGAGATGCTACTGTTTTAGTTTGGGGTAGCGGTGGTGAACCAAATTTATATGCTTCTGAAATAGCCATAAACGGTGATTCAAGTCTTGCTTATAATTTTCCTGGCTCTGGCTGGGGAGGTGGATACATAGAGCTCATGGAACCAAAAGATCTTAGTGGGTATACTAATATTAAATTTTCCCTTAACTATCCTGATGAGATGACTACTGCAGAAATTAAGGTAGAAAGTCCTTCAACAAATTTTTCTATTTTCCTAATTGACTATACGGGTGTTGATGTGGGAAACGGCTTTGTGGAATACACTATTCCTTTGTCTGATTTTGCAGATGTTGATTTTACAGAAATAACCATTCCTTTTTCTCTATGGAACCCTCAAGATGCTGAATTAAACTATGTTAGTGGCGCAATATTAATTGATAACATTTACTTTACAAATTAATAATTTATAATTTGTTGTGTTTATGGAGTAAATTAAGAAATTATCCTAACAATTTTATTTTTGTTAATTTCACTAAAAAATTTAAAATATCTAATTACATTACTATTGGTTAAAGAAGTCGAAGAAACAAGCATTATTCCACTTTAATTCACAATAATATCAAACAAAAACAAATGAATAACATTCGATTAGTAATTATATCCATGACAATACTCCTAACGAGTATATCATTAGTAGCCCAAGATATAGAAAAACTTGCAAAAGCTTCACAAAACCCTGTGGGTGACCTAATAAGTATCCCGTTTCAAAATAATACAATGTTTAACATTGGGCCATATGATAGGTCTTTGAACACCTTGAATATTCAACCGGTTTACCCAATAAATCTGAGCGAAAAATGGAATATAATTACTCGCACCATCATTCCTGTGGTTTCTAAACCCGACTTTTCCATGGAAACTGGAGGTAACACAGGACTTGGTGACATAAACATAACTGCATTTTTATCTCCGTCAAGCCCTGGCAAAATTATTTGGGGATTGGGACCGGCAATTCTATTACCAACTGGTTCCAAAGACATAGGAGGAGGCAAATGGGCTGCTGGTCCATCGGTGGTTGCACTTAGCATGCAAGGACCATGGGTAGTAGGTGTGTTGGTTAATAACATATGGTCGTTTGGAGGTGATAGCGACAGAAGTGATATCAACGCCATGCTTCTTCAATATTTTATTAACTATAATATGGAAAATGGCTGGTATATTACCTCCTCTCCAATAATAACTTCAGATTGGGAAGCTTTGGATGGTCAGCAATGGATTGTTCCTTTTGGTGCTGGTGTGGGTAAGATCGTAAAGATTGGTAAGCTCCCATTAAACATAAATACTCAGGCATTTTATAATGCAGTAAAACCAGACATGGGACCAGACTGGTCATTTAGGTTTCAGTTACAGCTAATGTTTCCAAAATAGAAATTGCTAGGAAGGTTTTGTTAAAGCACAGTACCCTTTAGTTCCCGATGTTTGTAAAAACATTCAAAACATCATCATCATCCTCAATCTTGTCGAGCATTTTGTATATCTCTTCCAGTTGTTCCTCTGTGAACTCAACAGGAGAAGTGGGTATTCTTTGTAACTCAGCTTTTTCAACTGCAATACCTTTTTCTTCAAGACCTTTTGA
>JABJIE010000048.1 GCA_018661505.1 Lentimicrobiaceae bacterium
AATTAAGGGGTAATGAACCAAATTCATATTCCACTTTATCTTTTTCCCATAAACGTTTATGGTCTAGGTAATCGATGAGATATTTACTAAACTGATCCTTTGAATTTGTCTCTCCAATAATATATAGAGCGTGCTTAGGTCTTGTAAAAGCAACATAAATCAGGTTTAGGAAATCAAGTTCAGACTTATGTTCTTCAATCTCGTATATATCTCCTCTTCCAATTAGATTAAGTTTCTTATTAATTGGCATTAGTCCAACCTTTAGATCACTTATACCTTCAATATTTAAGGGCTCCCAATATTCGCTCTTGGTGGTTTTCGGAGCTCTGTTTTCTGCATCAACAATAACAATTGGAAAGTCTAATCCTTTTGCTTTGTGAATTGTCATTATCTGAACTGCAGCAATATTTTCAGGCATTGAAATAAATATTTTATTTTTTTTGCTTTCCCAAAGGCTTAGGAATTCATCTAGATCAATGTTGTTTTCAAATACAAAGTCCAGAAAATATTGAATAAAAATATCAGTTGTGTCCGATGAGGAGAAACTTCGTAATGCAAATTCTACCATTTCAAACACCGAATATGCTGAAATCATTTTTGTAGAAGTATCAACATTATATCTCAAAAAAATCGGCTCTAAATTTTCTAGCTTGAACTTAGTTAGTTCAGAATATTCTGTGTTAAATTCAAGAGAGTTATCAGAGAATTTAATGAACCCATCAATAAATTCAGCGAGAGCTATTTGATTATTGGGGTTTTGGTTGAGTTTTAAAAAGGCCACCAGAAGTCTTACTCCAGGAGAGTTCGTTAATAACAAAGATTCATTTGATACAACATCAATTTTATTTGAGATTAGATATTCAAATATTTGGGAGGCATTCTTCTTTGTTCGGCATAAAATACATATCTGATCCAAGCCATAATTTTTTTTGTTTGCTTCCTTAATAATTGATTTTATTTTAGAAAGTTTTGTTTCTTCAAATGATTCGGATTTATAATCCGAAAACCTTATGGAAACAATCCCTCCGTTTTTTACTTTACTGGGAAAGTTTTGCTTCAATTCGGAGTATATGGTCTTGGTTCTTTGTGATAGGTTGGATGATACTACCTCGAAAAAATCATTATTGAATTCAATAATTTGTTCCCTAGATCTATAGTTTGTATCCAAGGATTTTGAATTAAAGAATCTCTTCAGAGTGTTCTCGCTTTCGATCTTCAGATTCGTTTTTTCCCTGTTATATAGTTCTGGTAAATTGGCAAATAATTCAACTTCACCATTTCTAAATCTGTATATGGCTTGTTTTGCATCACCAACCAATAGGTTTTTATTGCCTTGAGAAAGAGATTCTTCAATTAATGGAAGTAGGTTTTGCCACTGTAGTATTGAAGTATCCTGAAACTCATCCAATAGAAAATACCTATATTTTCTTCCCAACCTCTCGTAGATAAATGGAACAGGCTGGTCTGAGATTTGGTTGCTAATTCTTTTATTGAATTCGGATATATGAATCTTGCCAGATTTATCTGTAAATTCAAAAAATAATTTACGAATTTCGTGTATAAGTGCAAGAGAATATATTTTGCTAAATAATAATCTGAAGTGCAGATATGATTCTAGCTTTTTTTTAGTTATTTCGAATAAGTTCCCTAATTCTTCAGTTATACTGTCAATTAATTCCTTTTTATGGTTATCAACTTTTGACGAATACCAATTACCCTCGGTTATTGTTTTTATTGCGTTTTTGCCGGGAAAAAGCTTTTCATCAGAAATCTTAAATTCAGATAGATTAGTGAAATATTTGTAAATACCTCGATTTCCCTGATAAAAATCTTCTGCCTCAAGGTTTCTATCTGAGCATATATTTAATGCTTCATTTGATTTTTCAATAATGTTTGACTTGAGTTTGTTAATCTCACTTTTTAAAGCACTAATTATCTTGTTTAATTGCTTAAGACTTAGGTTGTCAATTTTTTTTATTTCAAAGAACCCATCTTCATTTATTTGATAATCTATGAAATCAATTAGGCGGGAAGTAGGATCATAATTATTTTCTTCATCTGCCTCTGACATGACAAACCCAACGAGAAAATTTGTAAGCGTGATGTCTTTTCCTACCTTTCCGTAAAGGCCTTTTAATATTTGTGGTATTAAGTCGCTCTTGTCTATAACAACCTCAAAATTTTGTGGTAAGCTTACATCAGATGCAAAAGTTCTTATTATCCTATGAATAAATGAATCGATTGTACTAATTGCGAAGTCATCATAATTATTTAGAATTAGTGAGAGAAGATATTTAGACTTGTCCATCAATGTGAACTCATCGTAGTTTAGGTATTGTATTAGGTCAAATAACTTAGGAGAGTTTTTTATGTCTTTTGAAGATAATTCTTTTAAAACTGAGATGACCCTTTCTTTCATCTCATTTGCTGCCTTATTGGTAAATGTAATTGCAAGAATATGCCTGAAACTATGAGGATTCTTCAGTGCAATCTTCAGATATTCATTAACAAGGGTTGTTGTTTTACCTGATCCAGCTGATGATTTATAAACATCTAATGACATCTAACGAATTAATTAACTTCTCTAAACTTAACAAAAATATATTTGATATTATACATTAATTAGTAGGCTCATCTGGTTTTGTCGATTCTTTATTTGTATCATTATTAGGCTGCTTTTCTTTCTTCTTCTTTGACTCGAAAAGTTCGCGGATGTTATTAAAGTCTTTTATAAAGGCTATGCCAACTCCCTGCGTATATGGAGATGTTTGATCATATCCACTATAGTTATACCATGAATTTACATTTGAATGATTAAATACCTTTAATATCCATTGACCATCTGGAGTAAGCTTATAACCAACATCAACATCACCAACTATATTACTTGCACTTTGTTCTGATCTATCATAGGTCATGCCAAAATTACCATCTATTGTTAACCTATCGTCAAATAACTGTGTTGATAAAGCAAGCTCAAATTCCTCTTGAGAAACATTGTCACCAGGTTTATAATTTAAACCAATATCCACATTTTTACTTATCTGAGAAAGCATAGAACTTAATTGGTTTGCAATAACATTATAGTAGGAGCTTTGCAAGCTTACACTGGAGGCATTATTGAAACTAAAGGTTCCTAAAACTAAAAGTGATATCATTTGCTGATTCATCATGGCAGTGTTAGTTGTATCAAGCTCTGAAAATACAGCTCTTTGATAATCAGGGTCTAGGTCAGGAATTGCTATTTCAAATTTAATATTAGGATTCAATAGTTCATCAGTTAAAACTACATAACACTCAACTGTAACTTTGTTTTTATAGCTTGCAGTTGTATCCATCTGTATGCCCAAACTTGCCAAACTTGTCTTTACTTTATATAGCCCTCTGATATTTACGTTTGCAGAGTAGGGGTTGCCAGACCAAGAAATACGACCACCTTGAACTAACTCAAACCTTTTGCTAACCAAATTGCCAATTCTGAATTGAAATAGACCATCTTGAACAATGTAGTCGCCAACAAGGCTAAATTTGCCATTGGAGTTAACATCAATCGCAAGATTGGAGCTTCCTCTAGCTGTTATTTTTCCCATGTCGTCGGGTAGGTTAATTCCCACTTGAGCAACAGGGGTTACATTAAGGCCAACATTTATATTGTACTTGAGTTTATCACCTTTGTTCTTATTCAAAATCACTACTGATTCCGCATCACTGATGGAGTCAACATCCTTCTTTGTGAATATTATATAATCCTTATCTGATATCTCAACAGAATAATCCAATGGCAATACCACAGAAGTGTTTTTTTTTGTATCAACGTGTATTTTGAGGTCTATATCACTTGGGCTACCTTTAATATCAATTTTTCCAGAACATATTGCTGATCCATAATATAAATCATTCATATTTTCAGATGTGTTAAAAAATAATAAGCCATTGGTTGCTATGCTTATATCAAAATTAGGGTCTGAAAAAAACTCATGTTTAAGACTACCATTTATCTGTGCCTTATTACCCAAGGTGTCATATATTACAAGTTTGTCAAATTCAATACCATTTTTTACAAATTCTAAGGAGTTTGTAAAGGAGTATTTTGTGTTAAGGTATACAACTCTTAACCCAGCTCTATCAAGGTTAGCATTGCCAGTAAGAATAGGCTCTTTAACACTACCACGCAGTTTTAGATCCCCACTCGAACTTCCTTCTAAATCATTAATAAAATCACTTAGGAAAGGTTCTATGGTATGAAGTTTAAATCTATTAAATGAGATATCTATTTTAAGATTGTCCTTCTTCTTGAATGGTTGGTAAGATCCATTGGCACTGAATATATTTCCCTTCCCAACATCTCCTTCTCTTACAATATTTGTATTGATAAAAACAGTGTTTGATGAGTTGTTCCATGTGTTAATAATCTCTGCATCTCCTAGAGTCTCATCATTTATTCCCAGTTTATTTATATTAATATTGGAGGATAATGTTGGATTATCTCTTACCATTCCCAA
Organism: Lentimicrobiaceae bacterium; assembly: GCA_018661505.1. Lineage (GTDB taxonomy): Bacteria > Bacteroidota > Bacteroidia > Bacteroidales > F082. Next base: position 4,503 of record JABJIE010000048.1, read on the forward strand.
CTTAAGCTCACCATTAACTTGCCCATAGAGTCTTAGATTGTATGGTTCTGTGACAATATTAAAGGTTGAAAGATCCCAGTCATAGAATTTAGCAATTAAAGAATCATTTTCGCTTCTGGGAACTATTCCAAGCAAACTAAATTTAGATGGCCCTGCATTTATATTAAAATCATGGAATAAAACTCTATCATTAAAAATTGTTACCAAATTATTGCTGTCGATACTCCATCGGACATCATTTATAAACACATCAGCTTTATATATGCTAAGTTTTGTTGAGTCCTCTACCTTTGAAAAATAACCCTCCAAAATACCACTATTTGCTTGACTTTGATTTCTGTTATTCCAGTTTATTCCATAAATTATTGAGTCCTGATATATTTTTGATGATACATTAAAATTATCAATTCCAAGTACGAGGCTGTCATTTGCGGAACTATCTTTTAAGATGAAATTTACTATTGAGAATTCTCCGATTAATGAGTCTCCAATAGTAGTGATATTAAAATTGGCAGTATCTGCTCTAACCGTATTAATGTTTAATTGGTCAGAGTTAAGATTAAGGTCAATTTTATGATTTGTAAAATCAAAATCTGAGTTTAAGGAAGTGTTTGTTGCAATATTAACTCCCATTAAGAACTGTTCCGTAAATATTCGAGGGTCATTAATGGTGAGGTTTAGTTTAATGTTCTTGTTGGTGTTTTTTTCGGTCTTATCTTTAACCTTTATTATATTGTAATAATTGTCTACCAGATTATAGAAACTATTAGTTACAGTTTCAATATCATAATAACCCTCAGCATTCATATCAAGAATATCGGATGATATCTTGGCACTTGTAAACATTTCAGTATTGGTATGCTTTGATATATTAATACTATCAATTTGATATTGATTATCATCAAAAAATAACATGCTATTCATTAATGAAATGTCTGTATTCAATGTGCTCAAGTCAGTGCCCTTAATGTCAATATCTACCTCAGAACTAAAAGCAAATTGATATCCACTTATGAGTTTTAGCTTATCCATATTTGCTCGAACTATATTTGCATTTACCTTAAATGCTGGCTCACCATCAATATCTGCTTTTACTAAAGCCTCCATCATTAGGTTTTTGTCACCAATCCTCAGGTCTGCATTTATAGAGTCACTAAAGTATAATCCCTTGATTCCGATTCTACTGTATTCATACCCAAATAAATCCGATTTGGTTAGATTGCAATTCAGTTGATACTTCATTTGTTCCAGTGAATACCCTGAGCCACTTGCTTGAATATTAAAGCTAGTTTTTCCTAATATGTCGTTCATGTCTAATAACTTGCCAATATTCAAGCTGTCGGATGTAAGTTTTGCATTAAAATTAATTAGTCCATCAACAGTATTGAAATTAATATCAGAGTTTATGCTACCATAGTAAGAGGATAATTCTATGTTACTTTTAAAATCTTCATAATACCCATTGTAATTACCCATTAATGATATTTGTTTGTCTTCTTTTACAATATTAGTAAGGTCAATGGGTTTTTCTAAAATTGGTAAATCAAAGCTCTTAATATCTCCTGTATTTGTTGATATTATGATATTTTCTGCTATGATTAGTGATGAGAAAAAATCAGGAAGGCCTTTAAAACTTATATCGCCTGATATCCTTGTGTTTTTTCCATACTTAATTCTTACATCTTTTGTGCTTAGGTTACTTACTTTTCCATGCATTTCTCCAGTAACACCAATCTCATTTGGCATTTGAAATAATATATCTGAAAAATGACCAATATCAGCAATGTTTATTTTTGAGGGACGGATATTCCCATACATATCAACAGAGTCAATAAAATAACTCAAAGATTTATAGTTATTGTATTTCATCCTAAAATCAACATCTAATTCAGATTCATTTACATTTATAATTGCTTGGTTAGCTTCTAAGCATGATGAGCTAATTGTAAAATCTGCAGAAAGATCTTTGATATCAAGTCCGCTAATTTCTTTTGTTGATAGATTTAATATTTTGAAATGCAGTGAATCGTTGATAAGTCTAAAATTATGGATGCTTATGTTTATACTATCAAAAAGCATATTTGCATAGTCCATCATATTTTCTCCTGGGCTGTAATCTCTGTTTTGATTAAAGAGGTTGAATTTCGAGTTCATTAATACAATTGACTTGGAAAACATTTTAAACTCACCTTTGCTATCATTTGATTCACTACTAAAGTTATTTATCAATTGACTTAAATTATCGGAGCTTTCACCTTTGTAGGAGCCCATGTTAAATGTGGCTTCATCAACTTTTATATTAATGAAATGAAGATTAGTGAAGCTGAGTTTTGATAGGACTGGTGCTGCTGAGAGTTGGTTTATGCTGATTAAAACATTGTCATGGTGATCAAGGATTTCTAGATCATTTATTGTAACTCCGCTAAATAAACTGATTTTTATGGCTGAAATATCAATCGTTTGATCTATGTCTTTGGATATTGCAGATGTTACATATCTTGCAACTGTAGTTTGTACTGCTGGAATTTGAAATACTATGGTTAGTAAAATAGGAATGGCAACAACCACTAAAAGGATATGAAATAAGATCCTTAATAGTTTATTTTTAATATTTTTGTCTCTAGAATTTTTCTTCAAATGACATATATATTAGGCATTGAATCATCATGTGATGATACTTCTGCAGCAGTAATACAAAACACACGGGTTCTTTCCAATATTATTGCTAATCAAAAGGTTCATAGCACTTATGGAGGCGTTGTTCCCGAGTTGGCGTCAAGAGCGCACCAGCAAAATATAATACCCGTTGTTGATGTTGCTCTGAAAGAGGCAAAGATAACCAAAAAACAATTGAGTGCTGTGGCTTTTACCCGAGGACCAGGTCTTCTGGGATCATTACTAGTAGGTACTTCTTTTGCAAAATCATTTGCAATGGCACTGGATGTGCCAATCATAGAAGTTGATCATTTAAAGGCACATATTCTGGCTCATTTTATTGATGATGAGAGCAATTCCAATAATCCTATTTTTCCCTTTATATGCCTAACGGTTTCAGGTGGACATACTCAAATAGTTAGAGTAACAAGCCCTTCAGATATGGAAATAATTGGAGCTACCATAGATGATGCCGCAGGCGAGACTTTTGATAAAGCAGCAAAAATAATGGGATTACCATATCCGGGTGGTCCAGAGATTGATAGGCTTGCCAATGAAGGAACCCCAGGAGCTTTTAATTTCCCCAAACCAAGAATTTCTGATCTTAATTATAGTTTTAGTGGTTTGAAAACATCAATATTATATTTTCTTAGGGATAAATTGAAGGAAGATGATTATTTCATAGAAAATAATAAAGCTGACTTAAGTGCAGCCATTCAATCCACAATAATTGAAATATTAATGGACAAGCTTAAAAAGGCTGCAATTCAAACAGGGATCAACCAAATTGCCATTGCTGGTGGGGTTTCAGCAAACTCGGGATTAAGAGAAGCAATTGTAAAAGCTGGAATAGAAAATGGTTGGAAAACATTTATTCCACCATTTAAATTTACAACTGATAATGCCGCAATGATAGCCATTGCAGGATATTTTAAATATCTAAATAATGATTTTGCTTCACAGAATCTTACTCCCTATGCTAGAAGTAAGTTTTAGCATTTTTTTAACTAAATAATCTATCTTTACATAATAATTCAAAGACTTATGGAACGAATAGCAGTTTTTCCTGGTTCATTTGATCCTGTTACATTAGGGCATGTATCGGTTATTAGGAGGGCACTTCCTTTATTCGATAAGATTATAATTAGCATAGGTGTTAATTCTGAGAAGAAAAGTATGTTTACTCTTGAGCAAAGAATGAATTGGCTCAATGATATTTTTTCAAAAGATTCTAAAGTCGAAATTAAATCATACTCAGGCCTAACAGTTGAGTTTTGTAATGAGGTAAATGCAAAATTTATTTTGAGAGGTCTTAGAACTTCTGCTGATTTTGAATTTGAAAGAGGAATAGGACAAATTAATAGAAAGCTTTCAGATAATATTGAAACGGTCTTCTTTCTTACTGAGGCAAAATATACTCCACTATCCTCAAGCATCGTTAGAGATGTCATAAGAAATGGAGGAAGTGCAGATGGATTGATACCACCTGAAGTAATATTTTAGTTTTACTCACCTGCTTATCTTTTAAAATGGATGTTAGTAAACTTAATATCACTTTTCTCACATGATTATATATAAGTGAAATAATACCGGACCTAAAAATAGTTTGATGATTAGATATTGTATAGTTCTGTTTTTATTAATAACCATAAATTTAAGTTCACAAACAACTATTATCACAGGGAATGCACAAGGTAAGCCTGATAAACTTGTTCGTGTTATTGTTTATGATGACCTTTTCTCCGGTCTTGAAAAAACTATCGCATCTTCTCTTACAGACCCATTTGGAGATTTTGCATTTAAATTGAATATTGATAATTCTCAGTTTGCATTTCTTGCTTTGGAACTGGATAAAGGTGAGTTCTATCTTACTCCTGGTTCAAGTTACAGATTTGAAATTTCTTCGGACTCCAATTTAAACAGGGGTTCTGTTTTCGATAGGCTACCACTAATGTTTGAAGTATTTGCAGATGATGGAGGTTTACAAACCTCCATAGAGAAGTTTAATATTGAATACAATGATTTTATTTATAACAATGTAAATAGAATATACAGAACCAAAGATAACTCTGTGGTAAATAGTTTTATTGATTATATAAACGAAAATTATTCCAATGATGATCTAGCTTATTTTGATAACTACGTTAATTACACCTTAGCTTCACTTAAATGGCTTAGTAGAATTAAAAACAATAGGGAAGTTTTACAGGAATATTTTATTAATAAACCAGTTCTCTATTTTAATATTCAATATTGTGATTTCTTTAAGGAGTTTTTCAAGAGTTATTTTAACTCTGAAAAAGTCTTTCGATATGAAGATTTAATTCCAGTGCTAAACTATTCTAAATCAATCACTCCACTAATAGACCTAATATCTAAAGATACACTTTTATCAAAAGATACTAGAGTAGTTGAGCTTGCATCTATGTTGTTAATGTCCAGATATTATTATGACAGAAATGTTAACAAAGGGTCAATCATTGAAAAGCTAAATATAATATCAGCAAATTCTAGTTTTTATGAAAATCGTAAAATAGCCGGTAATTATATAAGTGTGTTGACATCGCTTGAGAGTGGAACAATAGCTCCTAATATTGAGTTGCAAGATACATATGGAAATAACATATCATTGAAAGGCTATGAAGGTAAATTTGTGCTATTAGCATTTGTAGATAATGATTGCAAAATGTGCGAGTATCATATGAATCTTATTAATGACATGAAAGATCAAATAGGATTTGATGTTATTAGTGTCGTCACTGACAAAGCAAATGATGATCTTATTAAATTTGCAAAGGATCAGAAGTACAATTGGCCAATTGTAGATCTTAATGATAATATTTTGCTTCTAGAGGATTATAATATTAGAGTGTTTCCAACATATATATTCATAAATCCAGATGGGACAATTGCATATGTGCATCTTCCTATGCCTGAGGAAAATATGGAACTCTACATCAAAAGGTTTATGAATAATTATAAAGCTAAAATGCAATAGGGTTATAAATATGAGATTCTAAACCTTAAGAACTATAATCTTTGGGATAGACATTTTAAATATTGTTTTGAACAATACAATTTAGCCCTTTATTCGTTTAGTAGTCATTACTACTATGATTTATTCACCCTTAAATAAAGGCTTACGCTTTTCCAAAAAAGCCAACTTTCCTTCGGCAAAATCATGGCTTGTATACGCCTTAAACCTTAATTCATTGATATCTTCCATCATATCGGGTGATAATGGCTTAGCTTTACCAAGTAGGTTAAGTTGTTTCTTAATTACACCAATACTGAGGGGCGAGTTGTTGCAGATAGTATTTGCCAAATCATATGTAAATTCTTCTATTTTATCTTTATCAATTAAATGATTGATGAGGCCAATGATATATGCTCGTTCAGACATCATTGGTTTTGCGGTAAAAAACAGTTCCTTTGCAATATTCATTTCAACAACATTTAAAAAGTGTATTAAACCGGAAACATTATATGGCACACCTATTTTTGCAGGAGTAATTGCGAATGAACACTCTGGAGATCCAATAATAAAATCACATGTTAGAGCAAGGTCCATTCCCCCTCCCCACACAGATCCAGTTATCATAGCAATTACAGGAGCATTAAAGTTCTCAATTTTACGCATTAATGATTCCAGAGGATGGCTATAGGGTAGGGGATCTTTTCCAGCGTTAGGTAACTCTTTTATATCTAATCCTGCGCACCATACCTTTGCATCCAAATTACTTTTTAATATTACAACCCTTATATCCTGGGATTCCAATTCAATAAACGTGGCTTCAAGTTCTGAAAGCATTCGTTCACAAAGGGAATTTCTTCTTTCATCATTCTTGAGTGTTATTGTGGCGATGTTCTCTGATATTTCTAACCTAATATAATCCATTGATTTTACATTATGTTTGGCCCATAAAATTAAGTGTTTTGTTTAACTTTGAGAAATAATTTGGACCTATGCTACGATTATTATTTATTTTATTGTTTTTTCTGAGTGTTTTAAGTGTTAATTCCCAATCCAACAGGATAAGTGGAACCATTTCAGGATTAGAAAATGAGAATGTATACCTGATGAGGCTAATGGGGGAAAGAAAAATAACGGTAGATACTGCTCTAACTGATCTTACAGGATCATTTATCTTTAATATGCCTGAATCAAGAGATGCTGGTATGTATCTTATAATTAAAGGTACTGGTAAAGCGGTTGAGCTTATTTATAACTACGAAGACATTCAGTTTACCACTTCAGAGATTGATAATGTTGACGCAATACAGATAATCTCTTCGGTGGAGAACCTGATATACTACGATTATTTGAGGCTAAAGAGTGATAATCTTTACAAGGTTAAAGTAATAAATGCCTTTATTCAGAATTATCCACCAAATGATAAACTTTATGTTGAGGCAATAAACCAGTATGAATTTTTAAGAAAACAGTTAAATGATAGAGTAGATAAACTAACTTCTGACAACAACCTTACATTTGCTGCAAAATTTATTTCTAGTGATAGACCAATAATTCCAGATCCAACACTGAATGCTCTAGAAAAAGATGATTATCTAAAGACTCATTTTTTTGATAATGTAGATTTTAGTGATAGTATGTTAATTAATAGTACAGTACTTACTTCAAAGGTTGTAGGCTATTTGAGTCTAAATCAAAAATATGCAACATCTCAGGAGGAATTGGAAAATTTAATGCTAATAAGTATTGATACAATATTTAAATATGCATCTTCAAATCAAGAAGTTTATGAACATGTGGTTGACTTTCTAATATCTGGTTTTGAATCCATTGGTTTTGAAAAAGGCCTTGAGTATATCGCCAACGCAAATACTCTTAATGATTTCTGCGAGAATACAGAGCGAAAGTTAAATCTACAGGAGAAACTCGAGTTAATTAAAAAATTAGCCATAGGTCAGCTGGCTCCAGAATTCAAAGTTAAAGATATAAATGGCATTGACATTGATCTGTATGCAATTGAAGCTGAAACAACGGTAATTGTATTTTGGGCAAGTTGGTGTCCACATTGCGATGATATATTACCCATCATAAATAATTATTATAAAAAAGGAAATCAAATTGAAGTAATTGCTATTTCCATTGATGATAATGAAGAGGTTTTAAAAGAAAGTTTAAGTCATAATGACTACAATTGGATAAATATTGCTGAACTTAAGGGTTGGTATGGACCCATAATCGAAAAATATGGCATAGTTGCGACACCAACAGTTTTAGTTCTTGATAGGGAGAAGAAAATATTAGCAAAGCCTGTTAGAAAAGAAGATTTGGAGAGCGTATTATCGGTTAGGTAACTAAATTCCAGATGCTAGAACATCAACAATATGAGCAACTTTTAGTGGCAAGTTATGTTTCTTAATATAACCATATTGATGCATGAGACATGAGCTATCGGTTGATATTAAATATTCTGCTCCTGTATTGATGGCATCATGTACTTTCTGCTCCGCCATAGCAGTAGAGATGGGTTCAAATTTAATTGCAAATGTACCTCCAAATCCACAACATTCATGACAATTTTCCATTTCTACAAGTTCCAAACCAGAAACATTTTTAAGCAATATTCTTGGTTCATTACCTAATTTGTATTCTCTTAGTGCAGCACATGAATCATGAAAAGTGACCTTGTGCTCAAAAACAGATCCCAGGTCAGTTACTTTAACTACATTAACAAGAAAGTCTGTTATCTCAAAAATAGATCTTTGTAATTGCTTGTATTCATTATGATAGGCACCATTGTAAAATAGTTCATCAAAACCATTCCTTACATAACCTATACATGAAGCTGAGGGCCCAACTATCATTCTGCCATTATCAAAATCCTTGATAAACTTCTCTCCTAATTTTTTTGCATCATCCCAAAATCCAGCATTAAAGGCTATTTGTCCGCAGCATGTTTGGTTGGGGTTATAATTAATTTTGACTCCAGCTTTTTCCAATACTTTTATCATATTAAATCCAGTTTCTGGATAAACCTGATCAATGAAACAGGGTATAAAAATATCAACTTCAAGTGGCTTGCTCAAAATAATTTAATTTAATCAGTTGTTAATTTAAGAAACGCAAAATTAAGTTTTTTAATTTCATCCCAATACTCTGGATAGGATTTATTGACAACATAAGGGTTATCAATGGTAATTTCTGGAAACTTTAAAGCTAAAGGAGCAAAAGCCATTGCCATTCTGTGATCATTATGTGTGTCAAAATTAATTTTATTGGATAATTTTCCACCTGATTTAAGGATCAAATTATTACCACTTTGGGTTATGATAGCGCCAATTTTTCGTAGCTCAATGGTCAAAGCATTAATTCTGTCTGATTCCTTATGCTTTAGATGGCTAATATTTTTAAACTCTGACTTTATTTCCAATGCTGCACATGTTGTCAAAACCGATGGAACAATATCGGGGCTACCACTAAAATCAAATGAAAACATGGACTTTGGCTCTAAATTTCTCTCAATTACTATTCCATCATTTGTATATGTTGTTGTTACACCTAGGTTTTCATATACCTCAGCCAATATGCTATCTCCCTGTATACTATCTTTTGAAAATCCTGGAAGTTCTATTTTCCCATCTTTTGAGAGGGCTATTAATTCGTACCAGTAGGATGCAGAGCTCCAATCAGGTTCAACTGTAATTCTGCGAAATTTATAATGACTAGGTTTTATATCTATTATATTTGAAGATATATTAACACTGGCATTAAATTGTTGCATTAAAATACGTGTCATTTCAACATATGGCATTGAAACTGGCTTATTTTGCATCCTAATTCTTATTCCCTCTTCCAGGTATGGACCAATCATCATTATAGCACTTAAAAACTGACTTGTTTGAGATACATCGATACTAATCTCATTTCCTCTAAGATTAGCACCAGTTATTTTTATGGGAATAAACCCTGTTTTTTCTGCATAGGAAATATTAGCACCTAATTCTAGGAGAGCATCAACGAGTCCATTCATAGGGCGTTGTCTCATTCTGTCTTTTCCTGTAATAAACCATGCCCCTTCTATTGTTGTAAGGTATGCCGTCAAAAACCTGGCCGCAGTGCCAGTGTTCTTAATATCCAGTATCACTGGTATGTTGGATTTCTCACCGTCACGAATTTTTTCAAGAAGATCCAATAAATTCTGGCTATCATCAGATAATGAAATATTATCAATATCAATATTGCTATCTGCAATGCTGCGGATTATTAGAAGTCGATTAGAAATACTTTTAGAACCACCGATTGATATCTTACCCGATATATCCTGTGATTTCATTTTTAAATGGAACTTCAATTGTTACACTTTTTACGATTAATATAAAATTCAAGACTTTCAATTATCATTTTATCTTCAATTTCAACATCGTGAACAGCCTTACCTATTTTTCTGAGTAAACTGAACTTTTGTTTATTATCTCTGATCTTTTTATCTTGTTTCATTAATTCCATTATCTGAGAAATATCTTCCTTACCAAAACTAAATCTTTTAAAATTATGGTCAATCATTTTAACAATGCTCTCCAAGCTCTTGCATTCAAGATCAAAAACTTTTGAAGATATCCATCCTTCACATATCATTCCAGCAGCCACAGCTTTGCCATGAGTTACCGGATTCTCAGAATTAAGGTAAAAGGACTCCAGAGCATGCCCTATCGTATGGCCGAAGTTAAGGTTCTTACGAATTCCCTTTTCCAATGAATCAAATCTAACAATATCAATCTTATCTTTAGCTGCCTTTGATATTATTGGGCTCCAATCATTTATTTCAAGATAATTTTTACCTTCAAGTTTTTGCCATAACTCTCTATCCATAATCAGTCCGTATTTAAGAACCTCGGCAAATCCTGATTGCCAATGGAGTTTTTCAAGAGTTTTTAAAAATATTGGATCTATTATTACACATGCTGGATTTATAAATAAACCTACCTGGTTTTTAAATCTTGAAAAATCGATGCCTGTTTTACCACCTATTGCTGCATCTACCATTCCCAATAAGGTGGTTGGGTAATTTATAAATTGAACACCTCTTTTAAATGTTGCTGCTGCCATACCAGCAATGTCAGTTAGCACTCCACCACCAAGGTTTAGTATCAAATCATCACGTCCTATGTTTAGCCGAGTTAGTTCATTCCAAATGTATATCAGTTGGTGTATAGATTTATTTTCTTCTCCACTAATTATTGTGATAGTTCCGGAAATATTTAAAGAAGGCAATTTTTGTTTTAAAACAGGTAAGCAATGTTCTTCAACATTATCATCCATTATTATGAAGATTCGATTAAATTCATCCAACCTACTAAATGATTTTTCGATTGCACCATCGCCAATAACATACGAAACGGCCTCTGTCTCAACTAAAAGGGGTAAATTCATGATCATCAAAACTATTGTGCGATATTACAAAATAATATTATTTAAGACGCTTATTTTGAGATAATATCTCTACCAAATGGCGTAAGAGCCAAACCTGCAAGTTTAAAATGTTGTTTAGCCCATGGTATTCCTATGATTGTTATAAACAATAGCACACCAAATACTAAATGGGTTAGTAGGATCCAAAACCCTCCTATAAAAAACCAAATAAAATTCATTATCGAGTTAATGCAGCCAGAGGGTTCATCTACTTTAACTACCTCACTGCCAAAGGGCCATATTGCCAATAAACCAAGTTTTATTGTTTGTATTCCAAATGGAATTCCAATTATGCTTATAAAAAGAACTAAGCTTGCTGCAAAATATTCTATCGCAATGGCAAGACCACCAAAAATGAGCCAAACCAGATTTCCTATAAATCTCATGTTCCAGAGTGTTAATTTTTTGTAATATCTCTTAAAGCATCAGTAAGGTTACTGAATTTAAAATTAAAGCCGTCTTCAAGTAGTCTCTTAGGAATTACTTTAACTCCGCTTAGCAATAGTTCATTAGCCATACTGCCAAGTATGAGTCTCAATGCAAAGGCTGGAGCTGGAAAAATATTTGGTTTTCCTAAAACCTTAGCTAAAGTCGAACTAAAAACCTTGTTTATTACAGGATTGGGAGCCGTTAGGTTATATGGTCCTTGGCAATTTTCATTTTCAAGAAGATAAATTATAGCTCTAACTTCATCTTCTATATGTATCCATGAGTTCCATTGCTTTCCATTTCCATACCTACCTCCTACATATAAATTATATTGTTTAAGCATCTTAGGAAGCGCCCCTCCATCGCTGCCAAGAACGAGACCGGTTCTTAAGTATACAACTCTTATTATCGATTCAAGCTGTTCAACTGATTCTTCATGACTTATGGATAGTTTAGTTAGAAATCCTCTTTTACCCTTGGAGTTACTTTCATCAATATCAAAATTGATTCTGCTAAACCCATAAAAACCTATTGCCGACCCTTGAATGAGCACTTCTGGTTTTGTATTGCATGACCTTACTGCTCTTACGATCATGCTGTTAATATCAAGTCGACTATTTGTAATTTTTTGTTTCCTAACCTTAGTCCATCTCTTGCCAACATTTTCACCTGCCAAATTTATGATTGCTTTTGCTCCATCTATATGTTCTACTATTTTGGATATATCTGTACGTTTAAGCCTTGCAATTGAAACACTGCTATCAAATAACTCTGATGTAGATCTTTTGTGCCTTGAAAAAACAATTACTTTATAATCACTTTTTAAACGATTAACCAATTGTTTACCTATGAAACCAGTACCCCCAAAAATTACTACATTTTTCATAAATACCTCTTTAGCATATGTAAAGATAATTATTCTTTCTAATTATATACTAGCTAAGTTCTAAAATATATGGGGATTAATAAATTTGCTCAAAATGCTGGCTAAATCATCAATTAGAATGGTCTTTGCATTAAGGCAAGGTCTTAAAAAAAGATGGAAGTTAATTTTTCTAATATTGAAATGTTCCAAATTCTGAGATAATCGTTAATTTTTTTGAATCAGATTTTTCAACCCTACCAATAATTTGTGCTTCTATACCAAACTCATTGGATATATTTATTATATCTGCTGCGATTTCTCTGGGTATGTATAGCTCCATCCTATGACCCATGTTGAAAACTTTATACATCTCATCCCAGGGTGTTCCTGATTGATCTTGAATTAGTCTAAACAATGGAGGAAGTTCAAACATGTTGTCCTTGATTATGTGAACATTATCC
>JABJIE010000049.1 GCA_018661505.1 Lentimicrobiaceae bacterium
CTATTTGAGTCGAATTTCGACATCAAAATAATGGATACTGCATACAACTCAATAACTCCCAGACAGGACCAAGAATTATTCATCAATCTCATCAAAAAGGTGTGATACAAGATAATTTCTTATTATCTTAGCACATCACAATTAATTAAAGGGTTTATTATGAGCAATGATATTATACGTACAGTTGGAACAATTTTAAAGAGAGAGAAACTTGCATCAGTAGTGCATGAAACAAAAAGTAAAGCGTTGATTTTAGAGTCATTGCAGCCTTTCCCTGGATATCATGGAACTACCATACCAGATAAACTAGAGCCGGAAGCATTATTTGTTGTGACAAGAGTTAAGTATCATGATGAACAAATTATAAGATCAACACAAAAAATCAAAAGGATTTGTAAAATTAATTTTGATGCTGTTCCTGGTACACTATTTATTGAGAATAAGCCAGTGAATATTATTAGATTTAAAGATTTGTCATACGATATGGCAGGTGAAATAATTAATTACTTCATTGATGAAGGAATAGAATTTAAGAAGTCACGTAGAATATCACCTTACGAGAGTAAAATTTACATTCGTAAATTTTTCAATCTTAAAAAAGTAGACGATGGAATATACGAAGATCTCAATATGAATGAATTCTTTTATTTAATGGTAGATGGATATCCCAAATGGGAAGTTTTCGAAGAGATAACAAAGAATATTAAGTATAATGTCCATGATATGGTTTTTGATGCTGCTCAGCTTAGTGTTTATGACACATCTGGATTAATAGACTTTGTGCGTATTTATGATCAAGATAGACACGTAGAAAGACTTGCTAAAATCAGAAAATATTACGAGAAAGCCTACTCCAAACTAAAATAGTCTAAAATATTTCCTCCTATGTTGTTAGAAACAAAGAATTACATTATCAACTTTCTCAAAGGGATGGGTATATCAGATCATGTATCAGCAGTGCTTTTTACAATTTTTGGATATCTATTATTAATAGTAGCTTCATACCTCCTTTACAAAATAACAGTAATAGTGCTCAGAAAGGTAATAAGACCTATTGCGCACAGAACTAACAATCACTTTGATGATTTACTAATAAAAAACAAGTTTTTCATTCGTATATCATACTTATCGCCCATTGTACTTATGTATTTTGCTTTGGAAAGTAAATTATTTATTGCTGAACCTGCAGATGTATTCATAGAAGGGTTGGTTATTATTTTTCTTTACATCATCCTAGCATTGATTTTTCAAAGTGTTTTGTCAACGGCAAATGATTATTATAATAGGTTCAACATCGCTAAGAATCATCCAATTTCTGGGATAATACAGGTTCTTAAAATTATTGTTTACATAATTACTCTTTTAGGCATTATTGGTTATTTGTTTAACAAGGATATAAGTTCAATATTAGTAGGCCTTGGTACCTTATCGGCTGTTTTAATGTTGATATTCCGTGACCCTATACTTGGGTTTGTTGGTGGGCTTCAGCTGATTTTTAATAAAATGATTGCCATAGGAGATTGGATTACCATGCCCAAATACGGTGCTGATGGCACAGTTATGGAGATAAACTTGACCACAGTTAAGGTTCAAAATTTTGATAAAACTATAATCACCATTCCTACTTATAGCCTAATATCAGAATCCTTTCAGAATTGGCGGGGAATGGAAGATTCCGGCGGTAGAAGAATAAAGCGTTCCATAAACATTGATATGAATAGTGTGAGGTTTTGCGATGAAAAAATGCTTGAAGAATATTCCAAGATAGATGTTTTGGCATGTTATGTTACAAATCGAGAGAAAGAAATTGTAAGTTTTAACAAGAAAAACAATATAGATACCACGGTAACGGTAAATGGAAGAAGGCAAACTAATATTGGAATATTCAGAGAATATTTAAAAGAATACTTGAAACAAAGAACAGATATTCATGATGATATGACTTTTCTGGTTAGGCATCTTCAACCAACAGAAAAGGGTTTACCTATGCAATTATATGTATTCACAACAACTATTGATTGGGGTGAATACGAGGACATACAAGCAGATATTTTTGATCATATTCTTGCGGTAATACCTGAGTTTAATCTCAAAGTATTCCAATATCCAACCAATAATGGAGTTGATAGCATTATAGATAATTAAGTTTAAAGAATAAGTGAAGGTTAGCTAAAACCTGTTTAGATTAAAACAATTTTTGTAGAAGAATAATACAAAGTCTAATTGGGATTTATCCCCTTAAAACTATATCCCATCTCTGTTACTTTATTCTCAATCTTTTTTAGATCAAGGTGTTCCCCTTTGATTGATACTGACTTTGCCTCAACATCAGCATCAACAATTGCTACACCATCTAATGAATTTAAACCAGCCTCAATTTTAGCCTTACATTTCTGACATGTCATACCATCAACACCTATTGAAATATCATCTAAATATTTCATATCAGCGAGTTTTTGATTATTAGTTTTTCTCTTAAACCACTGATGGAATGATTTGAGGAAGCTATAAAAAATAAATAATGAAAGTAATACTGCAGAAGAAACACTTAACCACATGGGTAATATTTCGTGCTGATGATCTCCCATCATTGATGCCATGGGCATAAACCATTCATGCGGAAGAAAGTTATCAATCAATAGTCCGAATAATAGTGACCCAATTATCAGAGAGGCCATATAGACTATAAGTGTTTTTTTGCCAAGATTTTTTCCAATAACAGTAATTGTAGCTGCATTTGTGGCTGGTCCTGCCATGAGAAATACTAGTATGGCTCCTGGAGAAAGACCTTTTAAAAGCAACACAGCTGCAATGGGAACCGATGCTGTTGCACAGATATAGAGGGGTATGGAAACAACAAGTATTAATACCATACCAGTTAGGCCTGTAATATTGAATTCATTGAAAAATTCATCGGGTACAGCAACTGTAATAAAAGCTGCAATTAGAAGTCCGATAACTAGCCATTTTGCTATATCATCAACCATTTCTATAAAAGCATACCTAAATATTTCTCTTAAACTAGAGCCCTTACTTTTTTTCTCTTGATTAACTTCAGTTTTAATTGATAGTCTTGTACTATCAAATTTATTTGTTAGTATACCCCCAGCAACACCTGTAAAGAATGCTGTTATGGGTCTTATAATTGCCAATGGTAACCCAAGCATAGACCAAGTTACTAATATCGAATCTACTCCGGTTTGAGGCGTGGATATTAGAAATGACACTGATGATCCCTTCGAAGCACCATTTTTATACAGAGAGATTCCCGTTGGAAGAACACCACAAGAACATAATGGTAATGGTATACCAAACAAGCTTGCATTTATGACTGACGATGTGTTGCTTTTCCCAAGATATTTTGTCATTATATTCGCCGGCACTAATACCTTTAATATACCAGCAATTAGAAACCCTAAAATAAGATATGGTGCCATATCAACTGACAATGATATCAGTGCACTTATGTATTGATGAATATAATCCAATTAATTCAGTTTTTAACAAATTTACAAATTATAACTATTCAAAAATGAAAATAAGTAGGACTAAGCAAATGGTAGGCAAATGATTGTTAGTAAATCATCTCTCTCTAGACCGATGATTCAGACATGAAAGAGATTACCTCTTTTAAGTCAACAGGATTACCGGAGTTTATTGCTAAGGCATCTATTTCTGAATAATGACTGCAATATTTACAATGACTATTCCATATATGTTCTACATACCAATCGGGTTCCTTACCCCATCGTAAATCATTACTTTTTCTAACCATGAATAGGTTCTTAGATAAAGAAAGAAATATTTTCATATCCATTAAAGCATTCGTTGGCTCATGATGAAATGCGAAAATTCCTTCAACGATTACAATGTCGAATATTTTGTCATGTTCTAGAACAGTCTCATGAAACCAATTATAATCAATCGAATCTGGATGTTCCCAATCCACATGATCTTTTACCGTAGGTATTTTATCCTTTGGAAATGCATAATCATCCTGGCATAGCACAGAGACCTTTTTATCCTTAAAATAACTTTTCAATCTGCCTGCAAGGTTAGATTTTCCAGAATTACTTATTCCACCGATTCCTATAATCATATTTTATTTCAACTTTGGATAATTACCTTTTTTAATAATAGAAGTTAATTTCTTGATTGGTAACAAATGATTTGCTGGCCCCATACTTTTATCATCAGCATTTTGACCAGGAATAAATTGATATGCTCCTACATCAGGCACTGGTAAACGAGAGTTACCTATTATGTCGAAAGGAACTGTTGATGCTATTGCTAAATCTGCTTTTCCTATTGCAGGAGAAAGTGTGTCGATTCGATAATCATTGTTTTCAATGCTTTCAAATAATGGATTTTCATTATTTAGAACATTAATATAAATGTCCGGATTAGTTATGTCATGTGTTGTTTTTATCAAACTATTTCTAAAAAAATATAAAGAATCAGTATCACCTGTCATATCAGTTTCAAATTCACTTTCATTTGATCCATAAATTATGCTATTGTCAAAATTGCAGTTTATGGGAATTGGAATCGGATTATCTATGGAATCAAGAAGGTAATTGTTTATGAAAACCGATGGAGTATTTCTTACAGAATATGGCCAGTATGCTGCAATTGTACTTTGAGTGAAACTATAGTAACCACCTCCTGTGAGAGCGAGGTTGTATGCGCCACAATTTGAGACGACAGTATTTGTGGCTTCAACACTAAATATTCGCGAAAGTATTCCAATGCCATCCATGTTTTCCACGGTTACATTGTTTAATTTTAGTCTATTTTCTGTCACTCTGCTGAATGATTCAACTTGTATGCCGATAAACCCATTTTTGATTTTGGCATTCTCAATTATATGATCAAATCCTTGTCTTCCCTCCATTAACCAGATACGGTCCCATTGTCCTGGTACATCATCATAAAAATCTTCCAGCCTATCACCTTGAAAGTATACAGGCTCTTCTATTGTTCCTAAAACATTAAGAACCCCGTCAATATAGGCCCAAAGACCCGAATTATTGTGAAAGTAAACTTTTGAGCCTTCTTCTATTACCAACTTTCCATATGAGTCAATAACGGCAAACCCATATATTACATATGGTTTATCCTTTCTCCAATAGACTGTCTCAAGGCTATCTGCAATTATTTTAAATGGAGGTAAACCCTGGATATATGTGTCTGCAATTATATAATTGACATCCTGCCCCCAGGCCACAAGTTTTATGGTTTGGTTATTTCCATTGGTTATAAATTCTATTTCATCCTCAATCACATAAGGATTATTTAAATTCTGAGGGTCAATGGTTACCCTAGCAAAGATATATAGACTATCACCTGCGGCTAGTTCAATATCTGAAAATATAAATCCAGATTCACCATCCACATTTATCCTATAGGCTGATTGATCACCCATACCAATACTAATACTTGATATCTGTATCTTACTCTTGCTGTTGTTGTAAACTCTGAGTTGTTTAGTAGCAGAGCCTAGAGAGGTGAAAACCGTATCAAAAATTACTGAGTCAGCAGAAAAGTTAAGTGTTATGGAAGGGTTGTTATCAATTACGTTGTCCTTCCTACATGAAGAATATAAGATAGCCATAGTGCCAACTATGATTAAAAAAATAGCTTTTATTTGAGGAAAGAAATATTTCATAAATGTATTAAGCTTCTTCGGGTGCAAATATATTATTATTAGTTGTTTCTGAGGAACTAATTATCATACGCAAAAGATTTATTTTTATTGTATTTTTATGGCACTCAAAAATTAAAGAATTATGATAGGTACATCCATAAAGCGATTTCTAATTATTTTACTAATGGTAATATCAGCATCTTCAGTTAACGCTCAGTATCAGAATATAGGAGATGCAAAGCAGTCAGTACACAAACCAAATCCATGGTTTCTGGGAGGTATGATTGGAGGTAGTTTCTCGAATTATGGAGGTAGTTTTGAGATATCACCTTTGGTAGGATATAAGGTTAGTCAAGATTTTCATGTAGGATCACGAATAACATATATCTACAGCAAATACGATCTGGGAGGGAGTATTGGAAAAAGAAGTTTCAATGACTATGGCGCTAGCTTATTTGCGAGATATAGATTTCTTAAAATGTTATTTGGTCATGCTGAGTATGAGGTCCTGAGCGTTGAGTATGCTTATGATCCAACAACAAACATGCGACGTACAATCAATAGTTTTTTTCTTGGAGGAGGTTTATATCAGCAAGTGGGTGGTCAAGGTTTTGCAACAATCGCAGTACTTTTTAATGTTTTGGAATCTCAGTATTCACCCTATTCAAATCCAGTTATACGAATTGGATTTGGGGTTGGTCTATAGGGAAAATTGTATGACCAAGAAAGAAAGATATAAACTTGTTATAGATTATTTTAAGGAGCACCAGCCTGTTGCTGAAACGGAGCTAGATTACCGCACTCCCTATGAATTACTTGTTGCTGTTATACTGTCAGCTCAGTGCACCGATAAAAGAGTTAATCTAATAACCCCTAATTTTTTCAAGAGTTTTCCAACAGAAAATGAATTGGCAGATGCTAATGTAGAACACATTTTTGAGCTGATAAAAAGTTGCTCATATCCAAATAATAAGGCCAAACATTTAAGTGGCATGGGTAAGATGCTAGCCAAGGATTTTAATGGCATCATACCTGATGATATCAATGAGCTACAAAAGCTGCCTGGTGTGGGAAGAAAAACTGCAAATGTTATTGCATCGGTTGTTTTTGATAAACCAGCTATGGCTGTTGATACACATGTTTTTAGAGTATCCGCTCGAATTGGTCTTACCACAAATTCAAAAACTCCCTTGGATACGGAGATGCAATTAATAAAATATATTCCCACAGATATTATCCCTTTGGCTCATCATTGGCTTATACTTCACGGAAGATATGTATGCAAGGCAAGAAGACCATTGTGTGAAGATTGTGGGTTGAAGGAATATTGTAAATATTACTCCTCAAAATAAAATTTGGAGTTATCTCGTGGTTAAAGCACTCTTTTTTGCCTAATTACTTCTAATGACTATCACTAAATGGTAATCTGTTTAGTATGGAACGACCGAGGGTTATCTCATCTGTGTATTCTAGGTCATCACCAATTGCAACACCACGGGCAATTGTTGTAATTGTTATATCAAATTCATTTACTAATTTATAAATGTAGTAATTAGTTGTATCTCCTTCTACAGTTGCTGGTAGTGCTAAAATTAGTTCAGATAAGTTCTCATTATTAACTCTTTTGATTAGGTGTGAAATGGAAATGTCATTGGGCCCTATTCCTTCGATGGGATTTATTATACCACCTAAAACATGGTATAGACCATTGAACTGCGATGTTTTCTCTATCGCCATTACATCTCTGATATCTTCAACCACACAAACAACTGTTTCATCTCGCTTTGAGTTTGAGCATATTCCACAGACATTTGCATCGCTAAGGTTATTGCACTTATTGCAAAATAGAACTTCTTTTCTGAGATTAATAATCGAAACACCTAAGTTTTCCGAATAAGCTTTATCTTCCTTTAAAATATGAAGAGCCAACCTTAATGCAGTTTTTTTGCCTATACCGGGCAATCTAGAGAGTTCTGACACTGCTGATTCCAACAGTTTGGATGAATAATCGTTCAAATCAAAAAAAATTAATTGAATGCAAAGGTAGCATGTTCATAAAATAAATAATTTTATATCGAAATATTTTTTTAACATGAGAAACATAATTATCATTTTAGCAGCCTTAGTTCTTACTCCTTTTTATTCCATTTCACAGGGGACAAATAAACGGGATGCTAATGGAATGAAAGAAGGTCCATATCTCAAGTCATATGAGAATGGTAAAAAGAAATATCAAGGTCAGTTTAAAAATGATAAACCCTATGGTACTTTCACATACTACTTTAATACGGGCGACACGTCTGCCATTGTAGAATACTCTGATAATGGTATTATTGCCAATACAACAACATATTACAAAAGTGGAAATATTATGGCAGAAGGGGTTTATTTCAATAAAAAGAAAGAAGGTAATTGGAAATACTTTATTGATGAGGATAAAAATCCAATTATTTCATCTGAAACATATAAGGATGGCACTTTGGAAGGGGAAAGCATAACCTATTACCCCGATAATGGGCAGCCCGCTGAGGTGATTGTTTATAGCAATGATAAAAAGAATGGAAAGCTATTTAAGTATTTTCAAGATGGTATATTGATGACAGAAAGTTATTATGTAGATGGTAAACCTCATGGCGCTTTTTTACATTACCATCCAGATGGAGAACTTCAGATAAGAGGTAACTATCACTATGGTGTGCAGTCTGACAACTGGGATTATTACGATGAAAATGGTAAGCGTGTGTCTGAGGAAGAATTTTTAAAACAGGATAAGGTTTCTGAGATAAAGTAACATGAGCATTACAATAATAACAAACTATTATCTTTAGATTAACCAAGAAACACTTCTATTTCACTAAGCTCCGAGATAATATTACTTGTTCTAGCTTCAAGTCTTTCATGGGATTGATGTCCGCTGGATATGAGTAAACAATCTATTTCTAGGTTCTGAGCCACCTCATAGTCATGAATTGTATCTCCTATCATTATTATATCATCCGTAGAACAGCCAATTTCAGAAATTAGTTTCTTGCCAACATCAACTTTACTGTGAGCATAATGATCAGAAATACCGCTTACATTTTCAAAGTAAGAATCTATTCCAAAATTTGATAGAGACTTGACTAGCATATTATGCTCCATTGCAGATAATACATGCTGCTTTATTCCTTTTTGATTAATTGTATTCAATATCGCATGGCAGCCTTTGTGCAGTTTTACGCTAGTAATTCCAGAATAATATTCATTAATAAATTCCAGTGCTGGTTTTTCAAAATCAATTTTATTGAAGTCAAAACCAATAGCCCTGTAATAATCTTTCACTGGAAAAGTAAAATGTTTTTTGTAGATATCAATTGTTATGTTTTCCAATTGATGATTACTAAGTACTTTATTCATGCAGCTAACACAATACTGAGTATCATTTAATAGGGTTCCATTCCAATCCCATATAATGTGTTTCTTTTTATGCAATACTGTAAGCCTTTACTTTGGTAAGGGTTTAAAATAAGTACTTAAAAACCTCCAAACCTAAATAGGTCTAATTTAAACTTCTACTTCTTTGCAGTAGCCTTTTTAGCTGGAGCTTTTTTAGCGGCTTTGGGTTTGGCTTCAGCTTTTGGAGCTTCAGCTTTTGATTTCTTTGCTGTAGATTTCTTAGCAGCAGTTGTCTTCTTAGCTGTAGCTTTTTTTGCAGGTGCCTTTTTTACTTTGGCTTCTGCAGCTTCTTCAATTTTTACATCAACTTCTTCAACAACGGGGCTAGCTTTCTTTGTAGCTTTTTTCTTTACAGGAGGAACATACAAGGGAGTTCTTTTTTTACGTCGTTTTACTCCATATGATCCAATGATTCTCTTTCCTTTCTTTGTTTTTTTATCTCCTTTACCCATGTTGTATTAATTTTTTTTATTGAAAATTGAGGGGTAAAATTAGGAAAAAACATTCACTGCACAAAATCAAATAATTGTATTGAAGAAGTGCTTCTCCAATACATCCCATTTACTGACTGAATTTCTAGCCCAATTGATTAAAATATCTATGCGTTCTGATGGATCTAACTGCCATTTTATTTCACTTTTTCTTAGCCTTTGGGTGAGAGTGTATAAACACAGGGCTGCTGAAACTGAGATATTGTAGCTTTCTGTAAAGCCATACATAGGTATCGTTAGTATTTCATCAGAATTTTCTATGGCTATATCGCTAAGGCCGGTTAATTCTGTGCCAAATAACAGAGCAGTTTTCTCGTCGATAGGAATATCATCAATACCATATGATTTTTTATGTGGTGTTGTTGCAACAATTTTATATCCTGATTTCTTCAAGCTGTTAATTACCTC
The DNA here is from genome assembly GCA_018661505.1 of Lentimicrobiaceae bacterium. GTDB lineage: Bacteria > Bacteroidota > Bacteroidia > Bacteroidales > F082. The sequence continues at coordinate 9,982 of JABJIE010000049.1, forward strand.
TAAAGTATTATTATCGCTATTGTTGTACTTCATGATATTCAGCCATTTTGATGATCCCATTGCTACTTCTGGATTGACATCATAGTTGTTTTTATTTTCTATGATGTGAACATCATGCACACCAGTAAGGTCGCATGACCTCAGAACAGCACTGGCATTATGAGGTTGATATACATCCTCTATCACAACAGTGATATGTTTTGTACGATTTTTTATAATATTCTCAAACCTTTTCTTTCGTTCTTCTGATACGAAGGTCATCATGTAGTCGACTAACTTTTCTTTAACCAGAATATCGTACTCCATTGGTTTTTTTAAGAGTAAAAATAGGCAATTTAGTATACGATAATACCAATACTACTTCCTTTTGACTAATTATAATAGCTGTTTTTATTTGTTTTGATGTTCTGGTCTTAGCAAATCGTTGATGGTCTTAACCGGATTAAATGTTACCAAGGGAGTTTCGACAAAAACTGTTATCCAATCGGACATTGCACCATTCCATAATCCAGGTAATTCCTGTACCTTTAGACTACTATTTCCCTGTGATTTTATGGATATCAGTCCAGTGTTGGGATCTACGTAATCTTTTAGGTTGAAATTATTACCCTCAAAATCTCTAACCCCGCATACAAGGTCAACTGGGTTAAAATGGGATGAGTTAGCTAAAATATCTTGCTGATTTTTATCGGATAGGTTCATTTGTGATGACTCTACAATTTGCAATGACCTACCTTGTGTAAAATCATTAACCCAAAAAGGTCCTCCACCTGGCTCTCCTTCATTTTTAACCATTCCACATACTCTTATTGGTCTGTTAAGTTTGTTAAAGAGGTGATCTATTTTTTCTATTTTATCAAACCCATGATATGAATCAGGCAGGAAAATATTTAAGTCTTTTTGAATGTAATCTTCAATATCTGCAAGCTCCTGTGACGTAGGATTACCACTATCAAGTATTTCAAGATAATCAAATACAGTTTCTTGAATTTTTATGAGTAGACCTCCTATTACTTTCTTGAATTTATATGTAGTTTCTCTAAGATTATCAGGGACTACATTGTCAATGTTTTTTATGAATATAATTTCAGTATTTAGATCATTTAGGTTTTCTATTAATGCACCATGACCTCCAGGACGAAAGAGAATTGAGTCATCTTCATTTCGAAAAGGTTTATTATCACTGGTAACTGCTATTGTATCTGTTGAAGGTTTTTGTTTGGAAAAGGTTATCTCATAATTTACTCCAAAACGCTTTTGATATTTATCTACCTTTTCTGCAATTAGATCATTAAATTTAGACTTGTGCTCAGGAGATACAGTCAGGTGTATTCTTGATTTTTTGTTTTTATTAGTTGAGTAGATTGCTGCTTCCACAAGATGTTCTTCAACCGAGGTTCTTGGTCCGTCTTGGTAGTCATGAAATAACAATAATCCCTTGGGTAAATTAGCATAATCCATTCCCTTTTTTGATAGGAAGTAATCAATAATAAGTCCCAGATCAAAATTAGAAATAAGATTTTCAATTTCTAACCCATCATCAAGCATGAGTTCCTTTAGCTGCGGATAGAATGCAAACTTTTTTATGTTTTTGAAAAAAAGTTTAACAGGTATTAGCTCTTCATCATTGTTAAACAGATTAATACACTCTTTGTTGTTTTCAAAAGACTGGCGAAATTCATATAAGCCCTTGAACATTCTGCTTGCGGCTCCAGATGCCGGCACAAACTTTATGATTTTATAGTTATCATGCTTTTCCAAAAAATAATCTTCCAATTTATTGATTTCAGTTTCTGAAAATACACTGAGCCCATTACCATCAGAGACAGGTGCTAACAAATCCATATATGGAAAACCGTTCTTAAAGTTAGATATTTGCTCATGTACGATATCTTCAGTAAGACCTCTTTTCTTTATTTGATTTATATCTTTAGTAGTAAACATATAATAAATTAATTTTTGATAAAATTACTCATTTCAATTAATCAATTTGCCACTTAACGACTATTTTATAGTTGGAATTTAATTTTTTCAATGCGAGTTAAATTCAGACATAAAAATAACTATTTTTGCAGCCAATTAAGCCCAGATGGCGGAAATGGTAGACGCGCATGGTTGAGGGCCATGTTCTCGCAAGGGAGTGCAAGTTCGATTCTTGTTCTGGGCACAATTACTCGGTTTTAGACTTATATTAGGGATTTGATACCAAATATTACCTATTACTAATGTAATTTCATTTTTTATTCCTCTAACCATTCCGTGATTATTCTTAACATCTACCCACATTTCATAAATTGCTATTTTAGCAAGTATATGTGTCAATAAAACAGATAATTATGGATTTGATAGATTGGAATGATTTTGAAAAAGTGGAATTGAGGTCAGGTACAATAATTAATGCCATTGAATTCACACAGGCCATAAAACCAGCATTTATAATTACTGTTGATTTTGGATCAGAATTAGGCATAAAGAAAACCAGCGCACAGGTTACAGACTTGTATACTACTACGGAGCTAGTTGGCAAACAAATTATGGGTATTGTAAATTTTCCTCCAAAGCAAATTGGCCCAATAATATCAGAGTTTTTACTTACTGGATTAATTCAGGATGATGGCTCTGTTGTGCTTGCAATACCTGACAAGAAAGTAAAGAATGGTCTTAAACTCGCTTAGAATTACTTTTTTAATTTATCCGAGAACACCTTCTCAAATTTCTCAACTTTAGGAGTGATAACAACATTGCAATATTGACTATACGGATTTCTTTCGTAGTAATCTTTGTGATATGATTCTGCAGGATAAAATGTATCCAGCATTTGGATTTCAGTTACAATAGGGTCATCCCAAATGCCTGCGTTACTGAGTTTATCAAGATATTTAGTTGCAATTTGTTTTTGTGTATCATCACTACAAAAAATAGCAGACCTGTACTGTGTTCCATAATCTGCACCTTGTCGGTTTAATGTTGTTGGGTCATGAGTTTGCCAGAAAATCTCAAGTAAATCTTCGTAGCTAATTTTTTCTGGGTTGAAGGTTATCTGAGTAACTTCAGCATGGCCAGTCTCGCCAGATACAACTTCTTTATAGGTTGGGTTTTTGGTTGTGCCTCCTGCAAATCCTGGCTCAACAGTTTTTACACCATCGACTCTTTCAAAAATTGCCTCTGTGCACCAAAAACAACCTGATCCAAATGTGGCTATTTCTGTATTCATAATACTTTTACTATTTGCTTTATTTTGTGAGTAGGTAATGTTAGACAAAGAAACAAAAAAAAATATTTGTAATAATAATAGGGTTTTGGAATTTAATTTCATGTGGCAAAGATAGCAGTATAAAATGTGTAATCACTGAATTAACAACGATTTAACCTATTCAATATAATCTACAGTAGTATGAGTTTTTTACCGTAAATGAGCTCTTCAATTTCTGGCGATGGTCCAAGGTACTTTTCTCTAAAACCATTCATTTCATCTGTTGTTTTTTCAGATAGTAAGCCAGCCATTTTTTTCATCGCATTTTCACCTATGATAATAGGAGGGGTGTTCAAGATCATTTTATTTCCTTTGAACTGCGCAACCAGTTGATATTCATTCATGTTTTTTATTTCTTCTCCATAGAAGAAACATGTGGATAACCAATTATCTAGATTGAAGCTGTTCATGTCTATCATAATTGGCTGTGAGCCTTTACTTGACATTACTTCATTGTGGTAATTATGCAGGCTTTGAAGAGATTCCGGAGACATGGTTTGTTGCATCTTTGTATGGCATTTTTGACAAATTGCAAACTCATATATTGTTGATGAAAAAGTGTGACCTTCATAGTTTCTCATAGCTTTTTCCACCACGTAAGGTTCTTCATTGTCCAATAAATTTATATTACAAATATTACAATTCTCAAATGGTTGATCGGTGATATCTGAATAAAAACGTTTTGGAATATCCTGCGAAAACTCTCGTTGATTCATTGTTGAGAAATTATATACAAAAGTATTAGATTTAAATAAGATGGCAATATAATAAGACTTTATCTATAATCATTTATTTACTATTTTAATTACTTTTGTTAATCTAAAAATTGTTAATAATGAGTCTACAAGTAAAAGGCAAGCTAATCCAAAAATTGCAAGCCGAAACCGGTGAAGGTAAAAATGGAAAGTGGGAGAAGCAACAGTTTGTAATCGAAACGGACGAGCAGTTTCCAAAGAAAATATGCATCATGCTATGGGGTGATAAAATAACCATGCTCGAGAAGGTGACAGAAGGTGACATATTAAATGTTTCCATTAATATTGAGTCTAGGGAGTTTAACGCAAGGTGGTATACCGATATTAAGGCATGGCGAATTGAAAAGGAAGCTGATGAAGGTGTTTCTACCCCAATGCCTGAAGCACCACCTGAGGATCTTGGTCTTCCGGATGATGATCTCCCTTTCTAAGTAATGTCAAGAAAATTAATTTTTGCCCATCTTGCTATTCTTGGTGCTAACATTATATATGGCCTTAACTATGTTATAGCCAAGGATATAATGCCCGACTACCTTGAGCCAAGAGCTATTATTTTTTTAAGAGTAGCTGGTGCATCTGCGGTTTTTTGGCTTGTAAGTGTTTTTGGTTTTGGAGAAAAGGTTGCCAGAAAAGATTTAATCAGATTAGGTTTAATTTCTTTTTTAGGTGTTGGTCTTAACCAGATTATGTTTTTTGAGGGATTAAATTTAACAACACCAATTAATGCCTCGGTTATAATGGTGGGCATTCCCATTTTAGTTCTTGTATTTTCTCATTTTTTCATCGGAGATAGACTTACTTCAAATAAACTTATAGGTATTTTACTGGGGTTCTTAGGAGCAGCCTACTTAATATTTCAGTCTGGTCCCATATCATTCAAATCAGATACTTTTGTAGGAAACTTATTCATATTCATTAATGCAACAGCATACTCACTATACCTGGTTTTAGTTAAACCTTTAATGGTAAAATATCATCCCTTGACAATAATGAAGTGGGTATTTTTGTTTGGACTTTTTTATGTTACTCCTTTCACCATAAATTTAGCCCTCACATCTGATTATAGCGTTATTCCTCTTAGTATATGGCTATCCATAGGTTTTGTGATAATATTTACAACTATTTTTGCGTACTTCTTAAACAACTATTCATTGAAAACAATCAGCCCTACCATAAACAGTGCATATATTTTTCTCCAACCAGTGGTAGCATCTCTTGTGGCATTGATTTTTGCAAAAGATCACCTTTCCATTCATACCATTATTTCAGCAGTTATGATATTTATTGGTGTTTATTTTGTTAGTTTTAAAAAAACAAACATAAATTAGCAGACTGATTCAATGATTTTCACTTCTGTGATATAAGTATATTTAAAGAATATTGATATTTAATGTTATTAGATATGTTACCTGAATTAAAAAAGTTAAAACATACCGATTCTGGCAACTTTTTTTTGCTTGCCGGTCCATGTGTAATTGAAGATGCCTCAATGGCATTCCCCATTGCTGAAAGACTTTGCACAATATCTGATAAACTTAAGATACCATTGGTATTTAAAGCTTCTTTCAAAAAAGCAAACCGAACCAAAGTTGACTCATTTGTGGGTATTGGAGATGAGAATGCTCTTAAAGTATTGAGAAACGTAAGCGATCAATTTGATATCCCTGTTGTTACTGATATTCATACATCTGATGATGCAGAAAGAGCATCACAATATGTAGATATACTGCAAATACCTGCTTTTTTATGTCGACAGACCGATTTGCTTATTTCTGCTGCAAGCACTGGCAGAATCGTTAATATAAAAAAGGGACAGTTTCTTTCGGGTGATTCTATGAAGTATGCAGTTGAAAAGGTAAAAGGTGCAGGAAATAATGGGGTTATGCTAACGGAAAGAGGCTCTATGTTTGGGTATGCTGACTTGGTTGTGGATTATCGAAATATTATTGCCATGAAATCTTTTAATGTACCTGTGGTTATGGATGTAACTCATTCCTTGCAGCAACCTAATCAAAAATCAGGTGTAACTGGTGGTCAACCTGAATTGATAGAAACAATTGCCAGGGCTGGCATAGCAGTGGGTGCAGATGGTATTTTTATGGAAACACATTCTAATCCTGGTAAAGCTAAATCAGATGCTGCAAATATGCTTCATCTAGACCTTGTGGAAGATTTGATGTCTAGATTGGTAAGCCTAAGAAAAGTTATAAATGAATTTGGTGAATAGCTTATTCACGAACAATCCTAAGAAGATTTCCTGTTTCAGAATCAAATTGTAGCTGCATATTAGTCAGCGGAGCAGTAATTATAGTACCTAGTTGATTTACATTAAACCTACCTGAAAAATGAGTAGTATTATTCGAATTAATTTCAATTGTTGCAGCAACTGGGATCCTATAAAATATACCATTACCACTAAAAACAGGGCTATCTGGTAGATTTTTATTTACATTTGTTGTAATTATGATATCTACGGATTTATCATCTTCAAAATCAAATATTTCTGATGATGATGTTTTCTTCTCTGGAACATAATATATGGTTTTGCTATCAAGTGTTTTTATGGTTTTTCCTGTAAATAACTCTAGATATTCAGCTTCCATTTCTCTTAACTGGTTATCCATGTATATTATACTTGTTCCGTAGTTAACCTCCTGATAACCGGATATTAGGTTGTATCTGCTTTCTCTTAATTTTTCAATTTGAAGAGATGCCTCTTTAGCCTTATCAGCAGTAGTCATATCAACCCATGAGGTTTTAAACAAGAATCTGTCAATCACTACAGTATCTATGTTTATTGTTCGAATTATGGTATCTGTTTTCTTCTTTTTATTGTATTGTGAGTAGTATGGAAAAGATTTATCTTCATCAGAATAAATGTAACTCACATTGGTTTCATCAATTATTACCGATTCTAATTGTGCATCATCGGAATTATACGATGATATTCCTCCTAAGTCTGTGAGGGTGAATTTATTAGATTTGGCATCTTTTTCTCTTTCATCTGCAAATTGAACGAAAAATATCTGATTTGGATCTGCTTCATAAAAGCTACTTACATCCGCACTCAAAAGTTTATATTCTGATTTATCTGAAGATATGATGTCAATTAAACCCAAATATTCCTTGGCGTAGTCCGAAAGAGGTCCCTTTATTGATTCAACTTTCTCAAATACTAAATCTATTTTAAGTACTGTTTGCGGTAATGAATAATAGAACCCATTCGCTGTATTAGGTATATTAGTGTCATCAGCTCTACTTGATATAACTTGGGCATAAACTGTAGTTGCAGATAAAATAAAACTAGCAACCAAGAGGCAGGAAAGAATAATTTGTTTTTTCATACTTCCAATTTGATAATTAGGTATATACTTTACAAAGTTGCATCCAAATTAGTTATTTGCTAAAAACCAATATTGATGATCAAATTTACTCCGAAGATACATTAATTATTCCTAAATTATTATTTGATAAATAATAATTCACGATACTTTGGCAATGGCCACATCTCATCATCTACCAATATTTCAAGCTTATCGGCATGGTATCTTATAATCTCAAAGAAATCTTTTATAATGTCTTTGTATGCCATTGCTTTTTCCAAATCGCCATCCAATTTGTTAGCTTTCTTTCTGGCTTCTGTCATTTGTTCCACATATTCTTTTATTTCAGAAATGTGATTTGATATATCCTTGATAGTATTAAGCTGATTCTTGGATAATTTTACAAACGATTTTGAATCAAGTACCTCCTTTAGACCTTTTGTATTCTCTATTAATCTATTTTGATAGTTTATAGCAGTTGGAAGAATATGGTTTGTGGCTAGGTCACTCATCGTTCGAGATTCTATTTGTATCTTTTTTGTATACTTTTCAAGTTTTATTGAATAACGAGCTTCCAATTCTGTTTTTGTCATAACATTGTGTCTCTCAAAAAGGTCTATGCTTTTCTCAGAAACAAATGCTCCAAGGGCCTCTGGTGTTGTTCTATTGTTAGAAAGACCTCTACGAGCTGCCTCTTTTTCCCATTCCTTTGAGTATGAATTACCTTCAAACCGAATGCTTTTGGATTCAATAATATATCTTTTTGCAACATCAAACATTGCATCTTTTTTCTTAAGACCTTTTTCTATTAGAGTGTCAACATCAACTTTAAATTTACTAAGCTGATCTGCCATTATAGTATTTAGCACAAACATTGGTTTTGCAGTATTTGCAGCTGAACCAACCGCTCTAAACTCAAACTTATTTCCTGTAAATGCAAATGGTGATGTTCGATTTCTATCAGTATTATCAAATAATATCTCTGGTATCTTGGGAATGTCAATTGTGATATCCTTTTCCGTTGTTGTATCCAGATTGCCTGCTGATGGCATATTTTCTATTTTTTCCAGAGTAGCAGTTATTTGATCACCAACAAAAACAGATATTATTGCAGGTGGGGCCTCGTTGGCTCCCAGACGTAAGTCGTTACCGGCTGATGCAATACTTGCTCTCATAAGTTCTTCGTTATCATGAACCGCTTTAAGTATGTTCGCTAAAATTGTAATAAATCGGAAGTTCTCTTGAGGGTTTTTACCAGGTGATAATAAGTTAACACCTGTATCTGTTGACATGGACCAATTGTTATGCTTCCCAGATCCATTAACTGCATCATATGGTTTTTCATGCAAAAGAACATTAAAGTGATGTCTTCTGGCAACTACATCCATTAAATGCATTAATAATTGATTGTGATCAACGGCTATATTAGTTTCCTCAAATACTGGAGCGCACTCGAACTGACTGGGGGCTACTTCATTATGACGCGTTTTTAAGGGTATACCCAACATATGTGATTCTATCTCCAAATCTTGCATGAACGCTAGCACACGATTGTGGATTGTGCCAAAATAATGATCGCTCAGTTGCTGATCTTTAGCACTTGAATGTCCAAATACAGTTTTTCCAGTTAGCACAAGATCAGGACGCGCTAAATATAATGCTGTATCAACAAGGAAATATTCCTGTTCCCAACCAAGGTTTGGATATACTTTTTCTATATCCTTATCAAACATTTTACATACATCTACCGTAGCTATATCAAGCGCCTGCATCGATTTTAGCAGAGGGGTCTTATAATCCAATGACTCTCCAGTATAGCTCACAAAGATTGTTGGTATACATAATGTATTCTGAATTATAAATGCTGGAGAGGTAGGATCCCATGCAGTATACCCTCTTGCTTCAAAAGTACTTCTAATACCTCCATTTGGAAAACTAGAGGCGTCTGGTTCTTGCTGAATTAGAGCATTACCCTGAAATTCTTCAATTGCTTTCCCTTTTTCAATAGGACTTATAAAGGCATCATGCTTTTCGGCAGTACTACCCGTAAGCGGATGAAACCAATGAGTATAATGGGTAACTCCCTTATTCATAGCCCATGCTTTCATTGCTGAAGCAATTTGGTCAGTTATATTCCTGTCAATTCTAACTCCCTTATCCATGGCTTGAACTACACCTTTGAATGATTCTCCAGTTAAGTATTCCTTCATTACCGAACGGTTAAATGTCATGGAACCATAATAATCTGATGCCTTATCCGATGGGTAGTTAATGGGTAATGGTTGTCTGTCAAGTGTCTTTCTTAAAGCTGCGAATCTGAAATTTGCCATGATATAAATTAATTAGTGAACTGTTTGCGTGTTAGATATAAACCTATAAAAGTTATTAAACCGTTTATTAATAATAATTCAAACCCTATTTGATAGCCATTTAATAATACTTCGCTATACCTGCTTAAGGCATAAGAAATAAGCGGCGAAATTAATGCAATTACTGGTATTAATTTGCCATTTGCTTTGTAACTTGTTAATAACCCAAAAGAATAAAGTCCAAGAAGTGGCCCATATGTATATCCTGCAAATGTAAAAAGCTGAGCAATAATTGCCTGATTATTAATTAATTTGAAAGAAATAATGACAAAAATAATTAATATGGACATGCCAATGTGTATCAGATATCTATTTTTTTTCAAAAGTTTTCCATTGTCTGAATATTTCTTATCCAGTTCAAGTATATCTATTGTAAATGAGGTTGTAAGTGACGTTAATGCACTATCTGCACTTGAATACGCAGCTGATATTAATCCAATAATGAATATAATACCAGCAACAGGTCCAAGATAGTTGAAGGCTATGAACGGAAATGCATGATCCGTGGCTTCTGGCAATTGAATACCATTTTTTGTAGCAAACAGAAACAATATAGCACCAAGAAAGAGAAAAATAAGATTAACCGGCACAAGTATCAGACTCAAAGTGGTCATATTTTTCTTGGCATCATTAAGATTCCTACAACTTAGATTCTTCTGCATCATATCCTGATCAAGACCAGTCATAACGATTGTGATAAATATCCCACTCAAAAATAGTTTTATGAAGTTTTGTTTGGAGTTAATATCAGTTATAAACATCTCAGATAAACTGCTATTTCCAACTAAATTAGTTAGTTCAACAATGGAGGTGTCCATGTTTTGAGCAATCATAAAAACAGTTATAACCACAGCTGCTAGCATAAATGTGGTTTGAAGTGAATCTGTCCATATTATTGTTTTTATACCACCCCTTATGGTGTATATCTGAATTATAACCATAAACAGAATCGCTGTTGACCAGAAAGGAATACCAAAATGATCAAAAACGAATACCTGTAATACAGATATAACGAGAAACATCCTAAATGAGGCTCCGATAATTCGAGATAATAAAAAATAAGCAGATCCTGTTTTATATGCTGATTTACCAAATCGTATGTCAAGATATGTGTAAATAGATGTAAGGTTAAGCTTATAGTAAATGGGGAGTAGTACTGTTGTTATTACTGCATAACCAACTACATATCCTAAAACTATTACAAAGTACGAAAATCCAGTTGTGCTTACCCAGCCAGGTATGGAAATAAATGTTACGCCCGATAGACTAGCACCTATCATGCCATAAGCAACAATAAACCATGGTGATTTATGGTTGCCAATGAAGAAGCTTTGATTATCGGCTTTTCTAGATGTTATCCATGAAATGAGTAATATAACAAATGTATATACAATGAAAGTTCCAAATATCAGTTCAGGAGTCATTTTATGCATAACTCTATTTTGCTTTTTAGATCTTCAAGACAAGATGCTGACAAATCAGCCATTGCAATGGCTCTCTTATCCAAAGTATTATTTGTTATAAAAACAGTCTTCATCCCCGAATTTATTCCAAACTCCAAATCAGATATTGAATCTCCAACCATTAGGCTTTTTTTGAAATCAATCTCATCAAAATAAGATTTAGCCAAGTTTGCCATCTTCACTGAAGGCTTTCTGCAATTGTTTTCAGACTCTGCTAGATGAGTGCAGTAATAGATTGCATCAATGTGCCCTCCATTTTTTAAGACTTGGCTCTCCATGTAGTCATGGACTGAACTTAGTTGATCCTCTGTCATAAGACCTTTTCCAACTCCTTGTTGATTGGTAACCACTATAATACGACCAAAGATGCGGGTGAAATAATTTATGCTTTCCAAGGCACCTGACACAAAATCAAATTCCGATTCTGAAGTTACATAACCTCCAATTATTCTTTTATTAATAACGCCATCACGATCTAGAAAAAGCGTCCATGTTTTGTCTATATTTTCAAGGAAGCCATTATTCATCTGAAACAATATATTTATTACTTAGTCTTTTGGGAATAATGTATTTTCAATTTCTTCACAAATCACATGCCCGATTAATATGTGAGTTTCTTGTATTCTGGCAGTATTACTTGAAGGCACTTTTATGCAATAATCAACAATACCATCAACGATACCTTTTTTAGAACCTGTTAACGCCACCGTAACCATACCTTGTTTTCTGCCCTCTTCCAGAGCTTTTACAATATTTTTGGAATTACCAGAAGTGCTAATGCCTATAAGCACATCACCTCTTTTACCAGCTGCTTTTACCATCCTGCTAAAAGAAACATCATACGAATAATCATTAGCCACAGCAGTTAGGTAGGAACTGTTCACATGGAGAGCCTCTGCAAAAAGTGGATCCCTGTCGTAGTTGAATCTGCCAGAAAGTTCTGCAGCAATATGCTGAGCATCACTGGCACTTCCTCCATTACCGCATAGTAAAACCTTTCCATCGTTATTAAATGTAGCAATACATTTACTGACAACATCCTTAATAAGTTTCAGATTATGATTGTCTTGAAGAAACTGTTTTTTAGTTTCTATGGACTCTTCAATTGATTTTTTAATACTCATTTTACAAATGGAATTGTATTATCATTTACAAATTTATTGTTTTTTATTTCAATGTATTGTTTTTTTCAAAATGTGTGTTGATTAAAAGTATACTTTCGACAAAAAACTGAATGTAATTATGGTGCTATGCAAAGGTATGCATAGTAATAAAATATTTAATGTTCATCAATATCCGAGATCATATTTTCTCTATATTCCCTTAGTAAGTTAGCCCTGGATACAATACCTATGTACCTTTTGTCTTCCAAGATTATCATATTATAATTATTTGTCTTCTTAAACTTGTTCAATATGTCCCGAGCATCTGTTTTAACATCAGCTTTTTCATCAGACTGGGGCCTATATAGGTAATTTGATATTGGGTCATTATATTTTGACTGATCAAACATATCTTTTCTTACAGTATCGAGCAGTATTACACCTACAAAGTTGTCATTAGAATCATTTACAATAAATAAATTCCTTGGTGATTGTTTAATCAATTCAATCAAATTACCCAAACTACTTGTTGATTCAAGTTTAAGTAGATCGTATTCTAGCAACTTCGTTATATCTATTTGTTTTACAACAGTCATATCCTTATACTGATACATATCTCCCTGCTCTGCAAGTTTATGGGTGAAAATGGAATGCTTGTTGAATTTTTTGGCAATTAGGTATGCAATTGATGTTGAAAGCATCAAGGGAACAATTAGTTCGTATCCATTGCTCATTTCTGCTATTAGAAATATTGCAGTTAGAGGAGCCATAAGAACAGCACCCAAAACAGATGCCATGCCAATTAGGGTAAAGCTACTTTCATGTAAATTAAATCGTGCATTCAATTCATTTAAACCTCTCGATAATGCAAAACCAGTAAAACCTCCCATTACAGCTGCTGGTGCGAATATACCACCTATACCTCCTGCTTCTGTTGTTAGTGTTGTGGCTATAACCTTGAAAAATATCAGAAGTATAACAAAACCTAAGAGAACAAATGCAACATTAGAACCATCCACAAAAGTATAGTTCAATAAATCAATGGATTTTCCATTAATAATTTGCCTTATTGAGTCATACCCCTCCGAGTATAGCGGAGGAAAAAAGTATACTAATATTCCCAATGCACCACCACCTATTAATGCCTTACTCCACAACGTTTTCAAATTACTGAAAAGGTGAATGATTTTAAAATGCATGAAATGAAAGTAAACAGCAACAAATCCTGCTAAAACTCCTAAAATCAAAAAGTATGGTATATCTTGAATGATAAAATCTTGAGTTATTGTAAAGTGAACTAAGTATTGCTCTGCTGTTAAAAGTTTTGTAGTAACTGCGCCAGTTACAGACGCCATTAATATTGGTATAATTGAAGCTGCAGAGAGATCTAACATTAACACTTCAAAAGCAAATATAACAGCAGCAATTGGTGTTGTAAAAATAGAAGCCATAGCTCCTGCAGCTCCACATCCAATTAGAAGGGTTTTATGCTTATAGCCCAATTTTAGTGATTGCCCTATTGAAGACCCAATGGATGCCCCTGTTGAGATAATTGGTGACTCCAAACCAACTGAACCCCCAAATCCTCCTGTTAATGAACCACCAATTAAAGATGAAAAGGTTTTATGGTAACGCATACTTCCATCCAATTTTGATATTGCATATAGTATTCTGGGTACACCGTGATCCACATTATCTCTGATTATGTACTTTAGAAATACAATGGTTAGTATGATACCTATGATTGGAAAGATAATCAGTGGAAGTATGGTGTCAGAGTCGGAGTAAAAGCTAAATAGAGTTTCGCCAATGGTTATTACAGTAACTTTCAGAAGGGCAGCAGCCACACCTGAAAGAAACCCAATGATGATACTAAGTATCAAAACAAATGATCGATCGTTGAGATGATGAACACGCCAACTCAAAAAATCTTTGAATAATTTTTGTCTATTCATCTAATTTTTTTCAATATTACAAATCTAAAAAGAAAACAATTTAAACTATAATTGTCTTTTCTTATGAGTATGACTTATAGATTTTAATTTTTGGTACTGCATATAGAGTAGTAACTATCTTAATATCTCATTGGCATAATTATTCCAACTCATATCTTTTGAAGTGGCGGCAACATTTTTACGATCTATTGGATTTTCAATTGACTTATTCATTGCTTTCACCATTGAATCAATATCGTTAGCTTCCGCCATATAACCGTTATAACCATCAATTACTGTTTCAGGAAAATGTCCAACATTGGTGGCCAACATAGGCATATTAAAATTATATCCAATGGACTCAACTCCCGAAGGCGTGGCGGTTAGGTAATACAACATTATGGTATCGCTCACTTGAAAATATTTTGGAACCTCTTCATTTGGAACAAATTCATTATTCAGAAATACTAAATCATCTATCTGGTAATCTTCTATGAGAGCCAGAGGGTTATAATCTTGTTTGTTATCCTGATTTCTAAGGAATAATTTTTTTGCTAAACCAAATGTGGCATTCTTAATTCTGGTAGATAATTTCTTTTTATCAAGAGTATTCCAAAATGACTCTCCACATATGATTAAAGATACATCATCTCTTTCATTAGAGAGTATATTAAATGCTTCAATTACATTGTGAAGGCCCTTATATTTTCGTATAAACCCAAAAAATAGAAATACATTTTCTTTCAGACCCATTTCTTTCTTTGTTTTAGATTTATCAAAGTTAGAATCAGGTTTGAACATATCATATACCGGATGGTATAGCTTTAGTACTTTAATACCATCACCTTCTATGGAATCTCCTTTTTTAATTATTTCAAATTTTCTTTTTGGAAATAATTGTTTTAGCTCCTCGGCGGTTTTAAATGCATGGACTATATATGAGTCAGCATTTATAATACCAAGTCTTGTTAATCTATTGTCCAATGCACTACCTTCCTTCTGAATAACAAAATGTAAATCAAAAAACACTTCGATATTTGATTCTTTTTTTAGGTTTTTAGCAATGAAACCAAGAGGGATGCCCTGTATTGCAATTGCCCATTGAAATATTACTTTATCTGGATTTAAACTTTTGATAAGCTTAACTGTTGCTTTCCAACTAAGAGGGTTATTATAATTGGTGATATAGTGCACATTTATATTTGTTCCTTCCAATTGGTCTACTTTACTTTTTCTATCTATAAAATCCCTTGGAATTATTGCTGGATATTGCTGTGTCCATGAAACTATATGAACTTCAGTATTTTCAATTTTATCAAATGCTTTTGCCAAGGAAGTGTTATAATTAGCAATTCCACCCTTGAACATTGGGCCTGGTCCGAAACAAACAATCCTTTTTTTACTTTTCATTGTTTTGCATCATGATTAAAATAATCCCAAATATGGTATTGTATTTACTAGAGGATTATCAATTTACTTAGAAGCAGTTTTGTTTAAATCCTTTTTCGTGCTGCGTCATATACCCTTTTCATTCCTTCTTCTAATGAAATTTTAGCCTTCCATCCAAATTTTTCTTCCACCAATGACATGTTACAATATCTAGAGTGCACACCCACTGGTTTATCAAGTAAGGGTTTGATTGTTGGCTTATATCCAGCAAAAGAAGTAAAAACATCTATTAGATCTAGGAATGAGGTTAACTTGCCTGAACCTATATTATATGCTGATCCATCACTAACATTATCCATAAGAATTTGAATGAAGTCGATTATGTCATCGATATGCACAAAGTCACGCCCTTGTTTTCCCGAACCCCATACCTCAAATGGATTTTCTTTTAGAGCTGCTCTTCTTGCGATTGCAGGCACTGGATAATCAGTTTCCTGATCCTCACCATATCCTGAGAATGGGCGAATACATACAATGGAAATCCCATAATGCTTTGCGGCTATTTGAGCTAAAAATTCTCCTGTTAATTTAGTCCAGCCATAGGTCATATCAGGAGTTCCTAAATTCTTCTTAAAGTCAATATCACCCTCACTTAATGCTATGGCTCCTTCTGTGGTTTGAAGACTCGTTGGATATGCAGCACTTGAGCTTGGATATAATACACGACTTGGTTTATGCCTAGTTATCCAATAGAAAAATTCTGAGTCAATACTTAAGTCTAGAGCAACCATTAATGGATCACCATCTATTTTCAATCTTCCACCAACAATGGCAGCAAAGTGAAATACATCACTAAACTTATCAAACTCAATACCATATTTCTCTTGTATGTACTGCGGTTTTTGACGCATATAAAATAGCAGGTCTCTAAAATCACCCTTCCAGAAATAGAGCCTTTTATCTTCACCTATGATTTCAAGATCATTTTTCATCTCGGAGGTGAAATCTCCCTCTAACCATTGCTTTGGGTGTCTTCCTATACTGAGGTCGTCAACCATAAAGACTCTGTCTGAAGTTGTATTAAGAAGTCTTTTTACAACATTTCTGCCAACAAATCCGCAACCTCCGGAAACCAAGTGTATTTTCATTTATTTAATGTTTTTAGATTACTATGACAACACAATAAAGTTTTAGTTGCCTTGAATAACTGTGATAATTTTTTTAGGAAATAATGATTTAACTCTCTTCTTTTATATTAATGCGTTCTTTGATTTGATATTTACTTTTGTTTCCTGAAGTTCTGGATATCATCTCGGCAAGAAAACCAGTTAGGAAAAGCATTACACCCAATATCATTGTCAGTAGTCCGAAATAAAACAAAGGGCGCTCTGTCATTCTATACCCATCCATGAAAAATTTAGCGTAAGCAAGATATGAGGCAGTTAAAAACCCAAAAAGGAAAAGTACACTCCCCATGGAGCCAAAAAAGTGCATTGGCCTTTGAGAGAATCTTGAAACAAAGTTGATTGAGATTAGGTCGAGGTAGCCCTTAACAAATCTATCCAACCCAAACTTTGTTACTCCATATTTACGCTTTTGATGTACCACAACCTTTTCGTCTATCTTAGAAAAACCAGCTGCTTTGGCGATTATGGGTATGTAGCGATGCATTTCACCATAAACTTCAATGTTCTTAACGACTTCATTCTTATAGGCCTTTAGACCACAATTCATGTCATGAAGATTTGATTTGAAAAGCTTTCTTGATGTCCAATTAAATATTTTTGACGGAATATTTTTTGCAAGTGTGGAGTCATACCTCTTTCTTTTCCAACCTGAAACAATATCTAGGTCATTTTCTATTAACATGTTATATAAACCGGGAATTTCGTCAGGACTGTCCTGAAGATCAGAATCCATTGTTATTACAACCTTTCCATTCGCTATTGCAAATCCTTCATTCAAGGCAGCAGATTTCCCGTAATTTCTTCTGAATCTCAGTGCTTTTACGGATGCATAATTTACAGATAAGCCTTTCACTATATTCCAAGAACCATCATTTGAACCATCATCTATATAAATGATTTCAAATGAAAAATGATTGGACTCCATAACTTTGTAAATCCAATCATTTAGCTCAGTGAGTGACTCTTCCTCATTATAGAAAGGAACTACTACCGATATGTCCATATTATGCTATTTTGACTACGCAACATTCTTATTTTCACGCTTTGCAAAGATAGCAATAATTAATGAAAAAATTGTTGACACCACAAGGTTTCCAACAAATCCCCAAATCCCCATCATTGCTGGTGAAGTGAATTTTTCTGTCATGGTTAAAGCCTGGTCAATTTGTTCATCAGACATATTAGGATTATTTTCCAGCATTTCTGTTTCTGCACGCGTAAGAATTTCTTCTGTTAAACCTACATCAATGTATTGGGCATACACATAAGCAAAAATACCAGCTATTACTGATGCTATTAAACCTGTGTAAAAACCTGTGATGAACGCTCCCTTGTAATCCAAGAAACCGCTCATGTGCTTATCACGGTAAGAAACCATAGACCAAAATAAACCACCAGCAATAATTAGATATGAAAAATATCTGAAAGGAGAATCTAAGTCAATGTCAAGTAGGAACATCAATAAAGAGAAAATAATAAGGGCTATTCCAAGGTAAAAGCCAGATAATGATGCGGGACCAAAAGCGGATTTTTTTTCCATAGTAGTAATTTTTTATTGTTTAATAAATTCAATCATTATCATGATTTATATGTGCAAATATACATAATGAGGTTAAAAAGTATTTGAGATTGCCTGTTTTCGTATAAAAAAGGAAGATATAACTGCAAAAACTATTACATATACCATGTAGTAGGCTAAGTAGAATAATGATGATACGAATGGATCATAAGAGAATTCAAGGAACTCAAGCCTGTTATTGATAAGTTCCTGATTGTTATCACCGTAATACTTTAATATATTGCTTTTAGTGTTGCCAACTATTTGGTTAATATCAGCCACATTGATGAATTTTAGGTAGATATACCTAACCGATGCTATTGTTAACGATGCGGCTAAACCAATCAACAGATAATTTTTTAGAGAGTTCCAATAATTAAAAATTCCATTGTAAAAATCTTCTCTAATTTTAATTGTTGCCAAGGAAACGCCACTTAAAAAAAATATAAATATGAAAATATTAAGCAGTTTATAATACTCTAGATCAAGTAGGTGAAATAAGGTATCCAATAAACCGGTACCCACACCAACAATAAATCCAAATAAACTTATTGTAAGTATTGACCTGGTTACCATCATTTGGAAATGATTAATTTAAGTGTAAAACTAAATATTTTTTTCAATTTTATATTTTGTGTTATAACAATACTTATTTTTGCCGCGGGTAAGTCTCATACGACCAGCTCCCGCTGAATTCCCCCAGGACCGGAAGGTAGCAAGGGTAGGCGGTTGTAGCGGTGCGATATGAGTAGCTTACCCTTTTTTTATTTCGTTTTTTTTGAAATCTCTAACCTACACAATATAAATTCGATTTTTAACTAAAATCTAATGCAATATTAGGGTTTAATAAGACCTAAGTTTTTTCTAATTTAGCAGACTTTCAAAATTGAAATAGAATATGCTTCTCAAGATATATCCAGATTCCCCATCAATTCAAAATATTGAGACAGTGGTTGATATATTCAACAAGGGGGGAGTGGTAATATTTCCAACCGACACTATATATGGTTTAGGATGCGGTATTAGGCACCTAAAAGCTGTAAATAGGATTTCAATGATAAAGGGACTTAAAAAAGGTCATACTAATTTTTCAATGATAATTAATAACATGAGTATGCTCTCAGATTTTACCAAACCAATTCCGAATCATATTTTTAGATTAATGAGAAAAAATTTACCTGGTCCATTTACCTTTATTTTAAATGCAAGTAGCAGTGTTCCAAAGATATTCCAAAGTAAGAAGAAAACAATTGGTGTAAGGATGCCTGACAATAATATTATTCGTACCATAGTTGAGGAATTAAATATGCCAATATTAACTACTTCCATAAGAGATGAAGATGAGATAGTGGAATACACCACCGACCCTGAATTAATATATGAGAAATACATGAAAATGGTTGATATTGTTATAGATGGAGGTTATGGTGATAATGAAGCTTCAACCATTGTAGATTGCACATCTGAAGTGCCTGAGATACTAAGGCAGGGAAAGGGAATATTGGAGGAGTAAAAAAAGTAAAAAAAAGTTTGGTAGATAAAAAAAAATACTACTTTTGCACACCCAAAATGATGAAAACGTTGATTCGTTAGCTCAGCTGGTAGAGCATCTGCCTTTTAAGCAGAGGGTCCCGAGTTCGAACCTCGGACGAATCACAAAAAAAGCCCGTTTGTTTTAAACGGGCTTTTTTTATTTATTCTAAAAAATCTACCCTCCTAATTTCCATAACTTTATCTGCTAGTTTATCGTAAGGTCATCATATTTATTAAATTTGAACCTTCAAATTAAACATGAATAAAATGAATAAATTTTCTCTTTTAGTTATCTTACTAATCTTTGCAGTGCAATTGGAAACCAATGCACAACAAGATCTTCAAATTATTGATAAGCCCAATATTACCATGGATGGTAATTTGATGACACCAGAGGCACTATGGTCTTTTGGTAGAGTTAGTGATCCGCAGGTTAGTCCTGATGGAAAAACTGTTATTTATGGCGTATCATATTATTCCATTGATCAGAACAAAGGGAATCGGGATTTATACTCAATTGGATTAAATGCTGAAAGTTCAAGAAGACTCACAAAAACAGTAAAAAGTGAATTCAATGCTATTTGGCGTCCCGATGGTAAAAAAATAGGTTTCCTAACATCAGAAAGTGGATCAGTGCAGTTATGGGAGATGAACCCAGATGGATCCGGCAGAGAAAGAGTATCTGATATAGAGGGTGGAATAACAGGTTTCAAATATTCACCAGATCAAACAATGGTTCTGTATACAAAGGAAGTTGAACTTGAAGATAAATTTAAAAACCTTTACGAAGGATTACCGCTTGCAAGTGGAAGACTTATGGATGATCTGATGTACAGACATTGGGATCATTGGGTTGATACCTATAGTCATGTATTTTATTCTGACTATGAAGATGGTAAACTTCTTAATCATAAGGATATAATGGAGGGGGAGCCATGGAGCGCACCTCTCAGCCCATTTGGCGGTGTTGAACAAATTGAATGGTCTTCGGATGGAAAAACAATTGCCTATACATGTAAGAAACTTGTTGGAAAGGACGCAACAATATCAACGAATTCGGAAATTTATTTCTACGACATAAACAACGGCATCACAAAGAATATGACAGAAGGAATTATGGGTTTTGATGTTGCACCTTCTTTTTCACCTGATGGCAAATGGATGGCTTGGGAGAGTATGGAAAGAGATGGCTATGAGTCAGATCAGTCTAGGCTATATCTACTCAATTTACAAAGTGGAGAGAAAATATATGCAACAAAGGACTTTGATCAGAATGTTAGAAGTTTATCATGGACAGAAAATAGTGAGTCAATATATTTTACGAGTGATTGGCATGGTGCTTTTCAGATTTATAGATATGATCTCAATAATGGAAAGGTAAAGCAAATAACTGAAGGCTTGCATGATTTCCGTTCAGTTTCAGTTGCTGGAGATAATCTGGTTGCCACAAAGCAGACAATGTCAAAACCAACCGAATTATATTTAGTTAATCCAAAGGATGGTTACACCCAACAGATGACATTTACCAACAAGGACCTTTTGGATCAGATATCAATGGGCGAAACCGAAGAAAGATGGATCAAAACACATGATGGTGAGGATATGCAGGTTTTTGTAATCTATCCCCCCAATTTTGATAAAAACAAGAAATACCCAACTCTATTGTATTGTAAAGGAGGACCGCAAGGACCGCTAAGTCAGAGCTTTCATTATAGATGGAATTATCAGATTATGGCTGCCAATGGTTATATCATAGTAGCGCCTGCACGCAGAGGAGTCAGTGGTTTTGGTCAGGCATGGCAGGAGCAAATAAGTGGTGATTACCATGGAAAAAGTATGCAGGACTATCTTACTGCGATTGATGAATTATCCAAGGAGCCGTTTATTGATGAAGACAGATTAGGAGCGGTTGGTGCGAGTGCAGGTGGATATGCTGTTTTTTATCTAGCGGGAAATCATGATAAGAGGTTTAAAGCATTTATTGCTCATGATGGTATCTTCAACGAGGAAGCTCAATATTTAGAAACCGAAGAAATGTGGTTTGAAAATTGGGATAAGGGTGGGCCATTTTGGGAAGAAGATAATGAAATTGCCCAAGAAGCTTATGCCCATTCTCCTCACAAGTATGTTCAGAATTGGGATACTCCAATATTAGTGATCCATGGTGAGCTTGATTATCGCGTTGTTGTAACTCAGGGTATGACAGCTTTTAATGCTGCAATACTCCGCGATGTTCCGGCTGAATATTTGTATTTCCCGGATGAAAATCATTGGGTGTTAAAACCCCAAAATGGGATTCTATGGCAACGTACTTTTTTCAATTGGTTAGATAAATGGTTAAAATAATCAAAAGCAAAAAATATATAAGTTATAGTGCTAAAAGCTGTACTTTTGCGCCATAGAAAC
>JABJIE010000008.1 GCA_018661505.1 Lentimicrobiaceae bacterium
TAGAAATGGCTACAGTTGCCAATGAGTTTTGTTATTTTGTTGAAAACATTGAAAAAAAGGAAAAGGAGATAGTTTTGGAGTTTATGCAACGCATTTTGCCACTACTTCATTTGAAAGGTTCCTTGTTACCAGAAATCGAACCTGAGCATCCAGAAGCAAATGAGAGATTTGTTACTGAAGAACAATGGGAAAGAGTGTTCAATGAATTACGTCAAACTTTGGGTGAAGATGATGAGTACTGGATAATAGATCCTCAATACATTAACGATACCGAACCTTTGAAAGCAAGTTTAAGTGAGAATATTACTGACATTTATCAAGATATGAAGGATTTTCTGCTACTTATGCAAAAGAATACGCATGCAGCAAGAGAGAATGCCATAAGCGAATGTAAAATACTTCATGCAAATCATTGGGGTTATAGAGTTGGTAATATATTCACTAGGATACATCACCTAATTTACTTCGAGGAAGATTCATCTTCTGATTTTTAAAATACCAAATATGAGGTATTTCATCTAGTTATTATTCTTGTTTTATTTGTACCTGGGTAATATTATACCCGAGGTAATAGATAATTTTTCATGAAACTATCGGAGTTAAAAAGTAGGGAAAAAGCAATAATCCTTAAGGTAAGAGGTAGAGGTGCTTTTCGTAAGCGCATAATGGAGATGGGTTTTGTTGTTGGTAAACAGGTATTAGTTATCAAGAATGCACCTCTTAAAGACCCCATTGAGTATAATGTGATGGGCTATGAAGTAAGCCTTAGAAGAAGTGAGGCATCACTCATTGAGGTAGCTATTGAAACTAATGAGCTACCTAAGGATAATGACTTTCAAGGCGTACATCAACCAGAAAAATCGTTGAAAATCACATCAGCTAATCCTCAAAAGAAAGTAATTAATGTTGGCTTAGTTGGTAATCCAAATTGTGGTAAAACAACTCTTTTCAACTTTGCATCTCGTTCCAGAGAAAAGGTAGGGAATTACAGTGGCATCACGGTTGATGCGAAAGGCTCTAGTTTCAGGCATAATGGTTATACTTTTAATATTGTAGATCTCCCAGGAACATATTCAATAACTAGTTATACCCCTGAGGAGTTATATGTTAGAGATTATATAGTAAATGAAGTCCCAGATGTAGTTATTAATGTTATTGATAGCTCTAATCTGGAGAGAAACCTATATCTGACCACACAACTAATCGACATGGATATTAAGGTTGTAATTGCCTTAAATATGTGGGATGAATTCACATCAACGGGAGACAAATTTGATTACACAGCACTCGGTAATATGATTGGTATACCAATGGTTCCAACGATTGGATCAACCGGTAGTGGAGTTGATAAGTTATTTGATCAGGTTATTTCAGTATTTACTGATAATAACCCTGTAATAAGGCACATTCATATTAATTATGGAAAGCTCATTGAAAATTCAATTAAAAATTTACAAGAAATTATTACCATTGAGGATAACAGGGTTCTCACCAATAAAGTTGCTCCGCGTTACCTAGCCTTAAAACTACTGGAGCATGATGAAAAAGAATTGCATAGGATTAGAATATGTAATAATGCAGATGATATCCTGACTCTTAGTAAAAAAGAAGCGACATATATTGAAAAAAGAAGGAATGAAAACCTTGAAACTATAATTACAGATTCAAAATATGGTTTTATAGAAGGTGCTCTCAAGGAAACATTAAAAGTAGTATCAAAGAAGGATAGATTGTCTAGGAGTAGGGTTATAGATAACATCGTAACAAGTAAGTTATTTAGTTATCCAATATTTTTATTGGCAATATGGATAACCTTCCAAAGTACATTTATATTGGGTGACTATCCCATGCAATGGATTGAGTATTCTGTTGCATTCATAAGCGAATATCTAAATGGTATTCTTGCGGATGGAATCTTTAAGGACCTGCTTATAGATGGTGTAATAGGTGGAGTAGGAGGGGTTATAGTATTTCTTCCAAATATAGTCATATTGTTCTTCTTCCTTACCTTAATGGAAGCATCTGGATACATGGCACGAGTTGCATTTATCGTTGATAAATTGATGCATAAAGTAGGATTACACGGTAAGTCATTCGTGCCTATGCTTATGGGCTTTGGTTGTAACGTGCCGGCAATTATGGCAACACGCACAATTGAAAATAAAAATGATCGTCTTGTCACCATGCTCATAATCCCATTTATGTCATGTAGTGCCAGATACCCTGTTTATATATTGATTATCAGCGCTTTTTTTAGCAACCATCGTGGGAGCTTATTATTTATGGTTTATTTATTCGGAATTGTTCTATCAGGGATAATAGCATGGGTATTAAAAAAGACACTATTTAAGGCAGAAACTATTCCATTTGTAATGGAGATGCCTCCTTATAGGATGCCTGTATTTTCAAGTGTTATTAAGCAGACATGGTATAAGGCTGAGCAATATTTACGTAAGATGGGTACCATAATACTTATAGCAAGTATAATAGTCTGGGCTTTGGGTTATTTTCCATTGAATAAAAATATTGATATGGAATTTGATAAAAAGATTTTAACACTAACCGAAGTGAATTCAGATAATCATAAATTGGGTAGTGAGGCAATGGTAGATTCCATTAGCAGTATAAATTCAAATAGGCTAAGCGCAAAACAGGAAGGTTCATATATAGGACAGATAGGTAAATTTATTGAACCTGTTATTCAACCTCTTGGTTTTGATTGGAAGATGGGCATTGGTTTAATTGCAGGATCAGCGGCAAAGGAAATCGTTATCAGTACAATGGCTGTGTTATATCAGTCTGACCCAGACATTGAAAATGTTCAGCTTTTGGCTGAGCGATTGCGACAACAAACGTATACTTCTGGACCACAGAAGGGAGAATATGTTTTTACACCGTTAGTGGCACTGTCATTTATGTTATTTATTCTTATTTATTTCCCTTGCATTGCTGTTGTGGCAGCAATTAAAAATGAATCTGGAAATTGGAAATGGTCAGCATTTTTGGCATTCTATACAACAGGTTTGGCATATATGATTTCTCTTCTGGTATATCAACTTGGTAGCCTCCTTGGATTTTAACTTAAACCAATTTACACCATTAATTAGTTTTCCTGATTATTACGGATTTGAATATCATCAAGTCTGTTTAGGCTTTGAACGGCAAGGGGATAGTTTGGTAATAAATCAAGAGCTTTCCAGTAATATTCACGTGCCCCATTGTAATCACCCATTACTTCCAATGTTCTACCCAGGTTATATACAGCTTCAACATAGCTTGGGCTCAATTCAACAGCCTTTTCAAACATTAGTTTGGCATTCTCATAATCATTATATTCAACTAAATAGATGTAGCCCATATTATAATATGCCCTATTATTTTGAGGATATAAGTCAACAACTCTTGAATATTTTTCAAGAGCTGCATCAAATTGTGAATTTTCATGATAATACATCCCAAGATAATATAATGCTCTTTCATCCGATGGATAAATATTTAGAGCTTTGGTAAAATATGTCTTTGAGCTGGAATCATTTCTAGCTGTATAAATAGCGCCAAGTTGCATAAAAGTCATGTAGTTTGTGGAGTCGTAGTTGGCACTTATCCTTAGGTTAGTTATGGCCTGATTGGTATCACCATTTTCCATGAGACCCATGGCTTTGATATAATAACTTTCCGCATTGTATCTATCCAAGGAAATTGCTTTGTTTGCATATCTTATTGCTGTTTCAGGATCTTCCAATAGTAAATATACCTCTGATAGCTTCAGCAATGGAATATAATCATCTGGATTTAGCTTAATGGCTTTCTTTAAGGATAGAATACTGTTGTCTGTTTGTCCCAAAACAAGATATACATCAGACAGTAGTATAAATAACTCTGCCTTTTCTGAATTTATATCAAGAGCTGTCTGTATATCTCTCAAGGCTTGATTGATGTTACCTCTTTGTAGAAATATTTTTGCTCTTTTTGCAAATAAATCCTCATTTAGAGAATCATTGTTTATAAAGGTTGTGATAATTTCAATGGAGTCAACAACCGTATTATTTGTAGCTGATTTTGTGGATATATTATCATCACATCCAAAGAACAAGATTAAGACCAGATAAAACACTGGGACAGTTCTATTCATAAAACTTGATTATTCAGCTGCAATAGCTTCATTGATTTTATTTTCTAGGTCCTCAACTAGGTCTGGGTTATCCATTAGCAATGATTTTACAGCATCTCTTCCCTGCCCCAGTTTTGTGTCTCCATAGCTAAACCAGGAGCCACTTTTCTTAACGATGTTGTAATCAACACCAAGGTCTACTATTTCCCCTATTTTGGATATGCCCTCACCATATATAATATCAAATTCGGCTTTTCTGAAAGGTGGAGCCACCTTATTTTTAACAACCTTAACTCTTACTCTGTTTCCCTTTATGGTATCACCATCCTTAATTTGACCTGTTCTTCTTATGTCAATTCTTACGGATGCATAAAACTTTAATGCGTTACCTCCGGTGGTTGTTTCTGGATTACCAAACATAACACCTATCTTTTCTCTTAACTGATTGATAAAGATACACACAGTTCCAGTTTTGCTAATATTGGCAGTGAGCTTTCTGAGAGCTTGAGACATTAATCGGGCATGAAGCCCCATTTTTGAATCTCCCATTTCACCATCTATTTCACTTTTTGGTGTTAGGGCAGCAACAGAATCTATTACCACAACATCAATTGCAGCAGATCTGATTAGGCTATCAGCAATCTCTAGAGCCTGTTCCCCATGGTCGGGCTGTGATATTAGCAGGTTTTGTGTGTCAATTCCCAATTTTTCAGCATACATTCTATCAAAGGCATGCTCTGCATCAATAAAAGCTGCAATACCCCCCTTTTTCTGTGCTTCTGCTATAATATGCAGAGCTAAAGTCGTTTTTCCTGATGCCTCAGGGCCAAATATTTCAACAACTCTACCTTTTGGTACACCACCTATTCCCAAAGCATGATCAAGACTAATGGATCCGCTGGATATTGAGCTCACTGTATCAATAGCTTCATCACCAAGTTTCATTATTGAGCCTTTGCCATAGGCTTTTTCAATGTTTCCAAGTGTTGCCTCAAGAGCTTTAAGTTTTTCTTTTTTTAATTTGTCATTATTTGGCTTATCAGTCATATCTTATTTATTTAAGCGATTCAAGTATCTGATTTGTATGATCTTTTGTTTTTACTTTGGTAAATATATTGGTTATTATGCCCGTAGCATCTATAACAAAGGTAGTCCTGAGAAGGCCCTCATATTCGCGTCCGTAGAGTTTTTTCAAACCCCAGGCACCAAAGTCTTTTATAATTGTTTTATCTGTATCAGCTATAAGAGGAAATGGCAAATCATATTTATCAATAAATTTTTTATGTGATTGCTCACTATCAGGACTAACTCCAACAACGGCATAACCTCTTTCAATCCACATCTCATAATTATCACGTAAATCACAAGCTTCAGCTGTACATCCGGGTGTATTATCTTTGGGATAAAAATACATTATGAGGTTTTTACCTTTGAAATCAGAAAGGGATATTGATTTGCCATTTTGGTCTACTCCTTTAAAATCAGGGGCCTTGTCCCCAATATTTAGTTGCATAGTTGTTACTTATTAGATTTGTTATAATTTGAGGTTAAAATGAAAGAACTTGCAACAAAACTATGAAAAAAACTAGCTTTAATTAAGATTGTGAATAACAAATCAACCTGATTTAATCAAAAAGTGTAAGTGTATTTTTATCTTTTCTAAACATATCAAGTTGATTATGCTGGATATGGTATTTGTCCGGCACTTTTGCGAAGAAATTCTCAGTGTAAAAACGAATACTTTTTTTAATTAATTTATTGGGTGTAGTTTGTCTTGCCTCACA
>JABJIE010000050.1 GCA_018661505.1 Lentimicrobiaceae bacterium
GAAACTTCTTCTAGTTTTTCCCTTAAAAAGGGGCTGCAAAAGTAATATTCTTTTTTTTACTGACAAAACAAATATTGAAAAAAAATAATCTTTTTTTTTCTCGCCTTTAAAACCAATTATTTACACCGCTATATTACAGTGTAATAACCAATAATAATCATCTAAATATTACTCAGCTTTGTATATGAACTAATGCTTAAAGCGGCGGCAAAAGTAGATATATATTTCAGTTATGCAAATAGATTTGAGAAATATTTTTGAAAAAAAATAACGATGTATTTTAACTAGCAATATATCAGTGAGATATCAGTGTAAATAATATTGTGATATTCATGATAAATGATAAAAGAATATATGTATTCGTTGACTATCTGCGGGTAAATACTATTTCATTGGTGCCTGAAAGTGAATTGTTGTAAATGTAGCCTTCTTCATCAAATGATTTTATATCATCTATTTGATCGATTTTATTTTTAATTAAATAAGCACTAAGTAAGCCTCTTGCTCTTTTGGCATAAATGCTCACTATTTTGTAATTACCCTGTTTATACTCCTTGAATACAGGTGTAATGATTTTTGCATTTAAATCTTTTTTGGAAAAGGATTTGAAATACTCATTGGATGCTAGATTTATCATCACAGGATTATTTTCATTGGAAAAAATCTCATTTAATTCAGCTGTAATTATATCTATCCAATATGAATACAAATCTTTATGATTATCAATACTAAACTTAGTAGCTATCTCCAATCTATATGGTTGGATTAAATCCATGGGTTTTAAAACACCATATAATCCTGAAAAAATAAGTAAATGCTTGTTTGCATAGGCAAGGTCATCATCGGTAAAATTAACAGCATCTAATCCAGTATAGACATCCCCTCTAAATGACTGTATGGCAGGCCAAGAGTTTTTATAAGTATGATTAAAGCTCCAAAATTGATATCTGTCGTAGGTGAGCTCGGCTAATTTACTACTCACATTCATCAGCTTTCCCAATTCAGGTACAGTCAATGTTTTAAGATTTTTTACAAGTTCTTGACTTTGTGATAAAAATACTGGTAAGCTGCAGTTTTTATATTCAATGCTTAAATTTTGATTTATTGTTTTGGAAGGTGAAAGTATTATTATCATTATTAATTGGTTTTGGTTTCCGTTCCTGCTAATAACCTCTTGATGTTTTCAAAATGCCTAATGTAGATAAGTAGTGTACAACCTACAAAATAATAAAACTGTATACCAAAACCATTTAAGATGGCATCAAGTAAAGTAATAACTAAAATAAGAACCAAGGATCCCAACGAAACATATTTTGATAGATGCTTTACCAGATAGTATGACATTATACCTACAAAAATTTGTATGGGAGCAAATATAACAGATGCACCAATTGTTGTATTAACTCCTTTCCCTCCATTAAATTTAAGAAAGACGCTGTAATCATGCCCCACTATTGATGCAATACCAACTGCATAGGGCATAAATTCTGGAAAGTTATAGATGTTGTAATGTTCTAAGACAATAACGGTTGATACCGGTAAGAATCCCTTGAGAATATCAAATACTTGAGTTTGAATTGATACTTTTTTGCCAGCAATTCTTTTCACATTTGTTGATCCAATGTTACCACTACCATGATTCCTGATGTTTTTACCAGTTGCCTGCTTAGTGAAGATATAACCGAATGGAATTGCTCCCAACAAATAACTTGCTATTATGAATAATATTTCACCCCAGAGACTCATTTAATATCTTTTAGAAATTCCAAAGATTCGCTTACATGCTTTTCAACATCTGATTGCGAATTAAATTTATAAACTACAATTCCTTCTTTGTTTACTAGGTATGTTACTCTACCTGGTATTAAACCTAACAAATTTGAGGGTACCTTGAATAATTTACGCACCTTATTACCTTCATCAGCTAGTAGAGTATAATTTAGATTGTATTTAGTGGCAAATTCCAAATGACTTTTTACGGATTGTCCGCTAATACCAATTATAATCGCATCAGCATCTTCAAAGTTGGCAAATTGATCTCTAAATGAGCAGGCTTCCTTTGTGCATCCTGGCGTATCATCCTTGGGGTAAAAATAAATAACAAGATTCTTTTTCCCTATTACAGAGTCAATTTTAAATAATTTATTATGTTGATCTTTAAGTTCGAAGGAGGGAATTTTACTTCCTATTTCAATTTTATTCATATTTTCAATTTTATTATCATTGTGAAGAAAAATATATAAAACAAACAAAACAATATAGGCTGCTAAATAGAACCTATAAAAATTTCGTTCTTTTATGTATGACTTATCCTGGGGGTATAGATTACCAAAAAGACCTCTAACCTCTTTGATAAACACAGGCTTTATATTTATTGTCCAACTATCAGTTTGATATACTATTTTACGGAACCTACTTCTGTAAATTGACAGAGGTAAACCCCAGGCAATAAAAAGGATTAACCAAATATTATTTATAACAAAATCCATTCTATTTATTTTTTTGGAAACCAAGGCAAGAAAGCACTGGTCTTTCTTACATATTCAGAATAGCCGTCCTTAACATTCAGTGTTTTCTCAAGTAATGCAACCCCAGAGACTTTTATTATAATTAATGTCATTAATATTGATCCAATTATATACCAGTAAGCTCCCACTGACACAGCTAACAAAGCATAGGCCCACCATACTGCCGAATCACCAAAGTAGTTTGGGTGTCGTGTGTACTTCCAGAAACCATAATCAAGAACTTTGCCTTTGTTATCGGGGTTCATTTTGAACCTAGCAAGTTGATAATCTCCTCCTGCTTCAAACATAAATCCAATTATCCAAATTAAGATTGCCACGTACATTAGAAGGTTTGGTTCATTATTATTGGAATAGAAATTTACTCCCAACAGAGGTAGTGATACTATCCATATTAATAAACCTTGAAGTAGAAATGTTTGAAAGAAGCTTATCCACCAGTACCTATTTTTACCATAATCCTTTCTAAATTTTTGGTATCTGAAATCCTCTCCTTTTCCTATGTTACGCCAGCTTAGATAGATCGTCAGTCGTAAACCCCATAAGAGAACAAGAATTAATAAAATGTATTTAATCAAATTTGGTTCACCACTTGAGATAAAATAGTAGGTGTTAGTTATTATAAATCCAGTACCCCAAAAAAGGTCAACTATGGATACGTTTGTTAGAATTATGCTAAGAATCCACATTAGTGTTACAAGCACTAATATGATTAGTAGGGAATTAAAATATATTTCTAACATATTTGGTGATTATTTTATGGTCAGCGCGACCGCAGCGGTACCCGGACCTGCATTCATGCCTATAACAGGGGATATATTGATAACAGAAACAGGATCTTTACCAGTTAATTGTTTCATTTTGCTTGTGTATGCATTTGCTCCATCAGGATTATGAGCATGCAAAACAATGTAGTCTCCTACTTCTTTGTTTTTACTCTTTTTTCGGATGTGATTAATTACTTTTTTAATACTCGACTTCTGACTGAATGCTTTACCCATGAGCATAGAGTTGCCCTCGTTATCAATGGACACAATTGGGTTTATACCCAATAAATTAGCTATCCAACCTTTTTGTTTTGATACTCTACCTCCCTTTGTGAGGTATTTTAGTGTTTTCACACTTACATACACTTCGGTATCAGAAACTCTATTATTTGCTAGTCTAATTATATCATCAAATGATTTTCCTGCCTCAATATCCTTTGCAATTTGAAGTACCTGCAGGCCAAGTGCACCTGATATGGATTTTGAATTTATCACCCCAATGGGCTTATTGAATTCTGTAGATATTTTTTCTGCAGCTTTTTGGCAACTTTGTAATGTGCCGCTCATGTTACCACTGAGGTGAATTGCAATTATAGCATCGTAATGAGATGATAATTGTGAGAATGCATTTACAAATGTAGTTTCATTTATTTGTGATGATGTTGGAAATACCGTCTCTGATTCAAGCATATCATAAAATCGATCAGGCTTAATTGTAACTTTGTCTAAATAGTGACGATCTCCAAAGTACAAATTAATGGGCATAACAGTTATCTGGTACTTATCAATAATGTCTTGAGGAAGGTCACATGTTGAGTCCGTAAGTAGAGCAATATTCCATTTTCTGTCAAATGCTATTTCTTGTTGTCTTACAATATCATCAACCTTCTGAAAAGTAATAGTGCCAAAATCTTTCAACCTGTAAAACAGTTCGGAGGGTTTATTGGTATGTGTATGAATCCTTGTCATTGCCTTGGACCCAGCTATAACGGTTGAATCTCCTTTACTATCAAGATATTCCTGCAGCTTACTTTTTGATATTGAAAGGTTTTTGATGACAGCTTCGGTACAGTATCTGTTAATTATTACTTCTTTGGTAACAGCTTCACTGTGAACAAAAGCAGTGTTTTCATTTGGAACTTCTATGAAATCACGAATATTATTACTTTTTATAAAGTCAATTATTCCTTCAATGAAAACAACAAATCCCTTTGCTCCGGCATCCACAAGGCCAGTATTTTTAAGAACTTCAAGTTTTGAAGTAGTTTGAGCAAGCGACTCCTCCAGAGTGGCAATGGAATCTGAAAATGCCTTTTTGAAGTCCTTTAGTTTATCTTTCTTTTCTGAAATAAATTCAGACCAGTCTTTTATTACAGTGAGCATAGTTCCCTCAACAGGGTTGGAGATGGATTCATATAAATAAGGAATTGATTTCTTAACTCCTTCTGCAAAGTCTTTGAATGTTATTGCAGGTTCATCTTTGGTTTCCATACTCAAGCCATAAAGAAACTGTGCGAATATTATACCTGAATTTCCTCTAGCTCCTATTAGGGCAGCTTCAGCAATATTGTTTACAGTTTCAGAAAAGCTTCTACTTGGTACAGTATTGTCGATTACTGACCTTATTGTCGAAGCAAGATTGGTTCCAGTATCCTTATCGTTGACAGGAAAAACATTTATTAAATTGATTTCGGCTTGATGCTCTAGCACTCGGTTACCACCAGCTAGAAAGGTATAATAGAGGAATCTACCATCTAATTCATGAAAGGGTTTATTCACCATAAATCACATATTGAGAAATACAAATATATACATGTTTACTTAATCGAATAAACTCATTTAGTGTTAACAAAGAGTTAATCAAACACATTACTATGTTTATTTGGTTTCATATCAATGTGTTATGTGTTATTTAACGGTATAACAAAAAGATTAGTGATCTAAAAAGGTTTTTGGAATATAAAAGTGATCCCGACGAGATTCGAACTCATATCGCCAGAACCGGAATCTGGTATTCTATCCATTGAACTACGGGACCAATAAAAAATTATCTACAAGATATTATATTTTTTAATGGGTTTTAGTAAGATCAAACATCTGTTAAATCAAACGAAGGATTACTAAATAATTTTATGCAAAGATAGTAATTATGCTAAATGTATGGATAGATTACTTACACCAGTTTAACAACAATTAACCATGGAAATAAATATTGTTTTCCAGAAAATTGTTAATCCTTTATGCACCTTATGCTTAAACCGTTGTTTCTGCTAAGAAACTCATATTCTACACTGTTATCGCAACAATGATAAATACCAATACCATTTGCATATGTGGTGTAAAGTTCTGATGACGACCAAAAGATTGCATCCTTTCCCAGGTTCATAAATGAACCGTCGGGAGTTCGACTACCTCCTGGCATAGCGGAAAATCCATAATTATCATCCCCATGACATGATGGGTGATGATTCCACCTTGGATGTTGAGTAAGATCAGAGTTACCAGTTGTAAATGTATTTTGTGTTTTGCATGATTTTAAACTTTTACCAGCCGTGTTCACACCTCCGTTATATTCGAACAGGGCTGACCATTCATTGGTTGTTGGTATGTGCCAACCTTCAGGACATATTTCTTCGTTGCTTTCAGCTGAATACCAGTTATATATTACTCCGTATCTTTCTTTCCAGTTTTTATCGTTGTCATAATATGCAAATGCTCCTGTGGTTTGATTCTGCCAATCATCAGGATTTGTAATATTGTGAATCTTAGTACCATCTCTATAGGTAGTAGTTAAGAGATTTTCTTTCATCCAACATTGATCTCCAATTTGTACCGTATTATAAATGTTCCCATCAATATCATTTACAGTTGGAGAATCAGGGCAGGGTACACCATTGAATTGAAATGAATAAGTTCGATCTTTTGTGGGATAACTGGTAATTACCCTCTCACCCAAATAAGAATTAGCTGTAAACTTTAGCATGTCGCCAAGTCTAAAAGAAAAACTATTTCTATTGTTTCCTGATTTAAACAAATTATTGTTGGATTGATTTCCATCGTATTTTAATTTGCAAAACTTTGATACGGAATTAGGGTTTGATGAATTCATCATTTTAATGGTTTGTCTTTCATGATTAATTATTACACTTAAAAGGTAAATGTCCTCATTACCTGGAGTAAATGTGAAAGCATGTTGACCACTGGATAGATTATGATTTTCATCAATTAAATATTTTCCTAATATGTCGGTTACAGTAATCCTGACATTCTCATCATTATCGATATTCATATACACTGTTGAATGATCAGTAATGGGATTAGGGTAATTTTGATATATTCTGATCCCTTTATAAACACTAGGGTCTAGATTGTCTATGCCAGTAATAATATCTAACACTATCAGCGTATCTGGTGCAAATAGTCTAATTTCTGATCCTTGAGTGAGATTCTCAATTAGAATATCATTCATTGGGACATGTTGATTGTTATTATTCGCAGTAAACTTCAATGTAATAATTGATTTTTGTGCAAATGAGGAGGTCAGCAATAGAGTAGCTAATACGAGGGTTAAGTAATTTTTAAACATGGCTTCTTCAATTAGTTAATAATAAGGTTTAACTTAAAACTAGGCTTGAAGTAGGTTGCGGTCTGTAATCATGCATATTAAACCATACATGAACACTAATAAAAATAAGGTAGGTTATGTGTAGGTGGTTAGTCCTAAATACAAATATATAAAAATTTATTATGGATTGCACATAAATTATGTAATTACATGTTATTACATAAATATATCAAGTTAAATTATTTCTTGTAATTAATAATTTGAAGTTGTATTTTTGGCTTAAAATAAACTATAAGCACTTGCATAGTAAGTATCTCTATGCTAATAAAACTTCACAACAAAATCTACAAGTATGAAACACATCAAATTAATATTAATTTTATTGACAATATCAATAATTACTATATTTTCTTGCAATGACAAGGATACAACTGAACCTGGTTGTTCACCATTAAACATAGGTGATGAAACCCATTGGCGAGGTCCATTTGCAGGAAACAATGATACAGTGCTTTATATACCAGATGAGTATGCTGTTTATTGGTACTTTGTTATTGACAGAACTAATAATCCCAATCAATACATCCAGATAAATGGTAACTATGGTAATGCTAGATATATGAGTTATAATGTTTATGACCTTAATAGCTTAACATCCAGTGGCTCTATACTAGATAAGCAATTGATCCCTCATTGTGATAGTTATAACCCATTTACACCTGGTGAAAATGTTAATGGCACGTCAACTATATACAGTGTAAATATTGTTCCCAGTAGCATAAATATTGAAATAGATAACCAGCTAAACTTTAGTGATAATATTGATAAACTAATTGTAATGCTAAGGTATTATGTATATGAAACTGATTTCATGGCAGGTGTTCCTTTACCTATCATTGTTGGTAAAGATCCTTCAAATAACTCCGATGTTGAACTGAATTTCTCTCCCGACAAGCCAAGTGTAGATGTTAGTCAGTTTACGGATCAAATGAATGATTTATCCAAGGTAGGTAATTTGAATTCTATTGGTTTTTGGAAAACTGGAAGTAATGGTTTACTTGCTAACAATGACAATAAATATCTAATTGGACCATCAATAGTATCAAGTGATGAGCTGGCAGTAATTAGACTACAACCACCAAGCTTTCAGACTGATTTTTCAATTCCTGCAGATGTTAGATATTGGTCCATTAACATAGGAGATAATAAAACACTTAACTATAATGGTATTAAAGATGATGATGCTATTGTTGCTGATGATGGTTGGACTTATTTTGTTTTTGGTCGTGATAATAATGATGTTAAGGCAAAGTGTGATCAGATCAAATATAATTTCGTTGAATGGAAAATGCCAACGGACACAGCATTTTTCATATATCGTAATTTGGTAAGCGAAAACTTTCCAGGAAACCTAGATAACGTAGATTCCGTAGACACAGAAAAACCAATTGAAGGGTTGATCGAGTATAGGGCAGATAAACAGATCGGTAACTATGCACCACGAGGTGAAAAAGTAACCGTTATTGATTTTATCAATTCAAAATAGTAATTGGTTATATGTAACCCTAGTATGTCGGGGGATGTCATATAATCAAAATTTAATGTATTTTTAGTGCTCACAAAAAACACATTACAATGAAAAATATTTACTTACTCACGATTTTATCTATGTTTTTGATATCATGTAACATGCATACTCAAAAACAAATGGAAAACACAAATGAACCTACTGTTATTGGTTCTGCGATGATGGCTGATGGAACAATAAATCCAATAATTGGTGGCGATGTCAACCTTGAACAGATATGGATAGACTACGTTGCAGCTCACAATGACAGGGATCTAGATAAGATTGCAGAAATCAACACAGATGATTGGGAGGGATATACACCTGATGGCACAGTCATTAAGGGCAACGAGGCTCATATTATATTCTTGGATAATTGGTTCAAAACATCCAATCCAAAGTGGAAAATAAGTTGGATGGTTGCCAACGCATCAAATAATGAGGAAGGTAAGCTAACACAATGGCTAACCACTGGCAATGATTATACAGATACAGATGAAGATGGAAATGAAGTACTAGAACACCATATTCATGATATAGAGTTTGATAACGGAAAAATAAAGAAAGTTAATGTTTATTCCAGGACATCAGTACAAGAATAATCTTTCTAAACTATCATCATAGATAGTGTATTCGATAACAAAACTCCAAACAGTTAAAACCCACCAATACGGTGGGTTTTTTGTTACTTTGGATTGGCAATCTTACCTCCGATGGCCCAATCACCTTTTTTTACCTCTTCAATTACTACCCACTGACCTTGGCGGGTTTTTTCACCACAAACATCAATTAAAGCCTCAGTAACTTTTTCGAGCATTTCTTTTTTTTGTTCGTTGGTAAAAACATTTTCAATCACTCTGATAGTAGTAAATGGCATAACATTAATTATTTGTTTATTAGGGTAAAGATAAAAAATATTTGTAGTCACTGATAAA
>JABJIE010000051.1 GCA_018661505.1 Lentimicrobiaceae bacterium
AACTTTGATCCTTGGCCTTTAATTGACAGCCAGTAATTGAGTTATACCCGCTGCTACTACCACTACAACTTGATGATTGAAAATTGAAGTAAAAAACCCATTGAAGTCTGTCGCTTGATGTTGATCCTTCACCACAATGAGCTGCAGAGAGAAAATAAGGTGTTCTGTCATTATTTGTATTATTTATCAAAGAACCAGAACACCAATAATAACTACCACCGATTCTAATAGACATTCTAGCTATACCTTTGGATTGATCTTCCCAGTTGTCACCCTCTTGACACGCAACGTTAATCATGCAATACCATGAGTTGGTATTTTTATTAAATGAAAAATCAATTAAGCGATATGCATAAGCAACATTGCTTATTGATATTATTGCATCTTCTTTAACATTTAGGGGTTTGAAATATTCTAATATAACAACATCGCCGGGAATAAATTCTGTCGCAAATAAGCTTTCCTCTGGATTATTAATATTAGTGTAAGCACCTATTAAATAAGATCTGTCTTTGTTGTATAAAAATAATTTACCTCCTTGGGGAATATAAAATTCATTGTAATATACTCCCAGAGCAACTGCATCTTCAACTTTAATCTCTAACCTCCATATACTTCCTAAGCCTTCAATATCCGTCCATGTGCCAATTTCTGACATTGTCTTATTAACCTTAACTGAAATGCCCATTCTCTGAGGTGCATTTGGATCTGTAGTTTCCCTTATAATATCTTCCTCATGAACTATATTCATGTTGGGTTTAATAAGATTTATTTTTTCGGTTTCATCGATAATATTATACTCAATACTAGGTGGAACCCCTCCTTGGTTAATTTGAGAAAAAGATCTAAACCCGAAAATAATAATAAATAGAATGATAAAAAATGATTTGCATGTAGTGGTTGTCATCGAAGTAAATATTAATGTAATTATTAAATGGTTAGTGTGGCCTCAAAGATAATAATAAATGTAATTGTTATAAAAGAGACTTGTAAGAAAGAGCTATCAATTCCCATAATTAATTTACTTTTGAAAAAAAATGTCATGATAGTTATTACTGGAGCCGCAGGATTTATTGGCAGTGTGATTGTTGAGAGATTCAATGATAAAAAATTTGAGGACCTCATTTTAGTAGATGATTTTTCCAATACTAACAAGAACAGAAATCTTGCGGAAAAAAAATATGTGAAAAAGGTTCATCGAGATGATTTCTTTCATTGGTTTGATGACAATTATCAAGATGTTGATTTTGTGATTCATATTGGGGCGCGAACTGATACTACAGAGTTCAATATGGATGTGTTAAATGCATTAAACCTTGATTATACAAAACAAATGTGGGTTAGGTGTTCTGATTATGAAGTCCCTTTAATTTATGCATCATCAGCAGCAACTTATGGCATGGGAGAATATGGTTATATGGATAATCATGATATTATTTACAACCTTAAACCTCTTAATCCATATGGAATATCCAAAAATGAGTTTGATAAATGGGCAATTAAAGAGAAAGAGGCACCTCCATTTTGGGTAGGGCTAAAATTCTTTAATGTATATGGCCCCAATGAATATCATAAGGGTAGAATGGCTTCGGTTATATTGCATGCATATAATCAGATAAAACTTACAGGGAAAGTAAAGCTTTTTAAATCTCATAATTCGAAGTTCAATGATGGAGAACAATTACGAGATTTTGTATATGTAATGGATGTGGCTGATGTAATTATGTTTCTCATGGAGACAAAACCCAAATCAGGATTATATAACCTTGGTACGGGAACTGCAAGAACTTTTATTGACTTGGCTATTTCAACCTTTAAAGCGATGGATATTAAGCCCGATATTGATTTTATTGATACTCCAGAAGATATTAGAGATAAATATCAATATTTTACTGAGGCAAATATGGAAAAGTTAAAAGGTGTTGGATTTAAAAAAGCTTTTACAAGTCTTGAAGATGGTATAAATGATTATGTTCAAAAATACTTGACTCAAGAAAAATATTTTTAAATAGTTGTTGAAGTAACAACTTTACTTATATATTTGCACAATATGATTAAGATAACAACGAATAATTGGTGGTGGCACAACAAATACTCCTTAGTTGGACATTCTGTTATGTGATTATCTCTTATTTTAGAAATATAAAAACCGTCTCATTACAAAATGAGGCGGTTTTTTTGTTTTAACAATTCAAATATGCAAAGAATTAAAATTAATAGCTGGAAGGCAAGAACAATTTTTCGATGGTGGTTTTTCCAAGACACTTAGAAATTAATAATTAACACTTAACACAATAATAAAATGGAAACAACTATAAAATCGATTAAATCAAATGAAAATATTTTTGAAGCTAATAATGGCATGTACGGTGATTTTGGAGGGATGTATGTTCCTCCACACCTTGAGGAGAAGCTAATCAAACTGGCAGATTTCTTTCAAAAAGAAATATTGCACGATGACTTTGAAAATGAATATAAATACTATTTGGAAAAATTTGTTGGAAGACCTTCACCTTTATATTATGCAAGAAACTTGTCAAAGCATGTTGGATCAAAGATTTATCTAAAAAGAGAGGATCTTAATCATACAGGGTCACATAAAATAAATAATACCATTGGTCAGATATTACTTGCCCATAGAATGGGAGCAACTGAAGTAGTGGCTGAAACAGGTGCAGGTCAGCATGGTGTGGCCACGGCAACCGCTGCAGCATTATTTGGCATCAAGTGTAAAATATTTATGGGCGCAAAGGATGCTAGGCGGCAGCAAATGAATGTAAACCGAATAAAATTGCTTGGTGCCGAAGTAATATTGACTGAAAATGGTAGAGCAACACTAAAGGATGCTGTTGATGCAGCTCTGGGGTATTATGTTGAGAATCCCGATGTATTTTACTTGCTTGGATCACAGGTGGGTCCGCACCCATACCCAACTATCGTTGGGTATTTCCAAAGAATTATTGGAAAAGAGGCTAAAAAACAAATTATTGAGGCAGAGGGACGATTGCCAGATAATATATTTGCTTGTGTTGGAGGTGGTAGCAATGCAATTGGTCTGTTTCAAGAATTTCTTTATGATCCGGTCAATATTTATGCTGCCGAAGGTGGCGGAGAAAAAGCAGAACCTGGTAAAACAGCTGCAACTCTTTCGATTGGTAAACCGGGTGTTTTTCAAGGTACATATTCCTATGCTATATCGGATGAAAATGGTGATGTTTGTCCAACTTCTTCAATTGCAGCAGGATTGGACTATCCAGGTGTTAGCCCTCAACATTCACTTCTTAAGGAAAAACAGAGAGCAAAATACTATGCAGTTACAGACGACGAGGCTGTGGAGGCTTTTAAAATCCTTTCCTGCCTAGAGGGAATTATCCCTGCCATTGAATCGTCTCACGCAGTTGCTCTCGCCATGAGTTTATTAAAGGGACAGGGTGATAAAATAAGCATCGTAAATCTATCAGGTAGAGGCGATAAGGATGTTGGAAGAGATCAATTATTTTAATTGGTAATGGCGATCTGATTAACCTCCCAATTTATTGGGGGGTTAATTATTATCTTCTGAAATCATTGCACTTCCAATACATGTTTTTTCATCATTGGAATATATTACTGTAAATTGTCCTGGGGCTATGCCTGATATCTTTTCCTTACTTACAATTTTACTTGTGGTATCACCAATGGTGATAAAACCTTCCATAAATTCAGGCTGATGACGGATCTTAAATTTTATTTGATTCAGTTCACTATAATCATGGTTAGGATTTAAAAAGTGTACTTTATTAAGTATTATCTCATCACTATATCTGGAAATAGGATCGTATCCCTTACTAGCATAAATTATATTATTGATTGTGTCTTTTTTCACAACAAACCATGGCCCCCCTCCAAGTTTTAAACCTCGTCTCTGTCCAATAGTATGAAACCAAAAACCCTGGTGCTCGCCAAGTAATTTGTTTGATTCAAGCTCTCTTATCTCTCCTGGCAATATGCCTATTTGATTTTTTATGAATTCTCCGTAGTTGATTTTACCCAAGAAACAAATACCCTGACTATCTTTTCTTGTGGCACTTGGAAGGCTCATTTCTGATGCAATTTTTCTAACATCTGATTTGGGAAGGTTACCAATTGGAAATATTGTTTTATGCAGCTGTGGATAAGTTATTTGTGATAAGAAGTATGTTTGATCTTTTACTTTATCTTTTGCCGTAGCTAAAAATACACCATCTTTTGTTTCATAGTTAGTGGCATAATGACCAGTTGCAATCTTATCAAATTCTTGCCCATATCTATCATTAAACGCTCCAAATTTTATCA
Organism: Lentimicrobiaceae bacterium; assembly: GCA_018661505.1. Taxonomy (GTDB): domain Bacteria; phylum Bacteroidota; class Bacteroidia; order Bacteroidales; family F082. The sequence goes on from JABJIE010000051.1 coordinate 4,315, forward strand.
GTAGATTACACATTATATCAGGATTTGGAGTCAAACCCTTCTTAACAGTATCAATGGTATATTTAACTACTGTTGCCCAATATTCTTCTTGTAAGTCAATAATATCAAACCTACAGCCATATTTTTTTGCTATCCATGTAGTTATTTCTATGTCTTCCTCAGACGGACAATCCATGAATGAATCTTGATCCTCCATACCAATTTTGATATAGAATATATGAGGATCAAATCCCATTTGTTTTAGAAGAGGAACAGTAACAGAACTATCTACTCCTCCCGATACCAAGGCCGCGATATTCATGGCAATAAATTTTTGCAAAGGTCGTTAAAATGTTGATTAAATCTAAATTGAATTTAGTCCGTATTCAAGTTCATAGATTTATTACTTTTGATAAATCAAAAAATAATTTACCAGAAACTCAACATATATGTACGGAAAAATAAAAGATCATCTAATCAACGAGTTGGAAGATATTCGTGATGCTGGTTTGTTTAAGGATGAAAGAATTATTGTAAGTCCTCAGCAATCTGAAATAAAGCTTGATACTGGACAGGAAGTTCTAAATTTTTGTGCTAATAATTATTTGGGTTTATCAAATCATCCGGAATTAATAAATGCTGCAAAAGAGGGGCTTGATTCACATGGATATGGAATGTCATCTGTGAGGTTTATATGTGGCACAACAGATTTGCACAAGATACTAGAAAAAAAAATTGCAGAGTTTTTCGGTACTGAAGACACAATTTTATATGCAGCTGCTTTTGATGCTAATGGTGGTGTATTTGAACCTTTACTAACAGCGGAAGATGCAATTATAAGCGATAGCCTAAATCATGCTTCTATTATAGATGGAGTTAGATTATGCAAGGCACAGCGCTATCGATATCCCAATGCTGACATGGATGCTCTTGAAGCAGAGCTTAAAAAGGCTCAAGAACAGAGGTTTAGAATAATTGTAACCGATGGAGTATTCTCAATGGACGGAAATACTGCTCCTGTTGATAAGATGGTAGAACTTGCTAAAAAATATGATGCCATGATTATGGTAGATGAATGTCATTCAGCTGGTGTAGTTGGTAAAACGGGTAGGGGAGTTAGTGAGCATTACGATATCTTTGGTGAGATTGATATTATAACTGGAACTCTAGGAAAAGCTTTTGGAGGAGCAGTTGGTGGTTTTACGACTGGTAGAAAAGAAATAATAGAAATGTTAAGGCAAAGATCAAGACCATATTTATTTTCAAATTCACTGCCTCCAATTGTAGTTAGTGCAGGAATAAGAATGTTTGATATGATGAGTGAGACAAATGAACTACAAGATAAACTTCATGAAAATACAGATTATTTCATGGAAAAAATGTTAGCAGCTGGATTTGACATAAAACCAACCCAATCTGCCATATGTGCTGTTATGCTTTATGATGCAAAGCTCTCTCAAATAATGGCTTCTAAATTATTAGATGAAGGGATTTATGTTATTGGGTTTTATTTTCCTGTAGTTCCAAAAGGGGAGGCAAGAATCAGAGTTCAGTTGTCCGCAGGTCACACCAGAGAACATTTAGATAAAGCGATATCTGCATTTGTAAAGGTTGGTAAAGAATTGGATGTAATAAAATAGAACAATCCAATGTCCTAAAAAAACTAGAAAATATGATATTTGGTATAGGTACTGATATAATTGAGGTAAAGAGAATGGAACGGAGTCTCTTGAAGAATGATGTTTTGATGGATAAACTATATACCAAGCCTGAGCAGGAATATTGCAATAAGGGAACAGTTACAAAGTATCAGTGCTTTGCTGCTCGATTCGCAGCCAAAGAAGCGTTTTTTAAGGCTTTGGGTACAGGTTACAGATACGGAATGGCATTTCATGAGATAGAAGTTCTAAATGATGAATTGGGAAAGCCATATGTAAGCGCTCATGGTAAAGTAAAAGACTACCTGAAGGAGCAAGGGATTAAAACAATACATCTTAGTATTTCACATCTTAAAGAGATGGCAAATGCTTTGGTTGTTCTTGAAAGATAGTAAGTGGTAGGTTAAAACACCTCCATTGCAACTTTATTTGCCATTAATATGATCCAATAAAAATAATTTTGCAGTTTTTGCAAGACTTTCCTCAACAGTAATAAAGCTCATACCTGTTTCTTTGCGAATCTTATCATTGGAGTATCTGTAATGCTGATTTGCTGTTTCAGCTGTTTCTTTAGTTATTGTAGGGCTAGTCCCCTTGATTTTTCCAATAACCCAATATGCTCTCCAACCTAATTCGCCAATAAATTTAGATGCCCTGTAAGCCGGAGGTTTTATGTCCAAAGCTCTAGACATTGTAGTGAATAGATTTTCGTAGCTAATATTTTCAGAATTTAATATAAATCTTTCGGAGTGAATTGAACTATTCATCAGAGTTGTCATTGCAATCACAACATCGGATACATCAACAAACCCATTTGTGCCAGAGGAATAAAATTTTAAGCCATTGTACATTGTTGTGAAAAGCTTTGGGCTTCCTGTTGTCCAATCTCCAGGGCCTATGATTATGGATGGATTTACAATTACAGCATTAAGTCCTTCTGCTATCCCCCTCCAGACCTCCATTTCAGAGTGATATTTACTTGTTGAGTAAACGGAGGTTTTTTTATTATTCCATTGGGTTTCTTCGGTTACGATACCCTCACTCTCTGCTCTTCCCAGAGTTCCGATTGAGCTTACATGAACTAGTTTAATGTTCTTTTGCTCTAGGCATGCATTGACAATATTTGTTGTTCCGCTAATGTTAGTTGCAAGTAATGTTTCCTTGTCGGATGATTGAAATGAAACAGTTGCAGCACAATGATATATCTGTGTTATGTTTTTTAAGGATTCTCGAACAGAGTAATAATCAAGAATATCTGTCTCAATCCATTTTATTTTCTCAAAAAGTTTTTTAGGTGTGGAAGTATAAAATGAGAATGTTTTCAATGTTTTTGAAACATCCGAAGTTTTTCTTTTCAAGGCTACGGGTTCATAACCACTATTTGTTAATGAGTATAATAAATGAGCTCCAATAAGGCCAGTACCTCCTGTTACAAGTATCATATATAGTAATTGTGCAACAAATTTAGCAACAAAATTGATTATTATGGTTATGAGAGCTTGGGACTAAGTAGTTTTCCAATTAGTAACATATTACAAATGTGATATTGTAATTGGATCACTGACAGAAATACCAAGTAGTGAGGCGGCTTTACCTTTGTTAATTGCAATTTCAAGCGCATCATTACTGGTAAAAAGTGCTACAATATCACCAGGGTTAACATCCCCATATGAATCATGTATTTTAGTAACCTTATATTTCTGATTTCGGAATGAAATAACGAACTGTCTTCCCGATGTGAATTTTTTGAAATCATCTATGCTTATATTGGTAATTAAATTTTCATAATTATCAATATAAATGATCATTCCCTTAAGTAAACCTTCTTGTATTACAGGATTGAAATGCATCTTGTTTACAAGTTCATTCCTTATTGGGCCAAGTTCTTCCATATTGGTTCCTTTTGATAATAGAGCTGCTGCTTTGGCAAATCTATCTCGGCTTGAGAACGTATGAATTGAAGACTCCATTGGAATATCAAGTTCAACAATTTTTTCAGGTTTACTATCAAACAAAAGAGAGAAAATCCCATCATCTGTGCCAATAAAATAATGCTTGTTGTGATAGGCAACGATATGCATATGGTTTAGCGATTCCTCAGTATTTACTCCAATGATATGAATTGTATTGTCAGGAAAACTTTTGTAGGCATTTTTCATTACATAGGCCGCCTCTGATGAGTTAAATGGCTCTATTTGATGAGTTATGTCAACTATTTGTGCATCAGGATTAGATTTATAAATCATTCCCTTAACTCCTGATACATAATAATCCCGCGTTCCCCAATCACTAATAAGTGTTATTAACCCCATCATCAAAGATTTTCATTTTTTTGGTAGAGGTCAAAATACAATTTGATAAGTGTATTTTACCACAACTATTTATGAATAATACCAAAAGTTCAAAATTATAAAAATTGACTCTCTTTGTGGTGCTTTTTTTTAATATTTTTGAACTCATTAACTAAAATAATATTCATTTAACCAAGATTATATGAGTGAGAGGATAGTACAGCTAGATGTAATGAGTCCTGTAGAGTTTTTCGGACCGGGTGATGCTCACATGAATATTATTAAATCATTGTTTCCAAAACTTAAGATTATCGTACGTGGTGATATTATCAAATTAATAGGAACTAAATCAGATATGGATGTCTTTGAAAAAAGAATCGATTTATTAATGATACAGTTTGACAAGTTTGGTAAGCTTAATGAGGATGTTATAACAAGAATAATGGGTGATGAAAGAAATGGTGGTGATGGAGGAGAGATTAATGATAGCGATGTTCTTGTTTACGGTCGTTATGGTAAACTGATAAAGGCACTTACTGTAAACCAGAAAAAAATGGTTGATAGTAGCGAAACCAATGATCTTATTTTTGCTATTGGGCCAGCAGGAACAGGAAAAACATACACTGCGGTTGCTTTAGCTGTTAGGGCCTTAAAAAATAAAGAAATAAAAAAAATCATCCTAGCAAGACCTGCCATTGAAGCCGGTGAGAGTTTGGGATTCTTACCAGGTGATATGAAGGATAAACTTGATCCTTATTTACAACCATTATATGATGCTCTTAGAGATATGCTTCCTACCCAAAAGTTTCTGTCATACATAGAAGATGAAACCATTGAAGTAGCTCCTCTAGCATTTATGCGAGGAAGAACTTTGAGTAACGCGTATGCTATTCTTGATGAAGCTCAAAATGCATCCGAAAGTCAGCTCAAAATGTTTCTAACCAGAATGGGTAAGTCATCAAAATTTATAGTTACGGGAGATGTAACACAGATAGATTTACCTAAGCAGAAGCAATCAGGATTACTTCAGGCACAACGATTATTGGAAGGTATACCAGGTATTGAATTTATAAAATTGGATGGCCGTGATGTTGTAAGACATAAACTGGTGACTAAAATAATAAGTGCATATAATAAATCTAGTGAAATTAAATAACTATAACATGAAAGAGGCATTAACCAGAACGGATTTCAACTTTCCTAATCAAAAAAGTGTTTATCACGGCAAGGTTCGTGATGTATATAATATTGGAGAAGAACTTCTTGTTATGGTTGCAAGCGACCGAATATCAGCATTTGATGTTGTATTACCTCGAGGTATTCCATACAAAGGACAAGTATTAAATCAGATAGCATCAAAATTTTTGGATGCAACTGCGGATATCGTGCCAAATTGGAAAATGGCTACTCCAGATCCCATGGTAACAGTTGGTCATTATTGTAAACCATTTCCCGTTGAAATGATAATTAGAGGATTTCTTACGGGAAGTTCATGGAGAACCTATAAGAGTGGAGCAAGAGAAATTTGTGGTGTGCCAGTACCTGATGGCCTTAAGGAACATCAGCGATTTCCAGAACCCATATTAACACCAACCACAAAAGCTGAAGAAGGCCATGATGAGGATATTTCAAAGGAGGAAATAATCGCTCAGGGATTAGTTTCTGCTGAAGATTATACAAAACTGGAAGACTATACCAGAAAACTCTTTCAAAGAGGAACCGAAATAGCTGCTGAAAAAGGATTGATTTTAGTAGATACAAAATATGAGTTTGGTAAAGTTGGTGATCAAATCTACTTAATAGATGAGATACACACCCCGGATTCATCACGATATTTTTATGCTGATAAATATGAGGATAGGTTTGCAGCAGGAGAACAACAAAAGCAATTATCTAAAGAATTTGTGCGCGAGTGGCTAATGGAAAATGGCTTTCAAGGAAAAGATGGACAACAAGTGCCGGAGATGACTGACGAAATAGTTCAAGGTATATCCAATCGGTACATTGAACTTTATGAGCAGGTTACAGGCGATACTTTTGTTAAATCTTCTGCGGAAAATGTTGTAGCTAGAATAGAGGATAATATCAATAAATTTCTAGACAATTAATCAAAATCATTAAATTATTTAACACGAATGCTGTGAGTGTTATAAGCTGAGCAAAATGCCAATTTTTGTGCTAGTTTAGTAGCATTATTACCATAATGTTTGTGCCGTTTGTTGCCATATTGTAGACACTTATTGCTGATTATTATGTAATATTTACTGTTTAATTTGGTCTGATTTATTAATAAAATACATTAAAACACGCTACCTGATAGCCTGTAAAGCACAATAAATCAGGCAGATAACGCGTATCGGACTACTCACCGGTTTTTTTTTAAATAAATATGTTGTTGATATTAATATAAGTATACCTTTGTAGCATCTAATTTTAAATATATTACAATGAATAAAGGCACAGTAAAATTCTTTAATGAATCAAAAGGTTTTGGATTTATTATCGATGAAGAATCAAACAATGAGTATTTTGTACACGTAACCGGTCTTGTTGACAAAGTTAACGAAGGTGACGCTGTAGAATTTGAATTGAAAGAAGGTAAAAAAGGATTAAATGCGCACAACGTAAAAATCGCTTAATATCACATTTAATTCAACTATGATATTAAAAGCCTGCAAGAAATTGCGGGCTTTTTTGTTTATGTTAAGATGGGTATAACTCAAAACAGAATTAAAACATTTATAAGATTAAATTATATCTCTCTTATTGATTTTTCAGGCAACCAGCCTTTACTTCCATTATTGATTTTGATTTCTACCCAGTTATCTATTTTATCCATAACCTTTACCTTGGTGCCCTCATGAATAACGAATAAATCTACTGCATTTTGTGTGGGTGAACTTTTTATGGTAATTGATGGATCAAAAACTATTGCTTCTTTATGTTTTAAACTATTGTTGTACTTCTGCCATGTTAAAGTAGTAGAAACGATGGTCAAAAGAAGTAAAAACATGCTAAGGTAGAATGATACTTTCCGGTTATTTCTTGTTTGTGATAAAATGAAGATTCCAATGGAAATAATAAGTAATGCAAATAATATTAGTGTTAGAATGGCACCTGTATTGGAATCCAGTATGTTATAAAAAAAGGACCACCATCTTTGGTAAAAAAGTTCAGGTACTTTTTCAATCTTATCCACAATCATACTATTTGCGATGTTTAGATTATATTGTATGCTTTCATCATTTGGAAGAAGCTTTTTTGCTTTTTCGTAATATAGAATAGAAGATGCAATATCATTATTCTTGTAATAAGTATTGCCCATGTTGTAATATAATTCGCCAGCCTCAATCCCACTATCTACAACGGACTGATAATTTATTATTGCAGAATCATATAAGCCCCTATTGTATTGATTATTAGCTTTTTCAATTATTTTGTTCGCATCATTAGCAAAAAGATTTAATACCATTAACTGGATTAGCAAAAGAATTAAATATTTTGATTTATAAATCATCGTCATATTATTTTAATGCCTTTTCGGCTAGCATTATTGCATTAACGGATTCATTGTATATACTTTCCATCTTATTACTTGAATCTCCGGGGGCAAAACGGGCAAATTCTATGTTGTTAAGTATATTTATAAAAGTCTCTGTAACGACATTATCAGCACCTTTTTCCTTTAAAGTTTCTGATACCGAATCTATTGATAACTCGTACTGTTTTAATGAAAATTTATCTCCAATATAACCCCAAAGAGCCTGAGCTATTTCATCATAATAAGCTTTATCGTCACCTTCATTTTTAAATTTTTCAGCCGATCTAAGTCTAGTCTTTGCAATTTTATTTGCCTTTCTGTTCTTTAAAAGACTTGTGTTTGATTTCCTTTTTTCCATTCTTTTAATAAGAATAACTATCATCGTCATAAGTAGAATAATTATTACAATTATTGTAAAGAATGTTGCGGATAAGAATAAGTGAGAGCCAATAGTATAGAGTTTGAAGGGAAGAGGTTTAATATGACGAATGTCCTGACCAATGAATTGAATATCTTCTTGGGCTGAGGAACTGTAAGATATACCTCCTGATGTTATTTCACCCTTTTCTACTTTTATTTCGTAAACCTTAGATTTTATAGTACGATATTTCTTAGTCTTTGGATCAAAGTAGCTCAGTGTGAAAGGATTTATGATAAAATTACCACCCACTCTTGGGATTACTAAATATTCAAATTTCTTTCTTCCAGAAACACCCGATGAAGATGTTTTTATATTACTAGATATTTTTGGGTCAAATGTTTCAAAATCAACTGGAAATTTGATATTTGGCATATTAAATAGTTCCAAATTTCCTTTTCCTGAAATTGTATAAGTAAGAGTTAATGCATCATTGGCTTTGAGCTCTGTTCTATCTATTTTGCTGCTTAATCTAAAATCACCTACAGCTCCATTAAAATTGGCCGGTTTGTTCTTTTGGGGTAATGGCTTTACCTCTATGGATATTGGATTTGATTTTATTACTGTACGGATATTTTTCACATTTCTATTGAAGAATGGATCATTAAAGAAATCTTCAAATGGATCATATCCACGCTTTCTATTATTTTGAACCCTTAACTGAACTTCACATTCCATTTCAGTTGGTTCAATTATTAATTTACCAGTCTTTTGAGGGAAAATTGCAAACTGGTTTATAACCGCAACAACATACTCCTGACCATTTATTATTTCAGTGGTTTGTTTGTACTGTTGCTTATTATCCAAAAGACTTTTTGACCAGAAACCTTGAAAAGATGACAGCTTTTTAACAATAAGGTTTGAAACAGGAACTTTGGTGTAAATTTTATATGTTACTAAGATTTGCTCTCCTAAGTACGGCTTAGAGTTGGTGATAGATGCTTTTAAATATATATCATCATCCTGAACACCTTCATTATTTGAATTAGAGACATTACCAGAGTTAGTTTTCTGACTATTAGGATTCTTAACAACTCTAATTGTTAGTGAGTTTGATTGAACTCGCCTATTATTAACCATAGCAGAGGCTGGGCTTATGGTATTCTGACCCTCTTTGGTCGCTCTTAAAATGAAGGTGAATGTTTTAGAATATGATTGGGTCATTTTCCCATTTATCCATTGTACACTCGAATTAGTTGAGGTGCTAGGCCCGCTTAGAAGCTGCATATCTCCAAAATTTGGGGACATGAAGTTTCCAGCATCTTGGTTAATTTCATAAACAACTCTGAACCTTTCACCAACTGCTACAGTTTTTTTAGAAGAACCCACAAAACGTATTTGATCATCGGCATAACCAATTTGGGTTATCATCAAAAGTAAGGCTAATATGTAAATACTTTTAATCATCTAATAAACTCTATTTAGCTTAAATTTATGACATATAGATAACATTAATTTCTTCATCCTAGTATATGTCAATGGTTGCAGTTTCATTTTTTATTACAAATTTAGTTATTCTACCAGTCTATCTCTGACTTTTTACCTTTTGTGGCCTGAGCCTTTTGTTTCTGAAGTTTTTGAAGTGTTTTCTTCTCATCATTTTTCAGTGCTTCAAGCATACGTTGAGCATCCTGCTTTGATATCTTTTGTGGTTGTTGTTTCTGATCATTTTTTTGATCACCTTTATCTGGGTTCTTCTTATTATCTTTATTGTCCTGGTCTTTAGGATCTTGCTTATCTTTTTGGTCACTTTTATCTTTATCCTCTTTGTCCTTATTTTGATCATTTTTCTGATCCTGGTCTTTGTTTTGATCATTTTTCTGATCTTGATCTTTGTTTTGATCTTGATTCTGATCTTGATTCTGATCTTGATCTTGATTTTGCTGTTGCTGCTCTTTTAATTTCTTTCTTGCATATTCAAGATTGTATTTAGCATTATTATTTTCTGGAATTAAACGTAATGAGTTTTTAAACGCTTCAATACTTTCCTTATAATTTTTCTCTTTCATAAGAGTATTTCCAATATTGTAGTATGATGCTGCTTTTTGTTCTTTTGATGCATTACGTTCAACCACCTCATTGAAAAGCTTGGCAGATTCTTCATAATTCTCCTGCTTATACATTGCATCTCCAAGGTTAAAAGTACCTTTTAAATATCCTGGATTCTCCATTAAAGCTTTACGATATTCTTTTTCAGCCTCCTGGAAATTTTCTTCTTCGTATTGGTTATTACCCTCACGAATACGAGTTTTTTCCGATTGCGAAAACCCAAATGTCGCAGACAGAGTTAAGATTATTATTAGTATTCTAGACATCATAATGTTACTTTCCAAAGAAATCAAACTTTCTAGTCCAACGTGTTTTTCTGTCAGCTATGAGTAATTCCAATACAATTAGAAATAATGTAATTCCTAGAAAAATTTGGAACCTATCTTCATAGTCGGTAAATTGACGCGTTTCAATTTCTTTTTTATCTATCTCATTTATATCATTAAATATTCTTTTGAGGCCTGTGCTTGCATTATTTGCTCTTGCATATGCTCCGCCACCTGCAGCTGCAATTTGCCTCAACATATCTTCATTTAACTTAGTAATTACAGTTGTATTATTTCTATCTTTCTTATATCCTGTTTGAGTTCCATATTTATTGTAAATTGGAATTGGAGCTCCTTCAGGAAGTCCCATACCAATTGTAAAAACATTTATTCCAAGGTCATTTGCCGTTTTTGCAGCCTCGATTGCATCATCTTCATGATTTTCACCATCAGTTATTACTATTATTGCTTTATTATGTTCTGTTTCTCCAAAACTTACTGTTGCCATTTCAATGGCTTCTCCAATTGCAGTCCCTTGAGTGGGAACTATTTTGGTATCAACGGCAGATAAAAATAATTTTACCGCAGAATAGTCGGTTGTTAAAGGTAATTGCTTGTATGCATTTCCTGCGAAAATTATAATGCCTACTCTGTCGCCTTCCAGTTTATCTACCAGTGATGAAATAGCAAGCTTTGATCTTTCCAAACGATTTGGTTTAATATCTTCTGCTAACATTGAGTTACTCACATCTAATACCAGGTAAAGATCAATACCCTCTCTCTTAATTTTTTCAAGTTTTGAGCCAATCTGTGGATCTATAATTCCGACAATGAGAAATAATGTGGCAAATAAGACTAAAATAAACTTGAATACTGATTTTGAAGTACTAACCTCTGGCATTAAAGATTCTATAACAGATTTATCACCAAACTTTGCCCATGCTTTTTTAACCCAAGATCTGTAAACAATAAAATAAGCTATGAATACCACTAGAAGTAGTAGTAAAATAAAATATTCGTTATGTGCAAATTTTATCATATGTCAACCCTATTTCTATGGAAATCTTTTAAAAACAATATACCTTAAGGTAATTTCAATAACAAGTATCAGTAGAGCTATTAAGGCAAACGGTAAGTATGCCTCATGCTTTTTTCTGAATTCTTGAATATCTATTTTTGATTTCTCAAGAGTGTCAATTTCCTTATATATTTCTCTAAGTTTTTTGTTATTATCAGCTCTGAAATATCTGCCACCAGTCATTGCGGCTATTTTTTGTAGTAATTCTTCATCAATTTGAACTTCCATTTCCTGCATTTGGATACCAAAAGGAGTTTGAACTGGATATGGGGCGGTTCCCATTGATCCAATCCCAATTGTGTATACCCTTATACCAAACATATTTGCCAATTCAGCTGCGGATATGGGATCTACTGAACCCGCATTGTTTACACCATCTGTTATTAAAATGATTACTTTGGATATTGCTTCTGAGTTTTCGAGTCTGCTAACAGAGGTAGCTAAACCATCTCCAATTGCCGTGCCATCTTCTATCATTCCACTTTTTACTTCCTCAAAGATATTTGATATCATTTGATGATCTGTGGTGAGTGGTACCTGAGTGAATGCTTCGCCACTGAAGATGACGAGGCTTACTCTATCATTGGGTCGTTTGGCAATAAATTCTTTTGCGACCTCCTTTGCTGCCTCTAATCTGTCTGGTTTAAAGTCACGAGCTAACATACTTCCTGACACATCCAATGTCATTACAATATCGATACCTTCAATATTGACATTTTGCTTTTTTGATACCGATTGCGGTCTTGCCATTGCAATTATAATAAGTGATATTGCGATAATCCTTAGTATGAACAAAGAATGAAAAAAATAGGTTTTAAGGGTTGGCTTTATTTGACCAAAGGTTTGCATACTAGAAAATCGCAATTCAGCCGAATTGTCTTTATGCTTAAACCAGTACCATACTATTAAAACAGGTATGATAAAGAGTGCGTATAAAAATTCAGGGTTTTCCCAATTATCAATTCTAATCATCTTTACTTTCCTCCTCCTTTAATTGATGATTATCTATTCTAGGGATTACCTCTTTTGTTTCGTTTACAAAATCAACACAATGTGAAATTCCAAGATCATTCTCGAGTGGTGTAGGTTTTGCTTTTGCAAATTTTACCATATCTGCCATATGTAAAACACCACTTAACTTTGTCATTGCATTTTTATTAACCTTCTTGTTTTTAAGGTAACGTAATATTTCATGGCTAGTCATCTCTGGTGCGTCAAATTGGTATCGATTAGCTAAATATTCTCTTGTAATATCGGTTAATACGGTATAATATTTTTTAATCTTTCCAGACTGCCATAATTTTTCCAGCCTCAATTCTTCAAACTCATTTAATGCCTTAATGTGGGGAGGAAGTTTTGGCTTGGGCTTGCCTGCGAATACAGGCTTATTTTTTCTTCTTTTTGATATGTAATACACTAATAATATAATTGTAATAATTATAGCTAAAAAACCAAGAATCCATGGCAGTAACTCCTTTAGTGTGTATGGTTCATTAAATGGCGATATAATTGGTTTAAATGCCTGGGCAGTATCAACTTCCGGAACATATACCTGAAGAAATAAAAGACTTGTAGAGGTACTAAATATAGTGGTATCATCTTCAAATACAAAATCAAAATTAACTGGTGGAACCTCAAAGTAACCAGAGTCGAAGGATGTAATAATAAGCGTTTGAGATAAACTCATCACATGATTTTCCACAGTAGTGTCTATTGAAGTACGATCAATTACCTCAATATTTGATGTTATTGTATCTAATATAATAGGCCATTTGACAAAAGCTTTTTGAGGAATAGTTATGCCAAATCGATATTTCACCTGATCTCCAATCATGATTGCATTTGAATCTAATGATGACCATGCACCAGTTTGTTGAGCATTAACATGAAACATCATTGCAATTACTAGGGATGATATGATAAATAATCTTTTAAACATTTATTCTATTTTCTCGATTCTCGCTTTTTGAATAATTTCATAAGTGGTTTTACATAGTCCTGACCTGTATATACTTTTACAAAATCAACACCATATCTACCGCATATTGTATCTAGTTCCGTGGATTTCTTCCTTATTATCTTTGAATATTCATTTCTAACCTTAGAATTTGATGTGTCAACCAAAGTTGTTTTACCACTTTCGGCATCCATCATCCTAACTAAACCTAAATTAGGAATTTCAAACTCCCTTTTATCGTTAACTCTTATAGCTATTAGGTCATGTTTGTAATTTGCAATTTGTAGTGCTTTTTCAAATCCATCATCCATGAAATCTGATATGAGAAAAGCAGTTGATTTTTTCTTGATTACATTTGAGAGATAACGCAGTGCTTCGGCAATATTTGTTCCACTATTTTCTGCTTTAAAATCTATAAGTTCTCTAATGATCCTAAGAATGTGCGATGATCCTTTCTTTGGGGGTATAAACTTCTCTATCTTGTCACTAAAAAAAATAACTCCAACCTTATCGTTGTTTTGAATAGCAGAAAATGAGAGAATAGCAGAAATTTCTGTTACCACATCTTGTTTTAATTGCTGGTTTGTTCCAAAATCATTGGATCCTGATATGTCAATGAGAAGCATTACCGTTAATTCTCTTTCTTCCTCAAAAATTTTAATAAAAGGATGATTAAATCTTGCAGTAACGTTCCAATCTATATTTCGTATGTCATCTCCAAACTGATACTCTCTAACTTCGCTAAATGCCATACCTCTTCCCTTGAATACGCTATGATATTCTCCTGAAAAGATTTGATTCGACAAGCCTCTTGTCTTAATCTCAATTTTCCTAACTTTTTTAAAAATTTCTTGTGCTTCCAATCTTATCTAGCTAAGCATTATGGGTAAAAAATTAACAAATAACAATATGGTTCTATAAATTGTCTAGGGAACTTCAACTGAATTTAAAATTTCATTAATTATATCTTCAGTTGTAATATTTTCAGCTTCAGCTTCATATGTTAGGCCAATTCGATGTCTCATAACATCATGAGCGACAGCTCTAACATCCTCCGGAATTACATATCCACGTTTTTTTAGGAATGCTAAGGCTTTTGATGCTAGGGCAAGGTTTATACTAGCACGTGGTGATGCTCCATATTGAATCATTTGAGCAAAATTGTTAAGCTTATACTCACTAGGATATCGAGTTGCAAAAACAATGTCTGTTATATAGTTTTCAATCTTTTCATCAACATATACTTCACGTACTATTTCTCTTGCTTTTATAATATCTGAGGATTTTAATATGGTATTAGTCTTGGACTTGGTGTTTGTGATATTTTGCCTCATTATCAACTTCTCTTCCTCTTTATTAGGATAGTTAATCACAACTTTTAACATAAACCGGTCAACTTGAGCTTCAGGCAGAGGATAAGTTCCTTCTTGTTCAATGGGGTTTTGTGTTGCCATAACAAGAAAAGGTTCCTCAAGTTTAAAGGTCTTGTCACCAATTGTTACTTGACGCTCTTGCATTGCTTCAAGCAGTGCACTTTGCACTTTAGCCGGAGATCTATTTATTTCATCAGCAAGAATAAAGTTGGCAAATATGGGTCCCTTTTTCACAGTAAACTCTTCCTTTTTTTGACTGTATATTAATGTCCCCAATAAATCAGCAGGTAATAAATCAGGAGTAAATTGTAGTCGTGAAAATTTAGCGTCAATAATGTTTGCTAATGAGTTTATGGCAAGCGTTTTAGCAAGCCCTGGCACACCTTCTAATAATATATGTCCGTTTGCCAATAGCCCTATTAATAGACTTTCGGTCATATGTTTCTGGCCAATTATTACCTTATCCATTTCCAGATGAATGAGATCAGCAAATTGGCTTTCTTGTTGGATTTTTTCGTTTAATTCCCGAATATTTGTTTCAAGCATATTAAATTGAAATTAAGTTCAAGGCAAATTTATAAAAGTGTTTTACTAAAACGTGTTAATATTTGTTAAAGCAGCATATGGCTTTAACGGAAGGAAATATTGTTTGAAATAAAATAATATGAAAGTCCTAGTTACTATATATCAAATGCAGCCATCAATAGTTCAATATCACGAGATGGTAAACCGGTTAAATCACCAATTTGTCCATTTGTTAGTGCACCTTTGTAGATATACACACCCTTTCTAAAACCATTATCATGTTTTAGCATCCTATCAACACCACCGTACCTGGAAATGGACTCGAGAATTGGGCCTATAATATTGCTAAGTGAATGTGAGGCCGTATTTGGAACACACGACGCAATATTTGGAACACAATAATGGGTAACACCGTGTTTACTGAAAATTGGTTTATCGTGGCTTGTAACTTTTGATGTTTCAAAACAACCTCCTTGATCTATGCTCACATCAATAATAATTGAACCCGGTTTCATCGATTTAACCATATCTTCAGTAATTAAACAAGGAGTAATACCCAAATTTGAAAATTTTGCTGCTATAACTACATCAGCTTCCTTCAATGAATGCTTTATAGCCTCTGGATTGAGTGTAGAAGTAGGGATTGAATTTCTTAACTTACTTTGAATCCTTCTTAATTTGTGAATGGAATTGTCAAATATTTTAACTGCAGCGCCCATTCCAAGAACTGTACGCGCGGCAAACTGTGCAACAGTACCAGAGCCAATTATTACAACTTGAGCTGGACTTATACCTGGAAAACCACCTAATGATTTTCCTTTTCCATGTTCTGGACTTCTAAGATATTGAGATGCAAGAAGCACAGACGTATTTCCAACTATTTCACTTATTGATTTCATAACTGGCAATGAACCAGAACTATCCTGAATAAATTCATATGCAATTGCAATGGATTTATTGGCCATTAACTTTGTATAGGATTGTTTTCTTGTATTCGGAAGAAATAATGATGATAAGAGAACTTTGTTTCTTCCTAGCATTTCTATTTCGCTTTCTAATGGTGGTGAAATTTTCGATATGAGATCACATTTATAAACCTCTTCGGCAGAGCTTACAATTGTTGCACCAGCTTCCGCATAACTCTCATTGGTGAAGTTGGAAGCCATACCTGACCCATCCTCAATGAAAACATTGTGTTTGGAATCAACCAGTTGTTTAACTGCTTCAGGTACCAGAGGTACACGATTTTCATTGGCCGAAAGCTCCTTTGGAATCCCAATTGAAAAATTGTTTTCGTCAGGTATAGACTCTAACATTTCCTCCTGAGGCATTAACTGCTCTACTTCGGATGGTTTAAGAAAACCTTTACTTTTTTCATCCATAAAGACAGGTACTATTAATCGCCAAGTTATTACTTAATTTTGTAAGAAATGGTTCTTTTACCATTTTCTATTTCATCTATCAGTATATATACGAAGTTTTCTGGTAAAAGTTCCGCAATCAATTCTGGCCACTCGATGAAACATCTACAATTACTGTAAAAATATTCTTCGTAGCCAATATCATATACTTCATCTAACTTCTTTATCCTATAAAAATCAAAATGAAATACAGAATTGTTGCTTTTGTCTGAGTATTCATTTACAAGTGAAAAAGTTGGACTACTAACCACTTCTTTTACACCGAGCACATCGCAAAATGCTTTTATGAGAGTGGTTTTGCCAGCACCCATCTTTCCATTTAACGCAAAAATGGTTTCATCTCCCGAATTTTCCAAGATATTTTGAGCAGCCATTTTTAGCTCGCTCAAACTATTGATGGTTATGGTTTTCATTGCTTAGAATAATTATTTTGAAGATAAGGTTATGGCAGGTATCAACACTTCCTCCATTGACATACCCCCATGCTGGAATGTATTTTTATAGTACTTGGAATAGTAGTTAAAGTTATTTGGGTATGCAAAGAAATCTGCACCCCTTGAAAATATCCATCTCGTACTGATATTAATTTTTGGCAAGTAATATTCCTCAGGGTTCGCAATCTCAAAAACATCTTTATCATTATAAGCAAGACTCTTACCATATTTGTATCGTAGGTTAGTATTTACATTTTTATCACCAACAACCTTTACTGGTTCTGTTACTTTAATTGATCCATGATCAGTGGTAATCATCAAAGAAACATCCTTGGATGCTAGGTATTTTATTATGTCAAATAAAGAAGAATGTTCAAACCAAGAGAGCATCAATGACCTATATGACGCCTCATTATCTGCAAGTTCTCGAATTATTTCCATTTCAGTTCTTGCATGCGATAACATATCAACAAAATTGTAAACGATTACATTAAA
>JABJIE010000052.1 GCA_018661505.1 Lentimicrobiaceae bacterium
AACCAAGTGAAGTCTGCTTTAGCATTATAATCTGTTAATGTTGAACCCCAATTAAAAGCATTTTCATTACCTTCTGGAATACCAAGGTCATAATTGAATTTGCTGTAGATAAAAGTGAAGTTTGAGAAGAGCTTCTCTTGAAAAATATGATTCCAGCGAATGGTACCTGTGGAGTTCCCCCATTTGGTTCCAAAATTTCCATTTTTAAATACATCATTTCCTAAATACCCTGATATAAAAAGATGATTTTTATCATTTATATTGTAATTCATCTTGGCATTTAAATCGTAAAAATATAAGATGTTTTCGCGGATATTCTCATCAGGAGAAAGCCTTAAAAAGACATCGGCATAAGACCTTCTTCCTGCAATCATAAATGATGACTTATCCTTAACAATTGGGCCTTCTAACATTAACCTACTTGAAATAAGCCCAATTCCACCATTACCATGAAATTTCTTAATATTTCCATCTTTCATTCTTATATCTATAAGAGATGCTAATCTACCACCATAGCTTGGAGGTATATCGCCCTTATATAATTCAACACTTTTAACGGCATCATTATTGAAAACAGAAAAGAAGCCCATTAGATGACCAGCATTGTATACAGTAGCTTCATCCAACAGGATTAGGTTTTGGTCAGGGCTTCCACCCCTTACACTTAACCCCGATGAACCCTCTGCAACAAACTTAACTCCTGGCAGCAGTTGTAGAGCTTTTATGAGATCTACTTCTCCCATAAGAGCAGGAATACCTTGTATGGTTTTACTTGATATCTTATTAACACTCATTTGCGCATTTTTAATATTGGCATTTGCAGATTGATCCGATACTATAACTTCGTTGAGTTGTTGAGATGATGTTAACATCTCAACATTCTTTGAAATATCTGAGGTTAGATCCAATTCGTAGGATTGATCTGCATAACCAATAAATGAGTAAATGACAGTATAAATTCCAGGATCTAAGCTTATGGAATAAAATCCATAGTTATTTGATGTTGTTCCAATATTTAAATCCTTAATTATAATGGTTGCGCCAGGCAGTGATTCGCCATTTTCTGAATCAGTTATATACCCAGCAAGGGTTACCTTCTTAGAATCTTCTGAGAAGGATTTGAGGCATACTGATATTAAGAGTAGCAAAAAGGTATATTTTACTAGTTGTTTCAAGATAAAGGTTTCTGTTTGTTTAATAAATTAATAATGAGAAAATAATACGACATAGGCAATGATATGTTTTAATTAGTTATCATTTGAAGATCCAAGAAATATGATGTTCCATCATCGTTGTCACATACTCCCAATAGAGACACATAATTTGAATTATTTAAACCTTCTGGACTATCCTTAACACACAATCCTTCCAACTTATATCTAGATATTTTATCATTTTCTCTCAGCAATGTAGCTGTATATTTACCTTTTGACAATGTTGTAAGTGGAATAATTCCAACATAGCTTCCAACTATTTCACCATCATTAACCTCATCATTGGTTTTTTCCATTGAGGCACAAAAAATAATTTCTGAATCATTTGGATGCATACACGCCCCTGAAAAACCAGAAATTAAATCATTACTAGTGGGCAGGTCAAACCAAAAGACTTCAAAGCTTGGAATTGTGTCTGAGGAGTATAAATACGAATTAAAATCCAATTTATTAATCCGGACAATAAAATTCTCGCTTACATTACCTCTATGAAGCATGTAGACATTATTACCTGATATTGCTAATCCTTCTAGGTTTATTTCATGTTCAATAGACATATTGACATGCTTCTTAATACTTTCGTATAGTGGCCTAATATTTTTTTTGTTGATTAAATTATCAGAATAAATATTGAATATATATGCCGTGTCTCTTGTATGATTTAATGACCCTGAGGATAGGACTAATAGATTTGTGTCATTTAAGAAGCCTAAAGCCTCAAAATCTGCTTTTAAATCCTTTGGCGTTCTTCCATTCACGAGGGTGTCTGTGCCTGCTAGACGAAATTTAGTTTTAACATTAAAATCAAAATCAATTTCAAGTAACCACGGGATATCATCACCAATAATATATAAACTATGATTCCTATTCTCAATGCCTGAAGCTGATGATAGCTGGTCATCAAAATAAACATCTGAAATAGATACTTTTAACTCACTTGAAGAAGTCATATTGTCATTTACACAGGCAGTGAAGAGAAATAAAAATAATCCACTAACTAAAATCCTTGACATCATAAGATCAAAATTTTATAAATAACAACAATATGACAAAATTAGTATTTTGCAAAATAAATTTGGCAAATCATTAACATTGGGCACAAATTTTGAGGCCACCTTTCATTATTATAACAAAATGACAACTTTTAGTTTATGAGTAACGATAAAAAAAGATTCATTTTATCACTTATAGTACCTACAATTTTATTGTTTGTGATGTATGCCGCGAAAATAGTTGAGGTTGGATTCAATATTAGTTTGACACACTTGGGTAATTATCCCATGTCTTTAAAGGGATTGCAAGGTATTTTACTAATGCCATTTATTCATGGTAGTTGGGATCATTTGTTGGCAAATACAGTACCATTTTTTATCCTTTGCACAGCATTATTTTACTTTTATCAGAAAATTTCTTTTCGCGTTCTAATAGGTATATGGATATTATCAGGAATTTGGGTATGGTTTGGCGGTAGACCTTCATGGCACATTGGTGCCAGTGGGATTATTTATGGATTATCAAGTTTTATTTTTGTTAGTGGTCTTGTAAGACGCGATAACCGTTTGGCTGCACTTGCTCTTATAGTAACATTTCTTTATGGAAGCCTTGTGTGGGGTGTATTCCCAGATTTTTATCCACGGGAGAAAAATGTTAGTTGGGAAGGCCATTTGGGTGGAGCTGTTGCAGGTATTATAATGGCCATATACTACAGAAAATCTGGTCCAAAACGCAAAATTTATTCTTGGGAATTGGAAGATGATGATGCAATATTAGAAGAGGAGTATTGGAATACAACAGATACTTCTAATTGAGTATAATGAGAAAGCAATAATATGGTTTAGTGGATTGTTCTAGTTGGCTACACGAGATTGTAGCTCATCAATCACATTGCTATATTTCCTAAGAACCCTATCCCATTCTCTGTATAATTCATCACTCTTAACTCCTCACTAACGAGTTTAATTCTGTATGTAAGAGGATTAGGAGAATTAACTATAACTAAATAGTAGCTAGTTTAGGTTAAAAAACTCCGGATGTTTAGCATTTCTTCCTCTATAAAAATCTTCAATTTTCTTAAAATCTTCTTCCATATTACCCGTAGGCCAAAATGGTTCGCCAATTCCAGCCCTTTTTAACTTATAATCAATATAGCATAGCAGAATGGGTACATTTGCCTTTACTGCAATATGATAGAATCCCATTTTCCAATTATCATTTCTTTTTCGAGTGCCTTCTGGAGTGATGGCTAGAAAAAGAATTTCTCTTTCACTAAACATATTCACAATCTGTGCAACTTTGCTATTGGATTTACTTCTGTCTATGGGTATACCTCCCAATTTTTTTATTATGCCAACCAATGGCCATTTGAAGGCTTCTTTTTTTACTAGAACATTTCCAGGTATCCCCCTAATCCAGGTATACAGTGTGCCAATATAGAAATCTAAATTGCTAGTATGAGGAGCAATAATAAGTACAGCTTTGGATATTCCATCAGGGACATCACCCACAGCTTTCCATCCAAAAATGAAATAAATAAATTTCGAAATTAGTTTCATATGCGATGTGTTATGATTGGTGTCAAATTAGTTTTATGGTCTACAATAGATAAATTCATAACTAAATTAATGTTTATTTTAATAAACATGGATTATCTGCTCTCAATGATTTGACCTTCATTATAATGAATCACTTCATTAGGTGTTCCATTCTCATTATAAATTTTCTCAGGGCCATGTTTAAGGTTCTCCTTATAACTTACTTCCCTCTGGATGTTGCCGTTTAGATACCATGATTTTTGAACGCCTGTGCCATTTGAGAATGTTGCAGTGCCAATAATTTTGCCCCCAAAATTGTAATAAAGCCACAAACCTTCATAAAATCCTTTACTATAATTCCCGCTGATTTTTATTTGACCATTTGAATGCCACATTTTGTAAACCCCAAACAAGGTGTCGTTTTTATAGGTTTCTTCTGAAACTAGATTACCATCTTCATCATATGTGGATGCTTTACCATTTAAAAGCCCATTTTTATAGTATGATTGAGATTCATAACTGCCATTTTGAAACCATCTTGTGAGTGGTCCTTCAAGTTTATTGTTTTTATATATAACCTCTTGTTCCTTATTTCCATTTTTGTAATACCATGTGGATTTGCCATTCAGAATACCATCATCATATGTTAGGCTAGATTGAATATTGCCATTATCCCAATATTTAATTTGGGTATCATTGGAACAAGATATAATCAATGCTGCATTAATTATTACTGCCACAATTGTCTTTATAGTTCTATTCATTTGAATTACTAATAGCTTGTGTTTCTATAATGGCATCAGGTAATTTAATTATCCTCATTTTTTTTAATTGTAGTATATGCCAGTAATCATTTACAAAATTGTTAGAGTTACCAACTCTGGCAAATGAATACTTCCCCTGAGTAAGTGTCATGGGATAAAATTCTAAACACCTTTCTAAGTTGTTGTCAAGATGGAAAAGAGCACTAAGAAAATAATATGTTACATCAAAACCAGAAAACCCATAATTATTGGGTTCAGTACCATATGATTTTCTAAAGGTACTAATGAAATATTTATTTTCAGGTAATGTATAATTGATGTATGATGATGCGAAGTAGGTGAGATTAAGGTTATTCATTTTCGAATTACTTAAATTACTAATCCTTTCCCAAGTTGGAATTCCAATCAATTTTACGTTAAATGTGTCTCTACTTTCATTAATTCTATTTAAGACATCCAGTATGAATGACTTTTTTGTTCCGTACAATATCACAAGATTATTTCTTAAGGCGCTTGCATTATTGAGAAATGGATATAAGCTATCTACGGAGTAATTAATTCTTATTAAATTATTATTGAATGTTGTACTATCAGATAAGCTTGATTCCAGAAGCCCTGGTAATATCTCAGTGTTCTCGAAAGTAAATGGAGGTGGGAGTGAGTCAATAACATATAAAGTATCCCTTTGGGCAACTTGATAGCTTAAATCCATAAGCTCATTATTACTTATTGATACCTGACTTGGAATCACTGATGCAATAGTATTTTTGATATTGGTTACCTTATCTGCGTCTAAATATGAAGTTTGAGAAATCAGAAAAACCTTATTACTCAATGCAAATTTTTCCAAATAGGTTTCTAATATTGGTTCTTGTGCTACTGTTGTAGGCTTAACTTTAATAACTGTTTTGTAATTTGTCACAACTGCATCTCTGTATGTCAGTGGATTTACAATTGGTATATTAAAATTACCTGCGTAAAGAGCTACTTGGTTAAAGCTATTATTGAAAAATGGACCTATGATTAGATCCATATTTCGTAATTCTTTTCTATTGAGGACTTTTGTTGTTTTTGTTAGATTCTTGTCAACATCATATACGTGCATTTCTACATTCATACCCTGTTTAACCATAGAGTCCATTGCAATCAAGGCGCCTTCATAAAACTGAATAAATCTGAAGGATTTAAAATATGGCTGAGGTGTTAAGAAGAATTGATCATAATCAAGACTATCAATCTCTTCTAGTGATAAGGGAATCATAAGAGCAATCTTGAATAATTTATTTGTGTTAGGAATGAAATTGCAGTTGTGAGAGTCGAGAAGTTCAACTACATCTTTTCCTTCTGAGTAAATTTCCTGAGACGAGTCAACTGCTGGAGATTTAACGGGTTCAATAATTGCCTTGCTTCCAACGGGAACTTTTACTTCTTCACCTGATGAAATTCTCGAACTTAAATTTGGATTGAATTCGCGAATCTGGTATGAAGAAACTCGAAACAGTTTTGCAATCTTATTAATCTTGGTCGAGCTTTCACTTATATAAATTATATATGGTAGGCTAAGCTTTTTTCTGGGGATGAGAATTATCTGACCTACTTTTATCTGTTTTGTAAGCCCTGGGTTAAAATTTAATATTTCTTCAACTGTCAATCCATACTCACGACCTATACTATATAGTGTTTGTTTCTTTTTTACCCTATGTTTTGTGTATTCTTCTTCACGCTCATTATTAATTCCAGTGGTTACATATGGCTTAATGGCATTATTGGCGGCACCTACTTGAACATTATCATATGTATTTATAACTTCAGTATTTGATTTGGTTAACTTTGACTTGTCAGGAATACGAAGTCTGTCACCAATCATTACAGAGTTTCCAAGTCCAGGGTTTACAGCCTTTAGCAACGATGCTGAGACATCGTATTTATTTGAGATGGTTTGAGTAGTTTCGCCTTCAATTACCACATGTCTATAATCTTGAATAATCGATAAGTCAGGGTTAAAACTAACAAGTTCATCAGCTACTGTATTTTCATTTTTACCCTCGGTTATATGAGGTTGGGTTTTAGGAGAAGCTGGTGTCCCATTCTTTTTGGAATAACTAGATTTGATTATTGGCGCATTGTTATTAAACTCGCTATTCTCTGGTTTACCATCAAGCTTTGAGAATGACTCTTCAACTGGGATCTTAATGTATTCACCCTCCCTAAATGGGAGTATAACTTTTGGATTAGCTTTTTTTATGTAGTTCTCAGGAATTGAATAAATGGAACTCAGAGAAGCAAATGTTTCATTTCCATCAGAAACATGATAAAAGAAATTAAATTTTGAAGATCCAATCTCTTTTTTGATTTCTGTTTCTTTATTAATAGTTGGTATATACAATATTTGATCAATACTTATTGCATCTCTAGATTCGGGATTTTCAAAATACAATTCTTCAGGAGTAACATCGTAAACTTTTGAGATTGAATATATGGTCTGTCCCTTTTTTACCATATGTACATAAAATGATTTACCATTTCTAGATTCAACTACTTCTGATTTTAAAATGGGAATAGATTGTCCCATACTAAAAGTGTAAAATGCCAGTATGATTAAAGACAAAGAAAACTTTTTTATGTTAAGAGATAAACACATTTATTAAAATCAAAATTAAGAAACTATGTTGAATCCATTGTATTGTTGAAAATATTGGGGAGGTAAAATTTTACTCCCATTCGATTGTTGCAGGCGGCTTGGAACTTATATCATACACAACTCTGTTTACACCTGATACCTTGTTAATTATTTCGCTGGATACTTTGGATAAATAATCGTAAGGTAGCTGAGACCAATCGGCAGTCATGCCATCCGTTGACTCTACAGCTCTCAGAGCAACAACGTTTTCATAAGTTCTTTCATCTCCCATCACACCTACTGATTGAACTGGCAACAATATTGCTGCTGCCTGCCAAACTTTATCATAGAGTCCAAAAGATTTCATATTTGATATGTATATGTGATCTACATCCTGAAGAATTTTTACTCTTTCTTCAGTAACCTCGCCTAAAATTCTAATGCCAAGTCCTGGGCCGGGAAATGGATGTCTGTCTATTATAAAGGATGGCATTTCAAGGGCCCTACCTATCCGTCTAACCTCATCTTTAAACAGTGTATTTAATGGCTCTACAACTTTTAACTTCATAAAATCTGGTAATCCACCAACATTGTGGTGTGACTTAATAGTCGCTGATGGTCCTTTTACAGATACTGATTCAATTACATCCGGATATATTGTTCCCTGAGCTAACCAATCTACATCTTTTATGAGATGTGCTTCATCATCAAATACCTCAATGAAGGTATTTCCTATTGCCTTTCTTTTCTTTTCAGGGTCAGTGATTGATTTGAGTGAATTTAAAAACCTAGTCGAAGCATTAACTCCCTTTACATTTAAGCCCAAGTCCTTGTAGGAGTTCAGAACGTCCTCAAATTCATTCTTCCGCAATAGACCATTATCCACAAAAATACAGTATAGATTTTCTCCGATAGCTTTGTGCAAAAGCACTGCAGCAACTGATGAATCGACTCCACCTGATAAACCAAGTAGCACTTTATCATTACCCAGTTTTTCCTTCAGTGATAGTATTGTGGTCTCAATGAAAGAATCAGGAGTCCAATTTTGGGAGCACCCACATATGTTCACAAGAAAATTCTTAAGTAATATTTTACCCTCGATTGTATGATATACTTCAGGATGAAATTGTATCCCATATGTTTGTTCATCAGATATTTTATATCCTGCAACTTTTACGTTTTCAGTGCTTGCAGTTATTTGGAAATTGTTGGGAGCCTTTAGGATAGTATCTCCGTGTGACATCCAAACTTGAGTATTATCGGTAATCCCTTCCATTAAAGCACATCTCCTATCAACATAATTTAGGTTCGCTCTACCATACTCTCTGATTTTTGATGGTAGAACTTCGCCACCATTACTCTGGGCAAGAAATTGCGCTCCATAACAAACTCCCAATAAGGGTAATTTCCCTTTTATTTCAGCCAAATTAGGTACAGGAGCATTCGCATCTCTAACTGAGAATGGACTTCCTGATAAAATAACACCTACGACATCTATCAACGATTCAGGAACTTTGTTGTAGGGATGAATTTCGCAATAAACATTTAATTCTCTTACTCTTCGCGCAATAAGCTGAGTATATTGAGAACCAAAATCTAGAATTAGAATCATTTCTTTCATGGCACAAAGGTAGATAAGATTTATAATTTGTACATTTGATTTATAATTTATATTCTAATCTTTATCAACATATTTAAATGGCCAAACGCACAAAATCCACAGGTAAGCTGAAAAGAAATAAAAAGAATAATTCCTTTACTTATTTCTTGATTGCGGTCATTATCATTGCAATTCTTTCATTTGCTATTACATATATTGTTACCCAAGCAGAGCATGAAGACGAGGTTGTTGTAACTACTACCAATAAACACTCAAAGCAAGATGTAGTTAATAATAGTAAAACAAAAATGTTATCTGAGATTGAGGGAACATGGGCAAGTCTAAATGATGGAGCTATGCTTACAATATCTGGGCGTGATTATACACTTGAACTACCAAATGTAGAGGGTACTCTTGTTGGAAAGGGTACATGTCTTGTGGTTGGAAACAAGATTACATTTGTTGACACACATGGTGATACGGATTGTAATATAAGTCCGGGCGTCTATACCTTTAAAATCACATCTGATGAAATAACATTTGAAATGGTAGATGATCAATGTAAATCCAGATATAGCATGTTATCCGCAACATGGTTCAAGGTTTGATAATTTCAACGCAATGCAGCTACCTATATGCTATCTTCAATTTATGAATGAACATTCATAATCAATAAAGTTATCCGAATTATCAATTACTTCCAAACGGAAAGTGTTTTCACCTTTTCCAATGTTTTTGTCAAAATTATAAATTAATAGTTCGTTTTTTGGGTCATATTCCATTAATATCCAATTGTCATTTAAATATCCTCGATAACTTTTTATTCCTGAATCTGAGTCTGATATTTTTATGCTTAGTTTTCCGAAGGCTTTTACATTACTGGCTTCCTTAAAATTACCTTCTCCTATTTTAGGAGGTATTGTGTCGACCATAATTTTATAATATCCTAACTTACGATATTTTGCTTTTAAAGCCTTACCATCTATTATACCACCCGCATAATAATAATCCAATCCATCTTCGGAATAAGCTATGAAAGCCTTAGTTAAAAGTGAGTCACTAATTGAGTCAAAATTAATGCTAAGATTATAATATTTATGAACTGGAATAAAGCTATTATGAAGTTTATGTATGGAGGAGTAGGCGGTCGAATCTTTTTTGATTTTTTGATAATCAAAATAAAAAGATTGATAAAATGTATTTACTGGGAATTCGGCTTTTATCCCTTCTTCAAATAAATTATTCTCATTATTATATTTGAATAATATACCAACCCTATTTACATCTGAATTTTTTATTTCTTTTCTTGATTTATTACCAATCACATCAAATTCAAGGGAAGCAAGATTATCATATGCATCACGAATCTCAAACCTAATGTTGTGTGAAAGGGTATCATCAATGGTAATAATTCCGTTATTAATTACATTAACATAATTCTTAAACATGTTATTAGTATCTACCTGGGTTCTAATTAGCCTTGTTTTGGACTTCTTGTAGTATGAATAATCAATCAGACTATTAATATATCTACCCGTTTTGAATGATAATCGATCCATTTTGATATCAAAAACCTTATTATTATCAACATAAACCTTATTTGAATAAACTCCATTTTTATTAGGTATATCATTCATTAGATCATAGGTTGCTATGCCGAATGAAATCGAACCAGATATGTTTATGGTAGGATTGTTTCTGAGTCTATGATTCTCTCCCCACCCTGAGATATCAAAATAGACTGTGTCATTTTTCCCATTTATCGTAGAAAATTTATCCACTGGGTAAATTGCCAAAAGTTTGATTTTAGGTCTGTAATAGTCATTTATTTTTATGGTATTAAAAAGAAGTGGATTTAGCGGATTCTGACTCCTTAGGTCCCGAATTTCAAAATGTAAGTGTGGCCCAATGGAACTTCCTGTATTTCCCGACATGGCAACAACTTGGCCTTTCCTGACCGGAAGCTCATCCTTTTCGAAGAATAATTGTACTTCAAAACTCTCTTTTTCATATTGTTTCTCTACAACAACCTTTTGAATGGTGTCATTAAACATTTGTAAATGGCCATAAACTGATAGATAACCATCAGGATGGGTTATATAAAGAGCTTTTCCATAACCCGAGGTTGATACTTTAATTCGAGAAACCCACCCATCCTCAATGGCCAATATGGGTTTACCCACACTACCTTGAGTTTTAATGTCAATACCCGTATGAAAATGATTACCTCTTAGCTCTCCAAAAGTTCCCGATAAATATATTGGAATATCAACAGGTGGTATAAAATCATTTTTTTCAAATGGATTATCTTGAGAATAGGAATGAGCACAAAATATAAATGCTAATAGGACGAGAAAATATTTTAGGTGAGTCATTAGCGTGAAATATTTATCAAAACAAAAATAGGTTGTTATACTATTCTAATCATAATGATAGTATGTTTTAACTAACGTTAGTTTGTTGAAATGTATTACAACTATGTATTCCTTAATAATAAAATATAGCTTTGTAATATACTTAACATTCTTTTCAAAACGAATTTACCTAATTTTGCCTCCATGAAAACATTATTATCAAAAATAAATCACTTGAGTATAATTTTTATTTTGTCTATTACATTGATGATGGCTTTTTTATCATGTAAAAAGGATAATTCAGGTGATGGTAATTCACCTGAATTATTTTTATTGGGAGCCAATCCATTAAATTGGGCAAAAGATATTCCCTATGAAGATCCCGGTGCAATAGCTTATGATGTCACTGAATATGGCGATACTTTGGACTTAACGGCGTCAATTGTTATTGGTGGTAATGTGGATGTGAGTAGTGCAGGTGATTACTCGGTAACTTATAACGTAACGGATGCAAGTGGATTATCGGCTGATGAAAAAGTTCGTAAAGTAATAGTTGTAATTGGAAAATAGTAAATGCAGAAGATTATTTTCATAGCAAACAAAAATTCTTTGGATAGGCATAAATTGTCAATTGAAGAACCAATACAAAGACTATTAAATTCCAAGATATTTTCAATAGATATAAGATATACTGAGTATCATGGGCATGCAGCTTTACTTAGTAAATTGGCTATTGATGATGGTGCTAATATAATTGTAGCAGTTGGTGGTGATGGCACTGTTAATGAGGTAGCTGGACCGATAATTGGAACAGGTGTTACCTTTGGAGTAATACCAATGGGATCCGGAAACGGCCTAGCCAGACACATGAATATATCAAGAAATATTGAAAAATCTCTTTCATTAATCTCAGCTCAAAATACTAAACTAATAGATACTTGTTCAATAAATGGTAAAAGCTTTGTAAGTATTGCTGGCGTTGGTTTTGATGCTCATGTGGCAGAATTATTTGACAAGGGTTCTCGCCGTGGTTTTTTTGGATATTCTAGGATAGTGGCAAGTGAATTTTTAAAATATAAATCAAAGAAGTATCATCTCATATTTGATAATGGCGAAGAAATGTCTCAGCGTGCACTTTTTATTGTATTTGCAAATTCAAACCAATTTGGATACAATATTACCATTGCTCCAGAGGCATCGCTTGTGGATGGGTTGATGGATATTTGTATCGTCAATAAACCTAAGATATACAATTTGCCATATATAGCTAATCTATTATTATTTAGGAAGATAGAGTCATCATCTCTTGTGAAAATTATCAAGGCAAAAAAGGTGATTGTAACGAGAAAGAAAAAAAGAGTTGTAAATATTGATGGGGAGCCAATCAAGTTTAATAAAAAACTTGAAGTAACAATAAACCCGCTATCTTTGAACATCATAATAAATCCAAATGGCAGCAAAGTTTAAGAATTCTAAAATGGTATATTCTACAAATCCTGATTACAACGATTGGGAGGAGGAAAAAGATAATGTTGAAACTCCAAATCCCTCAAAACAAAAGTTGTATGTTTTTCTGGATAAGAAACAAAGAAAAGGGAAGCAGGTAACAATCGTTGAAGGTTTTGTTGGTATGGATGATGACTTAAAAGACCTGGGTAAGAAATTAAAGTCCAAATGTGGTGTTGGTGGAACCGTTAAAAATGGAGAAATTATGCTTCAGGGCGACTTTAAAACCAAAGTCTTTAATATTCTTGTAGATTTAGGATATAATTGTAAGGTAAAAGGATAAATAAATACAATCATGATAAGAACAGTGTTAACAATAGTGATGGGATTATTTTTATCGCAAGCGGTAATTTCCCAAGGTACCTTGGAAGGTAACATAAATGCTGATATGCTTAAAAAGATTCAAGAATCATTTAAAGGGTCTGCTACTGATATTGCTTTGATGAATGCAATTACACACAACGACATAAAAAAGCTTGCTCAGACACGTAGCAGTGACTCTGACGTTAATCATTTATTTTCAAATAAGATAGAAATAGTAGGAATAACTAATCAAAAATCATCAGGGCGCTGCTGGTTATACACCGGTCTTAATACCATTAGGCCAATGGTAAGAGAAAAATATAATTTGAATGATTTTGAATTTTCACAAACTTATAATTTCTTTTGGGATCAGTTTGAGAAGGCAAACCTCTTTCTTGAAATAGCAAAGGCTACAGCAGATAAACCCATGGAAGATAGAGAAGTTGGGTGGCTATTTAAGAGCCCAATTGGAGACGGAGGGCAATGGACTACATTCGCTGATAATGTTATGAAATATGGACTTGTTCCAACTGATGCCATGCCAGATACATATCAAAGTGAAAATACCAAAATAATGTCCAAGTTATTGCGTAGAAAATTACGAGAAGATGGCATGAAAATGAGGGCATTAGCTAATTCAAAAATGACTGAAGAGTTAAAAGAGGAAGCTAAATTAGAGATGCTTTCTGAGATATACAGAATTCTAGTTTTGAGCCTGGGAGAGCCGCCTACTGAATTTGAATGGCAGTTTAAGGATAAAGATGGTAATATTAGTGAGGAAAAGACATATACACCAAAACAATTTTATGATGACTTGGTAGGGATTGATTTAAGTGAATACATTATGTTCATGAATGATCCAGTTAGAGAGTATAACAAGGTATATGAAGTGCAATATGATCGTAATTTGGTTGAAGGAGGAAATTGGAAATATATTAATCTTCCCAATGCTAAGATTAAGGAATTTGCTAAAAATTCCATTCTAGGAAATGATCCAATGTATTTTTCCTGTGATGTTGGTAAGCAACTGAACTCTAAAAGTGGAGTTTTAGATCTTAGCAACTATAATTATGATGATCTTTTTGGGGTAAATTTCGAAAT
Source organism: Lentimicrobiaceae bacterium (assembly GCA_018661505.1). GTDB lineage: Bacteria > Bacteroidota > Bacteroidia > Bacteroidales > F082. The sequence goes on from JABJIE010000052.1 coordinate 13,994, forward strand.
GAACAAAAAGGAGAGGATACAAACATTTGAAAGTGGTTCAACTCATGGAATGGCTCTCGTAGGTGTTAATATTCAACCTGATGGAAGTATAGATAAGTGGTTGTTAGAAAATAGCTGGGGTGCATCCAAGGGTAATAAGGGTTTCCTAACAATGACAGATAAATGGTTCGATGAATATATGTTCAGACTTGTTATACATAAGAGTTTCATTGATGATGATGTACTAGATATTTTAAATCAAAAATCCATAAAACTACCTCCTTGGGATCCAATGTTTGCACCAGAGATGTAGTGCTTTTTTTAGACTACATTTAATATCAATTGGAATGTATATCAACTTTGTCATGATATTCTATTCCTAACACTCATTAGAATCATCAATACCATATCACTATGAAATTAACCAATCAATATTGGGATTATAGGTATAAGCAACACCAAACGGGTTGGGATATTGGATATATATCAGCTCCTCTAAAAGAATATTTTGATCAACTAACTGATAATAAGCTAAAAATCTTAATTCCTGGTGCTGGTAAAGGATGGGAGGCAGAATATTTATTTAAGAAAGGATTCATTAACACCTTTATGTTAGACTACTCCGAGGAAGCAATAATGTCACTTAAGTGCAGGTTTCCAGGTTTTCCAGAATCCAACTTAATTTATGATGACTTTTTTAATCATAAAAACAATTATGATATGATTGTTGAGCAAACTTTCTTTTGTTCATTGCATCCATCCCAAAGAGTTGATTATGTAAAAGGTGTGGCTGCAATGTTAGTGCCTGGAGGTAAACTCGTTGGTGTTTTATTTAATCAAATATTTGACAAAGGTGGCCCTCCATTTGGCGGAACTAAAAATGAATATGTTGATCTATTTGAGTCGAATTTCGACATCAAAATAATGGATACTGCATACAACTCAATAACTCCCAGACAGGACCAAGAATTATTCATCAATCTCATCAAAAAGGTGTGATACAAGATAATTTCTTATTATCTTAGCACATCACAA
>JABJIE010000053.1 GCA_018661505.1 Lentimicrobiaceae bacterium
ATACGGTGACCTAACTTCTGGTATTATAAATGTTACAACAAAAGGTCCTGCACGTGAGTTTGGTGCTGGTATAGAACTTGAAACATCAGAATTTTTGGATGGTTACGGTCATAATAGAGTAGGCTTTAACCTTATGGGACCTTTGATTAAGGGAAAGAATAAAAATACATCGTTACTTGGATTTTTTATTGCTGGTGATATAAATGTAAACGCTACTAGTAATCCAACTTCCACGGGTTTCTATTCTCTTACAGATGAAAATCTTCAGATTTTACAAGATAATCCAGTTCGACCAACTGGTACTGGTTCTGGTACTTTTACTAATGGACAGTTCCTAAGAAATAGTGATTTAAATCACATAAAGGTTGCACAAAATACAGGAAATGAAAGCTATAATTTTATTGGCAATATAAATATTCGTACCACAGAAACAATTAACCTTACGGTTGGAGGCAGTTATTATTACTCCAATGGTAATGCATATAGTTACAGTGCAACCCTTGCAAATTGGGACAAAAATGCACTGTACAAATCAGAAACATATCGCGGGTATGTCAGATTTACTCAAAGATTTCCAAGTGACCCTGAAAGCACTTCTGCCTTCAAAAACTTCTATTACTCCCTTCAATTTGATTATTCAAAAGTTAAATCAGAAAGAGGAGATCCTAATCACTGGGACGACCTATGGAAGTATGGTTATATAGGTAAATTTTCTACGTACAAAACTCCAACATATGAATTGGGTAGTGATACTGTAAACGGACAACTTTATGAAGATGTTTGGTTGCTAAATTCATGGGATTTTGATACTCTTGTTGAATGGAGTCCAAGAGATATTAATCCCTTGGTAGCAAACTACACATCCGATTATTACGATATTTATGCTGGGCAGCCAGTTGGTAATTATCAAAATATTGATGACCTACTTTTAGGTAATGCCCTTCTTAATGGAAGTTCTCCACAATCAATTTATAGTTTATATCAATCTCCTGGAACTAATCAAACTGGTTATTCTAAATCAAATAATGACCAGTATAATATGAGAATGGATGCTTCTTTGGACATTGGGAACCATGCAATAAAACTTGGATTTCAATATGAACAACGAACTAATAGAAGTATAGGTTATGCTCCAACAGGTCTGTGGACTCTAGCTCGAGATGGGAAAGGCTTAACAAACTTTCACCTTAGAGAATTAGATAAGGCTAATCCTGAATTAATAAAGTATAATGATCATGTAGATACTATTATTTATAGAAGAAAATATGATGCAAATGCTCAACGTGAATTTGACAAGAACTTACGTGAAGCACTTGGTCTTCCAGTCGATGGCTTGGACTACATTGTTATGGATTCATATGATTTTGATGCTGGAACCATTGAATATTATGACAGTGATGGTCAAATACATACAACTAATTTGGACCCTGATGACTTGGACATTGGATTATTTTCACCAGATGAATTATGGAACCAAGGAACAAATTCAGCAATTTCTTACAGGGGATATGATTATGAAGGTAATATTCTATCTAGTCAACCAGCATATGAGGATTTTTTCAACAAAAAAGACGATGAAGGAGTATTTACTAGAGATATTGGAGCTTATGAACCAATTTACATGGCTGGTTATATCCAGGATCAGTTCGCATTCAAGGATTTGATTTTTAATATCGGTGTGAGAGTTGATCGTTTTGATGCTAACCAAAAAGTTTTAGAGGATCCATTTTTGTTATATCCTGCTCACACAGTATCAAATATTGATCAAGTTTCAGGCTTTCAGAATGTATCTCATCCAGGGAACATGGGTGATGACTATGTTGTATATGTTGACAAGGTTAACGATCCTACAAAAGTTGTTGGTTATCGTAATGAATACACTTGGTTTAATGCCGATGGTATTGAAATTCTTGACCCTTCCATATTAGATGTTGGAAATGGAATTTCACCTGCCTTATTAGACCAAGATCAGGATAGGGTAACAATTAGCTCATTTAAGGATTATGATCCTCAAATAAGTGTTATGCCGCGTATTTCATTCTCATTCCCCATTTCTGATGAGGCCTTATTTTTTGCTCATTATGATGTTCTTACACAAAGACCAAATGGTAATATATTCTCAGACCCTTCAGAATATTATTTCTTTATGAACCGCTCTGACTATCTTAATAACCCATCTCTTGAGCCAACAAAGACTATCGATTATGAATTGGGGTATACTCAGAAGGTTTCTAACACATCTTCAGTTACATTTACTACATTCTATCGTGAGATGCGAAATATGATTCAGGCATACAGGTTTAATGGTGCATATCCAAAAGATTACACTTCATATAGTAACCTGGACTTCGGTACGGTAAAAGGTATTACTGCCGAATATGATTTACGCCGAACAGAAAATGTTAGGGTAAGGGCATCATATACACTGCAATTTGCCGATGCGACTGGGTCTTCAACAACAACTGCCGCTGCACTAATAGCAGCAGGGCTGCCTAACTTGAGATCAACTTTCCCGATGCCATGGGATAGGCGACATGCTTTTAATATTGTGATTGATTATCGCTGGGGTAGAGGTAAAAACTACAACGGCCCTAGAATAAACAGAAATAAATCTGGTAAGGCACCTTTGGAACCATTGTCAGATTTTGGTTTTAGTTTAACCATTAATGGTGGATCAGGTACTCCTTACAGCGCGTCCAGAAATGTGCAATCACCTCTATCACCTCAGGCAAACCTATTAAAAGGTACATATGGTGGTTCTAGGAAACCATGGCAATCTCGTCTTGACCTAAGAGTTGATAAGGATTTTTACTTCAAAAGCAAAAAAGGTGCTGGTGGTATTTCATCAGCCTATTTAAATGTTTATCTGCAGGTTTTAAATGTGCTTGACACTAGAAATATTATTAATGTATACAGCTATACTGGTAATGCCAATGATGATGGATATCTAACAGCTCCCGAATGGCAGCGTGAGATCAATAATCAGATAGATCCCACATCATTTAGACAGATGTATGGCAACTTTGTAGAAAACCCTAATTATTTCAGTACACCACGACAGATCCGTCTTGGATTAATCTTTAATTTTTAGGATTGAAAAAATTTAATTTGAATAAGAAAGAAAAAAATATAATCATCATGAAGAATATTTTACGAGCTTGGATGATCATTTTTGTGTCTCTTTTAACTGTAAGTACCCTTACAGCCAGAGAGGTACAAATGAAGAACACAAAACAAGGAAGTAATCTAAAGCAAACTACTGCTGGTTGTGCTCCGGCATCAGCCTACGATTGGCTTGATATAAATAATGTTCGAGCACGAATAAACACTGGTGGTGATATGTGGTGGGATCTTCCAGGTGGAGTTGGATCAAAGTATTTCATACCAAAAGCTGGATCTGCAACATCGATGTTCTCAGGGTCATTGTGGATTGGAGGTCTTGACATAAATAACCAGCTTAAACTGGCTGCTCAAAGATACCGTCAGGTAGGTATTGATTATTGGACTGGTCCACTAACTATCGATGGTACTGCTTCTGTTGATGAAGCCACTTGTGCTCAATATGACCAGTTCTATAAGATTACGAGAGCAGAGGTTGATGACTTTCTATCACACACAGATCCAGAAGATGGACGCTATGTACCTAGTGAAGATTATAATATCCCTCCATCTATTTTGAACTGGCCTGCCCATGGAGATGTTTCTAAGGGTCAGAGTTATTATCTTGCTCCGTTTTATGATGTTCTTGGTGATGGTGAATATGATCCATATTCTGGTGATTACCCATATTATGATATAAGTAATGACCTATGTAAAACTGAAGTTATTACACCCGAAGAGGAGTTTCAAGGTACTGTCACAGGGTCTATTTTAGCCGACCAGGTTATAAAAGGTGATCAAACCCTATGGTGGGTTTTCAATGATAAAGGTAATATTCATACTGAAACCTCAGGGTCAGCAATTGGTTTGGAGATAAGGGCTCAGGCTTTTGCATTTGCCACAAACGATGTTATAAATAATATGACATTCTATAGCTATGAAGTAATAAATCGTTCAACATTTGAATTAACACAAACTTACTTTTCTCCCTGGGTTGATACCGATTTAGGCTATGCATTTGATGACTTTGTTGGTTGTGATGTTGGTCGTGGATTAGGCTACTGCTATAATGGCAAAGCAATTGATGGAAGTGGTGAAGTTGAAGCATACGGAGAGCAACCTCCAGCAATTGGTGTTGATTTCTTTCAAGGACCGTATATGGATCCTGATGGTTATGATAACCCATCATTTGAAGGCGATAGTGTTGCTGGTCCATCATTTGGAGGAACATGTGAGATTGTAACCCAGGATGGATTTTTAAGAGAGATGACCTATTATACAGAAGGTGCTCTAACGACGCAACCTACAATAGTTAGATCTGCTGCCATCAATGGTGTAAACTTTGGAAATGGTATTGTAGATGATGAACGCTATGGTATGCGCAGATTTGTTTATCACAATAACGGTGGAAACCC
>JABJIE010000054.1 GCA_018661505.1 Lentimicrobiaceae bacterium
TAATAATAAACTAGTAGGTTTGTTAGATTTGTATAATACTGAAATACAGGTATATTAGGTAAGCCTATTTTTGATAATAAACTACAATAGTTTGATATTATCAAGTTTACAGTAAGATGTACTTATTAATCCTCATTTGCGACATTCCAATAACCTACAGTTTGACCGTACTGAAAATGAATAGGTGTGTGTGTTGGGTCATTTTTGAAAAGATACAGGTCAGGTGCATTTTCAAACAGCAAGATGATGTCAGACCCTCCAAATTTAAACCTTCCAAATTCCTGACCTTTTTGGACTGTCTTTCCCTGAAGCTCAGTATACATATCTACACCTGAAACTTGTGCCATACCGATTGGAATAATAGCAACTTTTCCAACAACTGGGCCAGCATCTATAATAACTACACCACGCGATTGAATAAATTCATAGCCATTTATAGCTCCATCAGGAGCATCCCATTGTCCATCATTAGTTATGTTAACATCTAAATATACTTTAGCTTGAATGGCTTCAATTTTTAGTACTTTTCCTCCAACTGATGTGTGAAAACGGTGATAATCAAAAGGGCTTAGAAAATAATGTACAAAAGTTCCGCCATAAAAGTCTTTAGCATAACTACTTCCTCCCAAGAGATGAGCAACCGTGCCAATATGATGCGTTCCTTTAATTTTGATATTGGTTTTATTCCCAGCTTTATCCAATACATTACCAAAGTCATCTATCGGAAAGTCGTGTTTGAATGTGCAGTCTGCTGGGGCAACAATTGTTTGGTTATTATTCGGTTCAGCAATTGGTCGCAATGGCGTTATTCCTGTTCCCTGAGCTGCTTGGTTAAATTCTCTGTAAAAAAACTCGTTAAAAGTATGCCAATTTTTGTGCGAGTCAGAATAAAGGGAAAAGTTATACATTGGGTTATATTTAAATGAGATCAAGGTCTCTTTATCCAATGAACCATCAGTGTCAAGAAAAGACCCCCATTCTCTAGCACATCTCTGAAGCCAGGAAGCAAACTCTTTATAACTTTGCATGGTTCTGTTCGGGCTAGGTATTTCTTGATTCACCAACCAATAATATTGACATAAAAGGTCATACACCTTCTGGTTATATCCATTTTGTTTTCCATTGCTTTTCCAGGCATTTGGGTAACGAGGATCATTGACCTCATCTGGAATTAAGCGTATGTAGAGATCAAGGTAATTCAAGTAAGAGTTAATGGTTACTGGCCAGCCATCTCCTTGAAAAACACGATCTATAGCTTTGTACAAATCCTTGTTCAAATTATTTTGAGCCGCTTTAACGGCAATGTTTAAAGATGTCAATAATGTCTCTTTCATTTCTGGATTATTATCCAAAAGGCCTTCTAATTCTTTTACCACAGGCGCATGCTCATGTAATTCTACAGTATACTCAGAGGTATTAGGTTGTTGCTTCTGCGCAATGGCAGTATTAGAAGATAAAATCAATCCCATTATAATTAATGAGATAAAAAATTTTGAGTTTTTTTTAGGCTTTTTCATTTCTTTTTGATTTAGTTAGTTGTTATTAGTATTTAATAAATTATTGAAGATCAGGTTAGGGGTTCCCAACTTGTTGGCAATAGTAATAATATAATTTTCAGGATATTCTTCGCTATTAATGTCTTCCCCTAGATTACCAGAGTCTTTGTCCTTTTGCCAGGCTGTCATTGAAACTAAAAATTGAACAAATATGAAAGATGATAATGTTTTCATTAATATTATGCCTAATAAAATTAAACGTGCTCATCTTGTTTGGGTTACAATAATAAGACATTAAATATACAAATTTTATTTAACTTGTTCTAAAATATTAAAAGCCGCCTTTGACTCTGACTAATTTATAAAGGTGAGGTTTTTTGTTGAAAAAATAAAAAACAGGAACCCAAGTTATAAAAAAAAGAGTCACCATTTTTGGTAACTCTCTTTATCTCATTGCGTCGGGGTAGCAAATCTTGAACCGAGACTACTGTTTTTTATATCAATTTCTCAAACAACTGACTAATAGTCAATTAATACTCATTAGATTTCCACTTACTCATCCATTTAAAGTCATGGACTTCATTTGGACTTTCAACTCCCTTCTATTAATGTAAAAATAGTGCTATATACCAGAAGAATATATAAATGTAGTATCCCCTAAAAATAAGACAGTTTAAAAGTAGACAAATTATATTAATTTTAAACTGTTAAATATGAAGAGAAAAAGATTTACACCAGAGAAGATTAGTGCCATTTTACGTGAATATGATAATGGTAAAGATATTCAAACAATAGTTAGAGAATAAGGTATTAGCAAGGCTTCCTTTTATAAATGGCGTCAACGTTATGAAGGTATGGACACCAAATCTCTCAAACGCCTTAAGGATCTTGAGTTAGAGAACCAAAAGCTAAAGCATATGTATGTGGAACTGGCTCTGGATCTAAAAGTGGCTAAGGAGATCATCGAAAAAAAGCTTTAAAGCCCTGTGTTAAGAAACAAGTAGCTCAGGAGTTAGCAGATGAGAATACATGCAGTATTCATAGGGCTTTTTAACAACTTGCATGCTAGGGCAGTGTTGTCCATTTATCTATTCAAAAACTAATAATACTCTAACTACTA
>JABJIE010000055.1 GCA_018661505.1 Lentimicrobiaceae bacterium
CTTGACCAATTCTTCCGACACCAATAATTCCAATTGTAACTTCTGACAACCTTCTGCCAAAAAAACGATACCACTCACCTGAGTGCATTTGTGAATTTGAAACATGCACTGATCGCAACAACATTAACATCATGCCTATGGTCAATTCTGCAACGGCTGGAGCTGGAGCATCTGGAGTGTATGAAACCTGAATATTTCTTTTTTTGGCTGCTAATAAATTTACACTATCCAGCCCAATTCCAACACGTGATATCATCTTAAGATTGCTAGCCTTCTCCATCACCTTGTCAGAAATTTGTTCAGTTCCAGCAATAATAACATCAAAGTCAGAAACTAAGCTAACCAATTCATCTTCAGTTAATTTCTTGTTAAGAGGATTTATAAGGTATTCAATGTTATTATCATCTAGCAAATCCAAAGGGTATGTATTTTTATCACCGAATGGAACTGTTGTTATTAGTGCTTTATACATACGTTTAATTTAGTATTCGTTCAACTTTAAAAGCTTCTGCAGCATTCATACCCATTGTAGCACCTCGATAACGAGCCAAAAACACTACTGATTCAACAGAACGGCTATGAGGGAAATCTCGCATTTCATCAGAATAGGCCTTAAGTGCTAATAATTTTTGATCTAATGTTGTACTAATATTTACAAAAAAATTTGGTACAAATGATAATTCTGGTGATGGGGTTGACCACTCAGTACTTGACAATACCTCAAAACTATAAATCTCACGAACACTGCAGTTTGGTTGTGGGCGTGCTGCTGTCATCACTGCTTTATGAGTAATTTGATGATCAATATTCAAGTCCCCAAAATGATGTGTATAAATTACTTCTGGATTAATTTCATTAATTATACTTTCAACTTTTTTTACAATATCAAGAAATGGTAGTGTATCCATTCTATTGTCTGGCATATTCAGAAACTTAGGCGGATTTACACATAAGATTTTACTTGCAGAAATTCCTGCATTAACACGTGAAATATTATCTACAATATGATTATTTTTATCAATACGGGATGTCGCTCCATCTGATAAAAACAGAGTGAAGACCTTATCTCCATTATCAGTATGACGCGCCATTGTGCCTCCACACCCTAAAATCTCATCATCAGGATGGGCTGCAATAACTAATATTTTCTTTTTAATTTGTCTCATTATTTAACAAAAAATGTAAATTTATTCATCATATCTTCATAGTTTAAATGACCTCCATAAATTATATTATTAATAAATAATTTTATATCGTCAGGATTAGGTTGGTCACGTCTATCCGGGTATCTATCTATGTATTTAATTAGACCTCTTACTGAATTAATAGACACACATGCGTCATAATCTTTATACATTGTTATATTATGATCAATATAGGTAGGAACAACAACCGTAACATTTTCAACCATCATTTGTAATCCAATACTAGTACCATAAACAATCCCTATATCGGCCCACTTTATTAATTCTGTAGAGTCAAGTTTGGAAATATGTCTAGAAATAAACAAATCATCCTTAGATAACCCACTAAGACCAGATCGTGTATGAGGTGATATTAATAATGTGGTTCTTTTATTTTTTGACAACTCTTTAAGCGTATCAATTAGTTCGATCTTGTTAACATTAAATTTTTCATTTGATATAAAAACTACTACTTTAATATTGTCATCATTGCTTTGTAATTGTTCTTTTCTCATCCAATTATTAACAAATCTTTCCATCCATTCATAAGAAAATCTTGGAACGCCTAGCTCCATAACTATTGATGGACTTGGAGATTGTTTATACAGTACACTTTTAAAATGTGTGTCATTGGTCTCAGGACCCACCATATACGTATCATAATGTAATATATTATGCCCTTTACCAAATATAAACTTATTAATAAACTCCTTGGCCTTATTAAGTCTTATTTTTTCAAGGCGAATTGGGTTCTTGTTTCTAAATACATACCATCCATGTAAATATGCAATAACTTTTATTTCATATTTTTTTGCACTCTTAATTATATTCTTGTAAGGAAATAAACCTTCTGTTCCAAAGTCTGCCAATATAACTGAATCTACAGACAAACTACGTACCAATCTTTTTGCAGAGCCTGACAAAAAATAAAATAAAATTCTATTAATATTAGCGCCTACTACTCTCACTAGAAAATTATCACTGGTTTTTTTATTTTTCAACTTTCTCTTATCAATAATACTAGCAACAATTCTATTTAAATTACTGTAATACTTTTCTTCAAAAGGTATTATTTTTGTGGATAAAACATTTTTTAAAAATGAAATGTGGCGTTTACAATTTTTATACCCTTCTCCAACGCCATAAACTATAATTTTCTGCTTCTTTTTCGTGATTAAATAATCCATTATTGGTAAAGCATGATCAAAATCATTATGATGTCGTACTAAAAAAACAATATTCATAGTCTCAAACCAAAGCCAATAACTTTATTCTTCAATTTTTCAGATTTAGCTACAATAAGGCCATTTTTTTCAAAATCACCGTACAAATCAAATTGAGCTCCATCTACCTGTGAAATAACACCGCCAGCTTCAAACAATATTAGCATTGGTGCGGCTACATCCCAATCACGAATCTCCACATCTTTAACAAAAAGATCTGCTACTCCATCTGCAACTCTACAAATTTTCAATGAAAGACTGCCACTTTCAACATAGTCTGAACAAGGAACCAATCTCATTATATCTGCTGCAATACCTCTAGGATCTGGATAATTATCAATCAATGTAGTTCCACTATTGCTATTATGTTTAATTTCTAGCTTAATTCCATTCAAATATGCTCCTTTGCCTAATTCAGCGACATACAGTAAATCTAAATCAGGTGCATATATTACTGCTGATACAGTCTGTCCATACTCAACAAGAGCCACTTGTGTAACCCAACCAGGAAAACCATCAACTAAACTTCTGGTTCCATCTATTGGATCTATTATCCAATAGCAATCAGGGCGATGCAATGTATGTGAAGCAATGTCTTCCTCACTAATAACTGGTATGTCTTCCAATTTATTTAGATATTCCACTAATAAACTGTGTGCATATTTATCTGCTTCAGTCTTTAGTTCACCATTACTCCAAACCCCACCCTGTGCATTAATATGCCTTCTTTGACTTATAGCCTTGCCGGTTTTAACAACTATCTTTATTAAATCTTTAATCATTTATAATAATTTATCTTTAGTTTGTTTTAAAAAATATTCAATTTTTTTTTTAAAATCTATAGAGTCTGTTTTAAAAAGTTTTTTATAAGCACTTAAATCCATTTCAAAAACTGGAATATCTTCAATATCACACTCCCAACTAATGTTATAAATTTCAGCAATCATATCTATCACACGATCAACCGAAAACTTTCCATCATACCCAACATTAACAACTTTATAATGTGGAAAATGTTTTAATTGAGCCGCCCTAATACAGACTTTTGCAGCGTCTCTTACTTCCATTGTCGACCATAATGGCAAAGGTTCATTTAATGTAAATGATTTACCTAATATAAATGCTTTAGCTGCGTTATACATAACTCCATCAAAACGAGGCATGCCAAATAAACCCGGTAGCCTCAAAACAACAACTCCA
>JABJIE010000056.1 GCA_018661505.1 Lentimicrobiaceae bacterium
ACCAAATGCAACATTAAGCCATGGTGGAAACTTAGACTCCTCCCTCAGAAATGATTTTATATTCATTGAAAGCCAATAAGTTTGGCCATTATAATCTTTCAAGGATCTTTGTAATTCATTTTCACCAAGTAAATCGGGTCTGTATTGAGCATAATCTGTGGGGTGATAAGAAAATTTCAAGCTAAACCTCTGCTCCTTCCAAAGAAGTTGTTGGCCGGTAAAAAAAGCTGAACCAATAGTATTTGCAACAAGGTCACTTGGGCTGGCACCCCACTCTTCGGAGAATGAATCAAGTATTTCAATAACAGTCATTGAGCCCCACCCTATTAAACCGCCATAAATGGCAGCTTTATTATTATCAACTCCAGCCCAATCTAAACTCCAATAGGCATAATTTGTTATTATGTAGGCAGTGGTTGCATGTCCAAACTTATCAACCTGTAACCAGCCCTTGCTATCATTATACCAGTGAAAATTGGACATTTCATTATCTTGGTACCAAGCAAAATATAGTACTCCAAGTGTTGCAGCATATAGGCCTGCTCCTGTGTATAAAACTGTATTTAACCTTTTTTTATTCAACGTATCAGATGATGGTTCCAATATCTGAGATGACAATCTTGTTATCGAAGAAAGAAATAAGACTAGAATCAGAAATAATATTGATAAGTTCTTTACCACACCTAGTTGTTATTCGTATTTTGATAGTATATCATAGATAATATTGGTTTTGCTTTCTAAAAGTTCTTCCGACTCGGCCTCAGCCAAGAACCTGAGATACGGCTCTGTATTTGATGGTCTTATATTAAACCACCAGTTCTTAAATTCAAGTCTGTAACCATCAAAATCAAAAAACTTATAGTCTGCATTATTATCCTTAAAATACTTCAGGACTGTATCCATTGCCTCCTGTTTATTATTGATTATGAAGTTAACTTCACCCGTATTTGCATAGGTTGATATTTCATCGATCGCCTGAGAAAACTTAACTCCCTCGATCTTCATCTTACTTACAATGTTTAGCACAAGTACGGAGGCTAATAGCCCACTGTCTGAATAATAAAAATCCCTAAAGTAATAATGTCCAGCAAGTTCACCGCCGTATATACCATTTACTTCTTTAAGTTTTGTGGCACCAAAAGCTCTGCCAACTTTCCAAATAACAAGTTCCGTGTCGTACTTCCTTAAGTAATCTCCAACTGATTTGGAGGTGCGAATATCTTGAACTACAGTACCCCTTTCACCCCTATATTCAAAAAAATACTTGGCAAGTAGTGCTATGATTAAATCAGGTGAAACAAACTTACCTTTTTCGTCAATAAACATAACACGGTCAGCATCACCATCATAAATAACGCCTATATCGCATTTGTTTTCTATAACACATTCTTTGATTTGATTCTGATTGACAGGCTCAAGTGGGTTTGGATTATGACCGGGAAAGGTACCATCCATTTTATCATTTAGATAAATGGGGGTTTCACCAAAAAGCCTTTTCGTAAATAATGCAGACATGCCATTGGAACAATCAATCGCTAATTTTAAATTACTGCATTTGGGTTTATAAGAATTCAAAAAATCAAAATACTGATCCTTAAAATCTAGTTGTTCTACTTTACCCCTTTCACTTTTGATTTGAGGTGTGTTGTCTTCAATTAACTTTTCCAGAGTGTTTAAACCATTGTCATAGCCGATTGGTGTTACATCTCTTCCTGAAAATTTCATTCCGTTATATTCCGATGAGTTGTGTGATGCTGTTATCATTATTGAAAACTCAATATTAAATTTCCCCGTGCCCCAGTATATCATAGGTGTAGTTGAGAGTCCAGCATCAATAACATCTGCACCAGCATCCATCAAACCATCTGACAGTTGCTGAAAAATTTCATCGGAAGAAAGTCTAATATCTCTTCCTATTAGAACTTGTTTAACTCCAAATACTTTTGGGACAAAATTACCAATTTTATAGGCAATCTGGGGGTTCAGGTCTTTTCCCCAAACTCCTCTTATATCATACGCCTTAAATGCTTTCATTATTTATATATCCTCATTTTATCTAATGCTTTCTGATATTTTCTGGCATTTCGATTATGCTGAGTATTGGTTTTGGCAAATACATGATAACCTGAGAGGTCGTCTTTGGCACAAAAGTAAAGATACCCTTCATTCTTGTTTTCCAAAACAGCATCGATTGAGGATTTAGAGGGAATACATATTGGACCTGGAGGCAGACCTCCATTTTTATATGTATTATATGGCGAATCAAAGTTTTTGTGCACATTAAGAACACGTTTAATATTGTAGTCACCGATGGCATATACTAATGTTGGATCAGCTTGTAATCTCCAACCTCTGTTAAGCCTATTAATATATACTCCTGCTATTAATGCTTTTTCATCATCTTTATTTGTTTCTTTTTGAACAATTGAGGCCAGTGTAACCACTTCGGCTATGGACATATCCAGTTTTTCTGCTTTTTCTAGCCTTTCTGCATTCCAAAATTTATCATACTCATCATACATCCTAGCTATGAAAGCACCTGCG
>JABJIE010000057.1 GCA_018661505.1 Lentimicrobiaceae bacterium
GTGATTTTAATTACACGTTTGTTGGCACCATCCTTAAAGTCTAATTTGTTTAGGTCTACGGAACGAACCTGTAAATTGTCGTAGGTTCTAAACATATACCTACGGTTTGTTAAGTCTCTTATGGTTACCCATTGAGTATAGTCATAATCTTCTTTCCCATCGGTTATCATTCGCGCTACTCCAAGTGGAATGTCAACCACGTTAATAAAATGCAATGCAAGGTTTACTGCTTCTGTAATATCAGTGGGTTGTATTGCATTGTGCGACATTAATGTTGATTTTATGAAGCGTGATGGAGGTGTCCAGTCACCTGGTATCCCAACAAAGCCAGCACCTTGCCCAACGGGTATAAATGTTTTACCGTTAAATGATGTGGGTTCAGGATTATTTGGTGTTAGGTTAAGGTAGTTTGTTATATTAGTTGTTTGCCAGTCATAAGGAGGCGAGTTTGTTAACACTCCCACCACATTATCATAAATATTTAATCCTTCAGCTGTGTATTCAATTATTATGGATTTACCCGTGGCATCTGTAACATTAAAGTGCAATGGGCTAGGAATTGGAAATGATTCTAAAAAGCAAACGTAAACTGATTGTACTGCGGTTCTTACTTCTTCAACAGTGCTGAAATTTCCCAGTACCCATAATCCAAAATCCAAGTTCCAAAGTGCTTTTGATTCTTCTCCCTTTGGAACATCTTGATAAACAGTGTAGCCAGGAAGATAAAGCCCTCCAAATGACAACCCGGCTTCGTTTAAGCCATCAATTGCCACAGAGTATCCCATGGCACTCATGTATACATAACCATATTTGTTTGTCCATTGCATACCAGGTGTGCTATCTGGTGTAATACTTGTAAAAATTTCTCCTCTTGGTTGTATCTTAAGTTCTGAGTTGAGTTCTACCCCAAATTCCATGCTCCTTACAGTTACTACTGATGAGTCCTTTGCTTTAACTAGTATCTCTGTGCATGCTCTTGATGAATTAAAAGGAAGTAGCAATGCACTAATAATTATAATAAGTTGAAACCGTTTTGTCATTGATATTGTTTTTAAATTAGGATGCTAATTTATATATTTTTTGAAAACCATACCCTAACATAGATTCTTGCAATGTGATATGACCTCAAATCATTAAAAATGGCAATAGTTATAAAATAGTTTAACATTAATTGCAACAAGGTTGCAATAAAATATTATCTTTGCTGCATTATAAAACAAACAAACGTTAAAAAATGAATAAATTTTTATTAAGTCTTTCTGTAATAGCAATGTCTATGTTGCTTTTTACTGGTTGTAAAAAAGACGATCCAGTTATTCCTAATGAGGAAGAGGTTATTACAACACTCAACTACACATTAATTCCTTCTGATGGTGGAACTCCTGTTGTATTATCCTTTCAAGATTTAGATGGTGATGGAGGTGATCCACCAGTAATAACTGGAGGCACTCTTGCCATGAACACTACTTATGATGGCTCTTTGGAATTATTAAATGAGACCGAAACTCCTCCAGGAGATATAACCGAGGAGGTAGAAGAAGAAGCTCTAGAGCATCAGTTCTTTTTCCAAACTTCCATAGGTGGGGTTAGTTTTACCTATGAAGATACGGATACAAATGGTAATCCCATTGGTATTTTAACAAAAGTAACTACCGAAGGTTCAGGTAATGGAACAATTACTGTAATTTTGCGCCATGAGCCAGACAAGGATGCTTCTGGTGTTTCAAATGGTGACATCACAAATGCTGGAGGTGAGACAGATATTGAAGTTGTATTTAATGTTGAGGTTATGTAAACATATAACCATCATCATCATCATTTTAGGCTTATCTGTAGTTAGTTTTGCTCAGAACTGTAATTTGACTGTTTCTGGTTCTGTAAATGATTTGAGTACAGGTAAGCCTATTATTTTTGCCAACATATTTGTTCAAGAGCTACAATCTGGGTATGTCACTGATAGCAAGGGTTATTTCATCAGTAACACCATGTGCCCTGGTAAATACCATGTTTACATTAGTCACATAGGGTGCGAAACTCAGGAGCTGTATATTAATATCTCAGGTGATACTGTGATAACGGTTTTTTTAGACCATAATAACCATCTTTTGAACGAAATTTCCATAACCGAAGAAGGCGGAGAAATTACCACAGAAGAAACCCAATCTTTAAATTCAAAAAATATAACGCAAAATTCCAA
>JABJIE010000058.1 GCA_018661505.1 Lentimicrobiaceae bacterium
AAATCCGGATCAGTATTTTGTCCCGTATTCTTATAATACCAAACACTGCGCTTGTCTTCGGAATTATTTATACCAGGGTCAAATGGTGATGCAATAAGATCTTTTAGACCATCATTGTCCACATCTATATATGCAGCTGCTGGCATTGAAAATATATCAATATTATCGGTTGATTGAGGAAATATAGTATCCATGTAGCTTATGTAAGCGTCATCAATTGATCCTGTATTATAAAGTGCATACAACCATGGGAACTCAGCATCTCCTAGCAATATATCCACAAGACCATTATCATCTAGATCATGGACAAGAAAAGTTGAGCCAGAATGCCTCGGAGCTTGTAAACTTTTATAATTCTTACCTCCAGAAAAACAGGTGTCAAGATAAATATGGTTAGATTCATCACTTTCCGCCACATGCCCCCAGCAATAGGTATAATGCTCATAATCCAATGAATCGGCATTACCATATTTTTCCATTGACATATTTTTATGCATGTCAATAAATGAGCCCAACACACCAAAGGTCAATATATCCATATCACCATCGCCATCAACATCTGCAATACCAGGGTAATCAGCATAAGTAACAAAAAGGTTAACATAGCCTCCTGGAAACATTGTTTTTAAGTAAGGGTAAACAACTCTCTCAAATTTCAGCTCTTGATCAGAAATATTTTTGTAGACAATTATACCAGCATAACCAGGAGAATAGGTAAATATATCTTTTTTACCATCCAGGTTATAATCAACCGTAATTACCCAATCCGAAATATCAGGTATTAGACTTGAATACTGGGCATCATACTCATAGTCAGCTATTCCTTCAAGCCCCTTATTTATAAAACATAATTTCCTATTTCCTCTTCGATCAAATGAAAGTAAATCAAAAACACCATCAAGGTTCAAATCCAATTCACAGTACTGCATAGAGTTCATACCACCAGCCCATGGGAATTTAAGTGGTTCATTCGATGAATTTTTTACAGAAATATTATTCTGGGATACCAAATTGTATGTTCCCATGGCGAGAACAGTTAAAAGTAGATAATATCCGATTATAATTTTTCTCATGTATAAAATAATATGGCAAACATAGAAAATAGCTTAATTGGGCAATAATATAACACATCAAAAATTATTCCATGGCATATTTTCAACTACTTTTGTGTTCATAAAGATACTAATTATGGCAAATATTCTTGTTATTGATGACGAAAGTAGTATAAGGCGAACTTTGAAAGAAATTCTTGAATTCGAGAAACATGAAGTTGATTTGGCTGCTGATGGTTTAAAAGCGCTTGAAATGGCCAGGGACAATACCTATGACGCAATACTACTTGATATTAAAATGCCCGAAATGGATGGTATGGAAGTACTTGAAAAACTACAATCCATTTCCGATGCTCCCGTAATTATGATATCCGGCCATGGCACAATTGAAACTGCTGTTGAAGCAATTAAGGCTGGCGCCTATGATTTCATTGTTAAGCCCCCGGACTTGAACAGATTACTAATAACAGTTAGAAATGCAATTGATAAGAAAGAATTAGTCAGTCAAACACTGCAATTAAGGAAAGTAACAAATCATAAATATGAAATCGTTGGTGATACGGAGAGAATTATATCAATGCGAAATATGATAAAAAAAGTAGCTCCAACAACTGCAAGGGTTTTAATAACAGGTGAGAATGGATCAGGAAAAGAACTTGTTGCGCGTCAGATTCATGAACAGAGTAGTAGGGCAAAGTCACCCTTTATTGAGGTAAACTGTGCTGCCATACCTGCTGAGCTCATAGAGAGTCAGCTTTTTGGGCATGAGAAAGGTTCATTTACATCTGCAATAAAACAGCGTAAGGGAGATTTTGAACTAGCACATGGTGGCACCCTCTTTCTGGATGAGATTGGAGACATGAGTCTTAGTGCACAAGCCAAAGTGTTAAGAGCATTGCAAGAGAATAAGATCGTAAGAGTTGGTGGTGAAAAGGAAATAAATGTAGATGTAAGAATTATTGCAGCAACAAATAAGGACCTTCGACACGAGATAGAAATTGAGAGTTTCAGAGAGGACCTTTATCACAGACTTAGTGTTATAATTATAGAGGTTCCTGCTCTAAGAGAAAGGAAAGATGATATACCCATATTGGTTAAACGGTTTATTGATGATATTTGTGCCTCGCAGGGTAGACAGCCCATACCAATTGATGAAAATGCCCTTTTGGAATTACAGAAGTATAACTGGACAGGTAATGTTCGTGAGCTACACAACGCAGTAGAACGAATGATAATACTATCTACAAACCACATTACAAAGGATGATGTTAATAGCTACGTAAAACCTTTGATGCTTTAAAATATTTATTCATAGTTAACAAGTTTGCAATTTTTACTCTTTATTGAGTATTTTTGCAAAACTTATTTTATTACGTTCATTGATATATGGGGCTGACCGGTTTTGACAGCAAGTTGAAAGGGTAAGTAAGCATGTCGAGCCATGTGATAAAGCTCGTAAATCCGTGTCACAAACTTTTTAATTGGCGAAAACAATTACGCTCTCGCAGCATAATCGAAGTTTAGTAGATTAGCTTTATCCCGCACTAGGTGCGCGGACGAGACGGCTCGCAGGTGGAGATGCTCAATTCCGGCCTGATTTCGAGTCGCAAGCAATTTTGAGTTAGTTTCAACTATGTTTCAGAGTTGGGATGAAATTAAGAAACTAAGGTGTTAACCAGGGTGTTTATTCCCTTTTAATACTCGAAAACCAATAATAAACTAAGCGTGTAGAAAGCTTATCGGTTCCTTGTTTGGACGAGGGTTCGAATCCCTCCAGCTCCACTCATATTGATAGCTGCGTATAGTAAAACTATCAATAAGCCCTATAAAACCTCACTTTTGTGGGGTTTTTTTCATTT
>JABJIE010000009.1 GCA_018661505.1 Lentimicrobiaceae bacterium
AAAAGTAGCTAAAGTTAATTAAAATCAATTTGCTAATTCTCAAATATTATTCTATTTTTGCAGGCTCAAAAAATTGAAGTAATTAATTAATAATTAAGATCAAATGCAGAATAGAGGAGCTATTAAGTTTTTTGCAATCGCCTTTGCTTTAGTCTGTCTATACCAGCTCAGTTTTACTTATGTAACTGGTAGAGTTGAAAAGAAAGCCAAAGAATATGCAAGGAGTGAAGCTACAATACAAGAGGCTAGAAGCATCGCCAACGGAAATGAAGGTCTGGTAACTTACTTAACTGACTCAATTGCTAATGCAAAAGAGCAGTACTACCTAGATAGTATTTCCAATGTTGTGGTTTACAACATACTCGTTACAGAATATACATTCAAAGAATGTAGAGAAAGAGAGCTTAATTTAGGACTTGACCTAAAAGGAGGAATGAACGTAGTATTAGAGGTATCTGTTGGAGATATTGTTAATGCTCTTTCTGGAAATAGCCAAGATCCAGTATTTAGGAAAGCCATGACAATGGCTTATGAAAAGCAAAAGTCAAGTGGTCAAGGGTTTGTAACTCTTTTTGGAGAATCATTTACTGAAGTTGATCCAAATGCAAGACTTGCTTCCATATTTCTATATGAATTTAAGGACAAAGGTATTACTACCAATTCTACCAATGAAGAGGTTCTAGAGGTAATAAATAATGAGGCAAATGAAGCCATAGATAGATCTTATCAAATTCTTAGAACACGTATTGATAGATTTGGTGTTGCTCAGCCTAACATACAAAAGTTAGCAACTACTGGGCGAATTGCCATTGAGCTCCCAGGTATTAAAGATCCTGATCGTGTAAGAAAATTACTTCAGGGTACTGCTAAACTTGAATTTTGGGAAACATATAACTTCTCAGATCTTTACACTTACTTTGATGAAGCAAATGCAACACTCAGAACTGAGGAAATTCTAGAAGAAGAAACAAAAATTGCTGAAGAAGCAAAAGAAGCAGCTAAGAATGCTAATAACGATGGAGACCCATCATCCATTTCAGAAACAGATGATGATAAAGAAATATCTGAACCATCTGTAGCTGAGGAAGAAACAAATAAACTTTTAGAACAGATTGAAGCAGATACAACAGCTGATTCAGCTGAGGATATGAATTTCTCAGATTATGCTAAGAAATATCCTCTTTATGCCTATCTGCAGCCATCCTACGCTCAAAATGAAGCAGGAACTCCATATCCAGCTCAAACAGCTCGTGTAGGATTTGCTGCCGTTAAAGATACAGCTCGTATTAATCGAATGTTAAGTCTGACTAAAGACTTATTTCCAAGAGATTTAAGGTTGGTTTGGACTGTTAAGCCAAACCCGCAAACTCCAGATGTACTTGAATTGGTAGCTCTAAAAGCTAGTGCACGTGATGGTAGTGCTGCACTTGGTGGTGATGTTATTGTTGATGCCAATCAAGATTACGATCAAAATGGTGGCATTGCTGTTGACATGCAAATGAATGCTCAGGGTGCTAAAATATGGAAACGTCTAACTGGTGAAAACATTGGTAATCAAATTGCAATTGTTCTTGACAATTATGTTTACTCTTTCCCTGTTGTTAATGGTGAAATACCAAGCGGCAGATCATCTATTTCAGGTGGGAGCATGGACTTAAATGAGGCACTTGACCTTGCAAATATTCTTAAGGCAGGTAAACTACCAGCTCCAGCACGTATTGTTGAAGAGGCAGTTGTTGGTCCATCACTTGGACGTGAAGCTGTTGAGTCTGGGATGAATTCCTTTATTCTAGCTTTTATTTTAGTGCTAGCATATATGATTGTTTATTATAGCCGTGCAGGTCTCGTTGCTAATTTCGCACTTATATCTAACATGTTTTTCCTTTTTGGTGTTTTGGCTTCACTGGGTGCTGTTCTTACACTTCCAGGTATGGCCGGTATTGTTCTTACTTTAGGTATGGCGGTTGATGCAAACGTAATTATATATGAACGTATTAAAGAGGAAATAAGAGCTGGTAAAGGCTTAAGGCTTGCAATAACAGATGGTTATCAAAATGCTTATTCAGCCATTATAGATGGTAACGTAACCACATTGCTTACAGGTATAGTTCTGTATGTATTTGGTACCGGTCCGGTACAAGGTTTTGCAACTACTCTTATAATTGGTATTTTGTCTTCATTATTCTCTGCAATATTTATATCCAGAATGATTTTCACATGGATGTTAAATACCAATAAGAAGATAAGCTTCTCTACAAAACTTACAGCAAATGTACTTGCAAATACAAACTTCAACTTCATCCACGCAAGAAAGAAAGCTTATGTGATATCTCTAATTCTAATCATTATTAGTCTTGGTTCTTTGTTCACTAAAGGACTAAACTTTGGAATTGACTTTACTGGAGGTAGAACATATGTTATCAGATTTGATAGAGATATTGATACAGAAGAAGCAAGAAAAATTCTAACTTCTGAATTTGACAATAATGCGCCTGAGGTTAAAACATTTGGTGCAAATTCTCAAATCAAGGTAACAACCAAATATCTTATTGATGATGATGGGGCTGAAGTTGACTCAATAATCCAAGTTAAATTACACAATGGATTGAACACGTTCTATTCCCAGAAGATTGAATATATTGATTTCTCATCACACACAGAGGGAGAAAATAAGTTATTGGGAATTCTTAGCTCACAAAAAATAGGGCCTACAATTGCCTATGACATTCGTACAAAGGCTTACTTTGCTATTTTCTTTGCACTAATAATAATCTTTATCTACATAGCTATAAGGTTTAGAAAATGGCAGTATGGACTTGCCGGTGTTGCAGCTGTTTTCCATGATACATTGATTACAATGGGACTATTTTCCATATTCTACGGAATCCTTCCATTTAGCATGGAAATTGATCAGGCATTCATTGCAGCTATTCTAACAATTATTGGTTACTCCATAAACGATACAGTTATTATCTTTGATAGGATTAGGGAAAACACTCAACTTTTCCCAAAACATACCATTAAGAGTAACATAAATGTTGGACTTAATAGTACACTTGCCAGAACAATAAATACTTCAGGTACTACACTTGTCGTGCTTCTTGTTATATTTATATTCGGTGGCGAAGTAATACGCGGATTTATTTTTGCTCTTTTGGTTGGAGTATTAGTAGGTACATATTCTTCATTATTTACTGCAAGCCCAATTGCTTATGATCTCCTTGGTGGAGATAAAGATGAAAAGGTAAATTTTGAGAAAGAAGCTAGACTAAAATCCAAAAAAGGGAAAAAGAAATAACCTTTAATATTAAAAATTATCAAATCCCGTTTCAGTTTTGAAACGGGATTTTTTTATGCATAATTATAATCTCAAATTTAATTTTACTTAGGATTGCCAACTTTAACCCATATGCTTATTTTTACCTTACTTTGTAAATATTAATCCATAATAAACAAAAAATGAAAAAATCATTAATACTAACAAGCTTAATAACTATCCTAAGCGTTTTTTCCATAAAAGCATATTCTCATTGTGAAGTACCGTGCGGTATTTATAATGACCAGCTTAGGATAGAATTAATTAAAGAACATATTGAAACTATCAATAAAGCAATTACTAGCATTATTGGAATTGAGAGTAGTGATAGCATTAATTATAACCAGCTAGTAAGATGGATAAACACAAAAGATGACCATGCAAATAAAATACAGTATATCGTACAACAGTATTTTTTAACACAAAGAGTAAAGTATGCAGCACCATCCGATGATGAAAAATATAAGACATACATAAGTCAGCTCACTTATTTGCATCAATTAACTGTTTATGCTATGAAAGCAAAACAAACTACAAATGTTAAATATGTAACTGATATGACTAATGCCTTAACAGGTTTTGAAAAAGCTTATTTTAAAAATTCAGGACACACACATGGTGCCGATGGTTAATACAAATAACTAAGTGTAAAATTATGGATTACAAGGAAACACTTTCTTGGCTTTTTTCTCAGCTGCCAATGTACCAGAGAATTGGAGATGCTGCATATAAAGCAGACCTAGGTAATACCAAAGTAATTCTATCAGCACTTGGAGACCCTCAAAATGGTTTCAAAGCAATTCATATTGCTGGTACAAATGGAAAGGGAAGTGTTTCTCATATAATATCATCAATACTTCAAGAGGCGGGTTATAAAACCGGTCTATATACATCACCTCACTTAAAAGACTTTCGGGAAAGAATAAAAATTAACGGAGAATTAATACCCGAAAATAGTGTTACTGAATTTATTGAAGCAAACAAACTTTTATTTGAAAATAAACAGTCTTCATTTTTTGAAATGACTGTTGGTATGGCATTTGAACATTTTAATAAGGAGAGTGTTGAAATAGCAGTTATTGAAACAGGTATGGGAGGTCGTTTTGATTCAACCAATTTATGCAATCCTATTCTATCAATCATTACAAATATAGGCTTTGATCATACTAAATTCCTGGGTAATACTCTTGAAAAAATCGCATCTGAAAAAGCAGGTATCATTAAGGATAATATACCTGTAATTATTGGTAAGCATAATTATGAAACTGACAATGTGTTCCTAGATAAAGCCAATGAACACAAGTCTGAATTAGAGTTTGCAGAAGACTTAATTGATATTAGAATTATTAACTCCGACGACCCTGCATCCAACAGGTACGATATATGGAAAGGTGATGTTAATGTCATTAATAATATGTCCTCTCCCCTCTCCGGGTTATTTCAACATGAAAATCTCACAACTGCATTGGCATCCATTTTATTCTTAAATGATGCAGGAATATTTTCAATAAAGGAGGAACATATAAGAAGTGGCGTTGAGAATGTTATTAAAAACACAGGTTTTTATGGCAGGTGGCAAACCATCAATACAAACCCATTAGTAATATGTGACGCTGGTCATAACATTGACGGAATTAAATCAACAATAAATCAATTGAGTGACATGGTGTATAACCAGCTCCATTTTGTTATTGGAATGGTTGCTGACAAAGATACATTTGAAATACTTAATATTCTGCCAAAGAATGGCATTTATTACTATTGCAAACCAAACATTCCAAGGGGTTTGGATGAAAATTATTTAGCAGAAGCTGCCTTCAAAGCAGGTTTAAATGGTAAAGCATATACATCGGTTACTCAGGCATTGAATTCCGCAAAAAACAATGCTGGTATTGATGATTTAATATTTGTTGGAGGAAGCACATTTGTTGTCGCAGAAGTAATTTAAACCATTTATTTATGAGCACCTATGACCTTATTCAAACCCTTCTTATTTCAGTTTTATTAGTCTATGCTGCCTACTATGTTTATTCCAGCTTTTTTAGTAGATCAAACGAGCCAACCATATGGAGACATGCAATCAGAAAAGGTGATGTGTCAAAAGCTCTCATTAAACTTGAGAGAAGCTACAAGGACAAAGATAGGTTTCTAAATTTTTGGTATCAAGTCAACAGGCTTAGAAAAGAAAACATAGATGGAGCATTCGCAGAACTCGGTGTTTACAAGGGAGATTCAGCTCAAGTTTTAAATGAAATGGATGATTCAAGGGAGTTTCATTTATTTGATACTTTTGAGGGGTTTAACCAAAATGATTTAGACATTGAAACAGGCAAAGCTGCTACCTATAATACTTATGACTTTGCAGATACATCTTATGAACGTGTAAAACAAAAATTAGCCTCTGATAATTTTAAGTTTCACGTGGGTCACTTTCCTGGTACCACAAAAAATATGGAAGAAATCAAATATGCACTTGTAAATATGGATGCAGATTTATATAACCCTACATTAGCTGGACTTAATTACTTTTACCCAAGACTAACTCATGGCGGTGTTATAATAATTCATGATTATAAACCAGAATGGCCAGGTATTATGAAGGCAGTAAATGAATATGCATCTAAGATATCTGTTCCAATAGTTCCATTAACTGATTTAGATTGCAGTGTTATGTTGTTCAAAGAAAAAATAATCAGTTCATAACCTTGCATTATTGTATAGTTTGGAATATTTGGTTTTAATTTTAGTAACTAAAGTCGAGAAATAACCTAAGTTCTTATTTTTGTATTTTGTAATTTATCGTAATGGCACTAATTAAATCAGTTAAAGGGATAGTCCCAAAAATTGGGGAAAACTGCTTTCTAGCAGATAATTCTACCATAACAGGTGATGTAGTAATCGGAAATAATTGTAGTCTTTGGTTTAATGCTGTTGTAAGAGGTGACGTACATCAAATAAGGATTGGTAATAATGTAAATATCCAAGATAATGCCGTAGTTCATTGCACTTATAAAAAAGCTTCGGTCAAAATTGGAAACAACGTTTCAATAGCTCATTCTGCAATTATACATGGTTGTACAATTCATGATAATGTTCTCATTGGGATGGGAGCTATTATTATGGATGGTGTAATAATTGAAAGTCATTCAATAATAGCAGCCGGAGCGGTTGTTTCAAAAGATACTTTGGTTAAATCAGGCAGTGTCTATGGAGGTATACCTGCCAAGCTTATAAAAACTGTTGATAAGGATCTTTTGGAAGGTGAAATCAATAGAATAGCCAACAACTACAATATGTATGCAAGCTGGTATGATTAGTGCTTTTGAGCTTACTTAACAAAATATCTCAACGATACCATAAACTGCTGGCTCTTAAATTCATTACTAGCAGGATTTGTTTGGTAATTATCCGATGTATATAGATAATAGTTCTCATTTTTTGTCGAGTATACATAAGCGAAGTCAAGAGCCAAATCATTGTTTCTATATCCTATCCCAGCACTGAACAATTGTCTTTTACCATCGTTAAGGTTATTTGCATATGGGCTACCATAAAGTGCATACCCACCTCTAAAACTAAGATTTGAATATCTATACTCTATACCACCTCTAAAATTATGAGTCTGTTGAAATACACTACTTATATCAGCATTAACCTCATTATAACCATAACCCTTTGATGAGAATTTTGATTTTGAATAATCCGTATATTCATAATCAAGGGTAACAAAAGCGTTCTGTCCAAATATAAAGCCTAAACTTCCAATTGCTCTCAATGGAGTTGTCATATCATAATCAAAAGTGCCCAGAATTGATTCGTAGGAATCAAAACCAACTAAATCTGCGGTAGTATTGGTATACCATTTATCACTCATACTCCAATAATAAGTCGGTGTATGAAATGCACCACCCAACCTTAGCCATTCCGTAGGTTTAAAAATCATCCCGAGTTTAAGGTTAATACCCCATCCTGTGGTTGTAAGGTTTTCTGTAACACTCCAGTTTTTAAAGTAGGGTATCGTATCCGCAATATCAAACTCAGAATAAGATGATTCTCTAAAATATCTTGTATATGGCAGTCCTATGGTAGCTCCTATATAAAGCTTATCATTATAGTTTCCCGAGAATGAAAAAATCCATTCATTTGTTGAGCCCTTACTTTTTATGTATTGCTGCTGCAGAACACCACCAAAGTTAACTGGAGATGTATATTGATCAACTGTACCTGAAATAGTATCTATTAAATAAAGGTACCAGGCAGGATAAAGTTCATATGGGTCGTAACCTTCGATCTCATCATAATATACTCCATTTGCCAGTTCTCTGTATACATCTAATTTACTATCTAATGTATTCTTTCCTTGCATGTTAACGGAACTGTTAAAATTATTTAACCTGTTCATACCAAATCCAAATTGAAAAAATTTCCATCCATTTGCCGACAATGGCTTTACTATAACATAACCCAAGTTACTAAGATCAAAAATAGTTCGTGAATCATTACTTAGATCTCCATTATACACTGATGAAGCCATTGTAGTTGAAACCTCAGGGCTAATGGAATAAACACCACTTCGATATAAGCCCATTCCTGCTGGATTTGTGCTTGCTGACAAAAAATCAGCACCAATCGCACCCATGGATCCTGCAAGAGCCATACTTCTTGCTGTCCCTTGATAGTATACCTGCGAAAATCTTAATGCATCATCTGCATATTGAGCATTTACCATAAACGACAATAAAAATAGTCCAACTACGATTCCTAATCTTTTCATTATATAATCTTTATCTATTAACAAATATTTTGAAATATTTTTCCCGGTGAATAATCTATGAATGTTTTGGTCTTCATTATAAACAGCTACTTTCTTCCACCTCTTGAACTACTGGATGTAGTACTACTACTTCTGCTGTTGTTTCCTCCACTATAACTACTACTACTACTAGAAGGAGAACTATAACTTCTAGATGGAGTGCTATATGTGTTTGATGAACTCTTGCGTGTGGGTGAACTGTAGCTCTTAGGTGTAACATTGCTACTCCTGCTAATACTCTGTCGTGTAGACACCTTTGATGTAGTATTACTTTTTGAATTATAACCTTGCTGAGAAGATCTATTGTATGTGCTGGTATTATTTCTATAATTCACCTCACTGTTACTTGTTTTGGGCCTTACGTACTCTTTGCTTGATCTTGGCTGACGAGACGGTAAACTCTCATAAGATTTTGGTTTCTGATACTTTAGCTCTGACCGCTGAGTTGATACAGCAGATGGCTTCTGATATTTTGAATTTGTCCTTGAAGAAGTCGCTTTTGAACCCGTATTAGATTTACCAATTGATTCAGATCGCGGCTTTATACTTGTTCCACCATTTTCTATTTCAGTTCTTGTGGTGTTGTATTTTCTGTCAGTTACTGTCTTTGAACTTCTGCTATTACTTAAGGTAACATTACTACTATTATTTTTTGGACCTGATGATGCTGCACCAACTGAGGAAGATCTACCAGAATTTGATCTGGCGATTGTACTCCCACCGGCTCCTCTACCTCTTGGCTGATAAGATACTGTTCTACCATAATCAGGGTAATAACCACCTCCAGGATATCCAGGATAGTAACCACCACCAGCATAAAAGCCATCCCAATAGCCATAGTTATAACCTGACCAATAATTTCCATAATAAGAAGGATAACCCCAGCCGTAATATGGATATCCCCAGTATGGGTTACCATAACCATATGAAAAACCATATCCTAATCCCATTCCAAAACTTAGCGACATATTAGATCCTCCCATTCCACAGCTGTAACATTCATTAGTATAAGAAGAGGAATAATAATCATCGCTTACCCCATTACCATTAAATCTGTTTATACGTGAGGCATAATCAGAATCATAGTATTGGTCAACAAACTCATATTCTCCTGATGAATTTTGACCTAGGGCAGTTCCAGCACCCTCGGAGTATTCAGAAACATATGCCCCTGTTTCTTCAGGTTGCGATATAGTTCCAGAATTATCACTGTCATTACCATGGTTTTGAGCTCTTTCCTGAAAATCATCCCAGTTATACTGAGTAGGATTATTTGATTTTGATGAATAATATGCATCATCAATTGGTAAATTGCTTGTTGAAGAGCATGAAACAATAATTAATGCCATCAGAACAAACATTATATAGCTAAGTGATTTATTTATAGTTTCCATCTTTATGATTTGTTGTGCAATTGTAAACATTGTTTAATTTTGCGGTTCAATAGTTAAAAATACAAAGACTGTACCAAAGTTTAAAAATGGCTAAACAATTAACATCACGAAAGGAAAATTATTCTCAATGGTATAATGATCTAGTTGTAAAAGCTGATCTAGCTGAAAATTCAGCAGTGAGAGGATCAATGGTTATAAAACCCTATGGGTATGCTATTTGGGAGAGGATGCAATCCGTTTTAGATGGCATGTTCAAAGAAACAGGACATCAAAATGCTTACTTTCCCTTATTTATTCCAAAATCTTTTTTTAGTAAGGAAGCCTCACATGTTGAAGGTTTTGCCAAGGAATGTGCCGTTGTAACTCATTACCGTTTAAAAAATGATGAAAACGGCAAGATAATAGTTGATGAAGATGCAAAATTGGAAGAGGAACTGATAGTTAGACCTACTTCAGAAACTATTATTTGGGATACCTATAGAAAATGGATCCAGTCTTACAGAGATTTACCAGTATTAGTAAACCAATGGGCAAATGTTGTTAGATGGGAAATGCGAACTCGTCTATTTCTAAGAACAGCAGAATTTTTGTGGCAAGAAGGGCATACTGCTCATGCAACAAAGGCGGAAGCAATTGAAGAAGCAGAAAAGATGGTAGGGGTTTATGCAACTTTTGCTGAAGAATATATGGCAGTTCCCGTTCTACAAGGAATTAAATCACCAAATGAAAGATTTGCTGGTGCTGTTGAAACATATTGTATTGAAGCTTTGATGCAAGATGGAAAAGCACTTCAGGCAGGAACTTCGCACTTTTTAGGCCAAAATTTCGCAAAGGCATTTGATGTGCAGTATGTTTCAAAAGAAAATAAACAAGAATACGTTTGGGCCACCTCTTGGGGAGTGTCAACACGTTTGATTGGTGCTCTTATAATGTCACACTCTGATGATAATGGTTTGGTATTACCACCTAAGATTGCTCCCATACAAGTTGTAATTGTGCCAATATTTAAGAACTCTGAACAATTGGATGCCATAAGCTCAGAGGTTGTTAAGATTATTGAACAATTAAAATCCAAGGGAATCACAGTTAAGTTTGATGATAGAGATACACACAAACCAGGTTTTAAATTTGCAGAATGGGAGTTAAAAGGAGTTCCTGTGAGATTAGCGATAGGCCCTAGAGACCTTGAAAATAAAACGGTTGAAGTGGCCAGAAGGGATACACTGGAAAAAGAAACTCTTCAGCTAATAGGTATTGCTGATAAAATAGAACACCTGTTGGAACAAATACAGATTAACATATTCCAAAAAGCTCTTTCGTATAGAGAAGATCATACTTATAGTGTAGATAATTGGGAGGAATTTACCAAACGAATCGAAGAAGGTGGTTTTGTGAGAGCTCACTGGGATGGTACATCTGAAACAGAGCAAATAATAAAAGGTAAAACAAAAGCCACAATAAGAGTAATTCCTGTGGATGAGATTAAGGAAGAAGGAAAATGTATTCTTACCGGAAATCATTCAAAGCAAAGAGTAGTATTTGCAAAAGCATACTAATTACATTTTACCAAGGTTTTTTAGACTATTTAAATATTAGTTCATCTTGATTAGATTACCACTACCTAATTTATTTAACTGAATATTAACTGGATCACCTCTGTAATAAATATCCCCTATATTTTCAATGATTACCTCAAGGGTATTATTTGCGTTTAAAAAAATATTGTTACTACTTCTATTATTAGCATAAATGTGACTACAAGATAAATTACTATTATCAATTAATCCAAAGCTTGCAGAATAAACATAGCTTACCCCTGCAAATCCAGCTAAATTAATATCAGCGGTTCCATTATGAATTGCACAAAATAGCTTATCAACATTTATATCCAAATCAATATCTCCAGCACCCTCAAAAACATCTATATTTAGTGAGTCTGCACGAAGAGTGTCTATATTGGTGATATTGCCTATAGACCGGTACGAAATGCTATCAATTTTATTATAATAAACATAAACATTGAGTAGGTTGTCATAATCACGAGCCCAGTCACAAGTATTATCGTTAGATATCTCCAGCAAACCTTGGTCATTTACTGTTGTCTTTATACCCTGTATTAAATTTTCACCAGTCTCAACTCTTACGCCTGAACTATCAGACTTTTGAAGAATAACATTTACATTATCATTAAGAAGCAAGTTATTAAAATCCTCTAGATACCGGAATTCGGTTTTTAACTTCCCTGAAGTAAATTTACAATCCGTTATTACCCCTTTCTGGCATGAAACCAAAAGAGTTATACCAATTAATATTATTAGTGTATTTTTCAATTGTGCTGTATTTCTCTTTTATATATAAATCTAAGCTGATATCCCAATCCAAAACCAACATATTCCGCTTTCCCCAAATGTGCACTGAGAACCATATTAGCAAAAATTTTGTTGCTTATCATATACTTAAGTGTTAGCCGCTGAAAAATATCGCCTTCACTTTTATCCAATGCTTTGGCATATGCACCTAGGTTAAATAAAAATGACACCCGATCCATTACCATTTCATAAGCAATATTAAAACCAATCTTAGTAATCTGACTATTTGGTTCAAAAGTTCCGTTCCTTCTCTCCAATACCATTTTATCTGAACCATCATAGGTTAAATCCATACCGATACCAAATTTACTCTTGTATGATACTCTAGCCATGAGATTTGCAAAAGCTGCAAAAACATAAAAACTATCTCCATATTGTTCG
Source organism: Lentimicrobiaceae bacterium (assembly GCA_018661505.1). Taxonomy (GTDB): domain Bacteria; phylum Bacteroidota; class Bacteroidia; order Bacteroidales; family F082. The sequence goes on from JABJIE010000009.1 coordinate 12,274, forward strand.
CTCATATCCTTATATGCAAATGCTGAGGCTATCTCAAAGCTTAAATATTTTCTGCCATCAAATTCCCATGTATAAAGCTCAGGTAACACTTTTTTACTTAACAGCTTATTTGGATTACTCAAGTATGTTGAAATACCAATACTCGCAGTAAATAAGTTTATACCATAATTAGGTGTCTTCATTGATCCATTTGAGAAATGGGTTAAACCAGCTCCTGCAGTAATAGTAGCCATTTTTGAAATCATAAGTCGATATTCAGCAAAGAGACTTGCCGCAATATTTAGATGAGAGCCAATTGCAAAATTCTTATAATTGGTAAGCCTATCAAACTTTTTTGTCATATAGCTCACCCCAAGACCAATCTTGAAATTAAGAGAATTTACATCATTTTTTACAATGGGGAAATTTATGGAAGGATAGATAGCATAAGCAGCACCCAGATCATTAAATCCTCCCATTCCTGAATACCAGAAGTTTAATCCAATTAAGGGATAGGCATATTCTGTTTCCCATCTTTTTTTTCCAAAAGTAGCTTTCTCTATATTGATCTCAAAGGCTGGAAAATGAGACTTAAAGATATCCAATTCCAGATGATGACTCATGAACAATCCATACTCTGCTTTGATTCCAACCATTAGGTTACTCCGATTAGATGGTTTAGAAGGTTGCGCAAAAGAACCTAAAAACATTACCATAAATAGGGTTAAGTAAAATATGTGTAAATATGGTCTCAATGAATATTAATATTAGAGATTGGCAAAGGTAATAATGTATGAATTAAGATTTAACAACTGCAGATAAAATTAGATTATATAATTTGAAAGAATGTTATTTTGTTTAGATTTGTTAATATTAAGTCACGTTATTAGTGGTAAAATGAAATCCAAGAGAAAGACATAAAAATACGGGTATAGGTATGCTTGTAAAAAGAGGATTCCATTGCTTAAAATTATCCATAATTGAGTGATTTTTCTCTAAATATATTTTGGAATGCAAGATAGATTAAAGGCCTTTGAAAGGCTATTAAATATAATGGATAATTTAAGGGAAAATTGTCCATGGGATAAGGAACAAACTTTAAAAAGTCTCAGACACCTCACATTGGAAGAAGTTTATGAATTATCTGATTCCATATTGAATGAGGACATGAAATCAATAAAAGGAGAACTTGGTGACCTTATGCTTCACCTAGTTTTTTATTCAAAGATTGCTTCGGAGAGTAATAGTTTTGACATCAGTGATGTATTAAATGAAATATGTGATAAACTAATACATCGTCATCCTCACATTTATGGTGATGAGAAAGCTAAGACAGCAGAAGATGTTCTTAACAAGTGGGAAAAATTAAAGCTAAAGGAAGGTAGAAAGTCTGTATTAGAAGGAGTTCCTTCTTCATTACCCCCGCTCTTAAAGGCATATCGAATTCAAGAAAAAGCAAAAGGTGTTGGATTTGAGTGGGAAAAACGTGAAGAGGTTTGGGACAAAGTAATTGAAGAATTGAATGAATTAAAACGTGAAGTAGAAACAGAGGAAAATACTTTAAAGATGGAAGATGAATTTGGAGATCTTCTTTTCGCTCTAACCAACTATGCAAGATTCGTTGGTATTAATCCCGATGATGCCCTTGAAAGAACAAACAAGAAATTTATTAGTAGATTCCAATATATAGAAACTGAATCTGCCAAGGATGGATTTAACATCCAGGATATGTCCCTTGATGAAATGGAAACTTATTGGCTGAAAGCTAAGTATTTGGAGAATTCAAATGACTAAATACATAATTGATGGTCATTAATTCAAACTACATACGAATAGTTGTTTTAGTAATAACTATAAGCTTTATAAGCACTTTGAATTATGCACAAGTTAATGATTTTAAGAACTATTCATACAAACCAGATAAAGAATACATTACTTCCTATTGGACAGTAACAAAGAATATTGTTACTGGTCCTGCTAGGTGGAATAAAAAAGAATGGATAATAACTGGTAGTATTATTGCTGGAGGAGCATTACTTTACGCCTACGATGATGAAATACGTGATGCGTTTCAGAGAAATAAATCAACAGGATTAGATAATTTTTCAAAGTACGCCATAGAACCCTGGGGCAGTGGATTGTATCCTGCAATTTTATTTGGAGGTTATTACATATACGGATTAGCTGCAAATGATCACAAAGCCAGGCAAATAGCACTTGGTGGAACGCAGGCATTTGTGATGGCAGCAATTTCATCACAGATATTAAAACACATCTTCCATAGGCACAGGCCTAGCCAGGATTCACCCCCCAATCCATATTTATGGGAATGGCCATTTAAAGGTTGGAATTATACATCATTTCCCTCTGGTCATACCACCGCCGCATTTGCAATAGCTGCAATGATGCAACAAGTTTACAAAGACAAATTATGGGTTGGTATTTTATCATATGGTTTAGCAACTGGCGTTGGTTTATCCCGAGTATACGATAATGTTCACTGGTCCTCTGATGTTCTTGTTGGAGCTGCATTGGGTTTTGCAATCGGTCAAAGTGTTTATAAACTGATGATTAAAGAATCAAAGTTGCAAATGGGATTATCTGAAAATGGGGGAATATCGCTGGTATACAAGATTAAATAAAAAGCAATCGTATCAAAATATAAATCGAACTAAGGTTATTTGCCTCTCACCACCTTATCTACTCCTTTCACTTTATTTATTTTGGCCATAAGCTGTTCCAAATGATCATAATCTCTCACGCTTACAGTTACTTTTCCTAAAAACCTTTTCCCAGTTGTTTGAAAGTTGATGGAACGCATATTTACTCTGAGATCATCTGATATAACCTTTGAAATAGAACCCACAACACCCAATTCATCATCACCTGTTATTTTTAAAATTGCTGTAGAAAAAGTCTTATCTCCAGAGGCTATCCATTTAATGTCAAGAATTCTGTATTCATATTTTTCTCGCAGTCTTTTTGCATTTGGACAATTTGTTCTATGAATTGTAATGCCACCAATTGTAGTAATGAAACCAAAAACATTATCACCCTGAATTGGACTACAACATTTTGCCATTCGGTATTCAACATTCTTTAGGTTTTCACCTATGTATAAGATATCCTTACTTGACTTAATATCAGGTTTCTTCTTTATAGGTTTTGAATCATCAGCTATAACCTCTTCCTGCTTTGGTTGCATATCTGAATCAAGATAGTTTTGCAGTACATGCTTTATATCCAACAAATCTATCTTTCCAGTAGCTACCGAATAATAAAGATCAATTCCAGCTTCAAACTTATAGTACTTAACAAGTAAATCAATTAGATCATCGTTACTTCTGATCTTCCAGTTCTTCAACTTACGTAGGAGCATAGACTTACCAATATCAGCTTCCTTGTACATGGATTCCTTAAGGTGTTTTCTTATTCGAGTTCTAGCTTTATCTGTTGTAACAAAAGATAGCCAATCATGTTTTGGAATTTGATTTTTTGTGGTAATTATATCTACTTTATCACCATTTTTTAGAACATATCTAATGGGAACAGCCTTGCTATTAATTCTTGCACCACTGCACTTTGCTCCAATATCAGTATGGATACCAAATGCAAAATCAAGCACTGTGGAACCCATCGGTAATTGCTTTAGGTCGCCCATTGGAGTAAATACAAAAACACTCTCTTGCTTTTTACCACCATTACTCTTGTATGATTTATCATGAAAAATTTGATCGGGATTTTCAAGAATATCTCTAACCTCAGAAAGCCAGTTTTCTGTATCTTTCTTTTTCATTATACCCTTATATTGCCAATGAGCTGCTTGTCCTTTTTCCGCATCCTCATCCATTCTTTCGGTCCTTATTTGAACTTCAATCCATTTCTCATTGTGTCCTTTTACAGTGGTATGAAGTGATTCATATCCACTGGCTTTAGGTGTAGATATCCAATCTCTTAAGCGTTTAGGATTAGGAGTATATATATTGGTAACATGTGAATAAACCTTCCAACATTCTTCCTTTTCACGGTTCTTTTTACAATTAAGTACAATTCTGATGGCAAATAGATCGTAAACCTCCTCAAATGTTACATTTTGACGTATCATTTTCGACCAAATAGAGGGAACAGATTTTGTTCTCCATTTTATTTCAAAGTTAAATTTATTAGCATGAAGTTCTCTTTCTATAGGACGAATAAAATCTTTGATGTATACTTCTCTTTTTCTCTTTGTTTCCCTAATTTTATTGGTAATGTCTTCATAAATATCAGGTTGTTCATAGCGCATAACCCTATCTTCAAGCTCATCTTTGATCTTATATAAACCAAGCCGATGAGCAATGGGAATATAAAGGTATTTAGCCTCACTAATGAAATGCGCTAATTTATCACCCAGTAATTCCAAATGCCTTAAATCGTTTAACCTATGAGATAAACGAATTAAAATTACACGCATATCATCAATCATTGAAAGGAACATGGTCCTAAATTTTTCAGAATGATAGGATATTCGCTTTGTTTGTAGCTGAGATAAACTATTAAAGCCTCTTACTATTTCAGAAACATGTTCTCCAAAATCCTTTTCAACATTATCCAATGAATAATCTGATTTTTTATCTATGCCATGCAGCAAAGCACATATTGCAGATGTTGGGCCAAGTCCGATTTCCTTAACTGCTATTATTGCAACATCTAGGTTATATAGAATAAATGGTTTACCATCACTAGTTGTAAAATCACTATATATATCAGCTGAAATATTAAATGCCTTCTGGACAGATGCCCTATCCTTTGATGCAATTCCATTGTCGAGGACATTTAACAATTCCTCAACCTTAGCAGATATTAAGTTAGTGTATGATTCCATGTAAGGGGCCACTTGAGCCAAATTGCTAAAAGATAATTTGGTGTAGTTATGAGCGAAATATTTTTGAAACTAATTTCAAAGATAGATATTTTTAATTTGCTGACGGAGTTTCAAACTATCAGATATCTAACAATTATTGTTCTATTTTTGCGTTGGCTAATTATAAGATTAGAGTTATGAGAAAAAGTTTTGCAATTACTCTCTTTTTACTATTTATTTTTTGCATAAATGATAGTGTGCACTCTCAAATAATTAAGGGTAAGGCAATACTTGGTATAAACCTAACACAAGTAGAAGGTGATGAAGTAAGCGGGTTCAAAAAACCCGGGCTTCAGATTGGGGCAGGTGCCCTCATTCCCTTTAAAAAGAAGTGGGACGTTAGCATGGAAGTTCTATTTAGTCAAAAAGGAGCTAAAGAGGGGAAACAATATATAGACACAATAGCCACTGGAGAAGTATTAACTGGAGAATATAAACTCAGGTTAAACTATGTGGAGGTTCCATTACTAGTGCATTTCACGGATAAGGATTTCATAACAATTGGAGCTGGATTTTCTTGGGGAAGATTAGTTGGTGTAAAAGAATGGGAGCATGGGAACCTTGTTACCTCTACAACTGTTGAAAATGGTCCATATGATAAAAATGACTTTAGCTATGTTATTGATTTACGTATTAAGATTCTAGGGCCATTAAAATTTGGGTTTAGATATCAAAATTCAATGATGAAAATAAGAACAAGAGAATTTGAAGATTTTGCAGGCAATACATGGTACAGGGATCAGTTTAATAAGTCATTAACATTTAAGCTCGTATACATTTTTAATGAAGAACAAAGCAAATCAAATCAAAATGCCCCTACGCCCTGATGAATAAGTCTCAGTATTGGATAAATAAACTTGAACTACTTCCCCACCCTGAAGGTGGTTATTATAAGGAAACCTATCGTTCAATAATAAATGCGGACAAAAAGTGCTTACCTCACATTTTCAAGGGAAGACGATCATTTTCTACCGCCATTTATTTTATGTTGGAGAAAGAAGATATATCCGTATTTCACAAAATAAAATCAGATGAAATTTGGCATTTCCATGATGGAGCCCCAATGGTTATTTATGTAATTGAAGATGACGGAAAAATAACAGAATTAAATTTGGGTATTTCAGATTTAGAAAACATTTTTCCCCAGGCAGTTGTACCTGCTAATAGATGGTTTGCTGCAAAAAGCAAAGGTGAATATACATTGGTTAGCTGTACAGTTTCTCCAGGTTTTGACTTTAACGACTTTGAAATGGCTGATAAGAAATATCTATTGAAAAAATATCCAGAACACTCAGCCCTAATAGATACATTTACATATTAAGCCAGGCCCCAGCATTGATTTGATGGTAACTAATACTATTGAAATATCAAAATCCCGAACAAATTTCTAATTTTACATTATGGTTTTTTGTCTTGGTGAATCTTTGTTAGATATAATAATTTCATCGCCTGATGATGTTGTGGTAAGGCCAGGTGGAGCAATGTTAAATGCGGCCATCTCAATTGGCAGATGTAATATGAAGGTTGCACTAATATCAGAATTGGGTGATGATGATAGTGCGAATATGATTTTAACTTATCTACAAAATAACAATATAGACACTTCGTTTATAGTATGTTACAATAACAATAAAACATCATTAGCACTTGCCTTTCTTGATGAAAATAAGAAGCCAAAGTACTCGTTTACCAAAAACTATCCGGAGCAACGAACTATTACTGAAAATATTCACCTAACAAATAGTGATATATTATTATTTGGATCAGTATACTCATTGGACAGTCAGATAAGAAAAAACATAAGGGCTCTCCTAGACAAAGCAAAATCAGCAAATACAACAATAATTTATGATCCTAACATAAGGCACTCGCATCACTTGGAAGATTCAAAACTCAATGAAGCTGTCTACGAAAACATAGGTATATCTGATATTATTAAGGGATCGGATGAGGATTTTACAAATATCTTTGGGACATCAGACATTAATGAACAAATAAAGAATATAAGGCTAATAAATACCAATGCATTTATCATAATAACAATGGGTTCGGAGGGAGTTTTAGCGGATTATTCTGGTAACATAATTAGGCTACCAGCAGTAAAAACAGATGTTTTGAGTACAATAGGCGCAGGTGATGCTTTTAATGCTGGTTTGATTAATGGAATATCAACTTTAAACAAATTGGATGGCCAGTATCATAGCAAGATACTTCAGAAAGGATTAGAGTTTTCTGCTTTGGTATGTGCAAGTTTAGATAACAACATTGACATTAAACATTAATCAGCTTTTGGATACCTCAAAGTTTTTATCAAACCTGTTGCCATAACTTTTATTCTATTTTTAATCAATTAAAACCATTAAGATAATATCTTTGCAAAACAAATGCTCGAAAGATGAAAATCCTAATACTAAACGGTCCAAATTTAAACCTCACGGGGCAAAGGGAAACTAAACTTTATGGCACACTGTCATTCGAAGATTACATTGTAGAACTCCGTAAAAGTTTTCCCGAAATAAATATAGATTACCACCAGACAAATGTTGAGGGTGAGCTGATCAATAAAATGCAGAAAGCTGATTTCGATTACAATGCAATAATTTTAAATGCTGGCGCATACACACACACTTCTATTGCCATTGGTGACACCATAAAAGGCATAGAAACACCTGTCGTTGAGGTGCACATTTCAAATATATTCTCCAGAGAAAATTTTAGGCATACAAGCTACATATCTCCCTATTGTATTGGAAGTATTACTGGATTTGGCCTAGATTCATACAGACTTGCGATTGCTTTTTTCCATTCTAAGTAAAATCACGCTTTAAGGAACTGAATTTCATTTTTCTCAGCAAATAGTGATCCACAACAATATTACCCTTGTAAATATTACCCACCTTTTTTCTTATTGTATTTTTTCGTTTCTCACGTATGGATGAATAGTGTTTGTAAAAATATAGATGCGCCCTTATAACAGCGATAAAATCGTTAAAACCTCCCTGAGCTAAGAATTTAAAGGCTGCAATACCATCAAGAAAAAGACGCGATAATAAAATCCGATTAAGATGCTTTCTTGGAAGATTTTTATACAAAAGTATAAGGTTATTCCTAAAGTTTAGGTACGTCTTCCATGCCGATCCAACTGGTAATGTACCACCACCCACATGAAATACTATGGAACTTGGACAGACCATTATTTTATACCCAATACTTTTACTTCGCCAGCAAAAATCAATCTCCTCCATATGAGCGAAGAATTCATCATCAAAACCTCCAATGTTATTAAATAATTCAGTTTTAACAAACATACAAGCACCTGTTGCCCAAAAAACTTCCAGTGTATTATCATACTGCCCGGTATCTTCTTCGAGAGCTAAAAATAAACGACCTCTACAAAATGGATATCCAAATCTATCTATAAACCCACCTGATGCTCCAGCATATTCAAAATGAGTCTTACGGTTATAAGATCTTATTTTTGGCTGAACTGCCCCTATCATTGGATCAGATTTCATCAAATTAATCACTGGTGGTATCCACCCCTTGGTTACCTCAATATCTGAGTTTAATAGAATAAAGTATTCAGCATCTATTTGCTTTAGCGCAAGGTTATAACCAGTAGCAAACCCACCGTTATACTCATTAACTATGACTTTAACCTCTGGAAACCTCTCTGATAGCATCTCTATGGAGCCGTCTGTGGAACAATTATCAGCAACATATATGTCGGCATCATCCTTACTAAATGTAATTACATCTGGCAGAAACTTCTCCAAGTATCTAACACCATTATAGTTTAGTATGACAAGAGCAGGTTTTTTCAATTTTCAATAATTGATACAAAGAGTTAGTGATAATTTTCTTTGAAATTGTGTAACAAAAATAATCTTCTTTTGGTTAATTAAAACTTGATTGAAGTGGTATTTGCAAAGGGTTACCATGGTTGGGTATATGATTGGGTAGCTTTACTTCCCCAAGATGATGGTATAATAGCATCATCAACACTAACGGGATCCCATGTTCGTTTGTAAATAATAGTTTCCCAACGGTAATTATTTAATTCGCCAACTGCATCTGAGTGTATCAGCTGAAAGTCATTTGTTACAACATCATGAGCATAAAAGACGAATTTTTTGTTTTGCTGATCCCCAAGCCTGTAATAATGCCATATTTCATATGGATAGGCCGCAGGTTCAAAGTGATGATCTGATATTACATTTGGTTGCCCATATTGTAAGAAAACTCTACCTCTGTCAGTTCTGTAACCTTCTATTGTAATAGCCTTAAACGAAATATTAGCTTTATTAACTCTTGATAGATATTCTACCCACTCCATCTGAGGATCAAGAGTATTGCGATCCACCCAAAAATTAAGGAAATATCTTTGCATATCTTCGATATCGCCTGCTGAAATCAAACTTTTTGCAAATGCACGCTCAAGATCGGTACTAATAGGATTGAGATATTCAATATACATGCGTAATGTATCGAGATTATCAATATAATCCACAAAAGTATTTTTTGTATCGGTCAGCATTAAATTGGAAAAGTTAAGTTCAGCGGAAGGATTATGTCTTTGAAAGTAAACTTCCTTACTTACCATTAACTCATTGTTTCTATTTCTAGCCTCCATTACTAAAATATAATTACCGCTTGGTAATTCTGCAATATCAAATGAGCTTAAAGTAACAACAACATTATCAGACTGAACACGCCTTCGATTTATATATTTATCAAGTTTTTTATCAACTTCAAATGGACGAATATAAGTAGTTGACAGGAATGCTTCTTCACCCAGTATATCTTTGGAGTTGTAAAGTTCTGAGTAAAAAGTAATTTTATTAACATCCTCCGGATAATAGTTAAAAACATAGGGTGTTAATAAATATCCATTTTTTGATAAGTTTGAAACTTTGTCTGTTTTTTCATAAGAGCTTAAAAGTTCGATATCAGAATAAGCCATTTCGGATTTGGGAAAATTAATTTCAAATTTATCAAGCGAACTCAACTCTTTACCATCTCCGTTTAAATCTTTTAGTTTTATCTCAAGCTCATATTCCCCGTTTGGTAGTCCATATCGTTGAATATCGAGTAAATTCTGATTAGGATTTACAGTATCTGTAATAATTGGACTACTTAAATCATATTTAGCAAAATTAATAATTGAATCACCTTTAATAAACATTACTTGAACATTTACTTTACCTTGATAATATCCATCTTCAGTTTGATTATATTTAATACTGCGTCCATTGATTGTAAGATAGGTTTCTATATAGGGTTTATTGCCAGGGGTATCAAATAGCGAATATGTAAGATATGCATTTAAGCCTTGAGATATACCAGCCATATAAATAAAGGAAAGCAAGACAAGTATGGCTATTTTTTTCATGGATACTAATTTTTTGTTACCATTACGCAGAGAAATATCATAATGCAAATTTAGGTTAATTACTTTGCATGTTAAATTTAATTATAAATTTAAAGATGAACATCTCTCAAAATAATAACTAATATTTACTTGATAAATTATTTTCACGTGTTAATTAATAGGTATTTTTATAGGTGTATACAAATGTTCTTAATAGATTAACAGGCTTTTCCATATCACAAATAAGTTGTTTTCGACTAAACTTTTTAGGTTCAAAAACGCCATTATTATTCTTTTCAAGTTTCTCAAATTGATCAATACATACAAAACCTCTATTAACCACTGGCATTATCATGTCGAGAAATCTTACCACGTTCTTGGATTCAAAATTCATTTCAAATGAATACTCAATAAAAAGTTCTATTTGCTTTTTGAATAAGGACCTTAAATCAGAAATTAAGGTTATTGAATTTGGAATAGTGATTACATTACTGCACAAATCCTTGTAAATATCAAAAATATCATTCTCAAGTTGCATTACGACTCCAAGCTGGAAAAGAGCTTTTATTTCAGATAAATCTGGTTTTTTATCAATTCCAAAGCGGAAGTATAAAACAGAATTCCCACCTTTATTTTGAGTTATTTTCCAAAGTCTTTCATATTCAATTCCCCAATTTTGCTGTTCTTTACTATCAAATTGATCATGCATTACTTTTATTGCCTGATCTTTATTTTCTTTTGATAATTTGGCCATATTTAGAGACTGCAGATAATACTCTAACCATAATTTCTCATTGTCGTTTGAAGGTTTCACTGTATCAGGATGATGAACCAAATTTGAGATATAGTCATTGGTTAAGTTAGAATCATCTATAAAGTCATCAAATAATCCGGTAACTATTCCCTGACTGGTTAGCACCATTCGCTCATTAGTATTTAGCCTTTTTCCATGCAAGACTGCAAAGGCTTCACCCAATATGGCAGGAACAGCTAATCCATAATAGCCATATATTTTATTAAAGTCCTTTTCCTTCAGAGAACCATCATTTGCGAGTTCATACTTTAGCAATGAACTTTTAAATCTATCCGTTAGAAACTTCTTTTGAACTCTTAGGTTATTAATCAGCCTAAGGTATATGAAAAGAAAATGAATAATATTTCTGAAAGTGGCCAAATACCTTGAATTTTAATGCAAAATAAGAAGTTTTATGGTATTTCTTAAATAATTAGTAAGAAAGCACAAAAAAACCGGGATTAAATTAATAACCCCGGTTAAAATATTTTATCTAAACATTAGTTAACCATAGTATTAACCAACTTAGCTGCTTCTTCCAATTGAATGGCTGAATGAACTTTTAATCCAGAGTCGTCTATCAGTTTTTTTCCTTCTTCAGCATTTGTTCCTTGCAATCTTACGATAATAGGCACTTTAATATCTCCAATATTCTTATATGCATCAACAATTCCTTGAGCAACTCTATCGCACCTCACTATACCTCCGAATATATTTACCAATATAGCTTCTACTGATTTATCTCTTAAAATGATACGGAAAGCTTCCTCAACTCTTTTAGCATCTGCGGTACCGCCAACATCCAAAAAGTTTGCAGGATTCCCACCTGACATTTTTATCATATCCATTGTAGCCATTGCAAGTCCGGCTCCATTCACCATACATGCAACATTGCCATCAAGTTTTACAAAATTTAAGTCAAAATTACTTGCTTCTACCTCTGTAGGGTCTTCCTCGGAAAGATCTCTCATTTCAGCAATATCCTTGTGACGATACAAAGCATTATTATCAATAACTACCTTTGAGTCGGCAGCGTAAACCTTACCATCTGCAGCTTTAATAACAGGATTTATTTCAAACAATGTACTATCTGAACCAACATAGGCTTTGTATAATGAAACGACGAATTTTGTCATTTGTTTAAATGCAACGCCACTAAGTCCAAGGTTAAAGGCTATTCTTCTTGCCTGAAAACCAGTAAGGCCAACAGTTGGATCTATGATTTCTGTAAAAATTTCCTCTGGGGTCTCCTCAGCTACTTCCTCTATATTCATTCCTCCCCTTGGTGAATACATTACCATATTACGACCAACATCTCTATTCAATAAAATACTCATGTAATATTCTTCAACTTCTTCTGGACCAGGATAATAGATGTTTTGCTCTACTAGCACCTTTCGAACTAGCTTTCCTTCTTTCTTTGTTTGAGGCGTAACCAGCATCATACCAAGTATATTATCAGCAAATTTTCTAACTTCTTTTAAGGTACTTGCTATCTTAACTCCTCCACCTTTTCCTCTTCCACCTGCATGTATTTGAGCCTTTACTGCCCACTTTTTTGATCCTGTTCTTCCCTGAATTTCCTTTGCGGCTTCATAAGCAGCTTCAGGTGAATTAGCAATAATGCCATCTGGCACCATAACACCAAAATCCTTTAAGATTGATTTACCCTGATATTCGTGTAAGTTCATTTTTAGTATGTCTATTTATACTCGTTTTCGGCGCCAAAATTAGCACAATTCTTAGAATGTTTTAAGATTCTTCGAACAAAGTTTTAAGCTTTCTAAAATTTAGATAGAATTTTAAATAAGTTCTATCTTTGTCACTTTATTCGAAAAGCATGGTTACGGCAAAAGATATTGTCAAGTCTTATGGAGATGTAAACGTTTTAACGGGCGTAAACCTCAGTATATCTAAGGGAGAGATTGTCTCCATAGTAGGAAAGTCAGGTGCAGGTAAATCTACCTTACTTCAGATACTTGGAACCATAGAAAATCCCGATGCAGGCAAAGTTGTAATTGACAATACTGATATTCTAAACTTGAGCAGAAAAGAACTTGCTAGTTTTAGAAATAAGAATATTGGCTTTGTATTTCAATTCCACCATTTATTACCAGAGTTTACTGCCTTGGAAAATATTTGTATCCCTGCACTTATTGCCGGAGATAATAAATCAACTGCTGAATCAAAGGCTAATGAACTTCTTGGTTACCTTGAATTATCTAATAGGTCAAATCACAAACCAGATGCAATGTCTGGTGGTGAACAACAAAGGGTTGCAATTGCAAGAGCCCTAATTAATAATCCATCAATCATTCTTGCAGACGAACCTTCGGGTAATCTTGATTCTGGTGCATCCTTAGAGTTGCACAAACTCATATTAAACCTAAGGAAAGAATTAAATCAAACATTCATTATTGTTACCCACAACAAAGATTTGGCTAATATGGCTGATAGAAAGCTAGAGATAGCAGATGGTTTAATATCAAAGTGAAATAATTAATAATTATTTACGTTATCTGATTTGTATCCATTAAATAGACAAATAACAGTCGAAAATTTACTCATGAAGATACCAGCTAATAGGAGCTTACTTTCATCAAAATTTTTGTTGGTAATAACCCTTTTATTCATATTAAACAGTGCCATAGCTCAGCAAGCAACAACTTATGACGAGGCAATTACTTATGGTGATAAAAATATGAAGACATCAAGCCTTCTAGATGCAAAAGCATATTATCAGCAGGCATTAAAATTAAAGCCTGGAGATGATTATGCTAAGACTCAAATCTCTGTTATTGTTGATAAAATGAAAATGGTGATGGCCGTGGAGGATGAATATTACGACATAATTGATTTTGCAGATGAATTATATAATCAAAATAAACTTAGTCAGGCCGTAAGTGAATATAGTAAAGCTCTTAATATCATACCTAATGATGAATATGCTTTATCTCAAATCCGAGAAATAAGAGAATTTGAGTATCGTGAAAAGGAAAAAATTGACAATTTCAATAAATCAATGGAAGCTGGAAAAATATACTTGTCTGATGAAGAATTTGACAGGGCGATTGAACAATTTAAATTTGCTGCAGAAATTTTTCCTTCCAAAGAACTACCAATAACTGAACTTTCAAGAGCTCAAGATTTACAAAAAGAATACGCGCGAAAAGAAGCCTTATTTGATGCAAAATATGAGGAAGCAGAGCGATATCTTCTAATAAAAAATTACTCTAAATCATTAAAGTTATTTAGAGAGGCACAAAAAATAATGCCTGATATCTTAAAAGCTAATGATAAAATAAATCAGCTTGTACCGCTTGCTCAAAAGGAAATAACATTTAATGTACTCATAGAGAATGCCGATGAGTATTATATTTCCCAGGATTTTATATCAGCACAACGAGAGTATATGGCTGCCTCTGAAGTATGGCCTGAGAAAAACTATCCCAGTGATATGATACTTAAGATAAATGAAAAGCTTGAGAGCGAAAAACAAGATATTGATAACAACTTTAATAACTATGTTCTTAGTGGAGACAGTTTGATGACATCCAAGGAATATGCTCTTGCTCTGGGGAAATACAACCTAGCTCTAAATCTAAAACCAGATAACTCTTATCCCAAAGAGAAGATAGCAGAGATTGAGGAGATTTACGCAGAAAACAAGAAGGCATTTGAGATGAATTACAGCAAAATGATTGCAAGTGCTGATAGTGCATTCTCCAAAGGAGCTTATGCCTATGCAAAATTAAGTTATGAAACAGCTCTTGAACTTAAACCAGAGGATAGTTATCCGCGAGAAAAACTTACAGAATTAGAAGACTTAGAATCTCAGATAGCTGCACAACAGAAAATTAATGATGATTACAATAAATTGATTAGCCAAGCAGACGACTTGTTCAAATCTGGCAATTATGATATGGCAATTTCAAAGTACAGTGAAGCTCAACTAATTAAATCCATTGAGAATTATCCGGCAGATCAAATAGTGAAAATAACTGGTTTGTTAGCCAATGCAGAAAAGCAGAGGAAATTAGATGAAAAATATAACGAGTTAATTACTGTTGCCTTCCAGCAGTTTAATCAGGATAAATTAGCAGATTCAAAAAAATCATACCTCAATGCCTCTGAGCTTAAACCAATGGAAAACCTGCCCAAGTTACAAATTGCATCAATTGACAGTATGATTACCATACGTCAAAAGGAAGCTGAAGTCAGAAAGAAGTATGATGTTCTAGTCTCCAAAGGAGATGAATACAAATTATCCAAGGAGTACCAAAATGCATTGAACTCATATAACGAAGCTTTGCTTCTAATTCCTGGCGAAAGTATAGCTCTTTCCAAAAAGAAAGAAGTTGAAACTATTCAAGTTAATATTAGACGAGAAGCTGAACGTAAAAGATCTTATGACGATGCCATCACCAAAGGTGATAAACTTTTTGCAGAAGGTAGTTATGAATTATCAAAAATTGAATTTGAAAGAGCATCCAAGTTATACTCAGATAAGGATTACCCTCGTCAAAGACTTGATGATATATCAAAGGAACTTGAAAGAGTTGCTGCTGAAAAAGAGGAAAGGTATTTAAATTCTATTGCTGAAGCTGATGTGTTTTACGATAGAGCTGAATACGAATATGCATTGGAAAAATATGTGCTTGCAAAAAGTATTAAGCCTGATGCTTCATATCCTCAAAAGAGAATAACAGAATGTGATAAATACATTGCAGAGAGAAAAGCTCTGCTCATGGAGGATTATAAAATAGCTATCGCAGAAGCAGAAAAATTTTACAATGGCAAAATTTATGATAAAGCAATCCTAGCTTTTAGAAAAGCTCATCAAATTCTACCATCGGAAACCTATCCCGATGAAATGATAAATCAGATAACTAAATTCATTGAAGAAAATTCAATTGTTGACATTATTAATGCCGTTGATACAATATTTATGGGTTCAACTGATAAATTAGCTTTTAACCCTGTTAAAATAAGTGTTAGAAAAAGTAACTATATTTTCCTCAAAGTAAAAAACCTAAGTGATAAAGCAACAAAATTGATATTTAGCTATGGTAGTGATGGTAGCAAAAATGGAGGCTTTGTTGTCCAAGTGATAGAAAGTAACGATTATAATGATTACATAGTTAGAGTTGGCAATCAATACAAGTGGTTTTCCGAAGATAATAACTGGTTAACAATACATCCAGAAAATGGAGATGTCGAGATTTCTATGTTGCGTATATCAAAGGGTTACTAATTAAACCAGATGACAAATGATGAAGGAAAAAGAATTAAACCTTAAAATAGAAAAGCTGATTAAACAGCTCACTAATAATCCTGATAATACCAAATTACTTCATGAAAGAGCTGAGATTTATACTAGCCTTCAACAACATGGAAAAGCAATAAACGACTACCTTACTATTTTGAAAATAAATCCAAAGGACAAAATTGCAGATGCAAAACTTGATTTATTACGGTCAATAATAAAATATTCTAATATAGACATTTACGCAAGTCCAAATACGAATATGGATCCATGGATGGACTGATTTATTATGACTTAATAAATCATTACTGTACAATTATTTTTTTAAAATACTGATTATTACCAACAGATAAACTAACTAGATATATTCCTGGATTCAAACCACCAACAATCATTCTAGAACCAGATAATCTCATTGATTCAAATTCAATCCGCTGTCCAACTAGATTATAAATACTTACATTAACATTATCCGAATACGAAATGTTTTTAAAATGAAAATTGATGTTGCCTTTGGAAGGGTTTGGAAAAATTGAAACCGGCATCACCCTAGTACTTTCGGTGCCTACAATTATATTAGGATCAAAAACTGCAGTCTTTAAAATCCAATTATCCGGATCTAACTCCATACTCACAACCTCCATATCAAAATTTATGGAATATAATTCATGGATCTCGCTATTAATTACTGTAATTGTTGTGTCGGTATCATCAGCAAACGTAAATAAAAGTTTTATGGGCATCTCAAATACTTCCCGCCATCCGATTAATCCCTGATTCTGATTAATAACAACCTCAGCTTTGTTATTAACTTCATCATACTTATAGTTATAGTAATACATGGGATATCTTTCATCATAAATCCATTGGTCAAAGAAATATCCCAAATCAAACCCACTTACGTTCTCGGATATATTCTGAAACTGCTCAGTTGTTGCCAGTTTATATTTTAAATCATCGTTGGTGGCATAATCATAGATTATATCAAAAAATATGCTATCGCCAACAACTCCTCTGAGCATATGCAAAACATAAGCACCTTTATTATAAATAATAGGCTGAAATACAGTAAATGGATTACTTACATCATCAAGGTAAACGGTCCCTCCTTCGTAATACTCAAAATTCTCAATGTATTCTTTATAATTATTGTTTTTATGCCCACTATAAAGTGCCTCTGCATATGTTGCAAAACCTTCATTTAGCCATCCATGATGCCATGTATTGCATGTAATCATATCTGCAAACCACATGTGTGCCAATTCATGAATTGAAACATAAAACCATCCTAAACCCATGTTATTTGTTATGGAATTTGTTTGATTTTCTATTGCCCCATAAAAACCTAGTTGAGTCATCCCATATTTTTCATCCTTGAAAGGATAGGGTCCAAAGATTGTTGTAAAATAGTCAATAGCATCCGGAATATCTTCAACACCTATCTCAGCATCTTCAATATGAGATTCAAACACATAATAATCCAAAGGAAAATTATATCCATCGCCAACATAAACATCATTAAACTCCCTATAATTAGAAATAGCTACCATAACATAATAAGGAACAATTGGATATTTGTGCTTCCACTCAAATTTCTTTTTATCTCCCAAATCAATTATTGTATCAAGTATACCATTTGATATGGCAGCAACAGGAATCTGATTAATCAATGTGTCTTTGACTATAATACTAACAAATACAGAATCAGCTTTGTCCTGAGTACCATCCTTACATGGCCACCATGTATGCGCTAAGTAAGGTGTGGATAAACTGGCAATAATCAACTCATTATTATCATGAGTTTCATATCTCAACCCTTTATAGCCACCTGCTAATTCAGGAATACCATGATAATAAATTGAAAGGTCCAAATAATCACCATTATTTACTGATGTGCCTAAATTTATGGTAATAACATTATCTTCAAATAAATAGGAAGAAGATGGCTCTGATATACTATCTATTATATATGAATCAAGTAGGTCTAACCTAAATGAAGTAAGACTATCCTTAAGGGATATAAGTCCAACATCTACCATACCTGAAATGTGAGGTGAATCTAGTGATATCTCAACTTCCAATGAATAATTTATGATATTTATTGATGTATCATTTGACAAATTTGCTCCATTTTTATCATAATATTTCATTGTGCTCACATCATTCTTATGCGGGTTTATGCGCTGTGAATTAGCAGTAAAACATGATAAGATGATAATCACTGTAATATATAAATGGGTTCCTTTGCTCATATAATGCATAAATTTTAAGATATTCAACAAATATAAAGGTCAATAAACTGTAAAAATACCCATATTTATCGTGGTTTTATTAAATTCCTTCTCTGACATGAGATATTACATATGAGTAATTATTTAAATCATTGTAAGTTGAATGTTTCAATCCCAAGAAAGGTAGTTAATTTTACTAAATTTGGAATCAAAATATTAATAGTAAATTTAGATGAAAATACTATCGGTAGACAAGATACGAGATGCTGACGCGTACACAATTAAACATGAACCAATTTCATCTTTAGATTTGATGGAAAGGGCATCTGAAAAATTGTTCATGTGGGTTTGCGAACATGTTGACAATAAAAAATCAATTGAAATTTTCGTAGGCCTTGGAAATAATGGTGGAGATGGCCTAGCTCTTGGTAGAATGTTAATGAATGAAGGATATGAGGTATCTATAAATGTTTTAAGGTATTCTGATAATATCACGGATGATTTTCAAATTAATTATGACCGCCTATTAGATTTAGATAAGCATGTAGTTAAAAATATTTCAAGTTTGGATGAATTTAATGCTGTAGATGAAAATACAGTAATTATTGATGCCATATTTGGATCTGGATTAAGCAGACCAGTAATAGGGTTTACTGGCAAAATAATAAATGAAATTAACAAGAGTAAGTCAATTGTCATCGCCATTGATATTCCAAGTGGTTTATTTTCAGATGTTACTTCGAAAAATAATGGAGGAGCAATTATTAATGCAGATTACACACTTTCATTTCAATTCCCTAAAATTGCATTTCTTGTGCCAGAAAATGACTTACATGTTGGCCAGTGGAATATCCTAGATATTGGTTTGCACCATGACTTCATAAACTCAACAATAACAAGCAACCATTACGTTATAAATGAAGATGTGGTTCACACCTTAAAAACCAGACCTAAATTCTCACATAAAGGAACATTTGGTCACGCTCTTATAATTGCCGGAAGTTTTGGTAAAATGGGAGCTGCCATTTTATGTTCCAGAGCATGTTTAAAATCAGGTGTCGGATTGTTACACACACATATCCCTAGATCAGGAATTACAGCCTTACAATCTTCAACACCAGAAACAATGTTAAGTATTGATAATGATGAAAATTATTTTTCTGAGGTCCCCGATTTAAATTCATTTAATGCAATTGCCATTGGTCCTGGAATTGGACAAAATGAACAAACTCTGAAAGCATTAAAATTACTTATTCAAAATAGTAATAGTCCTATGGTACTTGATGCAGATGCACTAAATATACTTTCTAACAATCCAACATGGCTTGCATTTCTTCCACAGTCAAGTATCCTTACTCCTCACCCAAAGGAGTTTGAGCGAATTGTAGGTGGCTGGAATAATGATTTTGAGTGTTTGGATAAACAGAAAGCACTTGCCCAAAAGCACAGTATATATGTCGTGCTTAAAGGAGCTAATACAAGTATTTGTTTTCCCGATGGTCAAATATTTTTTAACTCCACTGGTAATCCAGGAATGGCAACAGCAGGCAGTGGTGATGTATTAACAGGTATTATTACTGGATTATTGGCATCTGGATATTCACCTGCAGTTTCGAGTGTTATGGGCGTATATTTGCATGGATTGGCAGGTGATTTAAGTGCAGTTGAAAATGGCATGGAAGCAACAACCGCTGGGGATATAATTGAAAACTTAGGTAAAGCATTCTTAGATCTAAAAAGCTAACCCAGAATTAACTTAAAACCATAGTTGCTGATTAGTAAACATAGGGTATCAACCTCCAGCTCTTCTTCTGGTAATCTAAATATTTTGGAAAGCTGATAATTAGGAGGGCTTCTTCATATTTTATTTTGGCGAATAGTGTTACGATCAGGGTTAAAAAAATAATGCCTCTAAACCATGTGAAATAGTCTACTATTAATGGAATTACTGCTATTATTAGCGCTAAGTACATTGGATGACGTACGAACTTGTAAATACCTGATGTAACAAGATGAGCACCATCTTTAACCATTGGAGTAATGTTCATATTTGTAATTTTCATTGTATAAATGGCATGTATACCTAAAAATATCCCTGCACATTCAATTAACAATCCTGAAACTGTGGAGCTTACTATTGGGGCGGTTAAAGCAATTATGATTAAAGATAAGAACTGTAGAACAACTAAAAAATATGGATAACTATTACTTGGATGCATGTTGGAAAGTATTAAAATGTTGACTTTGGATAAGATTCCATTTGCAAGTAGAGAGAAAGTCAAGATCCAAAGTCAACAAGCAAATTTAACAATAAGTATTGATAACATTGTAGTCTAATTTTATTTATTTTTATGTGTTTTAAAAATCTATATACGGAATACGTTTTACTATATTTATTAAAAATATGAATATGGAACCATTCTAAAATTAGATTCTCATACATTTGTATTGAAATACAATAAAACCGATATGGAAAAAATAGGATTGGCGGGCAATTATGCTTCGGGTGTAAAATCAGATTGCTTGGTTCATTTTGAATCTACAAAGAGTGGTGGTATACAAATTGAAATCAATAGCAAAGTAAAGGCAATGTTTGGGATCTCCATGGAGAAACTTGCCAATGAAATACTTGACTATTTTGGAATTGAAAATGCAATCCTTAAAATTGACGATACTGGAGCCGTTGAATTTGTGCTAGCAGCAAGAATTGAAGCAGCCATAAAAAAAGTTATTCCCAGCAATAACGAATTTCTCCTGGAAATGTTGGATGAAAATAAAACCGCTACCAAAAAGGATGATTTTAGATTTTCTAGACTATATCTGCCTGGAAATACACCAAAATTAATGCTAAACGCAGGTATACATAAGCCAAATGCATTAATATTAGATTTGGAAGATGCCGTGGCACCAAATAAAAAAGATGAAGCTAGGTTTGTGGTTAGGAATGCTCTCCGAGGTTTAGATTTCCATGGTGCTGAGAGAATGGTACGAATAAACCAAATACCTAACGGACTTGATGATCTTGAATTTATTGTACCACACTTTGTTAACCTTATCCTAATCCCAAAATGTGAAAGCGCCAAGGATATTATATCCGTCAACCAGCGAATAGATAAGATAAAGAAAAGAGAAAAATTAAACCATGACATATGGTTAATGCCTATAATAGAAAGTGCTAAAGGTGTTATGAATGCATATGAAATTGTAAAAGCCGCTGATAATATTTCATCTATGGCAATAGGTTTGGAAGATTATACAGCAGACATAGGAACTCTACGAACAAAATCTGGCACTGAATCTTTATTTGCACGCAATATGATTGTAACTGCATCCATTGCTGCAGGTGTTCAGCCCATAGATTCTGTTTTTTCAGATATAAGTGATATGAAAGGACTTGCCGAGAATGTTAAAGTTTCCAAGAATTTGGGCTTTTCCGGGATGGGATGCATCCACCCTCGACAAATAAGAGTAATTCATGAAAATTTTGCGCCTGACAATTTAGAAATAGAAAAAGCCAAAGGAATAGTTATTGCCTTTAATGATGCAAAGAAAAAAGGCCTTGGTGTTGTTTCCATGGGTTCTAAAATGATTGATGCCCCCGTTGTAAAGAGAGCATTAAACACTATTACTGCAGCAATAAATACAGGTAAATTACAAGCCGATTGGATGGATAATTAATCTAATTCCATATTTAACAAAACAAAAATGAAGAAATACGATAAATTAGTGAAGAATGCTGCGGGTAGAATGGTACCAACAATTATTAATGGAGAAAACCACATACCATTTCAAGGCGTAGGAAAATATAATCCAACTGGAAGAAGATACGGTCCAAAGATTCCAACATGTAATGACTTCCCTGATGGAAATAAGGAAGTTAGCACATTAAAAGAGGCCCTAATAAATGCGGGTATAAAGGATGGAATGACAATATCATCACATCATCATTTTAGAAATGGAGACCTAATTGCAAAGCAAGTATTTGATATTGCACATGACCTTGGCATAAAAAATTTAAGATGGTTTCCCTCTGCCTCCTTTCCATGCCAGGAAGAATTAATAAAATATTTGGAGGATGGCACCATAAATAGGATTGAAGGAAGCATGAATGGTCCTTTAGGTAAATTTACTTCGGAAGGAAAGATGAAAGGTCTCAGCATACTTAGGTCGCATGGAGGTAGATATCAGGCCGTTCAGGATGGTGAGGTCAAAATTGATATAGCAATTATTGCAGCTCCTACTGCGGATACATTTGGTAATGCAAATGGTGTTAATGGGGATGCAGCTTGTGGATTACTAGGGTTTGCCTTGGCCGATTCACAATACGCAGAAAAGGTAATTGTTGTTACCGACAATCTAGTTCCCTTTCCGTGCATTCCATGGCAAATTCAAGGAAATTATGTGGATTTTGTTGTAAAAGTTGATAAGGTAGGGTTGCCTGAGAAAATTATTTCTGGAACAACACAGATAACAAAAAGCCCAGATAGACTTTTAATAGCCGAAATAACTGCAGATTTTTGCGAAAAAACAGGTTTAATTTATGATGGATTTTCATATCAGGCAGGAGCTGGAGGCACGGCATTATCAATTGGGAATTATTTTGGTGATATCCTAAGAAAAAACAATTGGAAAGCAAGATTCATAAGAGCTGGCAGCAATCAATATCCCGTTGAACTCCTGGAAGAAGGTTTAGTTGAATACATCTTGGACGGTCAAACATTTGATTTAGAGGGGGTGAGATCTATGAGAGAAAATCCAAATCATGTTAATACCTCACCTTTTACTTCGTATAATTTTCATAGCAAGGGTAATTTTGCTCAACTTGTTGATATTGTTGTGCTTGGAGCAACAGAAATAGACGTAGATTTTAATGCTAATGTTGTAACACATTCCGATGGTTATCTTCTACATGGTATCGGTGGATGGCAAAACTGTTTGGCGGCAAAAACTACCATAATGCCAATTCCACTATTTAGAGATAGAATTCCCGTAATTAGAGATAGAGTAACAACCCTGTGTGCTCCGGGAGAATTAATAGATGTAATTGTAACGGAAAGAGGAATTGCCATAAATCCTCTTCGTAAAGATTTAATTCAAAAAGCAAGGGTATCAGGAATTGAACTAAAGACAATCTATCAGCTAAAAGAAGAGGCTGAAAAAATATGTGGTGTACCTGAAGAAGTAAAACTTAGTGATGAAATCGTGTCTGTTATTAAATGGGTAGATGGAACAGTTATTGATTCGGTTAAAAAGGTGATAACAGAATAATTTTTATTCCATATTTTTAGCAAAAAAGCACGAGGAAATACTATTTTAAAGTAGAGGTAATATTTGTTTTTTTGGAGTTGATTACAAAGAAAAATACACAAATTAAATAGGGTTCTTCAACATTAACTTTTTGGAAGCAAAATTCGGATAAAACAGCAATGATTTTTGCATATTTATACAATTGATTTTCAGGCTATTAAATTGCATCTGTCATGGTTGATTTAGAAGGTAATAAAATGTAGTATTTTTTTGTGTAAAAATGTATTTCCGTAAGGTATATTATCTACTTTTGCCTTGTTAATTAAATAACAACAAACTAATTAAATTTACGGATATGGATCTGAATAAAATAATGAATGATCTAGAGAAAAAACATCCTGGAGAGGTTGAATATTTGCAGGCTGTTCGTGAGGTGCTTGAATCAATAGAGGATGTAGTAAATGAAAATCCTCATTTTGAATCGGCAGGAATTATTGAAAGGCTAATTGAACCTGACCGTGTACTTACATTCAAGGTGCAATGGGTAGATGATAACGGGAAAGTACATATAAATTTGGGTTATAGAGTTCAATTTAACAACTCCATTGGTCCTTATAAAGGTGGTCTAAGATTTCACCCAAGTGTTAATTTAAGTATTCTGAAATTCTTAGGCTTTGAACAAATATTTAAAAATTCACTTACTACACTCCCTATGGGAGGGGGAAAAGGTGGTTCCGATTTCAACCCCAAAGGGAAATCTGACTCCGAAATAATGAGATTTTGTCAAGCATTTATGCTTGAGTTATGGAGGTTAATTGGTCCAAATACTGATGTGCCAGCAGGTGACATAGGTGTTGGTGGAAAAGAAATAGGCTATATGTATGGGATGTACAAGAAACTAGCAAGAGAGAATACTGGAGTACTAACAGGTAAAGGATTAAATTGGGGGGGATCCCTAATTCGTCCTGAAGCAACAGGTTTTGGGACTGTGTACTTTGCAAAAGAAATGTTAGCTACAATAGGAGAAACATTTAAGGGAAAAATTGTTGCAGTTTCTGGATTTGGAAATGTTGCCTGGGGTGCGACTTTAAAGGTTGTAGAGCTTGGTGGAAAAGTTGTTACACTTTCAGGGCCTGACGGATATATTCATGATCCAGAAGGTATAACAGGTGAAAAGATAGATTATATGCTTGAGCTTCGCGCTTCAAATCAAGATATCGTTGCTCCGTATGCAAAGGAATTTCCGGAGGCTACATTTTATCCAGATGCAAAACCATGGGAAGTCAAAGTTGATGTTGCTCTGCCTTGTGCAACACAAAATGAACTCGGTGAAGAGGATGCAAAGAAACTTATTGAAAATGGATGCGTATGTATTGCTGAAGGTGCAAACATGCCATCCACCCCCGAAGCCATTGACATATTCCAAAACAATCGTGTTTTATTTGGGCCTGGTAAAGCTGCAAATGCCGGTGGTGTTGCCACTTCAGGTTTAGAAATGACGCAAAATGCAATGAAACTTGCCTGGACTCGTGAAGAGGTAGACGAAAAACTACATCACATAATGATAAGTATACATAATGCGTGTGTTCAGTATGGAGAAAGAGAAGATGAAACCATAGATTATGTTAAAGGTGCAAATGTTGCTGGATTCCTCAAGGTTGCCAATTCAATGCTTGACCAAGGAATAGCATAGTAATAATATATTTTATTCTAAGCCTCCTTTGGAACCAAAGAAGGCTTTTCCATTTTAATATGTTAGTTAATTAAACATATGATTATTGTTCAGTCTACATTTTTATCTATTTTTATTCGCTAACAAAAAATAATATTTGGCAAACAAATAAACGGGATGGAAATTAATTATCCATGGGGCCATAAACGTAGATACAATTCATACTCCGAATATTTTAAAAAGAAATTTGGTGAAAGAGTTCAAAAAATAAGCGTTGATGCAGGTTTTACCTGTCCTAATAGGGATGGTAAAGTTGCGAGAGGTGGCTGTACATATTGTAATAATAATGCATTTAACCCCTCCTATTGCGACCCTGAAAAACCCATCAACCACCAAGTTCTTGAGGGTATTCAATTTCATAAAGTTAGATATCGAAGGGCAAATTCGTATTTGGTATACTTTCAGCCATACTCTAATACTTATGCACCCCTTGAAAAATTAAAAGTACTCTATGAAAATGCCCTTAGGCAACCCGGTGTAATAGGTTTGGTATTGGGAACTAGACCAGATTGTATCGATGATGAAAAACTAGAATACCTAAAGAAACTATCACAGGATTATTATATCATAATTGAATATGGAGTTGAAAGTATTTATAACAAAACTCTAGAAAGAATCAACAGATGGCACACTTATGAACAATCCAAAGAGGCAATTGAAAAAACAAAAGAATATGGTATAAATATAGGTGCCCATTTTATTTTTGGGCTTCCTGGTGATTCAAATGATTTAATTATGGAGTCGGTAAAAGAGATCTCTACATTACCTCTTACTGCAATTAAGTTTCATCAACTTCAAATAGTTGAAGGAACAAAAATGGCCATGGACTATAAGAGAAACCCCAACGATTATAAATTATTTGGCTTTGAAGAATATGTAAATTTTATCGTTGATTTCTCAGAAAAACTAAACCCAGAATTTATAATTGAACGTTTCGCCGGGGAGGTGCCCCCAAGATATCAGGCAGGACCAGGATGGGGGTTAATTAGAAATGATCAAATAAATCGCACCATAGAAAAAGAATTTGAAGATAGAGACTCATGGCAAGGCAAGTATTTTATTGGTGATTAGATATTATCTATTCTGGAAAATCAAATTTCTTTATTTTTCTTCTTAAAATGACCTAGTACCTCATCGAGAGCTATTTTAAACCATTCTGTATATTCTTTGGGATTATCCTCAATATCACTAACTAGCCAATTTAGATTAACATACTTCCAGGATTCTACTTCTTCCCTATTTATTATTGGTTTATTATCCGAAACTCCGATGAATACATGATCCAATTCGTGTTCAATCAAACCCTGCCCCACATCAGCCTTATATATAAATGAAAATGCTTCCTGAAATTCACAATCCATTCCCATCTCCTCAACAATACGCCTATGGGCTGCATCTATTGTTTTTTCTCCTTCACGTGGATGACTGCATACCGTGTTTGTCCACAGAAGTGGGGAATGGTACTTATTAGATGCACGCTGCTGAAGCAATAAATCTCCATCTGAATTAAATATAAAAACAGAGAATGCTCGATGCAGTGCAGCATTAATGTGAGCCTCCATTTTCTCCATTGTACCCAGAGGATTATCATCCTTGTCAACTAATATGACATATTCATCAATCATCAATATTTTTTTACAAACCTAATATATGTATTAACCTAAATAACATTTTGTTATTAAAAAAGTGTTAAATATTCATT
>JABJIE010000059.1 GCA_018661505.1 Lentimicrobiaceae bacterium
CGCACTGTTGGAGAACGTTTCTCCCTTTGGTAAACTACTGTTTTTACTGGGAACAATAATTTTAATGGGGATTGTTAGTGCCATCATAGGATTTGGTGCAGGTGCTCTATTGTTTGATGCTAGCATGAGTGATCTTTCTGGCTTTATTCAATCTCCAAAGGGTGCAAAAGCAGTTGGTTTTTTAAAAATATATCAGATAATCAATCAGGTGGGAATATTTATTTTACCTGCCATGTTTTTTTCTTATTTCGTAAGTACAAACTCCGTTACTTACCTTTCACTTGAAAGGATGCCAAAGCTAATTAGCATTTTGGTGGCTGCAATTATTATTTATGCGATACTTCCATTTAATGGGTACATGGATGAGCTAAATAGGAACATGAGCTTACCAGATTTTATGCATTCAATTGAGCAGTGGATGCTGACCAAGGAAAAGCAAGCAAAAATGCTAACAGAGGCATTTCTAACCACCAGTACACTAACTGGATTGTTCGTAAACCTGATAATAGTTGCCGTGCTGCCTGCTATCGGCGAGGAGATGATATTTAGGGGCATACTGCTAAAACTATTTAATCAGATGTTTAAGAACATCCACATTGCAGTGCTTGTATCATCCATAATTTTTAGTACTATACATTTACAATTTTATGGATTTTTGCCAAGACTGATACTGGGTATGATGTTAGGATACATGTTTGTTTTTACAGGAAATTTATGGGTACCCATTGGGGCACATTTTGTAAACAATGCATCCTCCGCAGTTATATTTTATCTGCACAGCAACGATTATATAAATATCCCTATGGATGATTTTGGAACCACTACCAATGTGGCATATGTAATAGGAAGTCTGCTAATATCACTGTGGCTAATGACCATTATTTACCAGAGAGAAGGGACCGGCAGAACCAGTATATGATTTATATAAAACCCTTGGCTATGTGTTGGGTAATTTAAGAATAAAAAAAGGCTGTTTCCATTTGGAAACAGCCTTAGTATTATAAAAGTAAATTAAAAACTATTTTTGATCACGCCCCTTTCGGGTTGAGTAATTAATTTTTAGAGCTCCTGCCTTACGAAGTTCTTGTTTCACATCAGTAACGATACCCATTTTGGTAATACCATCAATTTTAAGAGATGTGGTAATAAACTTCCTGTCGGCTTCGTCACGATCTTCTCTTTCCTTGGCAACAAATTCCTGAATATCATCAACGCTAGCGAATGTATCGTTTAGCTGGATACGTGAATTCGTGCCATATAGTGCTGATTTAACTGGAGGGCCAATGTAGATATAACTAACAAGAGACTTCTTTTCCAGTTTCTGTATCTCAGTAGCTTCAGGTAATTTAAGTTTAACCTTAAGACTAACTTCACGCATTACTGTTGTAACCATAAAGAAAAACAACAACATGAAGATAATATCGGGTAGCGATGATGTATTAATCGCCGTTGCACCCTTATTTTTTTTCGTTTTAAATCTTGACATGTTATCTACCTCCTATATCTTCGGGTTCAGCTTCAGAAATACGAACGGGTATTGCTTTGTTGATGCCTTTTATCTTTTTCTTATCTATGAGTTGAGTGTACTTAAGCCCAAACAACTCCACTGAAAGGTCATCCTTCATTTGATTAAATGCACTTGCAAGTTCATTCTGAACCTTTATGTACATGTCATATGAGGTACCACGATCATTTTTCAGGGAAATAATTCCCTTTGACATATCTCTTTCCATACCCAGTTCATCGATCATTTTTACATCGAATTCAGGATATTCTTCATCACCGGGATGAATTGACATAAAATCCATGGCTTTTACTTTTAAGTCACTTACCAAACCAGGTTTGCCGTCAATTAGAAGACGGTCGTGGCTATTGATAAGAACCTTAAGCACGTTTCTATCCTTTACGTCAATATCCTCATCTTCATTTTCAACAGGGGGAGGCAGTTTACGAGTGATACCGGTATCTACATCCATCGTTGTGGTAACGAGGAAAAATATAAGCAGCAAAAAAGCAATGTCTGCCATTGATCCTGCATTTATTTCAGGGGCTGCTCTCTTAGCCATAATTTATTCTATTTTAAAAGTTTTACAATTGAGGCATAAAGAATTGATAAAACCGTAAGACCAAATGCTATGTAGGTAGCAAATAATCCCATACCTACCAATCTGGAGGTTTTGGCTGTTGTTTTCAATTCCTCGAGTCTATACTCCGTAAAATCGTTGCCCGCCAAAGCGTAAGCAACTACAATTACCACAACCAACAGCCCGATGCTTATGAGCATCTTAACAATGTTTTGAGGGTTAGTGATAAATCCGTAAAGAGGGGATATAACCATTACTGCTACACCGATAATTAGCAGAATTTTAGCCCAGTTGATAAAGAGTTCTGTACCCAATGCGCCGGCATAGAACAAAACACCAGGAATCACTGAAAGTGCCAGTAACAGGTATAATATCCATCTTGTGATATTGGCAATGTTATCTTTCATGATTCTTATTTTTTGCTAAATTGGTTTAGGATATCAATGAATGCTATTGAGCTATCCTCCATGTCATTCACTAGGTTCTCAATTTTTGAGATGATATAATTATAGAAAATTTGCAGGATAATGGCTACGATAAGACCAAATACTGTAGTTAAAAGCGCAACTTTAATACCATCGGCAACAACTGTTGGTGAGATGTCACCCGCAGCAGCGATATCATCAAAGGCCTTGATCATACCAATAACTGTACCCATAAATCCAAGCATAGGAGCAAGAGCAATGAACAATGAAATCCAGCTTACGCCGCTTTCAAGTCTACCAGTAACTACACTGCCATAAGCTATAATAGATTTTTCAACTTCACCAAGTCCATCGTCATAACGATTTAGGCCTTCGCCAAAAATACTGGCAACTGGTCCTTTTGTTCCGCGAACAACTTCTTGAGCTTTTTCTATACCACCTTCATTTAGAGCTGAATCAACATCGCCTAAAAGTTTTTTGGTATTGATAGTTGCCATACTAAGGTAGATAATACGCTCAATACTAATGGCCAATCCAAAGATAAGTGCCAAGAGAACGATTCCCATAAAACCTGGGCCACCTTCAATAAATTTTTCTTTTAATACCTGGTGAAATGATTGAGGTTTTTCTGGTTCAGCTGCAACTTCGGCAACATCCTCAACAATTTCTTCGGCTACGGTTGTAGAATCTCCAGCGACCTCTTGGGCAACAACTGTGGTATCCTCAACTGCATTTTCCTGTGCAAAAGCATAGTTTGAAAACCCTGCGGTAATCAACATTACTAATGATAGTAAAGCAATAAATTTTCTCATGATTATAAAATTATTTATCAGTTTTTAATTTACTTTATAATAGCGAACAAAGGTATAAATATATTTTAAAGTACATCAATACCAATACGGCTTAATTTACTTAACGGCAAATATAGAAATATATGATTGTAGGCTTTAGTAATTTGGAAAATAATAATGATTCTAAACAATGCTAAAATGACCAATTAACAATTCAAAAGACTAATCTCTAATAATGTATTTGGTAGATATTTTGAGCATAACAAAATATATTTGAATATCTCATGTGGCACATAAATTTTATTTAATTAGCCTATAGGTAAGGTTGATTCTTTTCCCCTATAATTTCTTTGTTTTTGGTATTTGATGCTGCAATTCGCCTTGCATTATCAGAAGACTACCATTTAATAAGGGGATGTTAATCTTTTCTTTCGTCAGGTTATGACGTAGTTGAAAAACCCTTTCTTCTCCTAAGTTAAGGGATGTAATAACAGGATTTAAACCCAGTTCCTTTTCTGAATCTGCATGCCACGATATGGAATCACTACCACTCCGGGCTTTGAAATGTTTATTTAATCACACACCAATACTTATATACCTTAGCTAATTCTATCTTATACATGTAGGTGTGTTAAAGAGATATTAATGATTGCGAGTGAATCTCAGATTTATCTGGATTCACTCGCAATCAAAGGTGTAAATTACTTACTGCTTTTTTTATGTTTAACAAAAAAACAATTAGTCACAGCTTTTTAGTCTATGTTCACTCACACATGCAATTTGTTATTTTTCTGGATACCAAATTTTGGAAGTGCTTAAAGTTCCATTAAATTCGAATGGTGCTTCATCATAATAGTCAATGGATACGGGAGAACCCAAATCACTACCAAAATCAAGACAGTCGTTCGCAGTAAAGAACAATGGTGCAGTAATGGGAACTCTTCCATTTGCTACCTCTTCTCCGTTTACCTTGAGAGCTATGTCCATTGGAGATCCTCGTTTTGCAGAAACTAATCGTGAAACTACGTCTATTTTTACTTCACCAGTTGGTAACTTCGTTTTGGATTTTATTTGAGTTCTATTGATTTCAAAAAGGTTATACTCATAACATAAATAACCATCTTTTACATAGCATGATAGCCCACCAGAAAAACCACCAAGTGCATACAAAACACCATTGGCATTATCTGGAACAGTTATTTCCATGCTTACATCATTGTCAAACTTTCCCAGCTTGGGTGCTGTAAATTCTGGCATACGCTCTATTCGGCCAGAAAATGTCCAATTTGTGTACGGTGTTGATGGTGCGTCTTCGGGATGGTAAGCAACAGACCATAAGCCTCCTCCTATTGGAAGATTTTTATTTTTTGCAGATTCTACCAAAAAGATATTCTTCATTTCTGCCAACTTTTCTGGATACTGTTTTGATAAATCATTTGCTTGACTCCAATCTTCATCAATGTTATATAGTTCCCATGTATCGTTTTCAGGATTCCAATCACCTATTCCTTCGGGCAGTCCTGGAACCCAGGGGTATCTAATCCCGAATGCTGTAGCAAACCAACCATCGTAATAAAGCCCACGGCTTCCCATGATATCAAAGAACTGCATTTTACGAGTACCTTCAGCTTGTGCATCGCCGAATGTATAATTCATGCTTACTCCGTTTATGGGGTCTTGCGGGAAACCATTTACAACATCAGGAGCTTGTATATCCACCACTTCATAGATGGTTGGAGCAATGTCAATTACATGATGGAATTGTGATCGTGGAGTATTGTCCTGTGTAATTTTATTGGGCCATGCAACGGCCATTGGTTGACGTGTTCCACCAAAGTGTCCGGCTATTAATTTTGTCGACTTGTATGGTGTGGAACCTGCCCAAGCCCAACCAGCATTATACATGTTGTCTGTTTTTGGTGATCCTAATACATCTAAACCTCCAAGTTCATCTAAGGCGTCAATATGTTGCTGTATGGTTGTGGGGATACCATTTTGTGCCAGTAACTCACTGATAGTACCATTTTGACCTTCAGCGGAGGAACCATTATCGCCCCAAATGTAGAAAATAAGTGTGTTATCAAGCTCTCCTAGGGAGTCAATTTCGTCAATTATTAGCCCAACATTATAGTCTGTATGTTCTACAAATCCAGCATACACCTCCATTAATCTACTTTGGAATTCTCTTTCAGATTCTGGAATTTCGTCCCAACCTTTCATGGTTTCATCTCTCTCAGTAAGCTCTGCATCTTGTGGGATCCAACCTAACTCTTTTTGTCTTTTAAAGGTTCTTTTTCTGTATTCATCCCATCCATCATCAAATTTGCCATTATATTTATCTGCCCACTCTTTGGCTACTTGATGAGGTCCATGAACAGCGCCTGGTGCCCAATACATAAACCATGGTTTATCTGGTGAGAAAGCATGTTGTTCTCTTAACCATTTTATAGCATCTTCAGTAATATCTTCGGTAAGGTGATAATAATCATGACCTTGGGTTGTTTCAGGGTGCTCAACAACTGTTGTGTTTCTAACCATGTGAGGTTCGTATTGTGAAGCTTCCCCTGCTAGAAATCCATAAAAGTATTCAAATCCATAACCAGTTGGCCAATAGTCAAAAGGTCCTTTGGATGTTGTAAGTTCGGCAGGTGTATTATGCCATTTACCAAAGGCACTTGTATTGTAACCATATGCCTTTAAAACTTCTGGTACTGTAGCCGAAGTTTTTGGAATAGTTCCACTAAATCCATCCCAATCATTTGCTAGCTCTGCTATTTGGCCGTTACCAACAACAGTATGATTTCTTCCTGTAAGTATGGAAGCTCTGGTTGGTGAACACATTGCGGTAGAGTGAAATCGGTTATACGAAATTCCCATGTCCGCAACTCTGCTTAAAGTTGGTGTATTTATTTCACCTCCATAAGTAGAGGGTGTTGCAGGTCC
>JABJIE010000060.1 GCA_018661505.1 Lentimicrobiaceae bacterium
GTTGTAACTAAAACCAAGGAGGCTAAACCTGAAGTAAAAGAAGTTAAGGAAGTAAAAGCTGAGGAAAGTAAACCAGAAGAGGTTAAAGAAGAAATCAAAAATAAAGAAAAGACCAAGCAAGTAAAGGAGACAAAAAGTGCTCCTAGCAAACCCCAGGTAACAGCAAGGGATACTGGTAATGGCAGAACAATAAAAAATATATCCATAAAGCAGAGCCTGCAATCACTAAGAGATAGTAAAGACAACGATGGTGATCAGCAAGAAG
This sequence comes from Lentimicrobiaceae bacterium, assembly GCA_018661505.1. Lineage (GTDB taxonomy): Bacteria > Bacteroidota > Bacteroidia > Bacteroidales > F082. The sequence continues at coordinate 266 of JABJIE010000060.1, forward strand.
AAGTTATTATAAATGAATTTGACCAGCAAAAACTTTCTGAAATATGGAAATTATTCGTGGTTAGTTATGTAAATAAATCCCCAAGCTTTTCCAATGCCATTGCAAAATATGACCCTTTATTAAAGGAAAATTTCGTTGTTGAGTACAAGGTTGATTCCCAGATTATTTCAAAGGACTTACTTTCGGTAACGTCTCTTTTGGAATTTCTTAAAACTAACTTGAATAATAACCAGATTACCCTTAAACCTGTTTTCCCTGAAAAATCTGAACAGAAGAAATCATATACGGACAGAGAAAAATTTGATGAACTATCAAAGAAACACCCTGAAGTATTAAAACTAAAAGATCAACTGAATCTTGAAATTGAATTCTGATATTCTTAATGATTGGAGTTTATAATTCGGTCAAATATCCAACCTTGGAATTCTTATAGCAATCACCATTTATTGTATTAACCAATCCGATCATGGTTTGCATTGGCCCTTTGGCAACTGCCAGATTTATAAACCAGCTGGGAATCTTTCCACCAAGATCAACTGTTAACTCAAGGGTAATTTTAACGGTTCCGTCATTATGGGGTATAAGCAACCATTTTGAGTGTACAAGTTCTATCCTTATGCAATCCTCAACTTCGGGGATATAATCAGGTATACCCACTGAAATTATTTCTACACTAAGGTCAGCAGTATCCTGGGTAATTACTGCCTTTGTTACAAAGTCTCGATCTGATATGGGCCAGGGAAGATCCGACATTCCATAAAATATCCAATTCTGTTGGCTTATGGTATCTAGAATTTGTGATTTACTATTTAAATAAACCCACTCTGGATGTCGAGGTGCATCTTTAATTATAGATACCAATTCGGAGAGTGATGTTTGGGCAGTGGTTTCTACCTTTACACTTCTAATCTTTGTATTCGGGAGTTTCCTTACATAGGCTTTTATATCACCCTGGGTTTTGACTAATTTCCAATCATATTCGCTCTGGGAGTAGCAAAAACCTGATATTATTACCAGGCACAATAAAGTAGATGAAATCCTTTTTAAGATCATAAAACAGGTGGCAAAGATATAATTATTTAGATGTGTCAGCATCTAAGATACTGTAAGTGAAGTTATTTAAAATCATAATAAATAAGCTTATTATGACACTTATTTAAATATAAATGATTAATCTCACTAACTAAATATCTTCTTTTGGGGTATACTGAATGTTTATCCGAAAACAGATTTTACCATTCCTCCATCGTGAGTTATGGTTTGTCCAGTAACGTACCTTGCCAAGGGAGATAAAATCCAACATGCTAATCCTGCCATTTCTTCTGGTTTACCCATTTTACCTACGGGTATTTCTTTCTCGAATAGCTCCTTTGCCTCATTCTCTGATATGTTTTCCAACTCTGCTTTTTTTGCAAAAAGCCTTTCCATGGCCGCCGTTGAATGATATCCAGGTGCAAGTATATTAACAGTAATACCATTATGTGCTATCTCCTGAGATAGAGTTTTTGCAAAACCCACTATTGCTGGTCTTAGTGAGTTGCTGAGTACGAGGTTTGCTACTGGTTCTTTAACGGAAACACTTTCAATGTATAATAACCTACCCACATTTTGATTCTTCATGTATGGTAATATCTTATAGGTAAAATTTATCTTCCACCTGACAATATTGTACCATGCATCATCCCACATATCCATGGTTACACCACTTGTGTTTCCAGCTGGTGGTCCAGATGCATTAAAAACTACTCCGTAGATATTTTCTTTTTTTGCATATTCCAGGGCCATATCCTGAATTTTATCGTCCATTATATCTCCACATATGTAGTCAATATTGTCAGGAAATTTTTGCTTGAGTGATTTCAATTTACTCTCCGTTCTGCTTATGGCAAGAACTTTAGCCCCATTTTCAGCAAGCTGCTCAGATATTGATCTTCCAAAACCAGCACCTGCGCCACCAACAATGTATGCTTTGTTTACTATATTTAAATCCATTATTAAATCTTTAATCAGAACCCAAAGGTAATATCAATTAAAATAACCATGAAATAAATCAAAAAAATATTATCAATATAGAAATAGGCATAAAAATGAATTATTAGTTGGAACCAAAAGCCATATAAAGCAATATTTAACTAATTTTGCCAGCCATTATTTGTTATGAGACTGGGAAGAAATCAATTAGTATCTGGAACAATCGCCATTAGTATATCAGCAATACTGTGGGGCTTTGATGGTGTAGTTCTTACACCACGACTTTACAATTTAAATGTGGGATGGGTAGTCTTCGTATTACATGTTATCCCATTCCTAATAATGAATCTATTCCTTTTCAGGGAATACGCCAATCTGAGAACCTTCGTAAAACAAGATTATATCTTATTTGCACTTGTTGGCATTTTTGGAGGTGCACTGGGTACCATATCCATTGTAAAAGCACTATTTCTAGTGAACTTCCATCAACTTTCTGTGGTTGTTCTATTACAAAAGTTGCAACCAATATTTGCAATAATTCTGGCTGCTATTCTGCTTAAGGAAAAGATTAAAAAGAATTTTATAATATGGGCATCCATTGCAATTATAGCTAGTTACTTTCTAACTTTTGGTTTTTCATTACCATTTGATTCTCTAAACGACAATACGTTCATGGCAGCAATGTTTGCTATACTTGCAGCATTTTCATTTGGAAGTAGTACCGTATTCTCCAAGAAAATACTTCTCCAACATAATTTCATTACCGCAACATTCTTCAGGTATGGGTTTACCAGTTTGATAATGTTGGTATATGTTATCATTACAGGATCTTTATCTCAGTTTGAATTAACCACAGATATTAATTGGTTATACTTCCTTATCATAGGAACAACCACAGGATCAGGGGCCATTTTCATTTACTATTACGGATTACGCAGGGTAAAAGCCATTCTTGCAACAATAAGTGAACTGCTTTTTCCAATCTCTGCAATCTTATTTGATTATATTTTCAACGGTAGCATTCTCTCTCCAATTCAGATAGTTAGTGCTGCCATTATGGTTTTTGCCATAATAAAACTAAACTCTTAGTAAAGTTTATTTGTCAAATCCCTTTATTTTCAATATCTTTAGGTACTTATTAATTAAAAATTCCAATCATGGCAGACGATATTAAATTAGTTTATACTGGATCTCGAGTAGAAAGTATGTTTTTGGAAGAACTTCTCGAAGAAAATAAAATTGGTGTAATCAGGCGCGACACACTATCATCAAGTGTTCAAGCTGGATGGGCAGATGGATCACCTGAAGATTCTGCAAGGTTATTTGTTGAAGTTGAAAACCTAGAAAAAGCAAAGGCTCTTCTAGAGGAATATTTTAAAACCAGAGATTCTGAATAATACATTTTAACATCATGAGTTCTCCCCTATTAAACTATTATATAGGAGATAGTAAATTACTCAGAAGCTCCAACTTCAGTACCAGTAACCTTCCTGATGGTAAGATACTTTATGAGGTTATCCGAGTAATTGATGGCGTGCCAATTTTTCTTGAGGAACATATTTCCAGACTATTAACATCCGTAATTGAATCAAAATCTACCTCCACCATTGATAGGGCTACCATAGCCAAAACCCTACATCTGCTAATAAGTCAAAATAAATTATCCATTGGAAACATAAGGTTTCAGATAATAGTATCGGATTCAACAAATATGTTTTTTGCATGGATTGTACCCCACAAATATCCTAGCAGGGAATTATACGAAATGGGCGTAAAAACAGAAACCATTAATATCGAGAGAATAAATCCAAATATAAAAGCCTTTGATAGTAAACTAAAGGATCAGTTGGATGAAATACGTAAGCAAAATAATCTTTATGAACTACTGCTGATTGATGGAAATATGAATGTAACAGAAGGGTCCAAATCAAATATCTTCTTCATCAAAGGCACAACCCTTTACTCGCCTCCTCTAAATCAAGTATTACCGGGAATAACAAGAAAAATGATTATAAAAATTGCCAAAGAAAATGACATCGAGTTTGTTGAGAAAGTAATTAAATTAAACGACTTAAACAGCTTTGCTTCTGTATTTTTATCGGGGACATCACCCAAAATACTACCAATAAACCGCATCAACAATCATACTTATCAAACTAAAAATGATATCATGTCATTAATCAGCAAATCCTACAACAAAACTTTAGATGAATATGTAACCTCATTTAAATGGAGTAATTATGAATGAATAAGATGAGATTAGCACTTTTGCAGTTCATTTTTTTCTAATTTTACTTCTTGTTCACAAAGCTATGGTAACATTAAGATCAAAATATTTATTTGTTCATATTATTACATTTTTTGTGGTTATGCTAATTTCAATGGTTGTAGCTGCCCAAAATAAAATACCTGATGATTTTTGTCTAAGCAATAATGAGCTTAATCTCTTTGATGCCATAAATCAGATTAGAGCTGATTATGACAAAGATCCGGTAGAGTTATCAGCATCCTTGTCATATGTTGCAAGTTTACATGTGGATGATCTTTATAATAATCATCCAGATACTAGCATCTGTAATACTTCAAGCTGGTCAGACCAGGGAGATTGGACCCCATGCTGTCATAATTCATATGTTTATGACCCCGATTGCATGTGGGAAAAACCCAATGAACTTACTCCCTATAGCTATAGAGGTTATGAACTTGTTACCTTCTTCGGAGACTATTTCAACAATGACAGTATAATTAATATCTGGGCAGACTCCAGAGAGGTTATTGATATGATAATAACAAGAGGTAGCTACGAAAAGAAAAAGTGGGTATGTGGAGGACTGGCCATTGGCACAAACTATGTATCATTATGGTTTGGACAGCGGGCTGATTCGCAGGATAGCCCCAATATTTGCGAAGATGAAGTCAGAGATACTACTGCCATGGCGATCGACAGCATATCAAAATCCGATGAATACTATTTAATATTTGGAAGTTTCAATGATAGTCATAGTGCTAAAGAGGCATTGAGAAAGGCCAGAAATGATAATTTTGTCAATGCTAATCTCATAAAAGAAAACAATAGAATTAGACTTTATTTGAACAAATTCGATAATTTAAAAGAAGCCATGTATGCCAAGCAGCAATTACAATTTAACTATAGAGATGCTTGGATTTTAAAAGACTAATATGGAAAGTATCCTTAGCTATACTGTAATCATATTGGTAATAGTAATATCAATTTACATTTTCAACATCAGAAAAAAGCAGTCGAGAACATTTTCACTATCAGAGCAAAACTTCCCTTCCAAAATATTTAATGTGAATATTGTAAAGTTAAATGGAGTTATAACAAGCATTTTACTTGAAATACATCCTCTGAGAGACATGAATATTACAAGTGTAAGGGTAGAGCTAATAACGGGGAAAAGAGAGTTTAACTATTATGATATTAGTGGGTTATGTAATAACCTGGATTTACCTCTGGATTTAACGGCATCACATTCCTATAAAATTGAAATGCCATTCACTGACTTCAAGAAGAAGATGAATGATGGAGAATTACCATTTAGAACTTTTAGATTTGTTATTAATGATGATAGGAATAACCCATTCAAGTCTCACGAATTGGGATTTAATAGCAAATGGATAATATACAGGCCAGATACCGGAAGTTATAATTAATGATCGTTTATCATTTCTCTGGCAACATTCATGGCTGTTTCCGTAACTCTTTCGCTACTAAGCATGGTTGCCAACTCCTCAACCCTACCCTCTTCGGATAACATTTCAATTGTTGTATTTGTGGAATCGTCATTCAAAACCTTAAATACCTTGTAGTGATTTTTGGCTTTGGAGGCTATCTGAGGTAGGTGAGTTATGGTTATTATCTGATGTTTATTAGCCATCTCTTTCATTATCTTACCTACTTTACCGGCAATGTCTCCTGAAACACCGGAATCTATTTCATCAAAAATTACAGTTGGTAACATCTGTTTTTGGTTGATTAAGGATTTTATCGCTAACATTAATCTGGATAATTCTCCCCCTGAAGCAATCTTGCTAATCTCACCAGGCTCAATTCCCTTATTTGCATTAAAAAGTAACTGAACATTATCTCTTCCTGTGGATGTGAACTTATCCTTTTTTGATATGCTGACAACAAAATTTGAATCTTGCATGCCAAGTTGCTTTAATTTTTGCAGCACAGAACCTGCAAAGTCCTTGGCACCTTCCTGCCGTTTGGTGGATAGTTTATTGGATAACAATGTCAACCGCTTCTCCAAAGACGAAATTTTAGATTCAGTTGCAGTAATATTATCATCCACGCTTTCAATACCTTGCAGTCTATTGTCAAAATCATCACGTAGCTCTACTAATTCATCCACTGAAACCACATGATGTTTCTTTAATAGGGTATAAATCCCGCTTAAACTATCATTTATACTTTGCAGTTCCGACGGATCAAAATCATCATTGGATGACATTGAATTTATATCAGAACCTATATCTTCAAGTTCAATTAAAATACTATTTAGACGGTCGGTAAGATCAGTATTGGTAGGTAAGTACTCTCTAACATTATCCAATACACGTTTTAACTTGGACATATTGTTTAGCAGAGATGTTTCACCATCATTTAGAAGATATTCAGCCTCTGAAATTGCTAATTTTATTTCCTCCGAATGTTCCAATACCTTTGCGCGATTCTCCAAATCCTGAATAATCTCTGGATCCAAGGTGTGAGAATTTAGTTCATCAAGTTGAAATTTGATATAATCCTCATCTCTGGATGACTTTTGACTTAATTCCTTAAGTTCTGCTAGCCTTTGATTTAGAACCTGATATTCTTCAAAAACATCCTTATAATCCAAATTCAGCTCTGTATTTTTAACAAAGTCATCCAATACTTCTAGTTGAAATAATGAATCCGTTAATTGCAAAGTTTGATGCTGACTATGGATATTTACAAACCGATTACCAAGATAACCGAGCATCTTAAGGTTTACAGGTGTATCATTAACAAATGCTCTTGATTTACCCGAAGGAAGAAGCTCGCGTCTTAATATTGTTTCTGCCTCAAGGTCTAAGTCATTGTTTAAGAAATACTCCGAAAGCTGAAGTCCTCCATTATCAAAAACACCTTCAATTATACATTTTGAATTCTGGTTTTTAATATTGTTTAAATCAGCTCTATTTCCTAGAATCAATGAAAGAGCACCTAATATTATGGATTTACCAGCCCCAGTTTCTCCAGTAATTGCGGAGAATCCATCTGAAAAATCTATTTCCAGATGATCTATTAATGCATAATTTGTTATCGATAAATATTTTAACATTTGGAGTATACCTTATCGCGAGGATACAAATCTAACAAAACATAATTTAAAATATAGAGTTTGAGGTAAGGTAATTATTCAAATTTAAATTTCCCCGCTAATTCCCTGAAA
>JABJIE010000061.1 GCA_018661505.1 Lentimicrobiaceae bacterium
AATAGATAGTTCTGGACATCGAATAGTTAAAGGCCAGGAGCTTGATACAACTTTTTCTCTTAAGCCAGAGGATTTGTATAAAATTAAGGAAGAGTTTGAAGAGATGGACTATTTTGAGCTTAACAAACAGATAATTGCGGAAAAACAAAAAGGCTCACAAGCATATAAAAAATATGAAGTTGAGAAGAACAAAAGAACATCAGGGCCTGTTGCAATTATTATTCTTACTGTAATAGGTGTATCATTATCAAGCAGGAAGGTTAGGGGAGGTATCGGTATGCACCTGGGTGTAGGTATAGCACTTACTTTTAGTTATATATTACTGATGCAAGTCTCCACAGTTTTTTCCACATTTGGTAATTTGAGTCCTTTAATCGCATCGTGGTTACCAAATATTATATTCACTTTTATTGCAATTTACCTACTAATAAAAGCTCCCAAATAGAATACTTATGTTTTGGAGTATGTGTGTACACTATTAGCTGTGGATGGTAAATAATTTACTCCAAACCAGCAGATAAGAAGGATAATAAAACCAAACGCCAGAACCCACATTGCAGTATTTTCCTTTAGCGAGTCTTTAATCCTTCCATGAATATATATTAGATAAACGGACCATGTTAAAAATGCCCATGTTTCTTTTGGATCCCATGTCCAATAATGACCCCATGCTTCCTTTGCCCATAAGGCGCCAAATAGTAACCCCATTGTTAGAAAAGAAAATCCAAGGTATACGAGGTTATCTGCCAATGAAATTGCATTGGATGAACTTTTGCCTTTTACATATGTGTCGAAAAGTTGTTTCACTGCAACAATGCTAGAGGCACCTAGTAGTGCATAAGAAATTATATAAACAACTACATGTGGAACAAACCATCCGCTGTGTAAAGCTGGCATCAACGATTTGTTGAAATTCTCAGGATAAATAATATTAAGTATTATAAATAAACCAGACATGCTAAAACTGAATACTAGAAACCAGTTATATTTCCATCTCCAATAAAATATTAATCCAACCACTGACAGAAAGATGCTATACCACAACCTTGTTTCTCCCAAAGTTCTCAGTGGAGGACGTTCCAGGTTTATCCACAACACTGATAGCATAGCAATTAACATCAATACTCCAAATATCAATAATAAATTTCCTAAAGTTGAATTAAAACGGCGTTTTGAATTTATGGAAACAAATAATAGTCCAAGCATCCATATTATTAGAATAAAGCAAGTATATATAGGGAAATTAATCCAATCCATAGTAAATTCGTTAATTATTGACTCTATTTCATATTTTTCTTTGATCCAACCCAAAACATGAACATCGCTCCCGCAAGCATCATAAATATTCCGGCATAAACTATCCGTAACCAAGGGTCTCTTATAACCTCAATTATTGAAGTATTCGACCACCTTCCAAGTTCATAGTCATATCCCATCTGATATAACTTCCACCCGTCAATATAATAGGGTTTGTTGACTTCTAAACTAATACTTTCTGGTGGCCTTTCCGTTGTGAGTATTTCAATTTTTGATATGTACTCTTTAGGTTCGGGGAATAGCATAATGGCAGAGTATTCATCATCAAGTTTTAAAGATTCGTACTGACGATTAAAACTTCCACAATGAACCCATCCTTCAACGGTAGTACCTGTTAAATTAGTGGCCCTTATGAAAGCTGATGGTGCTGCTCCTGGTTCATTAATTTGGTAGTATTTATTACCCGCTTTAGCAGATGAATATATGTATTCTAGGATTTCTATATTCCAATTGGAGATTGTTCCATAATTACCTAATTCAGCAATTACTATGCTACTAGATTCATCCTTGAACATAATTCCAGCTTCATTATAAACCAACGCTATTTTTGGATTATATTCTTCAAGAATAAAATCGTTTAGTTTTATGGCGAAAGGAAGCTCTTTTATTGGGGAGCCTGAATTGTTGTGAGCAATATTTGATATTTCGCCCTCAATTAATTTTACTTGTAGTCTTTCAAGTTGGATACTACCAAAATTACCTCCAAAGATTACAATCCATAAACCTAAATGACTAATTGTAAATCCCAATTTGTTCCAGCTAAAGTTCCAGATACTTTTAATTGTGGTTAAACCAAGACTTAGTAGCAATAATAAATTGGCTAATAAATATTGCCATGATGTTAATATGTGAGAAAGACCCAGCCTTCGGATAGTTTCGCCAGCTCCGTCGTCGTATTGCAATGTTAGACCCATTAGCAGTGACACAAGTAATAGTAGTCCTATTGAACATATTGCTGCCGCTGTACTTTGTAGCCATTCTGTAATTGTCCAGCTTTTTCCAATTATTGCAAGGAATAGAATTAAAGTCACTATTATTATACCCATATACAGATTGTTTGGGTATATAAGTAAGTTATCTGTTCCTATCCCATTTGATAGATATTCTAGTCCAAATCCAAGAACTAATAAAGAAAGAGAAATTAATATGCCTTCTTTATACGACCAGGGTTTTGTCCATGTGGGCCTATTTGTGTTCATTTTAGATAAATATTGAGCAAATATACTTATTTGTTCAACGAATAATTTAATTTGATTGTACCATTATGTAAAAGTTAAAAAGAGGCTGACATCACAGATGGCAGCCTCTTTAAATAGCTTTTTGTATGATAGGACCGGCTAGTTGTTGGTATATACAACTGGTATTTTAGATTCTCTTTCCTTAGCCTCTTTATCCCACTGAGGAGCTAGGTTTTTGAGAAACTTTTGTTTGTCACTATTCAGTTTGTCCATAGGAAGACCGATAAATTCTTGTGCTTTTGCTTTAGTGCTAATATCTGGATAGGGAACTTCACCTTCATAACCTAATTCCATGAGCAAGCGAGCAAGTTTTATGCGTCCTTCTTGAGCTGTTGTAATACCTGTTGCAATAACTCTGCCAGTTTCAACGGGTGAGTGAAAAGAACCTCCATGGCTTGCAGCAGCATAATCCCATCTCCATTGAGCATGTCGTATATCCATTAAAATATCCTTCATTTGGTCTTCATTGGCTCCAAGATCCCATGCTGTTTTTGCTTCCACGTGAGCTCTAACTATAAGTTCCTCAAGTTTATCTCGATTTTCAATTGTTCTGTCTTGATTATCATAAACATCCCTAATTAGCTGATCGGTTTTTTCCTTGTGACAAACCATACAAGAATTTTCAACATTATTTAGAGGAGATTGAATATGGTGGTCAGTATATTTTTTTCCACCTTCACTCATATATGGCATATGACAATCGGCACAGCTAACTCCTCTCTCTGCATGTATTCCTGTTAGGTATACTTCATAACCAGGATGTTGTGCTTTAAGCATCGGTGCTTTACTGAGTTTATGAGTCCAGTCTTTAAAGTTTATGGCATCATAATACTCTTCCATGTTTTCAACCGACATACCTTTGTCCCAAGGCAATGTAAGATATGCTGAACCTTCAGCACCTGGACGTTTCTTATCAAAATAGTATTCAACATGACATTGTGCGCATACCAATGATCTCATTTCCTGGTGGGTGGCTTCATTAATATCTTTTCCCATTCTCTCATATGCCTCTACCAATGCAGGACGTGATATCTGCAAGTCCATTGTTTCATTGTTGTGGCAATCTGCACAACCAATTGGGTTAACAATTTCTGCACCCAAACGTGACCATTTACCAGTGTAGAATTCTTCAACACCATCTTCGTTCATTACCCTTGGCACATCAGGGCTTTTACATGTCCAACATGTTGATGGCATTGGTCCATCATCTGAACCTGTTGGTCCACCTGTTCGCAATGAATTTCTTAGATCCTCAATTGCATAGGTATGTCCACGTCCTTGGTTATAATCCTTTGAAAATCCATAACCTGCCCACAATACAACAAGGCGAGGGTCAAGCTCTAACATGTCAATCATTGCATTACCATTATATTTTGTAGCAAAATCAGACTCATTATTTAACATGTACGACTCATATTCAGTTGGGTAGTTCTTTCCCCAAACATCATTTCTAGGTTCCCATTCGTCTAATTTTACCATCGGTTTATTACTTGTTACTTCTTCAGCTCTGCGCTCAGTTATTGAAGAGGCTAATAACCCAAGTAAGAAAACTGCAATAATAGTTGCGAAAAATAATATCCAGTTTAAAATCGGTTTTCTTTTACTACTCATTTTTTAGTGATTTTAATTTGTTTTTGACTTTACTAATTTATTGATCCAGTCCGGAATCGGTTTTTTTACATTTGGTATATATGCATTTGGAGCAGATGAAAGACTTTTAACTCTTCCATGAGGGACCTCTCGGTGACATTCCCAGCATTTACGTCCATCGGTTCTGAAATGATCAAACTTCTTAGTTTTGGCAATTATTTTATTATCAGTTATAAGATCATTATGACATCTAATACAATTTTTTTGAACAACTTTACTTCCTTCTTCTTTTATGACAATAACCTGTGGTTCTTGGCGCAAAGTAAACATTGTAGCATGTCTTAGTCCATCCTTTGCTTTGAAATAGTATTTATTTATAAAGTTATTTTGGGGTACATGACAATCATTACAAGTTGCATTTTCTCTGTGAGAACTCTTTGTCCAGCTTACATACTCTGTGTTCATAACATGACAATTAATACATGTTTTAGGGTCGTCAGACATATAGGATACTGCATTTGAAACATAAAGTATGTATGCGGTTAATCCAAAAAATATTCCCGCAGCAATGGCAACGATAAATTGCCATTGTTTTGGGGGTAAAATTATTTTAAGAAATTTTGCCATACTATTTTAAATTCTTTGAGCTTATTTTGATTGGAAAAAAGTAGGTTTGAAAGTAAACATCACCCATGCCCAATTGTTGGTGTTTTTATGATTACCACCTTTTAGTACTTGCATGGATTCGTTTGCCATCATTTGTGAGTAACCTGCGCTAACAACTACATTTTTGTTGAATGTATAAGATGCAGTAAAATCTATTTCCGCGCCTAGTCCACTGCTAAAATCCTTCCATGTTCCATCTTCTTCTTGCTGTGCAACTGTTGCTGCAGCCATAAAGTAATGTGGAATTAACTTGAATGTAAATTTATCAACTTTTAGCGTAAGTGGCAAATATATGTCTAATAGCCCGTTACTATACATATAACTTCCAACAAAGAAGTAGTCCATCCATCCGTTGAATTTATGATTTGCACCATAAAATGGCTTGAAAGACTTGTCGTTTTCATTAGCATTAGCTTGGTTTTCAGAAGATGTTCCTGAAAGGTATTCCCCACCTAATCCTAAAGTGAATTTACTAGATAGTGCATAACTTACATTTGCAGAAAAATATATTGCCGAAAGAGAGTTGTTAAATTTATTTTTTCCGCCTTGGTAATAAAAGGCTGCATTAAACATAACTTCATCACCTTTGAAAGTTAATCGTGGGCCTATTGTCTGACTGTAAGCAATATTTTGAGTTGAGTCAGTTGTGGAAGTATATGCCATTCCATTATTTAATGCTAAAAAGCTCAAACCAATTTTATCGAAATTACCATGATAATGAAGATACTGAAAGGTTTTGTAGTTATTTACTATATAATCTACTTTGTAAAGACTTTCACCATTAGCATTGTATGCTAATCCCAAATCAAATTGGTGGTTAGATGATGGTGAATATTTGATTATGGCCGCATCATGGCTTCTAGCTTGCTGAGCCCAATTAGAACTAGCAAATATTCTTTGGTCATCATAAATTATTTCTTGCCTACCTAATTTGATTGAAAATTTATTTGAGAATATTACTTCTCCCCATGCTTCATGTAGACTGGTGCCATATGCATCAGACTTATTTAATTGTGGAACATCACCCCATACTCTCACATCCTGAAGAACCAACTTAGATCTAAAATTAGTATTTCCGTAAAATGCATTTAACCGAGTTCGTTGAGAAATAAAACTTGCAGGATCATTACCATCAGGCATTGGAGCTTTATAACCATTTCTAAATTCGAATCTTGGACGTATCTCACCTGAGATATTTATATCCTGGGCAAAAATTTCCGAGGGAAGAAACGAAATTAAACAAACAATCATTAGAGTTAAATTAAAGCTTTTCATAATATTTTTGGTTTTTATATAAATAATTTAAGGGTTTAATATCTGAAACAAAAATATGGTATATTCCTGTTTTATTAAATGCAAATATTTGTCAAAGCTTAATTTATAGAAATTCTAAATAATAATCGGTTTAATTGGCACATATTTAGGTAAATAAAATGTGGTGTTTGAAAAAATAAGAAGAAAATATTTCTTTGAAAGTACTTTAATATCTTGTCTAATCAGCTAAATATGACTTTTGTCATAATAAATTTGATCATAAATAGCCAATATTAACTGGGGGTTCATTATTTGTTAGATTGTTTCTGAACCCAATTTTTGGCATTTACAAATGCTTCAACCCATGGTGTAACTTCATCATTTGATCTGCTATTAGGATAATGTGGCCATTGCCATGGCAGAAAAGCGCGTTCGAGATGAGGCATCATTGCCAAATGACGGCCGTTATTGGAATATATTGCTGCTGCACCCCAGTCAGATCCATTTGGATTTCCTGGATACTTATCATAGCTATATTTCATTGCTATGTGATAGCTATCGCTATAGTATGGGAAACTAAATTTGCCTTCTCCGTGAGCTATCCATATACCAAGTCTCATACCCGATAATGATTTTAGCATTATGGAATTGTTTTCATGGATATTGACATTGATAAACCCAGATTCAAATTTACCTGAGTTATTACCTTCCATAACCGGCTTCTCAGGATGTTCGGGATAAATTAATCCCAATTCAACCATTAACTGACAACCATTACAAACTCCTAGGCTCAGGGTATCTTCTCGATCATAGAAGTTATCCAGTGCTTGTTTAGCTTTTTTGTTGAATAGGAATGCTCCTGCCCAGCCTTTTGCAGAACCAAGCACATCTGAATTAGAGAACCCACCAACAAATACTATCATATTAACATCCGTCAAATCTTCACGCCCAGAAATAAGGTCTGTCATGTGTACATCCTTAACATCAAAGCCTGCCAGGTGAAGTGCAAATGCCATTTCTCTGTCTCCGTTAACACCTTTTTCCCTTATAATTGCTGCTCTAACTCCCGATTTTTTTCTTCGACTCATTTCTATTCCCAAATCCGCTGCCGATCCGGAAAACATTCCATTGAAATTATAATGTAGGTCTTGACGTTTGTAATTCGTAAGTCGTACTTTTGCATGCTTCTCGCCACTCTGTTTTCTGTCCATGCTAAAGGAGGTATGATACCAATGATCTCTCATTTTATCAATATCAAAAGAGTAGCTTTTACTATTGTGTTTAATGATAACCTGACGTTTATTAATAACTTCACCAAGTTCGTAAAATAATACTCCCTTATTACTTAGTTCTTGAGATACATTTTTATCCTCAACCTGAATTATTAGACCTGGATTCTCGCTAAACAATAATTTTACAATATCACTTTCATTTATTATTGAAAGGTCCAGATCCATGCCATGATCACAATTTGCAAAATTCATCTCTAGTAGAGTTGTTATCATTCCTCCAGCGCTTATGTCATGTCCTGATAGGATCTTACCATCTGATATAAGGTTTTGTATAATTTCGAATGTTGATGCAAAATATTTTGAATCACTTACATCTGGTGTTTTGACGCCAATTTTATTTAATGATTGGGCAAAACTAGACCCTCCTAACTCATAATTCGATGAACTTAGGTTGATGTAGATGATTTTTGTTCCCGCTTTTGTTTTGATAGCTGGGGTAATTGCCTTTCTAATGTCTTTTACTTCACCTACGGCGGATATTATCACTGTACCTGGAGAGTAAACAATATTTCCATCGGGATATTTTTGTGTCATGGATAGTGAATCTTTACCGGTAGGGATATTTATACCTAATTCAATTGCAAAGTCACTTACCGCTTTCACAGCTTTATATAGCCTGGCGTTTTCACCATCGTTTTTTGCGGGCCACATCCAATTTGCGCTCAAACTTACACCTCTTATCCCTGTTGATACAGGAGCCCATATCACATTTGTGAGTGCCTCTGCTATTGCAAGCCTAGATCCAGCCTCTGGATTTATTAGGCCACTTATGGATGAGTGTCCTATTGCGGTAGATATTCCTGTTGTACCCTGATAATCCATTGCAACAATGCCTAAATTATTTAAAGGTAATTGAAGTGGGCCAACGCATTGTTGCATAGCAACTTTACCTGTAACCGATCGGTCTACCTTATTTGTTAGCCAGTCCTTACATGCCACAGCCTCAAGTTTTAAAACATTTGAAACATAGTTTTCGAGTTTCTTTTGGCTATATTCGATGGGAGAGAATCCCACACTCTGGGTAGTATCTTCCAGTATGGTTTTGGGTGGTTTACCAAAGAGGTATTCTAATTTAATATCCACAGGGCAGGTTTTATCATCTGCCTCAATTATTAAGTCTTTATCATTTCTTACAGTACCTACTGTGTAAATGGGAGCTCTTTCTCGTTGTGCTATATTTTCTAGAGTTTTGTAATCTTTTTCTCTTATTACAAGACCCATTCTTTCCTGAGATTCATTACCCAAAATTTCCTTGAAAGATAGGGTAGGGTCACCGATGGGAAGATTGTTAATGTTAATATTTGCACCGGTATCTTCAACTAATTCTGAAAGGCTATTTAAGTGGCCACCCGCACCATGGTCATGAATTGATACAATTGGATTAATATTACTCTCAGACATTGCACGGATTGTATTTGCCACTCTTTTTTGCATCTCTGGATTGGCACGCTGAATGGCATTCAGTTCAATTTCATTTCCAAACTCTCCTGTTGCAACGGATGAAACCGCTCCACCTCCCATTCCAATGCGATAATTATCACCACCAAGAACTACGATAACATCACCCTCTTCTGGAATATCTTTTTGTGCATCTGAAGCTTTTGCATAACCAATTCCTCCAGCAAGCATTATTACTTTATCGTAACCGTGATTTTTACCATTTTCCTGGTGTTCAAATGTTAGTAGACTTCCGTTTATAAGAGGTTGACCATATTTGTTACCAAAATCTGATGCTCCATTGGAAGCTTTTATTAGTATTTCTTCAGGAGTTTGATATAACCATTTTCTGGGAGCTATGGTTTTTTCCCATTTATGACCTTTACTGTTTCTTGGATATGAGGTCATGTACACAGCAGTTCCAGCCATCGCATTACTTCCCTTACCTCCAGCTAAACGATCACGAATCTCTCCACCCGACCCAGTGGCTGCACCATTAAATGGCTCAACTGTTGTTGGGAAATTGTGTGTCTCTGCCTTGAGGGAAATAACAGTTTCCATGTCACTTATTTCAAAAAAATCTGATTTTTCCTGATTACCAGGAGCAAACTGTTCTGAATTAGGTCCCACAATAAAGGCAACATTATCTTTGTAAGCAGAAACGATGTTTTCGGGATTTTCTTTGGATGTTTTCTTGATTAAGGAGAAAAGACTGTCCTTCATTTCCTTTCCATCAATTATAAAGGTGCCATTGAATATTTTATGTCTGCAATGCTCGGAGTTTATTTGTGCAAATCCATAGATTTCAGAGTCTGTTAATTTTCGATTTATTGTCTTTGATACTTTTTCCAAGTATTTCACTTCATCATCGCTAAGGGCAAGACCTTCTTTTTTATTGTAGATGCCAATATTATCAATGTAAATAATTGGATCGGGTGAGTCTGGTATATGAAATACCTCCTGGTCTATGTTTTTATATACCTGTTGTAACATTGGGTCAAATTCTGGAGAATCAACCTTGGTTAATACCACCTCTTCGATTCTGTTAATACCAGAAATACCCATATTTTGAGTAATTTCAACAGCATTGGTACTCCAGGGAGTTATCATTTCCTTCCTAGGGCCTATGAACTTTCCCTCCAGAATATTTTGTTTGATGTTAGTAGCATTACCAAATAACCATGTTAATTTTTCTAAGTCAATATCTGCCAAATTTATATGTGATTCGGCTAAATAGAAGCGGGTTAGACTATGTTGGAAAAAGTAAACCATGTCGTTGCTTTATTTAGTGTGAATATATGCGCTTGCAAATATAAAAAAGGAGTCCAAAGCAATACGATTTTAATTCTAAAAGTTATCAGGAATTATTTGTTCAATAACTCTTCTGAAATACCATATGTTTCTTTAGGGTCATGAGTACCAATTGGTTCGGGATGGACTAGTACGTCATAGGTATTTGGTAATGCAAGCTTTATTTTAGTTTCAACCTCATGGCATAAGCTATGTGCGTTTTCAAGGCTTTTAAGACCGTCTATTTCAACATCAAGAGCTATAACGTAGAGATGAGCCATTTTTCTTGCTCTTATTCTGTGTGGTCGATGAACTCCATCCACACTTTTAGCCGCCACAATTATTTTCCTATATATCTCTTCATTATCTACGCCATCCATTAGATCTCTATTACTTTGTAAAAAAATCCGAAATGCTACAAACATTATGTAAAAGCTCACAATCAAGGCAGTAATTAAGTCAAGTATTGGCATTTTGAAAATGAACGTAAACGTAAGACCTGCAAGAACTGAAAAAGATATGATAACATCGTTGAGCATGTTTTTGCCGTTTGCCAATAACATTTGACTATCTATTTTTTTACCTGTTTTTAATAAATAGATCGATAAACCATATTTTCCGATAATTGAGATTACTATAATATAAATTGCAATGGTATTTGGAATAATATTAGGTTGAGGAGACAGTAAGCGCTCAACGGAAGAGATTGCAAGTTGAGCCCCTGCGAAGAATATTATAAACGCAAGTAGTTTGGTTGCTATGGTATCCGCTTTATTATAACCATATGGATATTTGATATCTGGTGGTTTATTGATAATGTGAGCGGTAAACAGAGTTACTAGTGATGCTAGTATATCGCTTGCGCTGTCAATACCATCTGCAATAACGGCAAAGCTTCCGGATATAATACCAATTGTTATCTTCAAAATTGAAAGTATTGAATTACCAACAATTGCAATCCACGAAGCTTTAATAATCTTTTCTTTCCTTGATCGTGTTGACATTATTGCAAAGATATTCCAAAATATTAATTGATTTAAATTAATAAACATGCACAGTAGTAGTTTAACATATGTTAATGTAAGAATTGTGCTCAGGATGATTATGAATAATACTCAATTAATCATTAATATGTCAACTGTTAGGAATAGGAAATGTATATTTGCAACAAATTTAATCAGTATGATAATGAGGTTCCCAATAAGATTTATGGCGATAGTTTTTGGCCTAATATATTTCACGAATCTAAGCTCTCAGAATCAATCAGAATTTACAGTTAAGGAAATTAAAGATCATGTGTATTTCCTTGCTTCCGACTCTCTTAAGGGCAGAAAGCCAGGAACTGAAGGTGGGAGAATTGCAGCTGATTACATAAGGGATGACCTTGTACGGTCAGGTCTGAAAACCATAGGAGATGATGGCTTTCAATATTTTAGCGTTACCACAAGTGTTGAATCTGGAGATAGTAACCATTTAATAATAAATGGTTATAATGCTTTACCAGGTGTTGATTTTAAACCCATGAATTTTTCCACTAACGCATCAATTACTGCAGAGGTAATATTTGCGGGTTATGGGATTGAAATTGACCATGATTCACTAAAGTGGAATGATTACAATGGTCTTGATGTTGATGGTAAATTTGTAATGGTACTAAGGGGTGACCCTGAACCCAGTAATGATTCAAGTCTATTCATATCTTATGGCAATGACCGTGATAAGGTTTTAACTGCAAAGGATAGAAATGCCGCTGGTATTATATTTGTGAATGGAAAAAATTCCTCCACAAGCGATAATCTTACTAAAAACACTTTTGATAGGGTAACCGCTTCTGCTGGATTACCAGCAATAAATATAACTCGGGCAGTGGCAGATTCAATCATCGGCAATGGTAATTCCATTTTAGATATTGAGGATGAGATCATCACAAAAAAGAATTTTATTGGCTTCAATACTCATAATTCAATTGATATTAGCACGGATTTGAGAAGGATGGAAGTAAAAACCCAAAATATTATTGCTATAATTGAGGGGAGTGATGACAAATTAAAAGATGAATATGTTGTTATTGGTGCCCACTATGATCACTTGGGTATGGGTGGACATGGTTCAGGTTCCAGAAATCCGGATACAATTGCCATTCATAATGGTGCTGATGATAATGCTTCAGGAGTTGCTGCTATTTTAGAAATTTCTGAAAAATTATATTCAGAAAGAGGAGAGCTTAGGAGAAGTATTGTTATAATGGCCTTCGGGGCTGAGGAAATGGGTTTGCTGGGATCTCAATTTTTTACCACAGAACCACTCATAGACTTGAATAATATTGTGCTAATGGTAAACTTTGATATGGTTGGTAGATTCGATGACCAAACCAGGTCTTTAATGATTGCTGGAACAGGCACAGCAGAGCAAATGGAGGATATTTTATTATCTCATGAGAAAAATACGGATATGAATTTTGCTCATTCGCCAGAAGGGTACGGAGCTTCAGATCATGCCAGTTTTTATGGAGCCGGAGTACCTGTAATGTTTTTCTTTACAGGTGCACATGATGATTACCATACTCCCAAAGATGATGCCCACAAGATAAATTATGAAGGTGAAAGAGAAATAATAGATTTTGCATATCCAATCATAGTTGAAGTGGCTAATAGTGATGAGAGATTAACATATAAAGAAGCAGGAGCTAAGGTAAAACAATCAGGAAGAGGTAGAGGTGGTTTGAAGGTAAAGTTTGGTATAATGCCAGATTTTGCATCCACAGAGAATAATGGCTTGGGTGTTGGAGGAGTTACTCCAGAAGGTCCTGCGTATAATGCAGGAATGAAAAAAGGTGATAAAATAGTTGCTATAGAAGGACTGCCGGTAACAAATATTTATGATTACATGGCGAGACTAAAAAAGCTAAAACCTGGACAAAGAGTCTCAGTTGATATCATGAGAAATGGAAAGAAGAAAATTCTAATGATTTTGTTATAAATGAACGAAGTTTTTAATTCTACATATTTTTTAAAATTCCTAAAGTTTTCGGCTGTGGGTCTATCCGGTTTATTTATTGACTTTGGAATAACATTTATCGCGAAAGAAAAATTGCAAATCCCAAAGTACATTGCAAATGCCATTGGTTTTATATCAGCAGCCACATCCAACTACTATTTTAATAGGATATGGACATTTGAGAGTAATAATCCGGAAATTCTTATGGAATACACAGAGTTTTTTGTGATATCTATAATTGGATTAGGACTAAACACATTACTTCTTTGGTTTTTAGTCAGCAGATTTAAAATGAATTTTTATGTTGGAAAAATATTTGCTATTGCTCTTGTTACGGTGTGGAATTTTTTAGCAAATATGTTTATCACATTTAATCCGGAACGAGCATTTTTCTTATACTAATTTGTTTATCATGGCTAGCTCGTAATTAGCTATATATTTCTACTCCATGCCATAGTATCAGCTTCAAGGAACTACATCTTTATTTGATAATGTTTTAATCCCGAAGGATAATTTATAAAAAGAAATGAACTTTATCTTTCAATTGGATTAGAAGACTTATTATTGCACTATGAAAGATAGAAAGTTTGATAAATCATACATAAAGATGGCCCATGTTTGGGCTGATAACTCTTATTGCGAGAGAAGAAAAGTCGGAGCCCTCATAGTTAGAGATCGTATGATAATATCAGACGGCTACAATGGAACTCCATCTGGTTTTGAGAATATATGTGAAGATACCGATGGAGCTACTAAGGCATATGTTTTACATGCTGAAGCCAATGCAATTACAAAGGTTGCAAAATCTAACAATAGTAGCAATGGAGCCACTTTATATATAACCGATTCTCCATGTATAGAATGTGCAAAATTAATTATACAGTCTGGTATAGTTAGAGTTGTTTATTCGCGTAAATATCGTATTACAGATGGTCTTGATCTCCTTGAAAGAGCCGGAATAGAGGTAGATCATCTAACATAGGCATAATTAAAACTTAAACTGTGCCAAAAATTGAAGGCAATTTGCAGTTCCATTTTCGTTATCTTGTACAAAGAGCTCACCCCAAATATATTCTACTCCAAAATTTAATCTTTCAAATGGAGAATAAAATAGATTTATCAGAGCGTAGTTGCTTGATTTAAAGGCAGTATCGGCTAATAGATCCGTTTTTTCTAAATTCACATAACTATAAATAATGTTCGAACTAAACTTATCATCCCAATAGTGTGTATAGGCTATAAAACCACCCATACTACTTAGTAGCATTAATTCTTTTGTAGCATAATCAGGCATACCATTGTAACCTAATCCCGACAGGTCAGAAATAAAATTAGCTACCCCTTTTCCTGCTATATAGAAGATGCTGAAATGATCCTTTTTCCAAGTATTGATAATTGCTGACAAGGCTCCTCCATAACCTACTTTTGCTTTTTTAACAATACCTGAACCAGTCACTGAATCAGCATAAAAATAGCTTGTTATATCAGACATGGCACTAAGCGTTACAACACCCCAGTCACCTTCTTTGTTTATATTACCAACTAAAGTCGGTATAAAAGTAAATGGCTTTCCTGTTTTTTTAAAGGGGCTAATATCACCTCCTCGCATCTCTATAGCCAGGATGTAACTCCATCCTTTTCCAATCTTACTAGAATATCTGATCATGGGATTCCGAAGAGTGGTAGCACTATTTGGACCCTGAAAATCAACTGTCGTTGGAACTACATCCGGGTTGCCCATTGTAGTATTTGTTTGCCCCAATAGTAGATTCCCTATTTCAAAATAAGCTTCTCGTAGCCTGAAGCGCGAAATTATTCCCTCATTACCACTGTAAAAATCACCTGAAACAAAGCCCTTTAATTTACCCCATGGAGTATTGTAGTTAATTCCAAAATTTAACCTTGATTGTCTGGCAGTCATGTGAAATCTAAACATGTTTTGATATGGCGAAGGATTTATTGGTATTTGAGATGTAGTAAAGTCATCATAATCCTCTAAACCATTAAAATCCAAAATAGCGTTGAGGTTTATAAAACCACTCGCATTAAACGATAACTTCTTCTCCTCAGCTGGTAGATCCTGAGACATTAAGCTAAGAAAGCTTGCTAAAAAAACTAAAGTAAGTAAATGACTTTTCAATGTATTAATTTTTAATTATGGTTTATAGTTTGTATCTTGTTAACAAACAAAATATTATGAATTATTTTCTTCAATGATCCTCCAACTCGGCTTACATTTACTAACGTTAAAGAATATAATTGGAATTAATACTATCATTTTGCAACATAGCAAAACTGGATAATATTAATAGGACTGGTAAAAATGTAACCTTTTTCATCATTTAAGAATAATATAAATTTCCAAAAATTAATTTGGTATTCCTTCAAAGATAATTATTTTATTATTATTTGTGAGACAACATCTTTGAGAATTAGAAATTATGTTACATTTGGAATAGCATTAGGCTATTGGTGTATTTTTAATATGTACATAATGACCTTTTTTCTAATTAGCTCTGATTTTTTAGACTTATCAGACAAACAAATAGAATTAAAATTATATGGGAAAAACTAAAAAATTAGGACTTGTTGGTGCTGTATTTTTAATTGTATCAAGTCTTGCTGGAAGTGGTGTTATTGCATTACCGCAGCAGCTTGCCTCAACAGGATCAATTACCCTCATATCATTTATACTAGTTACAGTTGGAGCACTTTTTCTTACCTTAATTTATGTAAAGGCAGGTACCTTATTTGATGATCCCAGCCCTACTGCTCTTGCATCATACGTTAATCCTATTTTGGGAGCAAAAAGCGGACTGTTTTATGTGTATGGTAATCTGATATCGAATATATCCATACTTATTGCAGGCTTAGGATACCTTGAGATGTTTGTGCCAGCTTTAAAGAACTCTTTTATTTTAGGTATAACAGTTATAGTTTTGATATGGGCATTTATATTTTTGTCACTTCATGGAGTTGGTATAATTACCAAGATTGTATCAATTACAGTAACCATGTTATTAATATCAGTTATAGTTACCGGAACAGCTGGATGGCTTGATTTTGATATCGCTTTATGGGAATCAAACTGGAATGTGTCTGGAGAAAAAAATGGCCCTGCCATATTATCAGGTTTTGCGGTTTTAATATTTGCATTCGTAGGGGTAGAGAGTGTGGCAACAAACAATGAGTTAATCGAGAATCCTAAAAAAGTTGTTCCCATTGCTACGATTATCGGGTTTATAATTGTAGCTGTTATTTATATTACCTCTACAACTGTTATTGAAGGGATGTTTAAGGCGAAGGAGATTCAAGATGCACCGGCATCGTTTGCTCTCTCAATGACTCATATTACTAATTCTAAATTTATTGGAGAAGCAGTATCATTACTTATGGCAATTGCATGTATAGCAAGTTTTCTAGTTTGGAATTTATCTTCTGCGAGTGCTGCAAAAACGAGTGCAGATAGAGGATACTTACCCAAGGCGTATTCCTATACAAATAAGTATGGTATTAATAGTAAAGGACTTGTTATAAATGGCATTATAATGACCCTTCTACAAGTAGTTCTTATGCTTTTAGGTAGCAACGTTGCTTCAGCATTTAATATTACAGTAACACTATCTGTGTTACTGTTGTTATTTCCTTATTTCTGGTCTGGAATAGCTTTATTAAAGAAAACCATGGAAATGGGAACCAAGGGTATACATAATTGGTTGATAGTTAGTATATCATCAATATTTATAATATCAGCTTTTGTATCTGCCACATTGGGAGAATTATGGTTGGTAATAGCATTGGTAATGACTGTGTTAGCTGTTTATGCCATAAGGCTTACTCCAAATAAAAAATCCTAAAGATTAATTTTTCAAATAAATAGAAATCAAAAAATATATCATGAAATCTACAAAATATGATTGGCCTATACTTATTGTTTCAGGACAATTTCACGATAATACCGATGAAGGATTTAGATTGAACGAATTGGTTAATGAATTAGAAGAAATCCAAAAATGTAGTGTAATTCCATCTTTTACATACGAGGATGCCATGGAGGTATTCATATCCCGTTCGGATATTGGAGCAGTTGTTATTGACTGGGATCTTCCCTTTGAAGGAATTGAAGAGGTTATGACCGCTCCAGAGCTAATCGAGATAATTAAAGTAAGAAATAAAACAATTCCAATATTACTTCTAACTGATCGGCTAGACATGGAGGATATTCCTGTGGATGTGTTAAGAAACATTGATGGATACTTATGGAAGACAGCAGATACAGTTGAATTTCTATCCGGAAGGGTTGAAATGCACTTATTAAGATATATTGAGAGTGTATATCCTAAGTTCTTCAAAACACTTGTAAAATATGCAAAGGAATATAAGTATGCTTGGCATACTCCAGGTCATATGGGTGGAGAGGGATTTTTGCGTGGTCCTGCTGGAGTAGCTTTGCACAAATTTTATGGAGAAAATACCCTAAGGTCAGATTTGTCAATATCTGTTCCAGAACTAGGCTCACTTTTAAATCATGAGGGGATAGTTGGAGATGCCGAAAAGAATTCGGCACGAGTATTTGGTGCAGACCAAACCTACTATGTATTAAATGGAACATCAAATGTAAATCAGATTATTTGGAGATCCCAGGTTCTAAGAGATGATATAGCATTTGTTGATAGAAATTGTCACAAGTCATTGAATTATGCCATGGTAATTACCGATGCGTATCCAATTTATATGATTCCTAGAAGAAATAAAAGAGGTATAATAGGACCCGTTAGATTAAGTGAATTTTCACCTAAGACCATTAAAAAGAAAATAAAGGAAAACAAACTAATACCTGAAAAGTTAAAAGGTAATACACCTAAGATGTCCACCTTAACAAACTCTACCTATGATGGTGTTTGCTATAGTGTCGTAAATATTAAATCTCAGTTGGAGCAAAGTGTTTCTAACCTTCACTTTGATGAAGCTTGGTATGCGTATGCACGCTTCCATCCACTTTATAAAAACCACTATGGCATGGCTGATGATGCTTTAAAAGATAATCATCCACCTATATTTTGCTCACATTCTACTCATAAATTATTAACGGCGTTCTCTCAGGCATCAATGCTACATATTAAAGATGGAGGCTCCGTTAAGATTGTGCCTGATGAATTTAATGAGTCGTATATGATGCATGGTTCAACATCTCCTCAGTATAGTATGATGGCTTCACTTGATGTGGCAACAAAGATGATGGACGACAATGGTGAGGTTATAATGAATGACACCATTATGGAAGCAATTCAGCTAAGAAAAAAGGTGGTAACCATAAACAATGATTTACTAGAAAAGAATGAGGATGATTGGTTTTTTGGAATGTGGCAGCCTGAAATTGTTATAATTGATGGTAAGAAAATTAAATTTGAGGATGTTGAAGATGTAGTGCTTGCTAAAACTCAAAGTGTTTGGACCATGTCCAAAGATAATCCATGGCATGGCTTTGAGGATATGGAAGATGATTATGCAATGGTTGATCCAATAAAGCTTACATTCTTGACCCCTGGTATTGATAATCATGGTAATATGAAGGATGAGGGAATCCCCGCATCAATTGTTACAAACTACTTAATTAATAGGGGAATTGTATGTGAAAAAACAGATTATTACTCTTTTCTGATGCTAAATTCCATGGGTACGACAAAGGGAAAACAAGGAACTTTATTAGCAGAATTGTTTAAGTTCAAAGAATTATACGACTCAAACGAAGTTCTTGATTTAATTTTTCCTGACCTTGTAAAGTCATATCCTGATAAATATGAAGGTGTTGGTTTAAAAGATCATTGTAATGATATTCACAAATACTTTAAAGATCATAAGATATTAGATATGATGCAAGAAGGGTTTCAGGTTATTCCAGATCAGGTTATGAAACCCGCAGAGGCATATCACTCTGTTGTTGGTCGCAAAGTAGAGTATGTTGACTTAGATAATATGATGGGACGTATACCTGCGGTAATGATTGTACCTTACCCTCCAGGTATTCCAATAATTATGGGAGGTGAGCATCTGAACGAGAAAGCCAAGCCTATTTTTGATTACTTGAAAAAACGTCAGGATTTTGAAAATGAATTTCCAGGGTACGAAAGTGATATTCATGGAGTGGAAAGAGATGATAGAGATGGCAAAAAGTTTTTTAAGACCATGTGCATAAAAAAATAATTGTTTTATGACAGATAATACGAAAAAAGTCGGTTTTATTGGCCTTGTATCTATTGTTTTGGGATCAATGCTTGGTGGAGGAGTTTTTAATCTACCATCTAATATGGCACAAGGAGCTGCATTGGGAGCGGTCATTATTGCATGGATAATAACTGGGTTTGGGATGTTTTTTCTTGCCCAGACTTTTAAGTTACTTAGTGATCATAGGCCTGACTTAAGCTCTGGAATATATTCCTATGCAGCAGAAGGATTTGGCAGATATATTGGATTTAACTCAGCATGGGGATATTGGCTTAGTGCTGCCATTGGTAACGTTTCATTTGCGGTATTGATGATGGAGGCATTGGGATATTTTTTTCCCGTATTTGCGACTGGAAACAATTGGCAATCTGTTTTAGGGGGATCAATTCTTATATGGGGAATGAATATACTGGTTAGAAGAGGTGTTAGTAATGCAGCAATTCTGAATGTAATCTCCACGTTTGCCAAGTTAGTGCCGCTATTTTTATTTGTTATAGTCTTATTAATTGTTACAAAATGGGATAAGCTTTCATTTGACTTTTGGGGCCATGAAGGAATAGACTTAGGTGATTTACCCAAGCAGATTAGGAGTACAATGCTAGTTACTTTATGGGCATTCATTGGCATAGAAGGGGCAGTAGTAATATCTGGTAGAGCAAAAAACAAGAAGGATGTAGGTAAAGCTACATTCATCGGTTTCATGGGTGCCATAATAGTTTATGCTGCCATTAGTATATTTTCATTTGGAGTATTAAATCAAAGTGAACTTGCAAAATTACCTGATCCATCAACAGCTTATGTTATGAAAGCAATGGTAGGCGATTGGGGAGCTCTTATTTTAAACCTAGGAGTGATAATTTCAATTCTAGGAGCTTGGTTGGCATGGACAATTATGACAAGTGAGGTGCCTTCTTCAGCTGCCAAGAAAGGAGTGTTCCCTGCTGTTTTAGGAAAATATAATAAACATGACTCTCCTGTTGTAGCATTAACAATTACTTCCATAATAATGCAATTAACTCTATTTTTTGCTTTTGTTGAGAAGAATGCATTTTTAGCCATAATAAGTGTTTCTGGATCAATGATACTTATACCATATGTGTTAAGCGCGATGTTTTTATTTAAGCAGGCGATATCAAATAATAATGATTCAGTTTTTAAAGGTTTTCTAAAGTCAAAGGCTATTATCATTGGGTTTTTTGCATCAGTTTATGGTTTTTGGTTAATTTATGCAGCAGGTTTAAAGTATGTACTATTATCAAGCATACTATACTCGCTTGGAATATTAGTATATAGAAAGGCATGGAAAGAAAGTGGTAAAGAGACTCCAATGTTTACCAACAGCGAAAAAATAATTGCCATAACACTTGTACTACTCGGAATTGCTTCTTTAG
This sequence comes from Lentimicrobiaceae bacterium, assembly GCA_018661505.1. Lineage (GTDB taxonomy): Bacteria > Bacteroidota > Bacteroidia > Bacteroidales > F082. The sequence goes on from JABJIE010000061.1 coordinate 20,698, forward strand.
TAATAATGATAATGGGAGCATTACCTGTAGAGAACTATATACATTGGTTTAAACATCATAAGGTAGGAGTAGGAAAAATATAAAATGGGGTTTAAATCAAAAGTATATGAGTGGATAAAAAGGTATACACTTGCAGAAATAATTAGTACGGGGTTATCTCTATTTGTAGCTTGGCTAGTTATGGAGATAACTACCGACAGGATTCTTGCAGCTTTTTCTGGATCATTGGCAGCCTCAGTTTTATTTTATGGTGTGGTTGCCATATCTGACGTCAGGAAAAGTATCAAAAGACAAAATAGTATAAATGAAAAGTATAAGTTAAAGGCTCTTCTAAAAGACCTTCGTAATCTTATCATTGAGTTCGGTCCGGCTGAGATTATAGATGTTATTGCGGTACGTCCATTTTTCATGTATTTAATCCCCAAGCTCATGGGAGATTTTATTTTGGGTACTCTAGTGGGAAAGATTATTGCAGATTTGTTTTTCTTCGTTCTGGCAATAGTAATGTACGAGCTGAGAAAGAAGCATCTAAATTAATATTACATTTTTGTATAGAAGCCTAAGGGATTAATATTTTATTCTTAATATTCATTTTCCACCATAACCACATCAAAACGGTTCTGGATGCCAGAAACATATTTAATGCAAACCAAAGTGCATCATTACCCCATATTCCCTGCGTGAGGTAGTAGGATGGTAAAAATACTACCACGGAAGATATAATCATCACATTTCTCATTTCTTTTGATGCAGTTACTCCAACATATATACCATCCCATATAAAGGCTGCGGTGCTAGTTAATGGAATTATAATTACCCAAATTTTGTAATCATTAGCCATCTCTTTTATCATTTCGTTTGAAGTTAGAAAGCCCATGGAAAAATCTAAACCGATGATATAAAATAAACTTGTAATGATTGCAGCTCCCCATCCCCAATAAAGTAAATGATTAATTGTATACTTCAATACCAATTTATCTTTTGCACCATAATATTTACCTGTTAGAGATTCTCCTGCATATGCAAAACCGTCAGCAAAATATGAGAAAATAAAAAAGAATTGAAATAGTAATGTATTTATTGCCAGTATATTATCACCCATCTTTGCAGATGTGTTTGTGAAAAAAGCAAGGGTTAATAACAGTAAAAGAGTCCTAATAAAAATATCTGAATTTACTCTAAAGAATTTTATGATTGCCTCTGTTTGAAATATTATATGCAGGGAGAATTTAATTGCGTATTTAGGGTATTTTTTAAAAAAGAATATCAAAGCCATTGTTAAACCTGTATACTGTGCTATTACTGTGGCAAGTGCAACTCCATCAGATGTCATGTTAAATACCATAACAAATAGGAAGTTTAGTCCAATATTTACCACATTAATTGTAATGGCAATTATCATGGGTATTTTTGCATTTTGAGCTCCAAGAAACCATCCGTAAAATGCGTACAAACCTATTGTCGCAGGTGCAGCCCATATTCTTATGTAGTAATATTCTTGAGCTAGTAATCTAACTTCATTACTTCCATCAAGAATAAGGAATGATAACCATTGAATTGGATACTGGAATATTATTAATAGCAGTGCCAGACCAAAGGCTACAATTATGGACCTGATCAATACAAGCGAAACTTCACTTGTATCATTAGCACCCCATGCTTGTGCGGTTAATCCGGTGCTACCCATTCGTAGAAAACTAAAGCTCGCATATATTATATTGAAAATTATACTTCCCAGTGCTATTGCACCAATATAAACAGGGTTATTGAGGTGTCCCATTAATGCAAGATCAACAATACCCAGAAGTGGAACTGTGATATTTGTAACAATGTTTGGGATTGCCAGGTTAAGGATGTCTTTGTTTATGGAAACAGTTTTTGACATTTATACTGACGTTTTCTATATTTAATTTATTTGCTTGTATTACTTCTTGTGTAAACCACATTCCTTGGTTGCAGGATCTTCCCACCACCATCTGCCTGCACGTACATCTTCACCTTTTTCAATGGCTCTGGTACATGGCTGACATCCTATACTAGCATACCCTTTTTTATGAAGAGGATTGCATGGGATACCTTTTTCTTGAATGTATTGAATCACATCTTGCTCGGTCCAATTAATTAACGGGTTGATTTTTATGATATTATTTGAATCATCCCACTCAACCAAACGCATACTGGTTCTGGTAACGGACTGATCTTTTCTTAATCCTGTAATCCAGACATCGAGATCTTTCATAGCCCTTGCCAACGGTTCAAGCTTTCTGACATTACAACATAGTTTTCTATTTTCGATACTATCATAAAAAAGGTTGATGCCATGTTCTTGAGTGATTTTTTCAACGGATCTTCTCTCGGGGAAAAAGATGTGAATATTTATACCGTATTTTTTGGAGGTTCTATCTATAAGATCATACGTTTCAGGAAACAACCTTCCTGTATCTAAAGTGAAAATGTTGGCTTCTTTATCAATGGATGCCACCATCTCTGTTAGAATTTGGTCCTCATATCCCAAACTTGTTGCCAGTGCACAGGTGTCTGGAAATTTTTCAAGAAAAAATGTAATTACATCCTGTGGTGATGAATTTTTCAATTCTTCATTCCAAGTATTTAAGGTATTATTATCCATTTTGTAAAAATTTTCAAGCAAATTTATTGAAAGCAAGGGATACTATTCCGTAATAAGGCCTCCAATTAAATCAGTAACCTTTGATATTCCGTTGGAAATACAATATTGCTCAATTTCATCAACTATCTTTTCACTTACCTGTGGATCAATGAAATTTGCTGTACCCACTTGTATTGCCGTAGACCCAGCAAGCATAAATTCAATGGCATCATTTCCATTCATAATACCTCCCATTCCAACAATTGGTATTTTTACGGCATTATAAACTTGCCAAACCATTCTGAGGGCAATGGGTTTAATTGCTGGGCCTGATAATCCACCAGTTATTGTTGACAATAGTGGCTTTTTAGTTTTGGCATCAATGGCCATTCCAAGAAGCGTATTTACTAGAGATACAGAATCTGCACCAGCACCTTCAACACCTTTGGCAATTTCAGCAATATCAGTTACATTGGGAGATAGCTTTACAATTAAAGTTTTATCATAAGCCTTTCTAACAGCTTTTGTAACAGCAATTGCCGATGGGCAGCTTACTCCAAATGCCATTCCTCCTTCTTTTACATTGGGACAACTTATATTTAACTCTATTCCATTAATCCCTTTAACCTCATTTAATTTTTCTGCAACAGCAATATAATCATCAATAACAGAACCATTGATGTTGGGAAATATTTCAGTATCCCAATGCTTAATACGTGGGTAAATAGAATCTATAAAGTAGTCTACCCCTTTGTTCTGTAATCCAACAGCATTCAGCATTCCCGATGGTGTTTCAGCCATACGCGGGTAATCATTACCTTCTCTGCTTTTTATTGTTAAACCTTTTACAAATATTCCACCCAGTTTGTCTAGGTCGATAAAATCAACAAACTCTTCTCCGAATCCAAAGGTTCCGGATGCTGTAGTAACTGGATTTTTTAGCTTTAATCCTGCTATGTCAACTTGTAAGTCTACCATTTTAAATCTGTTGATTGAAATACTGGTCCTTCACTACAAACAACTGCATTTCCTCTTATTGTTGGGGTAACACAACACAAGCATACACCTATGCCACATGCCATCATATTCTCAAGTGATGCTTCGCATCTAATATTATTATTTTCTGCAATTTTAGCAATTGCTTTCATCATTGGATCTGGACCACAAGTATAAACAATATCGAAGTATTTGATATTTTTAAAAATAGAATGCGATGTTACTAAACCTTTTTCTCCGAGTGAACCGTCTTCTGTTGTACAGTTAAATTTACCCAATTTGGAGAAAACATCTGTAAGTACAATTTCTTCACTTGTTCTTGCGCCAAATAGATATGTAACTTTTGACCCTAGACCACGAAGCTGTTCACCCAATAATTTAAATGGTGCAATACCACTGCCTCCTCCTACAATTAGGGCATTTTTATTTTTAACCGGTGTGTATGAATTACCCAAAGGGTATACGATATTAACTTTACTTCCAGGAAGAAGAGAGCCTAGTTTACTTGTTCCCTTTCCAATTGCTTTTATGTAAAAGCTTATTTCTTTCTTTTCATGATCAACATCATAAACAGAAATAGGTCTCCTCAGGAATATATCCGCAGCATCTGGAATTTTAATTTCCGCAAAGTTTCCTGGATCTATTTTTTCAATGCTCGTTTCAGACTTAAGTATAAGGATATAGCTAGACGAGTTGAGCCATAAGGTATCAATTACACTAAAGTCCTGTATTCTTTTCATTTACTTATTATTCAGGTTTTTCTTCCTGTTCAGAATTTTCGGTTTTTTCTTTTTCTTCTTCTGTGAACTTAAGTAATTCTTTGTCAAGTAATAAGTTGTACCAACCAAATATTTTTTTTATATCGCTTACATAAACGGCATCTCTGTCATAATCAGGAAGTACCTCAGCAAACATCTGTTTTAATGCTTCGCTGGATAATTTTTTTGGGCTATCTATGGCTTTACCATTGGTAAAATCGAAGATGTTCTTAAATACCGTTTCAAGAGCTATATCATCGGTTTCTGTATACACACTTATTTCCTTGAGGGTGCTTACCCTATCATGAGAAAATGAGGGTATTTTCTTTCCATCTAACAATGACTCTACAATTAGGTTATTCTTTGCTTCTCCAACCATAAGATATAACCCTGGTTTACCTGATATTGATAATATTTTACTTAAATCCATGTTCGTCTTAAAATTTGTGCAAAAATAATATTAATAATGAAGATTTAGCATATGTTATATGCTAATAATATCAATTATCTTACTTTGATCTATAATAAACATAGTAGGAACTTTAATATTAGAAATATGATACCAAGCTTTTCTATTAATCAGATGGATTCAGTTAAAGTATTACTTTTGCCGCTTAAATTTTTTTATATGAATTGTACAAGGGTCTTATTATTAATTGTTCTTGGTCTGTTTCTAACTGGCTGTGGTGGAAGTAAAATACTATCTCAGAAAAAGATCAAGGCAGAAACGGAGTTTTCCGATGGAAACTATACTCAATCTCTTTCGGACTATGAGGAGGTGATTAAGATTTACAGTGACAACAATAATTCAAGTGAATGTCCTGTATATACTAAATCTGGTATTAGTGCATTTAAAGTGGGTAATTATGACAAAGCTGTCAAGTATTTAAAGAACGATAAGAATTCCACATTTAGAAACGAGGAGACTCTTTTTTATTTAGGCATGACGTACAATAAATTGGATAATCTTTCTATGGAAATGATGACCCTACAGGATTATCTGGACCTATATCCAGATGGTAAGAATCGTGATTCTGTTAACGAGTTACTTTTTTATGTTTATTCCAAGAGTGATAATTATGATAAAGCCATTGGTTTATGGCCTAACATCAATAAGAATTATGATGCACTATCTACATACTTGCATGTAAATGATCAAGTTGGAAATACTGATGCTTGTTTTCTAATTGCAGACGAATTAATGGAATTAAATCCACAGAGTACAGCGGCTTTATTATGGTATGGTAAATATTATTATAGACAAGCTGAGGATAGATATCAAAGGGAAATGAATGCTTACAACAAAAATAAAACCAATAAGCAGTACAGAAAATTATTAAGCTCACTTGAGGTTGTTACCAATGATTTTAAAAAATCATTGGAGTATTTTAAGAGGTTATACCAAATTAGCCCAAGCCCAGAATATGCCAATTATTTGAGTCATATATACAATAGGTTGAGCGATAAGAAAAAGTCTCAATATTATAGGAAGCTTGCGGATGGGTAGGTAATATTAAATTAAATCAATACCAGTATAGCTGTCTGGGCTTATTTTCTTTAGCTCTGTCTTCACCTTTTCATTTACCTCAAGATTATCAATAAACCTATGAAATGACTCCATTGTAATTTTCTCATTGGTTCGTGTAAGGTCTTTTAGTGCTTCATAGGGATTTGGATAATTCTCACGCCTTAAAATTGTTTGTATTGCTTCAGCAATAACAGGCCAATTATCTTCAAGGTCACTTTGAATCTTAGACTCATTTAATATGAGTTTATCAAGTCCTTTCAATAGGGATTTCATGGCTATTAAGAGATGCCCCAGGGGAGTTCCAATATTTCGAGTTACTGTGGAATCAGTTAAATCTCGTTGAAGCCGTGAAATTGGCAGTTTTTCCGCAAGATGAGATAATATAGCATTGGCAATTCCTAGATTACCTTCCGCATTTTCAAAATCAATTGGGTTAACCTTATGTGGCATTGCCGATGATCCTACCTCACCCTTCTTTATTTTCTGCTTAAAATAGTCCATGGAAATATATGTCCATATATCTCTGCTAAAATCTATTAGAATCGTATTTATTCTACCAAGATTTTGAAAGTATGCAGCTAGGTAATCATAGTGCTCAATTTGTGTTGTTGTTTTTTGTCGATGGAGTTTCAAATCCTTATTTACGAACTCACAAGCGAAATTTTCCCAATCTATGTCTGGATAGGCAATATTATGAGCATTAAAATTTCCTGTTGCACCGCCAAATTTTCCAGAAAAAGGAATGGCTGATAGCATCATTAGTTGGTTTTCTAACCTTTCAACAAAAACATAAATTTCTTTTCCAAGTTTTGTAGGAGAGGCAGGCTGACCATGTGTTCTAGCAAGCATTGATATGTGCTTCCATTCAAATGCTTTCTGATTAATTCTCTCAATTAAATCAGTTATGATAGGAAGTAAAACATTATCGTGAGCATCTTTGATGGATAGGGGTAGAGCTGTATTATTTATGTCCTGAGAGGTTAGTCCAAAATGAACAAATTCCTTGAACTCTCCAAGACCTAATTCTTCGATGCATTCTTTCAGGAAATATTCAACAGCTTTTACATCATGATTTGTTACACTTTCAATCTTTTTTATTGCATTACCGTCATCAATTGTAAACTTTCGATATATACTTCTTAGGTCGTCAAATCTTTCTTTTGGAAATTCTTCAAGCCCAGGTAAAGGGATATTACAAAGTGCAATAAAGTATTCGACTTCTGTCTTTAAACGATATTTGAAAAGTGCAAACTCAGAAAAATAGTCGGCTAACTCTGATGTTTTGCTACCATATCTACCATCAATTGGCGATATTGCTGTTATAGGCTTAAGTTCCATCTTATGTCGAAATTTGTTTGCAAAATTACTAATTAACTATGATAAAAGTAATTTTATGGATACACAAAGTGTTTTCAGGGTTATCTTTTATGTAATTGGCATTGTCACGTTATAAACAGCTAATGTGTATATATATCATGCAATAATCATTTGAATATGAAAAAATCTACTTAGGATTAATCTTTGCAACAGTTGATGCAAAAACTGATGAATAGCATGAAAAATAACCCACAGCACCATTATCCAAGTTAGATATTACATTTGCTGGTGGACCACTAAATAATGGATCTTGAGGTCTTATTTCCAATTGTAGTTGAATCATATAATCTGCATACTCTTTGGTGATATTTGATAGTTCCATTGTGAAAATATCGCCCTCCTTAAGTAATGCCTCTCTTATTACCATTACCACGGCTCCTGAAGTATAATTCCCATTGAAAAGCTTGTCGTCGCTTATGTTTTTACTCTCAACAGAATCAGTTACTATTTTACCATTTACATATCCATTAAACATGTAGTAATCTTCTGTGGGAGGTTCCTGTGCATAAAGTTTTACTAGCCATATTTCGAAAAAATCATCATATTCAAGTGCTATGGAATCAACTTCTTGACCAGGATATGGCATTTTTTCCATTGCAGTGTAGCTTTTACTTTCATTTATTGATTCGGTTAATTCAATGTCTAATCTATATTCGGTATTAGGAACTCCAAAATATCCATCTGGAGCAATATACATTCCTGGATTACTAGCGTCCTCAATAAATGTAGTTAGCGATGAGCCATTATCCACGACCACCTGAGCTCCGCTTACTCCTTCGGGGGGAATATTGGAGAAGTAGTCTGAAGTTTTTGTGAGTCTAACCCATTGTTTATCATATTGAGGTGTTACATATCCTTCCACTGCAAGTCTTGTATAAGTAGATCCAGTATCAATATCTATTCGCTCAGTACAGGATGTACTAAATAACAAAATCAATATTCCCAATGAAGTTGTCAGGAGTTTATTTATATGTCTGCTCATTTTATTTTGCATTTAGTTAGAATTTGAAATTGTAAGTTATTGATGGTAAGATTCCGAACAGGTAAGTCATCTCAGCATACGTAATACTTGTATTATCTATTTCACTCTTGAAACTAATCAGATAGGGGTTTTTACGGTTATAAACATTGTAAATTGAGAAGTTTAAATCACTTTTCCACCTTTTATCTTCGTTTACATTAAATCGATATGTAAACGACAGGTCGAGTCTATGATAATCTAGCATTCTAAAACTATTTCTATCTGTATAAACGGGTATTATGGTATTATTATATTCAAATCGTCCAACTGGAAATGTTACCGGTTGACCAGTGGCATAAACCCATGTAAACCCAAAGCTAATTTTCTCATTTAAATTATAATTTGCTACTATTGATATATCGTTGGGTCTATCGTATGGGGCTCTATATGGATTACCTGAATTTATACCTGGAATTTTTCTCATGGCTTTTGACCATGTGTAGCTGGCCCATCCACTTAATTTTCCTGTTGTCTTTTTTATCATTAATTCTGCTCCATAACTCCATCCAGTACCGCTAAGCACTTCTCCCTCAAGATATTTGTTTAAAATCAGCTCAGCATGATCTCTGAAATCAATAGCATTACTTATACTCTTATAATAACCTTCCAGGGAGGTCTCAAACATTCCATCATTAAAGTTTTTGAAATATCCCAAAGCAACTTGATGACTACTTTGAGGTTTTACATTTGGGCTTGTAGGAAACCAAATGTTGAAGGGTGACCCTGCAGTGCTATTCTGAGCCTGCTGTATATACTGTACATTCTTGGAATAACTGGCTTTAATTGATGAAGTTTCGTTAAGAAGAAAAACTATACCAAGGCGAGGCTCCAACGCAACATAGGTGTTGAAGAAATCACCACTCTCGTAGAAAGTTGAATCAATAGGGTTTCCTTCTGTATCAAAGTTAAATATTGTTCCTGGACCAACATTGTTGAAGATACTAAGTCGAATCCCATATTTTAATATGAATTGAGTTCCTAATTTTTGCTCATTTCCCATGTAAATACCACTTTCTAA
>JABJIE010000062.1 GCA_018661505.1 Lentimicrobiaceae bacterium
AGCTTTTTTTATTACCGCCTAAGTCCTTTGAGTTTATTAGGGTTGAAAATACTTAAATAAAACCTAGCCATACGTAATGGCCATCTACTTAATATAGTTGCACGAACTCGATATGGCAAATAATTAGCTACTTTGGTCATATACTGAAGAGTTTTAGCTAAAATAATTCCTGGAGAAGACATTAATATTATTCCCATATTATAGTTCTTAAATTCCCGTCTATAACCCATCATTTCTGCATATTTACCGACCGTCATATCTGCCATTTTTATCTGACGGATACTCAATTGTGTTTTGTAAACGCCAATCTTATCAGTATTAATCTTATTGAATAAAGTTGAAAATAATTTTTCAAGTAGTATCGGTGCATAAAATTTCCTTGCTTCATCCGCTTTTAAATGAAAGTTGAACATTTCAGCACCAAATGGAACACCAACAAAATTGCACAATATTTTCATTTCCTTTTCAGGATAAGTTACCAAATCTTCATAACGAACCTCAATGTGAGAATTAGGATACTTTTCCATTACATCTCGGTACTTTTTGATGAATAAACGCCATTTGCAAGATATTAAAGAAATATAAGGTAAATCAAAATCAACATTTTTTATTGAGACAAAATGATCACGATAATCTCTTATTATATGAATAAATTTTGCATTTGGAAATATCTTTAATAATTGCTCTGTGTAAATTGTATATCCTGGGTTTTTATCTCCAAAGAAAAGTACTTCTTCCTTAGGAAATATTGATTTATATTGCATTAATACCAATTTGCATACTACACCATAACTTATTTCCTCTCTTACGCCAAGTAGTTTTTCTTTTAATTGCTCAATATCAACTTTCCATGTTTTGAACAACCACTGTTGTTGTAAATCGTATATAAACGATATAATGTCCCTCCTCTCCCATTTAATAAGGTTACCGTATTTTGGATAAAGGTTTATTATAAACTGACACTCGGGTGGAATATATACATTTGGATTTGTTTCAAAAAGAGCACGCAATAATGTGGTTCCAGATCTTGGCCGACCTACGATAAAAAATATTGGTATACGATCTAATGTTCTCATAAATGCTCAAATATTAACGAGTAGATCAAGTAGCAGGTTGACAGAAATAATCAGCAAGCATAAGTGAAAAAGCATCTTAAATCAATTATCACTAAACTCTTTAGTTGCTGAATATTTCTTTAAAGATACCTAAATAATATGGATTTTATTTAAAAAAACAATTCAGAACCAATTTATGAAAGCTTAAATGCTATTATTATTCTTTCGTAAACGATTGTTTAGGTATTTATACATGTTGCCATAGCACTAGTTAAGCCTTATGTGAAAATTTAACAACAATACCATACGTGACTTATTAAATATTTTTACTTTCGCTATCAAAATACGTCTATTTATAACCTTTGAGATATGAGCCATAATAACATAGTAATTACTGGAACTGGAAGCTATATCCCTGAAGTAATTGTTACCAATAGTGAATTTGCCAAAAATGAATTTTATGATGCCAATGGTGTTGCCTTTGAGGCATCACACGAAGAAATTGTAGAAAAGTTTAAAGTAATTACCGGTATTGAGGAAAGAAGATATGTTCGTAAGGATCAAAATGCTAGTGATATAGGCATTATAGCTGGTAAACGAGCCATTGAAGACGCTGGCATTGATCCAGAAAGCATAGACCAGATTATTGTTGCTCATAATTTTGGTGATGTAAGAGATAATACGATTCAAACTGACATTCTACCGAGCCTTGCTTCAAGGATAAAACATGGTCTTAAAATAACTAATCCAAGTTGTGTTGCCTACGATGTATTGTTTGGGTGTCCTGGATGGGTTCAAGGTCTTATTCAAGCAGAAGCTTATATAAAAGCGGGAATGGCAAAAAAATGTCTTGTAATAGCTACCGAGACGTTATCAAGAGTATTGGATATGCACGACAGAGACTCAATGATTTTTGCAGACGGATCTGGCGCCTGCATAGTCGAAGAAGTTGCCAGTGATTTACAAGAAGGCATATTAAGTCATAATGTAGCATCTTTTACAACTGATGAAACCTACTTTTTATTTCTGGGAAAAAGTAATATTACAGAAACAGGTCCAAATGTTAGATACATAAAAATGCTTGGAAGGAAAATATATGAATTTGCACTAACAAATGTTCCTTCCGCCATGAAAGCATGTATGGATAAAGCTAATATTGATATTCATGATGTAAGGAAAATATTTATCCATCAAGCAAATGAAAAGATGGATTATGAAATAATAAAGCGTTTATTCAGACTATATAAGGAGCGAAATATTCCTGAGGATATAATGCCAATGAGTATCAATAAACTTGGCAATAGTTCTGTAAGTACCGTACCAACATTATTTGATATGGTTAGAAAAGGTACAATTGAAGGTAACCATAACCTTAAAAAAGGCGACATAATAATATTTGCATCTGTAGGTGCTGGAATGAATGTGAACGCAGTTGCCTATAAATATTGATTTTAAGCATCGTCAACCAATATCTTTGGGAACAGCCTTTAAATAAAATGGAATGTTTTCTTTAGCTACTATTTTATGGAGTTCAACCTTTCAAAAATATAGCAAACTGCTGGACACACTTCAGTATTCCTCAACGTTAACTGTAAAATTTGGTGCATCTTATTGTGGTCGGTATGAGGATACCCTTTGCATGCCAATGGTCTTGAATCGTAAATACTACAACAATTATCGAGCATAAGAAACGGACAAGGTGTTCTATTCATAACATAATCTTTATCATTATCCAACAGCATATACTCCTGAACTACCTTGTTCGGTTTTTTTCTAAGGTGTTTTGAAATCTTTGAAATGTCATTGTCGGTTACGGCAGGGCTAATTGAACTACAACAATTAGCGCATTCCAAACAGTCGATAATCTCAAAGGCCTCAGCATGCATGTTGTTTATTAGCTTATTTAATAATGCAGGCTTCATTTTTTTTAACCTATGAACAACCCTCTTATTTTCCTTCCTTCTGGAAAGAGCACTTTGAATATATTTTTTGTATTCCTTGTTCAATTACGAGTAAATTATTGATGACGCAAATATAATAATGGATAAACTTAAAATTGGTGTTTGTATTTATACATTTCGTTGAACGAGTATTTTAAAACTAATTATAAAATTTTATTGAATAAATTTTTTGTAATATTGAAGTTGGATGCAACCTTTAATCATAAATTTGCCTCTACAAAGAACAATCATAATTTAAGCAACCATACCACTATGAGCTCATTAAGACATTATCTACTTATTTTTTATTTTTTAATACTAACCACAACCATTGCTATTTCTCAAAATTCACAGGAAGATCAAAATGATGATCCCACACCTGGATGGGTATATATGATGGGTGACATGGATGCAAACTTTTACGATGTTCAAAAAATTGCAACCGAGTACTACAGAATCAACTCCCAAGGAAAAGGAAGTGGTTGGAAACAATTTAAGAGATGGGAATATTTTACCGAACCCAGAGTATACCCGACTGGCAATAGAATTAATCATGCCCAAATTTGGAATGAAATTTCCAAATTCAATGCCTCAAATACAGGTAATAACCGCATGTTACAAAATAGCTGGCTTCCAATGGGTCCTAGCACATCTGCCAATGTTACTGGCCATTGGAATCCTGGGCTTGGAAGAATTAATGTTATTGCTGTAGATCCAAATGATTCCAATATCATCTATATAGGTTCACCGTCTGGTGGATTATGGAAAACTTTGGATGAGGGAGCAAACTGGACTCCACTTACAGATAATCAGCCAGTTTTAGGAGTGTCGGCGATTGCCATAAACCCTAACAATACAGACGTCCTATACATTGGAACGGGTGACAAAGATTCTGGTGATAACTATAGCATTGGTGTGCTAAAGTCACTAGATGGCGGAAATAGTTGGAACACAACGGGACTCGACTGGACAATTAACCAAAATAGGACTATAGCAAAACTGATAATAAACAGCAACAACACCGATATACTATATGCTGCAACAACTAGTGGTCTCTATAGGACAACAGACGCAGGTGTCTCATGGTTTAAAGTATTATCAGGCGACATAGATGACTTGGAGTTCAAACCAGGTAACCCTAATGTTGTTTATGCAATTGCGCCACGAAAGTTTTACAAATCAACAGACGGTGGTGATACCTTTGTTGAGACAACAGGTGTGCCTACTTCTGGTAGAGCACAAATTGCCGTTACTGATGATAACCCTTACTACGTATATTACTTCTCATCTAACAATGGTATTTATCGTTCAGAAGATAGCGGCGACTCATTTACAAAAATGTCTTCTCAACCAAATCAGGGAAGTCAAGCCTGGTATGATCTAGCATTTTGTGTTTCAGATATGGATGCTAATGAGGTTCATTTGGGTGAAATAAATACATGGAGATCAACAACAGGAGGAACATCCTGGACAAAAACAACGAACTGGACATGGAACAATCCAATTGGATACACACATTGCGATATACATGAGATGGTGTTCTATAATGGTACTCTTTATGTTGGTAGTGATGGCCTAATATCTAAGTCAACAGATGGAGGTAATAACTGGATTAACCTTTCAGAAGGCCTCACCATA
>JABJIE010000063.1 GCA_018661505.1 Lentimicrobiaceae bacterium
ATGTGATACTATAATCCTCTATACATTATTAATTATCTCATTGACTGCAAGATATCCGAATAATAATATCGTTAGAATAAATATGATATTTGTTATTAAACCTGATTTGCTATCCTGAATCCAGTCCTTCTTGTTTGTAATCCATAATAACGTAACTGCTAAAAATGGCATAAAAAGAGCTCCTGTAATGGAATAAGCCATTATTAACCAAACAGGTTTTTGATAAAACAGAATTATCAATGGAGGAAAGGCTATGAATAACAAGTACCATTTATAATATTTATTGTTTTTTAGGGATTTGAGATACTTTTTCTCGTTACGCCATGTTGTTATAAAATCTGCAAATAAATATGGTACTCCTTGCCATACTCCTAGCATTGAAGTGAAAACTGCACCCCAAAATCCTATCAAAAATATTAACCTGCCTGTTTCACCAGTGGATTTTTCTATTTCATTTGCCAATGCTAAAATAATCTGATTGCTTTTTACAACATCCGGTTTAAGGTTAGCAGAAATGATAACTATACATATACCAAATATAGCAGTTAACGAATATGCAACTGCAAGATCAATTCTTATGCGATTCAATTTTTCAATACCCTTCCACTCCTTCTCTGAAATCCAATAGCCATAGCTTAATAAAGTTACACTTCCTCCTACCCCTCCTATTATCGCCATTATATATGGTCCTGAGCCAGGCATAAAACTAGGAATGAATAACCCAGTAAAAAATCCATCCATATTTGGGAACAATATTATTATACTAAGAATTACGACTACAAACAACAGGGATATTAGTATTTTCATGACTAATTCGAAGTACTTGTAGTTACCAAAAAATACAAATAGCGCTGCAATAACGGTATGTATTATTCCCCATTCGTTTACAGTTAATACAGGGAAAATACTATTTGCTGCTAAACCTGTAGCTGCAATTAGTGCTGCTGAAACAATAAATGTCCATAATACCAGATATATTATGAAATACCATGGAAAAACAGATGGCATCCTCAATATCCATGCCTCTGGTACAGAAATACCAGATTTTAGTTGCCACCTTCCAATACCTTCATTGAGAACATATTTAAAAATTGCACCCAATACAACTGCCCATAATATTGTAAAGCCATAAGAACTACCTCCAACAGTTGCGGCAATCATATCACCAGCTCCTACGCCAGTTGCAGCAACTACAATACCAGGTCCAAGATATTTAAAGATATTTTTCAAATGTGGAACTAATTGTTAATTCGTAACAAAAACTCAAATGGAATATCTAATCGTTTGCGCCATGAATTCTCACTATGGTCGTGTCCATCAAACCTAAGTGTAAGCCAATTGTTTTGATCATATCCAGCAGTTTTAATAACAGAATCGATCTTTAACTGGAAAGGTTCATACAGAGCATCAAGAGTTTCTGTTCCGTAATCGAAATATAGTTTATGGTTATTAGATCCAGGGAGATTATTTGATAGATATGTAGCAAATGATTCAGGTATTGGATTATTGTCTGCCGAAAATGTTCCTATCCAGTGAGTTGACAAACATGCCGCTCCTCCAAATACATTAGGGTATTCACAAATAGCATACATTGAAATTAAACCTCCCATACTTGAGCCACAAACGAAGGTATTATCTAAATCAGGTTTAGTTTGAAAATTTTTGTCCACGTATGGTTTAAGTTCCTCAACTAAAAACTTTAGATAATTATCAGATTGTATACCATTATAAAAAAGACCTTCTGAACTATTTCTATTTACATTGTTAAGAAGAGAGTCTTGAAATCGTATATCTAGCTGCTCAAAAGGCTTTTGAGGGAAATAATCACTATGACGTCCTGGGCCTGAATTCCAAATACCAACCACAATACAATTTTGTATTAACCTTTTGTTTTGTAGATTAGAAATAACTTCATCAACTCCCCATTCTTGCTTGTTCCACGTTTTGGAAGAGTCATAAAGCATTTGACCATCATGCATATACATCACTGCATATAATGAATCAGAAGAATAGTTTGATGGTATCCATATGTCAATATTTCTTGGGCTAACAAATTTAGATGGAAAACTATCTATTCTGATAATTTCGCCATTATTTACCTTTGAAATATTTGAATTACAGGAATAAAACAAAAGTCCAGTAACTATCAAAAATACTAAACTCCTCATCTCTAAATTTTTGAAACAAAGATATTAATTACAAGACATAAACAGTTCGAATATGCTTATGAGTGTAGATTTATCATTATAGATTACCCTATGGTTACTCAACATCCTAATTGATATTATAACTTAACTAAATAAAAACTCAAATATTTTAAGTAAACCCAACTCTTATGAATTTAGATAATAGTTTTTGTTAGCTATGCATAAGTATTTGATATTTTTGCTTTTTGATTAGATTATGGAAAAATCCGAAAAATTACAAGTAGAAGAGTACCTCCTTAGAGAGAAAGAAAAGCTAAATCAACGTGTTATTGAACTTGTTGAATTAACAAAGCCCATAGAACCCGATGATGCAATTGGTAGAGTAAGCAGAATGGACGCAATTGTAAATAAAGCTATTAACCAAGAAGCCTTAAAAAAAGTGCGAGATAGGCTAAATAAGGTGAATATATCCTTAGAGAGAATAAATGATACTGATTTTGGAAGTTGTATTAGATGCAAAAAAGCAATACCAATACAGAGACTTTTGCTGATGCCAGGATCATTATGTATAGCTTGTGCGATATAAAACTCAAAATCTTTTTAATAAGCACCCATATATTCATCAATAAGTAACTCCCAAGTAACCAGATGTTAATATAGGGAAGTCCATTGCTTGACACAAATATGTATATAAATTGCTTTTCATGATTAATGGTATAAAAATATTAATTATTAATATTTATCGTTTAATGAACATATAGTTTGTTGATAAAAAGGTTGCAACTGTATTTCACCTACACATTGAATAGATACATTTACCAACCATAATACAATTGATCATAATGAAAATAGTATCCGTTATCCCATCTATCACTACACTAATGATTTTTATTGTTTCATTGGGCTATTCACAGCAAACAGTTTACAACAATCCATTAAATGTAGAATATAGATCCGCAATCGAATTATATAATCAAGAAAATTATGGTTCTGCGATAACTGCCTTTGATTTATTCATGAAAAAAACAACCAATACTAAGGGAGCAATATACGAGGATGCTGCCTATTATAGTACGGTTTGTGCGGTTAAATTAAAACAAAAGGATGCTGAAAACAGAGTTGAAAAATTCGCATCTGATTTTCCCTCCAGTGCATGGATTCCCGAGATAAATTTTGAGCTTGGGAATATTTACTTCAAGGAAAAAAAATATTCAAAAGCTCTAAACACATACAATGGCATATCAGTTTCAAAACTAGACTATGAGCAATTAAATGAATATTATTATAAAAAGGGATATTGCCAGATGAAACAAAGCAAGTTTGATTATGCCTTAAAATCATTTGAAAATATTTTGAATTCAAATAGTAGCTATCAAAAGCCAGCAAGTTACTATTATGCTAATATACAATATCAAAAGGGTAACTACAACGAAGCCTTAATTGGTTTTAAGGCAATAGCAGGAGATTCGAGATATAAAAAATATGTTCCGTTTTATCTTCTTAATATTTATTATCAAATTGGTGATTATCTAAATGTTATCGAAGAGGGTGATAATTACATCTCAAAGGTACCAAGACGACAAAAAGGAAATATGGCAAGGTTAATGGCAAATGCCTATTATAATCTTGGAAAATATGCTAAAGCCTATGAATACTTTGTGATTTATGAAAGTAGTACCAGAAAGAATGATGATCCAACCGAGCAGTATAGAATAGGCTATTGCAAGTACCTAAGAGAAGAATTTAGAAGTGCTATTGTTAATCTTCAGAATGCAACAAAAGCTGGAGGCGCTATAGAGCAAAGCTCATGGTATTATCTTGGTTTCTGCTATTTATATTCCAATCAACCAAAGTTTGCTCAAAGCTCTTTTTTAAAGGCGTTCAAAAATAATACTAACATAGATATTGCTGCTGATGCACTCTTTAATTACATGAAAATTACAATACAAATTGGTACAGATAGTTTCAATGATCCGGTTTTAATTATCGAGAATTATATTGATCAAAATCCTAGCTCACAATATATAGCAAAATCATACGATCTGCTTTCTCAATTATATCTAAGTTCTAAAAACTACCCTGCTGCTCTACAGTCAATAGAAAAGGTTAATAATCCAAACCAGAGAGTACAAACTGTTTATCAGCAACTTGCTTATGCCCAAGGAATTGATAACCTAAAGAAGAGAGCATATTCGGATGCATTGATTTACTTTGAAAAATCATTAAAATTTCCGGTTAATAATAAAATTGAATCGGAAGCAATTTTTTGGAGTGGCGATGCATATTATCACCTCAAAAAATATGATAAAGCAAGCATCCAGTTTAATAAGTTTTTGAGATCAAAGGGATCGTCTGAAACATCATTAGAAGTTTCAGCGGAATACAACATTGCCTATTGCTCTTTCAATTCAAAGCAATATGAGAGAGCCATTATGGATTTTGAAAGATTACTTCAGAATAATATTACGGACAAGAAGATGATTACAGATGTGTATCTTAGGATGGCAGATTGCTATCTTATAACCAATAACTATAACACTGCCATTGTATGGTTTAATAAAGTAATTAATAATAGATCAACATCCACTGATTACGCTCTTTACCAGAAGGCATTATGCTTTGGTTCTCAGGGTGATTTTAATAAAAAAATATCCACATTAACACAACTTATAAATGGCTATAAATCATCCTCATATTACGATGAGGCTCTCTATGACCTTGCATCCACAAACCTTATATTAAATAATCAGCGTGATGCAATAATATATTTCGATAAGCTTATCAAGGAAAAACCAAAAAGCAGCTACACAAAGAAAGCCCTTGTGAAAATGGGTTCTATATATTACAACAACAATCAATATGATCAAGCTGTTAAACCATTGAGAAAAATAATTGACACTTATCCCGCATCTTTAGAAGCAAAGGAAGCATTGATAACTCTTCAAAATGTTTACATGGATATGGGTCAGGTAGACACTTATATTAATTATGCAAATAGTCTTGATTTTGTTCAGGTTTCAACTAGTGAACAAGACTCTCTTAACTTCGTAGTTGGTGAAAATTACTTTGTTTCTAATGATTGTGAAAATTCTGTCGCTGCATTGAGGAATTATGTGGAAGAATATCCATCAGGAGGTTTTGTATTAACAGCCTACAACTACCTTACAGAATGTCTTGAAAGAATGAATAATAACACCGATGCCTTGGTTTATCATGAAAAGATAATAGAGTTTCCTGAGAATCAATTTACTAGTAAATCATTATTGAAATTGGCGAGGACTAGCTATGATGAAGAACGTTATGACAAATCTCTGATCTATTACGACCGTCTTTCTGAACTTACTGATAGTAAAGTTTTATTAGCCGAAGCCCGTGATGGGGTTATGAAAAGTGCCTGGAAAACGAACAATGCAAAACAAGCAAAGGATGCCGCTCAGCAGTTAATAATTAGCGATAAAGCCTCCGATAATCAGATAATCTATGCCCATTATATATTGGGATCAATAGCATTGGAAGAAAATAAATTAGTCGCAGCATTAAATGAATTTGGTATTGTATCAAAACTTTCTAGAGAGGAACTTGGTGCAGAATCACAATACAATGTCTCACTAATTGAATATAAAAATAACAATCTTAACTCTGCTGAAGAGGAGGTATATAAGATACCTGAAAATTATCCAGGATATAATTATTGGATAGCTAAGGGATTCATATTATTGGCAGATATTTATGTTGGTAGGGAAAATTATTTTCAAGCTGAACAAACTCTAATTAGTGTTATAGATAATTATAGTGGTGAAGATCTTAAGGAAGTAGCACAGGGTAAGTTAGATAGATTAAAAGTAATGGAGCTTGAATCTGAGGAAGTAAATGATAACCAGTAAATAAAATTAGCATGAAAATATTTAATTATATAACGTTCTCAGCATTAATATTGTGCTCATTTGTTAATTTAAATGCTCAGCAAGTTAAAAGCGATAATTCTCACAACGAACAGGTTACCATTATAAGTTCATTTGATCCATCAATAAACCAAGCGTATAAGTTAAACTATTCTCCTGATGAGCTATCATTCAATATGGATAAACCCGAATTCAAATATGAGTCATTAAACTTTGACCTTTCAACGCAAATTAATCTTAAACCTATTATTCCTGTTGTTATAAATGCTGATAAGAGAACAAATAACTTTAATAATAGCATTAGGGCTGGCGTTGGTAGTTTGTTTAGTCCTTATTTCGATTTCAGACATTCTAGTGGTCAGAGAAATACTCATAGACTAGATATAACTATTTATCAGCTATCTACATTTAAAGATATTAAAAACTATTCTCCAAGTCCAGAGTTAAAAGCATATACAGATATTAATTACCGTAAATTTCTTAGGTACCATATCTTAGATTTTGCATTAAAATATGAACTACGCTCAAATAGGTTTTATGGTTTTGATCCTGATGATTACCAAGGCATAAACATTTCTGAATCAAGGTTGAAGCAATCATACAACCTTGCTAATGCATCAATAAGCCTTAGAAGTAACTATTCTTCAAACAAGAAACTAAACCACTCAGTAGGAATAACTACTTATTACCTATTCGATAAGTACAATAGCTCCGAAATGTATGGTGGCGTATCCATGGATTTGCATAAAAGTTTTGATTTAACTGAGATGCTTGACTATCAGCTGTTAGGAGTTGAAGGAGAAGTTAAATACTATGCAAATAAAGATAGTCTGAAATCAACCAACAACTTTCTGGTTATTGCTACTCCATATTTCAAAAGCAACTATGGTAAAATAAACTTTAAAATTGGTTTGAATTTTAATTTCTTAAGTTCAAATTCATCAGATTTTTACTTCTACCCTATTCTAGATGCAAATCTTAGCTTGATTGATGATTACCTTACAGTATATGCTGGAGTGGATGGAAACGTAGATAATAATTCAATATTAAAATTGTCCACAGCAAATCCATGGATAGAATCATTAATAAATACCCAGTGGATCAGACGTTTTGATGCATATGGCGGTATCCGAGGAAACTTCTCACAAAAGGTTAACTATAGTGCAAAAGTATCTTGGAGTAAATTTAAAAATATGGCATTTTTCGTCAACGTTCAAGATGGAATTAACCCTTCCCTGCCATTTAATAAATTTTCAGCTGTTTATGATGGGGGATCATTGTTTTCCTTTGACGGTGAAGTAACATACTCAGCAAGTGAAAGATTAAGTATACTAGCTTCCATTAAGTTTTATAACTACTCCTTGGATTCTCTTTCTAAACCATTTAATAAACCATCTAATATCGTAAAGTTTGGCATTAGCTATATGATTACATCGAAAATTAACCTTTGGACCGAAGTTTATTATTATGGAGAACGTATCGCCATGAACCCAAACATTAATTTTAATACAATAAAGCTTGATCCATTCATTGACCTGAATATTGGAGTCGACTATACTCTAGCTGAAAACTTTTCAGTTTTCTTAAATGTTACAAATGTTCTAAATAATAACTATCAAAGATATCTATATTACCCTGTTCAGAGTATACAGATAATGGGAGGAATTACCTATAGATTTTAAATTTGTGAGAATCCATCATTTTAGCTTTCTACAACCCAAATAGATGGCATTTAAGATTTTTAATAATTAAATATTATAGTCAATTTACACAACCTTTATACACTACTGATTTATAAACCTTTACAATGTTAATAAATTAGTATTTATACTTAAAATATTCTTAGTTGCCTCACATAATATTCTTACCTTTGCAACTATCTAAAATAGTAGAAAACAATTGACTTTTAGATTATGACAGAAGAGGAAAAAAGTAAATTAGGAAAAGAACAGTACACTGCAGATAATATTCAGGTTCTTGAAGGTTTGGAAGCTGTGAGAAAGCGACCAGCCATGTACATTGGTGACGTAAATATAAAAGGACTTCATCATTTAGTTTATGAAGTTATAGATAACTCTATTGACGAAGCACTTGCGGGGTTCTGTGATACCATAGATGTAACTATTCATGAGGACAATTCAATAACCGTAAAAGATAATGGACGTGGTATTCCTACCGGACTACATGAAAAGGAGAATAGGTCTGCATTGGAAGTTGTTATGACTGTTCTTCATTCAGGGGGTAAGTTTGATAAGGGGTCATATAAAGTATCTGGTGGACTACATGGTGTTGGCGTTAGTTGTGTTAATGCACTATCATCGACACTTGTTGCAACAGTTCACCGTGAGGGACAAGTATTTGAGCAGGTTTATCATTGTGGTGATCCGGAAGAAGATGTTAAGGTAGTAGGTAAGACAGATATAACAGGAACAATAGTTCACTTTATTCCAGACAGAAGTATTTTTCTTGTTCATGACTATGATTTTTCAATACTAGCTGCTAGGTTAAGGGAATTAGCATTTCTAAACAAGGGAATCCGTCTTTCTCTCACCGACGAAAGAAATAAAGATGATAATGGTGATATTATTAAGGATTCATTCTTTTCTGAAAATGGATTGAGTGATTTCATAGCTTACCTCGATGAAAATAGAGATAACCTAACAAAAGAAATAATTAGCATTGAAGGTCAAAAGAATGAAATTCCCGTTGAGATCGCAATGCAATATAATACCTCTTTTACGGAGAATTTACATGCCTATGTGAATAACATTAATACAACTGAGGGTGGTACGCATTTATCTGGCTTTAGAAGAGGTTTAACAAGAACCTTGAAAAGTTATGCTGATAAATCTGGAATGCTCTCAAAGCTTAAATTTGACATCAATGGTGATGATTTTCGTGAGGGTCTTACTGCTGTTATATCTGTAAAGGTAGCTGAGCCTCAATTTGAAGGTCAAACAAAAACAAAATTAGGTAATAGTGAAGTAATGGGTTCCGTTGATCAAATGGTAAGCGAAGCCTTGTCGCATTACTTGGAGGAAAATCCAAAGGATGCTAAAATTATTGTACAAAAAGTTATACTAGCTGCCACAGCTAGACATGCTGCTCGCAAGGCAAGAGAATTAGTGCAGCGTAAGAATGTTCTTACAGGATCAGGTTTGCCTGGAAAACTATCCGACTGTTCGGATAAAAACCCTGAGAATACTGAGATATACCTTGTGGAGGGTGATTCAGCTGGCGGCACAGCAAAACAAGGTCGTGATCGTAAGTTTCAAGCAATTCTGCCACTAAGAGGTAAAATACTAAATGTTGAAAAAGCATTACCGCATAAGATATTTGAGAGTGAAGAGATAAAGAATATCTTCACAGCTCTTGGAATAAGTGTCGGAACTGAAGAAGACTCAAAGGCACTAAACCTTGAAAAGCTAAGATATCATAAAATCATAATAATGACGGATGCTGATGTTGATGGTAGTCACATAGCAACTCTTATATTAACTTTCTTCTTTAGACATATGTATGAGTTAGTTGAGAAAGGCTATGTTTACATCGCCACACCCCCATTGTATCTACTTCGAAAAGGAAAGCAAGAAAGATATTGTTGGTCAGAAGAAGAACGTGAAAAGGTAATGAAGGAATGGTCTACGGATGGATCTGAAAAAGGTATTCATATACAAAGGTATAAAGGATTGGGTGAGATGAATGCTGAGCAGTTATGGAATACGACAATGGATCCTGATTTAAGAACACTGAGACAGGTAACAATTGAAAACAGTTCGGAAGCAGATCATGTATTCTCAATGCTTATGGGCGATGAAGTACCACCACGCCGAGCCTTTATTGAAGCAAATGCAAAATATGCTAATATTGACACCTAGTATCATATAGCACTAATCTTCTGAGGATAACATAAATAAACACAAGTTACGTTGCAGAAACACATGGTGTTTTTATACTTTCAACGAGTATAAACCGTCAAATATCCCATAATATAATTGGTGTGGGAACTTATGATTTCTCAATAGTGGATTATATTGAGTGGAAGTAGAATTCAGACCTCAAAGCTTATTTAAAACTCAAGCACTTCTTTCATTCCATCCATAATTTTTTGTTGATCAGGCAGAATAGCATTTTCTAATATTCTATTGAAACCAATTGGAGTAAAAGTAGCGCCTATTCTCCTAACAGGTGCATCAAGTGATTTGAATGCCCTGTCAGATATTAATGCAGAAACCTCACCACCAAAACCTGCAAAAACTTTGTCCTCATGCACAATCAAAACGCGATTTGTTTTTTCAACTGAATTTAAAATAGTTTCTTCATCCAAGGGAAGAAGAGATCTTAGGTCAATAACTTCAATCTCTTTACCAAGTTCTTCAGTAACCTTTTCAGCAGCATTTAAACACATGGGTAAGGTATTACCATAGGTAATAACCGTTAGGTCTGCGCCCTCCCTTCGAATTCGAGCTTTACCAAATGGCACTTCAAAATCATCCGGAACGACTGTTTCTGCAAGAGGATCATTATACAATGCTTTTGGCTCCAAGAAAAGTGTCATTCCCTTGGACCTCAATGATGTACGCAGTAATCCAGCTGCATCATCAGCCATTGATGGATATACTACACGTAATCCAGGAAAAGTTGTTAATGCTCCTTCAATTGTTTGTGAATGATAAAGTCCACCACCAATGTACCCTCCTGATGCAAGTCTTATTGTAACATTTGGAGCAAACTTACCGTTACTTCTCCAATAATCGTGAGAGCTATCAACAAGCTGTTCCATTGCAGGCCAAAAATAATCTGCAAATTCTGCGCCTTCCACAACAACTCTTATTTTTTCATTGAAACGGCTCATACCATTAGCAGTACCTAGAATAAAATCTTCAGCAATTGGAGCATTAAATACACGCTCTATGCCAAATTCCTGCTGCATTCCTTTACTTACATTAAAAATACCTCCCTTATCCTTATTAGCCATATCCTGGCCATAGAGGTATGTATCAGGATTAGTTCTAAACTCTGCTTTCAAAGTTTGGTTCAAAGCTTGAATTAGACGAAGAGAATCACCATTGGACCCATCATGAGTACCATCAGGATATTTGCTACTTACATATGCTTCAGGAACAACAAAATCATATATGGATTTAGGATCTGGATCTGGAGCCACAAGAGCCTTCTTATGAGCAGCTGAAATTTCTTTTTTTGCAGCCTTATCTATTATATCAAGTTCTTCTTCAGTAAATTTACCGGAATGTAATAACTGAATTCTATAACGTGTAAGAGGATCACTTAGTTTGACACAATGACGCTCGTTTTCATCACGATAAAGGTCATGAGCATCAGAATTTGAATGTGAGTGAATTCTAACACAGTTTGCATGTACAATAACAGGTTCACTATGCTTTGTAGCATGCTCTTTGGCAGCATGCATAACATTCATTGAATTGAATACATTTTTACCATCGCAATACATAATCTTTAGATTCTTTATACCACGATAATTTTCTGCAGCTCTTCTATTTGCAGATTGATCACGCTGGGGAA
Source organism: Lentimicrobiaceae bacterium (assembly GCA_018661505.1). GTDB lineage: Bacteria > Bacteroidota > Bacteroidia > Bacteroidales > F082. The sequence continues at coordinate 11,594 of JABJIE010000063.1, forward strand.
CACTAATACCATATTGATTATCCTGAAAAACAAATACAACAGGTAGTTTTTCCTTGGAAGCACCATTTATAGCTTCAAAAACATATCCCTCTGAAGTTGATGATTCTCCTTGAGAGCTTATTGCGATTCCCTTACTTTTATATATTTTAATAGAACGAGCAACACCTGCAGCATGCAAGGTATGATTACCTGTGGCTGAGCTAACATTATGTATATTCCACTCTGGCTTAGCAAAGTGATTTGACATATGTCTACCTCCACTTGCAAGATCCGTAGCCTTAGAAATCCCATTTAATATTATTTCCTCTGCTGATAAACCTGCCGAAATTGCAGTTAGCATGTCTCTGTAGTAAGGAAAAAGAAAATCATTATCTTTATCAAAAACCTGACCAATTGCCAATTGAATGCCATCGTGGCCCGCATAGGGAGCATGATATGACCATCCCAAGGCTTGTTTCAAGTAATTGGGAGCTTTTTCATCAAGCATCCTTCCTATTGTCATCAGTTTATACCAATCCTCCAAAGTTGTCTTAGGTGTCTTGTCAAGGGTATATCTTCTCGTCTGTGTCATCTAGAATCTAATTTAGGGTGCAAAAGTAAATTATTTTTTTATTTTAACTTGTTCTAAATAACATTAAGTTTTCGCATACGATTGCATAAATATCTAATATTAAATTGCTTCAATATAAGATAGTAACCAAATAATAATTACTTTTGCCGCGCTTTCCTTATTATGGTGCACTATTTCATAAAAGACAATTAAAGATATCCTAATGAACGGTTTTAAAGAATTAAATCTGAGCGATAAAATATTATCGGCAGTAGAAGATTTGGGTTTTGTAACACCTACTCCAATCCAAGCAAAGGTTATTCCAATTCTATTGGAGTCAGACAAAGATTTGGTGGGACTTGCTCAAACAGGCACTGGTAAGACTGCTGCATTTGGTTTGCCCATGATTCAAAAAACAAATTTAGATGCAAAATCACCTCAGGGTCTTATCCTATCACCAACTCGCGAGTTATGCATTCAAATTGCGAAAGATCTGGAAAAATATTCCGTTCACACCAAAAAATTAAGGGTAACACCTGTTTATGGTGGCTCAAGTATTGACATGCAAATAAAAGATCTGAAAAAAGGCACTCATATTGTTGTTGGTACACCCGGAAGAACATTAGATCTCATAAAGAGAAATCGACTTGAAGTTGGTAAAATTAAAACATTGGTTTTAGACGAAGCGGATGAAATGCTTACAATGGGCTTTAAAGAAGAGTTAAATAGCATACTTGAGAAAACACCAAAGGAAAAGCAAACCCTTCTATTTAGCGCAACAATGCCAGCGGAGATTAAAAAAATATCCAAGAAGTTTTTAACGGATCCCGTGGAGATAACAACGGGTGTTAAAAATAATGCTGCGGAAAACGTAAAACATATCTTTTGTGAAGTACATGCAAAGGATAGATATGAGGCACTAAAGCGAATTGCGGATGTAAACCCGAAGATTTATGGAATCATATTTTGTAGAACTAGGCGTGAAACAAAGGAGATTGCAGATAAGCTCATTAATGATGGGTATAATGCAGATGCATTACACGGGGATTTAAGTCAAGCTCAGCGAGATATGGTAATGAATAAGTTTAGAATAAAACACTTACAGCTACTCGTTGCTACAGATGTAGCAGCTCGCGGTCTTGATGTTAATGACCTTACTCATGTAATTAATTTTAATCTTCCAGATGAAAATGAAGTTTATGTGCACCGTAGTGGTAGAACTGGAAGAGCAGGCAAAAAGGGTATTTCTCTATCCATTCTTCACATGAGGGAAAAACATAAATTAAGAGCTGTAGAAAAGATAATAGGTAGAAGTTTTGAAAAATACCTAGTGCCTAGTGGAAAAGATATTTGTCAAAAACAATTATTCAATCTTGTTGACAAGGTTGAAAATGTTGAAATAGATGAATCACAAATCGCTCCATTTATGGAAGTTATAAATAAAAAGCTTGGCTGGATGGACCGTGAGGAACTCATTAAAAAGTTCGTATCTGTTGAGTTTAATAGATTTCTTTCATATTATAAAGGTTCCAGAGATCTAAATAAATTTGATAAAGAAAACGATAGGCCGTCAAAAAGGAAAAAGGAGCGTAACGCACGAAGAGATATAAATCCAGAGATTGGATTTAGTCGCTTTTTCATAAATGCTGGAAGTAGCACAAACCTTACTCCACCTTCCATAATAGGGTTGATAAATAAATATACTCGAGAAAGAAACATTGATGTGGGGCGAATTGAAATAATGAAAAACTTTTCATTTTTTGAAGTTGACTCAGCCTATGAAGATAAAATACTAAAGTCATTAAATGGAGGTGAATATCACAATATTCCACTTATTGTTGAAATTGCAAATCCAAAATCGGGAGGCGATAAGGCACCAAAGAATTCTAAGGGCTCTGACAGGTCACGGGGTTTTGACAGAAAGAATAGTTTTAATAGAAGAAATAAGAGAAACAAGCGTAATAAATCCTAAACGGATACCTTATATTCTCTTAAGGCATCATTAAGAGATGTCTTTTTATTGGTGGACTCTTTTCTTGTTCCTATTATAAGTGCACACGGAATCTGATATTCTCCAGCTGGAAATTTTTTAGTAGTTGTACCTGGGATAACCACAGATCTAGGAGGTATGACTCCACGATGCTCAATGGGTTCATCATTGCTTACATCAATAATTCTTGTTGATTGCGTTATAACAACATTTGCTCCAAGAACAGATTCTTTACCAATATGAACACCTTCTACAATAATTGATCTAGAGCCTATAAAACAATTATCCTCGATAATCACAGGTGCAGCTTGGATGGGTTCCAGAACGCCTCCAATTCCTACGCCTCCACTTAGATGAACATCCTTTCCAATTTGAGCACAGGATCCAACGGTTGCCCAAGTGTCCACCATTGTACCAGTTTCAACATAGGCACCAATGTTTACATAGGATGGCATCATAATTACACCAGGTGCTATATATGCACCATATCTGGCTATTGCATGAGGAACAACCCTTATGCCCAATTTCTTATAGTTGTGTTTCAATGGAATTTTATCATGAAATTCAAAGATTCCAACTTCCATCTTTTCCATCTTTCTGATAACAAAGTATAAAATAACAGCCTTTTTTACCCAATCATTAACAATCCATTGACCATCCGACATTTTTTCTGCGGTCCTTAGCTCACCATTATCAAGTTTCTCTAGCACAAACTCAACTGCATTTGAATACTCATTATCAGCTAATAGAGAGTTATTTTCCCAAGAAAGGTTTATAAGTCTTTTTATATTTTCCATCTATTCACAAATTTGTCATAAAAGTATAAAAAAATGCTAATTTTGCGGCTTGACTCCAATTATCAGACATTAATACTTATCATGGGAAGAATCCTCGCCATAGACTATGGGCAAAAGCGTGTAGGGCTCGCTGTAACAGATAATATGAAGCTTATTGCAAATGGACTTACAACTGTGCATGTTAAAGATATATGGGTATTCTTAGATAAATACCTTACTACTGAAGATGTTGACATGGTAGTTATAGGTGAACCAATGGATATGCAAGGTAACCCATCAGACTCAACAAGATTTATTCAACCATTCGTAAATAAATTTCAACGTAAATATCCTGATGTGGAAGTAAAAAGGTTTGATGAACGATTTACTTCAAAGATGGCATTTGATACTATGATAGCTGGTGGTCTGAGTAAATCGAAACGAAAAGACAAAGCATTAGTTGACAAAATAAGTGCAACTTTAATACTCCAATCATTTATGGATTCATTGTGCTAAATATTAATTATTAAACATGATACTACCAATAACTGCATACGGTCATCCAACATTGAAAAAAGTAGGAGAAGATATTGACAAAGATTATCCTAATCTGGATAAGCTTATTGAAGACATGTTTGAAACCATGTACAACTCAAAGGGAGTAGGTTTAGCCGCTCAACAAATAAATAAAGCAATTAAACTATTTATAATTGACCCAACTCCATTTGGTGAGGAATTTCCAAACATAGATACTAAAAAAAGAGTTTTTATAAACGCTGAAATTATTAGTAAAGACGGTCAGGAGCAAGAATTTGCAGAAGGTTGCCTTAGTATACCCGGAATAAGTGAACATGTAAAGCGGCAGTCTGATATAATTATTTCCTATTACGATGAGAACTTCAATTACCATGAAAATGAGAAGTTTCATGGTATAATTGCAAGAATAATACAACATGAATATGATCACATATACGGAACACTATTCATAGATCACTTGCCTAACCTTAAGCGGATGCTATTAAAAGGTAAATTACGCAATATAAGCAATGGTACAGCAGATGTTGATTATAGAATGTTACTACCAAAGAAAAAATCTAAACGATAATATTTAAGCCATCAAGCATGTTAAGATACTTCATAATTTTAATTTCACTAAACCTTATTGTTGCATCATGCAATCTAAATACCAACAACTCTGAAGTTACAGAGAAAAAAATTAGTTTAGCAGAACAAGAGTTGTTCAGTGGTGATATCACCTCACCGGATATTGAGAAGGCAAAGGTATTGGTTTCAATGTATATTGAATTTGCTAACCTACATCCAAAGGACTCGATATCGGTGGAGTATCTATTCAAAGCTGCAGATATAAGTATGAATTTTGGCGCAGCAAAAAAAACTATAGGTATATTCAATAGAATGATTAATGAATACCCAGAATACAGAAATATATCAACGGTATATTTTCTAAAGGGTTTTGTATACGAAGATCAGCTGAGAGACTATCAAATGGCTAAGAATTGTTACATGGAATATATAGAGAAATATCCCAATAGTGTTTTCGCAGATGATGCTTTGATTTCGCTCCAAAACTTGGGTAAAAGCCCTGATGAACTCATTGAAGAGTTTGAGAGGAATAGTCAATAAAAAAGGCGCAAAAGCGCCCTTTAATTAAAGTTTCATACTAAGTCCAAATGTTGTTCCAACACCTGTTCCACCTCCAAATTCGAGGTTTAGTCCCCATTTTTCATTCCAGTACCAACGACCACCGACTTGAAGACCGAAGCTAGGAAGGAAATCATCACCAAAATCAAATCCGGCATGAAGTCCTGCATAAAAATCCCAATTACTAGGTATACCAATTAGGTAGTTCCAATGATAGTCTGCCTTTACCAAGGCACCTACTCTAACTTCATCACCAAGAAATACATTAACCACAGGAGTTAGTGTTATATCCTTGTGAAGTGCAAAGTCTAAGGATACAAAAGCAGGTATTCCATGGTTTGAAAAACCTGTTCCAAAATTCAATTGTTTCTGACCTTTTGCCAAAGGAGCAACACCGCCTGCTTGGGCAAAAATTAAGGTGCTAAACATTATGCTTGCTGCTAATAAATATATTTTTTTCATAATTTATATTTTAATATTTTGATGTAATTCGGCGCCAAATATAATATTTTTTGAAAACACAAAATATTAGAATTATAAATACAATTACCTCATATTAAATTCGCAAAAAATTGATAAAAATTTAAATAAAAGTAATGTAAATGATTTCCTTTGATACGCTGATTATTACTTTGCGTAATTAATTGCACGGGTTTCGCGTATTACGGTTATCTTAATCTGACCAGGATAAGTCATTTCTTCTTGTATTTTTCGTGAAAGTTCAAATGATATTTTGTCAGCATCCTTATCAGAAACCTGCTCTGCACCAACGATAACTCTTAATTCACGCCCTGCTTGAATAGCATAGGTTTTAACAACACCAGGATATGTAAGAGCTAGTCCTTCGAGTTTTTTCAACCTTTGAATATATGCTTCTACAACCTCACGTCTAGCTCCCGGTCTAGCTCCAGAAATAGCATCACATACTTGTACGATGGGACTAATCAGGGTATCCATTTCTATTTCATCATGATGGGCACCAATTGCATTACATACATCAGGCTTCTCTTTGTATTTTTCAGCTAGTTTCATTCCAAGAATTGCATGGGGTAACTCAGCTTCATTTTCAGCTATCTTTCCTATGTCATGCAATAATCCAGCACGTTTTGCTTTTTTTGGATTCAAACCTAACTCAGAAGCCATTGTTGCACTTAAGTTTGCAACCTCCCTGGAGTGGGCCAGTAGGTTCTGTCCATAGGATGACCTGTATTTCATTCGGCCAACTAATTTAATAAGCTCATGATGCATGTTATGAACGCCCAGGTCTATTACTGTTCTCTTACCCACTTCTAATATCTCTTCCTCCACTTCAGCGCGAGTTTTAGCAACAACCTCTTCTATTCTTGCCGGATGGATGCGCCCATCAGTTACAAGCTTCTTAAGGGCTAAACTAGCAATCTCTCTTCTTATTGGATCAAAACCACTTAATAATATTGCATCAGGGCTGTCATCAATGATAATTTCAATGCCAGTCATAGCCTCCAATGCTCTGATATTACGACCTTCTCTACCTATAATTCTACCTTTTATCTCATCACTTTCTATGTTAAAGACAGTAACGGTATTTTCAATGGCATGCTCGGCTGCAGTCCTCTGGATGGTTTCAATTACAATTTTTTTAGCTTCACGATTTGCGGTAAGTCTGGCCTCATCAGCAATCTCTCTAATTTGAACCATTGCTTCAGATTCAGCCTCACCCTTTAGAGATTCAATAAGTTTGGATTTAGCTTGTTCGGCAGAATATCCACTAATAGTTTCAAGTTGATTAACCTGATCCTTGTGCATTTTATCAATCTCCGTTTGCTTTGCCTCTAAAATTTGTAGTTGATTGTCTAGGTTTCCTTTAAGAGAATCTATTTTTTGTTGATTCCTATTGGTTTCCTCTATCTTTTTTGATAAGGTTGATTCCTTTTGCCGAATACGGTTTTCATTCTTCAGAACTTGCTGATTCTTTTCATTGATGATTTTTTCGTGCTCACTTTTTAATTGCAGGAATTTTTCCTTGGCCTGAAGTATTTTTTCCTTTTTTATAACCTCTGATTTGTCTCTCGCCTCTTGCAGTAAACCCTTACTCTTTCTTAGAACGGAGTTTTTCAGGAGAGTGCTGGTTACTATACCTCCAACAAGCAGAGATATCACTGCTACAATAATTAAAATAATATTATGATCCATGGTTTTTAATTTTATATACCATGCAAAAAGGAGATAAAAAAAGGCCCTCCGCAACCGGAGCTGGTAAACTCCAATTTAAGTAACGTCTAGGGCTGCCAGTATTTTCGAACGTCCAGTGTCTTTCCTCTCGGAAAAATCCCCGCTAATGCGGGTACTCAGGCCTGTCCTACAATACAGTAAGCTTTTCCCTAATTGTTGTAGTGTTGAATTTACAAACTGAATTACGGGGGCACCTTATTATTTTTATGAACGATGATTTATAGTTTCTAAATGAGTCGATAAAAATTCATCAACATCCTTTAATTTATCTTTCAGTTCTTTTTCCTTAAAAGACTTTTCATTTTCAGTGTGCATTGTGCCTGAAGCATACTGTAATGATACCATTGCGTATAGATCTTGCATATCTTTGTATTCAAAAGCCTTTGAATACTTACTAATTGTTTTGTTAACATCTTCCGCAGCTTTTCTTACAAGCTCCTCCTCCTCCCTACTTATTGTCAAATTGTAAGGTCTTCCTCCAATGTCAACTTTTATATTTATTTCTGCTTTCATTATCAATTTTTGAGGATAATGATCTATTCGCCAAGCATTTCAATACATCTGTTAATTTCGTCAATCAAACTATCAATCCTTTTGCTGCCCTCTTCAACACCAAATTCTGTCTCCAATGTATTTGCAAGTGTAAATTTAAAAATTTCTTTTTGATTCTCTTCTATCTTTTTATTTAAATCTTCTAACTTTTTTGCAGAATCTTCGTTTTCGACCAGTAGTCTTTGGTTTTCCTGTGTTAAAAAATTATTAACCTCAATTAATTTTTTAACTTTATACTCTATTCCTGCAATTAATATTTCTTCTGTAGCCATTGAACTTTTTCAATACTGTTACAAAGATACATATTAATTGCCAATGGGTATGATGTAATGTTTTATTTACAACTTATTAGCCAAAACCTTAACTGCTAAAGATCTATCATTATGAATGAAGAATTTCTATATTATTTATGGACCTATAAACTCATGAATAGTAAACTAAAAACCACCACCGGCTCTGATGTCATTATCCATTCACCTGGGCAAAGGAATTATGATGCAGGACCCGATTTCTTTAATGCAATTATTGATATAGGTCCAACAAAATGGGCTGGTAATATTGAGATCCATGTAAATGCATCGGATTGGTTTAAACACAATCATGATAGAGATAATAATTACGATAATATTATAATCCATATTGTTTATAATAATGATGTCAGTATTAAGAGAAAAAGTGGTGATATAATACCAGCCTTAGAACTAAAGAATCAATTTCAAAAGCAATTCTTTAAACTATATAGCAAGTTGGTTTTATCTATTGATGATATTAGCTGCAGTGGTGAACTTCAAAATATTAAAACCATTACAAAAATTCAATGGTTTGAGAGATTGGCATTTGACAGACTTCAAAATAAATCTCAAAAAGTTCAGGAACTTTTAAATACGACAAATGGTGACTTTTTTGAAGTTGCCTTGCAGAAAATTGCAAGGTCTTTTGGCTATTCAGTAAATGCTGATGCCATGGAACAACTTGCCAAATCAATAGGTCATAAGATTATTTTAAAACACTCTACAAATAGATTACAATTGGAATCTTTATTTTTTGGTGCTTCCGGACTAATAAACAATACTCAAAATGGAAAATATCCAACATTTATAAAAACCGAGTATAAGTATTTGAAATCAAAGTACAAGATAAAAAATTCGAGTAACAAAGTTTGGAAGTTTATGAGAATGCGTCCTGCTAACTTTCCCACAATAAGAATTTCACAAATGTCAGGCGTTTTATATAATATTTCAGGAGATTTAACACAATTATTCGAACTTGACGACATAAATAAGCTACGTAAACTATTATCTTCCAAGGCATCAAAATATTGGGACACTCATTATAGGTTCGGAAATGAAGTTAGCTCACGAGTAAAAAAAATAGGCCCCACAACCATCGATATTATTATATTAAACACTATTATGCCCTTAGTTTTTTCCTATGGTAAGATTACAGGAAAGCAAGTATATATCGACAGAGTAATTAACTGGAGTAGTAAAATTAAACCCGAGAATAATAAGATTACAAGAAAGTTTAAAAGTCTCGGTGTTGATACGGACAACGCTCTTGATAGTCAAGCTATTATTGAGCTTTATAACTCATATTGCAAGGAAAAGCAATGTCTTAAATGTATGTTTGGTCAGAAAATAATATCTGGATAGAAAACCGTGGCTTAACAACATTTAATTTTAATAGATTTGCAATATATAATTTGATAAGTTATGGTAAACCCTGAACACATAGAAAAGTTTAAAAGTTGATGTGTGATACTGAGTTACAAGCTGAACTTCAATTGTAAAACACCATATATAAACTCAAATATTATGAACTGGAAGTATTTAATTCTTTTAACTGTTGTGCTGTTTTCGTGCAAGAAAATAGATAAATTAACAAATTTTTATGCGGATTTTTCCCAAGAAATAACTTTCTTCACGGGTGATGAACCAGGTTCAACAATCGACATATGGATCTTTAATATATTGCAGGATAAAGATTCTTTGTTTAAGGAAAATCATAGTGATATATATGGAACAAATAAGATTGCTCTTTCGGAAATAACACTATCCTCCATAGATACCATGGATATAAGTTTTAATTATATTGAGTCCGTAGAGGTATATATGACAGCCAATGAAATGCAAGAAAAAAAGATTGCCTGGTTAGATAAAATACCCGAAGATATTACGAAGATAGTTAGCTTAGATTTTACCGATGATGATTTAAAGGATTACATGAAAGATAAAGATTATGCATTAAATATTAGACTTATCAGTAAAGGTACAGACAATATTGAAACAACTTTTGACTTTTCTTATACCGTATACATTAATTCAAATTTTGACGATTAATGAAATTAAATCGAAAACATATTGGTTTATTGGGGACAATTTACACGCTAGTATTCTTATTAGTATTCAGCTTAGGCTGCAAAAAAAACTCAAATGACAATGTAACTACCTTTACCATAAAAGTTGATAGTATCAACCATCCAGATACCATATTCTTTGATAGTACTATGATAATTCAGTTTCATGGACATATTGGGCCAACTGATTGTTATTCATTCTACAAGTTTGAACCATCCTACGTACCCGACTCACTGATCATAACCGTATTAGGAAAGCATGAAGATAAACAGGGTTGCGCTCCGGGGAATATTAATTTAGAAGCTAAGACACTACTAATATCAAACCTACCAAAAGGAACAACTAAAGTTGTTATTAATCAGCCTGTCTCCAGTGCATTAATTGATAGTGTCTACGTCAGATAATAATTTTTTTATCATTCTATCAACTAATCCCATATCTTTGCCCTTTTCATTTTATATGTCCTTTAAAAACAAAACAATTCGTTAGGGACAATTAACTAAATAGTTAATTCTATGATACATGAACTCGGATGGATCGGTGGATATGAAATAATTATCATTTTGGTAGTGGTCTTGTTGCTTTTTGGTGGAAAAAAAATACCAGAGTTTGCAAGGGGTTTGGGAAAAGGTATCAGAGATTTCAAAGATGCGACTGATGAAAATAACTTCAAAAACGATATCAAAGATGTTGCTTCTGAAATAAATGATTTAAAATCATCGGTAAAAGATATTGACCCACGTAATTCAGTTGGCAATAGGAAACATATAAAATCGAGTAAATAAAATTTTATAAATAAAAGAATTACCCCTTAATTGAAAGACTTAACTACAGGTAAAGAAGGTAATAAAATTCTAAATTTTGCATTGCCGATGCTACTGGGAAATGTGTTTCAACAAATGTATAACATTGTTGATAGCATAATAGTGGGTAAGGTTTTAGGTGATGAGGCATTGGCAGCAGTTGGCGCAAACTTCCCTTTTATTTTCGCATTAATTTCTTTTGTGGTAGGTATTGCAATTGGAGCGACTGTTATAATATCTCAATATTACGGGGCTAAACAAATGGACAATGTAAAAAAAACAATTGATACATTGTACATATTTATGTTTTTTGCTTCCGTATTTATTACCACTGTTGGTATTTTAATGAGTGGGTGGATATTCCAAATTATCGATCTTCCAAATTCCGTTAAACCGATGGCAATTGAATACTTTAAGGTTTATGCTATTGGATTTATATTTTTCTTTGGCTTTCAAGGTACAAGTGCCATTCTAAGAGGACTTGGTGACTCCAAAACTCCAGTTTACTTCCTCATAATTTCAACTATTATGAATATTGCTTTGGATATTCTATTTGTTGTGGTCTTCAAGTGGGGCATCGAGGGAGTTGCTGCTGCAACCGTAATATCACAAGCAGGAGCATTCTTTACAATTATATGGTATCTTAATAGATATCACTCATTCATGGACTTTTCACCTTCAAAAATGAGGTTTGATAAAAGTATTTTCAAGAAAAGCTTAAAAATAGGATTACCATCTGGCGTTCAGCAAACATTTGTATCATTAGGTTTCCTTGCACTTTACAGAATTGTAAACATTTTTGGTGTACCTACCATCGCTGCTTACACCATTGCCATGAGAATAGATTCATTTGCTGTGATGCCTGCAATGAATTTTTCAGCTGCAATTTCAACATTTGTTGGTCAAAATATAGGTGCAAATAAGTTTGAAAGATTAGGACGTGGACTAAAATCAACATTATTAATGATAAATTCGATATCATTGATGATAACCATAATAGCCTTGTTATTTGCAGGACCTCTAATAAGTATGTTTACGGATAGTCAAGAGGTAGTAAATATTGGCAAACAGTATATTTACATTGTAACTCCCTTCTATATAGTGTTTAGTACTATGTTTATTTTTAATGGACTGCTGCGAGGTGCTGGGGCAACCCTTATACCGATGATAATAACCATACTTGCATTGTGGGGTATTAGGGTTCCGATATCATGGTTACTAAGCAATGAAATAGGTAGTAATGGAATTTGGTGGGGAATTCCAATAGCATGGATTTTTGGAGTTATATCTGTTTATATTTACTATTTATCTGGTAAATGGAAGAAGAATGCTGTTGTTAAACATGGCAATGCAGATGATTAACCAATAACCAAATCCATTATATTTGTCATAAATTGCACCCATGGCAAATAAATTTTCCTTAAAAGAACGTATTAGAAGTTTTAATAATGCTCTTAATGGTTTCCGCTCCGTATTATACACCCAACACAATTTTCTCATTCATATTTTACTTGGAGTCATAGCTATATTAATGGGTATTATCCTAGAAATAAGTCTTATGGAATGGATCGCCATTGTGATTGTGATATCCGTGGTTTTATCAGCAGAAATATTTAATACTGCCATAGAACTACTTGTTGACTATATATCTATGGAAAAGAATGATGTGGCTCGTGACATTAAAGATATTAGTGCGGCTGCAGTATTATTAATATCAATGGGTGCCCTTGTTACAGGACTTGTTATTTTTATTCCCAAATTAATTCCTCTATTATGAAAATTTTAGCAGATAGTGGGTCCACAAAAACATCATGGGCCTTCATTGAAAATGATAAGGTTATATCTACTAAAAATACCTCAGGTTTTAATCCTTATTACTATGATGATGAAATATTACTAGAAATAATTGATAACGAATTATTACCAAAACTAAAGGATTATTTCATTGCTGAAATATACTTTTATGGTGCAGGTTGTTCAACTAAAGAGAACTGTCTTAGAGTAAAAAATGCCCTTTCCAGCAGATTCAAAAATGCTACTATATTAATTAACCATGATTTAGCAGGTGCGGCTACAGCTCTTCTTAAAAACCAAAAAGGCATTGCATGTATTTTAGGCACTGGTTCAAACTCATGCTTATGGGATGGTAAAAGCGTCATATCCAATGTTCCGTCATTGGGCTATATGCTTGGTGATGAGGGTAGTGGCACATATATTGGAATGAAAATACTCAAGGGTATTCTTGAAAATAAAGCACCAAAGGAAATACATGACAAGTTCCTAAAAGAGTCGGGATTAACTTTTGAGAAAATTTTAAATAAAATTTACGATGAACATCAGCCAAATAGGTTTTTTGCTAACATAAGTATGTTTGCAGGAAAAAATATAACCAATACTTGGATAAGAAAACAGGTATTAGATTCATTTGATGATTTCATTACCAACCAAATCTCACATTACCCAAACTATAAATCAAGTCATATATGCTTCACTGGTTCAGTTGCCTATTACTTTAAGGACATACTATATGAATCATTGACAATCAAGGGTATTGGCATGGGTATAATACTAAAAGAGCCCATGGAAGGTCTTATTGAATTTCACACTCCATAGATTAATTTAATTTTTTATTTAAAAATTGGTGTTTACGTCGAAACTAAACATATAGCAATCCGTATATATTGTCTAACTTTGTTGTTTAATGGTATACCATGTCCGTAAGTGTAATAAATAATGAACAAGAAAGGCTTGAAATACTCAGGCAATACAAACGTCTTATTGAGGTTTGGCATACTCGCAAAAACACTCAAGACAAATGGCTTGTACGTAAAGCTTTTCGTCTTGCTGCAGATGCTCACAAGGATATGCGTCGTAAATCCGGAGAACCTTTCATTTTACATCCGATATCAGTTGCAATAATTGCTGCAAAAGATATTGGTTTGGGACGTACATCTATTATTTCAGCTCTTCTTCATGACACAATTGAAGATACTGAAATGCGGTTAGAGGATATTGGAAACCAATTTGGCAAAGAGGTTGCAAACATAATTGATGGTCTAACTAAAATAAACGAGATATCTATTTCTAACTCTACTGCACAGGCTGAAACTATAAAAAAGCTACTATTCACCCTATCTGATGATGTAAGAGTTATATTAATCAAATTAGCGGATAGAGTCCACAATATGAGAACTCTAGAAAGCTTACCCCGTGATAAACAGCTCAGAGTAGTATCTGAAACACAATACATTTACGCACCACTTGCATTTCGACTTGGTTTATATGCCATAAAAAGTGAACTTGAGGAGTTATCTTTTAAGTATTCTCAACCAAAATTATATAATGAGATTCAGGGTAATATCCAAAGTAGTGAGGAAGATAGATTATTATCATTTAACGTTCTGAAAAAGGTTCTAACAAATGAGCTAAAAAAGATTAATTGCGATGTTGATATAAGGTTAAATGTTAAAACCGCATATTCCATATGGCAAAAGATGCGAAAGCAAGAAATATCCTTTGAAAATATTTATAACAAATACTCCATAGATATAATATTAAATGGAGAAACTACGGACGAAAAGTTAATTTGCTGGTCAGCATATTCAATTATAACTAATATATATCGGTCAAATAGTAACAGATTACGAGATTGGATAAGTACTCCCAAGGCAAACGGTTATGAAGCTATACATACTACAATAATGAATCCTTATGGGAAATGGGTAGATGTGCACATACGAAGTAAGCGTATGGATGAGATAGCAAATAAAGGATATGCAGCATATTGGAAATATAAAGAACTTGGTAAAATAGATACAAGTTTGGAGAATTGGCTGAACAGAACACGGCTCCTACTGGAAGAAAATGATGAGAATACTTTTGACTTCATTAGAGACTTCAGAAGCAATCTATTCTCTGATGAAATTTTTGTCTTCACACCTGCGGGAAAGATGATGAATATGGCAGCAGGAGCAACGGTTCTTGATTTTGCATATGCCATCCACACAGACATAGGAAACCAATGTATTGGTGCAAACATAAGCCATAGAATTGCTCCTTTGGGATATAAGTTGAGTTCCGGAGATCAGGTAGAAATAATTACTTCAAAAATACAATCCCCATCCGAAGAATGGTTCAAATATGTTGTTACAGCCAGAGCTAAATCAAGAATTACTGATGCGATCAAACAAGCACGAAAGAAATATAAATCAGATGGTAGAAAAAAATTATCTGATTACTTCAAACAATTAAATATTGAAGATAATAAAATTAGCCTCAACAAGCTTAAGACAGCCATCAATGTAAAGAGCAGTGTAAATTTGTATTATTATGTTGCTCAGAAGATGATTGGGCTAAAAGAAATTAAAGAGGTGATGCAACCTGGTGAAAGTAGATTAGGATGGATAAAGAATCTCAGGATTCCTTTCACTAGGTCAAAACTTGAAACAAATGGTTCCGAAATTGAACAAGAAAGTAATAATCCTAAACCCCAAAAAAATGAGCAGTATATTTCAGACTTTACATCTCTAGATTACATAGTTTCTGACTGTTGCAATCCATTGCCGGGTGATAATGTTATGGGACTAGTTTTCCCAAATGAACCAATTCAAATTCATCAAACAACATGTGAAGATGCCATTAGATTAATGTCGCAGCATGGAAAAAATATTGTTAAGGCTAAGTGGAAACAAAAAGCTGGAATAACATTCTTAGCTGGTATTAATATTAAGGCGGCTGATAATCAAGGTATAATGCAAGAAATTATTGGTGTAATCTCTGGAGAATTTAAAATCAATACCAGATCATTTCATTTAGATGCTCACGAAGGAATTGCAAATATCGATGTAACCATATATGTTTCCAGTACTAGCATATTAAAAAAACTAATGGCCAAACTTAAAAAGGTTAGCTCAATAATAAAGATAACACGACTTGATAAAATTTAGGTTCAAACGATTAATTTTAGATTCGGTGGCCTTGGGTTTAAATTGATTTATTTATAGCTGAAAAATATTTTTTATCTTCTATTATCTTTGTGAGATATTTATAATTTTTTATAGTTATATCAGATAGAATAATTTTGTTAATTTTACCCGCAAAATACCCGATAATGAAATTAAATTCCAAGAATGATACCTATGAATCAGTAAACAAACTATTTACTGAACATCTGGAGTCTAAAGGTTATAGGAAAACACCGGAGCGCTACACCATCCTTAAGGAAATTTATGCTACAGATGGGCACTTTGATATTGAAACCCTATACATTAGGATGAAGAACAATAAGTACAGAGTTAGTAGAGCAACACTTTATAATACCATTGAGCTACTTCTGGATTGTAACCTTGTTACAAAACATCAATTTGGAAATAATTGTGCACAATTTGAGAGATCCTTCAAGTTCAAACAACATGATCATTTTGTTTGTACTGAAGATGGAAGAGTATTGGAATTCTGTGATCCAAGAATCCAGGAGATACAAACATCTGTGGAGGATTTACTTGGTGTTGAGGTAGCATATCACTCTCTGACATTCTATGGAAAATGTAAGACACACAAAAAAGAAAATAGTTAGTAAGTTTTAATAACTAATTCATCTGAAATATGGCAAATTCTTAAATTTGCTTCAATATCAACCCTGTTAGAAATCACAGGGTTTTTTATTGTAATAAGAAATCAATATTCCACTTTAAACTAATCTCTTAGTGAACAAAATAGATATGATGAAAATAGATGTACTACTTGGACTCCAGTGGGGGGATGAAGGTAAAGGAAAAGTAGTTGATTTTTTAACACCGCAATATGATATCATTGCTAGGTTCCAAGGAGGCCCAAATGCAGGACATACTATTGAATTTGACAATAAAAAATTTGTTCTACATACAATTCCATCAGGTGTTTTTAATGAAGGAACAACTAACGTTATTGGAAATGGTGTAATCATAGACCCATTTATTCTAAGAAAAGAGATTTTAACTCTAGATGATGGCAACATAAATGTTAGAAAAAACTTACTTGTATCCCGCAAAGCTCATCTGATATTACCTACACACAGATTATTAGATGCCGTATATGAAGAAGCAAAAGGTAAAGATAAAATTGGTTCCACGTTAAAGGGAATAGGACCATGCTACACAGATAAGATAAGCAGAAATGGCATTAGAGTTGGTGATACTGATAACCCAGATTTTAATGCAATATATTTGAAATCCAAAAATGCCCATCTACGAATTATAAAGCAATATAACCCCGATTATAAAAGTATTAAAATCGACAATATTCCATTTGATGAATATGAAAAGCAATGGCACAGCTCACTTTCTACCCTAAATGAACTTGAAAAGGTAAATAGTGAATATTATTTGAATAAAAAACTAGCAGAAGGGAAAAAGATATTAGCTGAAGGAGCACAGGGAACTCTTCTTGACATAGATTTTGGCTCATACCCATTCGTCACATCTTCAAATACAACAGCTGCGGGTGTTTGCACCGGACTTGGTATTTCACCAAAAAATATTGGGAATGTATTTGGCATATTTAAGGCATATTGCACTAGAGTTGGAAGTGGTCCCTTTCCAACAGAATTGCTAAATGAAGACGGTGAAGTATTAAGAAAAGTTGGCAACGAATTTGGATCAACTACAGGAAGGTCAAGAAGATGTGGATGGTTAGATATTCCAGCATTAAAGTATTCAATAATGCTAAATGGAGTTACAGAGCTCATGATGATGAAATCTGATGTTATGAATCAGTTTAAAGATATAAAAGCTGCCACCAAATACATATACAATGGTAGTGAAACAGATGAAATCCCTTTCGACGCAAAAGATGGCAACCTAAAGCCTGTTTATGATGATCTTAAAGGATGGGGAGTAGATATTGCCTCAGCCAACAATTTTGATGATTTCCCGGATGATTTTAAGGCCTATGTAAAATATATCGAGAATAAAGTTGGTGTTCCAATCAAATTGATATCCTACGGCCCGGATCGAAGCGAAACTATTGTCAGATAAACTTACTTATTGCAATATCTTTTAATCACATTATAAGCCTCACTAAGTCCCAGCTCACCTGCTTTACTCAAATCCTTGCATGCAAGTTTGGGCTCATTTACATATAATAATGTTAAAGCCCTATTATAATATGCTTCAGCTAGATTAGGCTGTAATTTTATTGCCATTGAGTAATCATCAATTGCACGTTGATATTTTTTAAGGCTTAGTTTCACATTTGCCATGTTATAGTATACATAAGGTAAGGATGGATTTATTCTAACTACCTCAGCATAATCATTTAAAACCTTGTTATGGGTTGGAACGACAACATTATTATTTGGACTTCCCCCAATGGAACTTCTACTCACTGTTATTGAATTTGTATACATCATATCAGAATATATAAATTCATCCATCTCATGCTGAAGTGTCCCACGATTAAAATATGCATATGAAATTGATGGATCATAGTCTAGTGCATTATCATATGCATTAATTGCTGTTGAATAATTTTGCAACATCCCATTTACTGTCCCCTTTAGAAAAAAAGCTCCTGCGGTATCTCCTGAAATTAATATTGTACTATCAATTCTTTCCAACTCCATCATCGCTATATCCTTACTCACTGGCCATTCTCGGGTAGTAAAAACAAATCTAATTCCAAGATTATTATCAGCATTAAATGCACTTATGTTTTCATCATAATATTCATACTGCTTATATAGCATATATAATGAATCAGGCAGGTTAAATGCATAGATTAAATGAAAGTTTGACTTGGGTACTATGTTTATTCTGTCAAATTGCACCCTACCCTTTTGCATATCGCCATTCACAAAATCTGCCTCGAATTCAATTATCTTATTAAAATAAGCTGAATCAGCATACCTCATATATAAAGCCTTTAAATCAACAGTTGGGTCATTGGCATCTGCAATTATCTGCTCGGCTCTTTTTTTGTCTTCAAGTGCACCCTTCTTATCATTTAATCCATTTCTGACAGCAGATCTATTAATATATGCTCCAGCAAAATCAGGAAATATATCAATCGCTATATTAAGATCATTCTGAGCTTCCATATACCTCCCTTGCATAAAGTGTATGCTTGCCCTATTATAATATGCATAAACATTAAACGGATTTAAGGTAGATACTTGATTATAAGCATCTATGGCCTCTTCATACTTTTTAGATGCGCCATAAACAATTGCAAGGTTATAATATGTGAGAGCATTATTCTTGTCATAATCCAACACTTTATAATAATCAGATATGGTATTTAATGTGTCCTTTAGTTTAAGATTTGTAAGAGCTCTTTGAAAATAAACAAAGGGATTATCGTCGTCTAACTTAATGGCATGATTATAATCAACCAATGCAGATTCAAGGCTATCTAGTTCATATTTTATCATGCCTCGCTTAACCCATACATCTACATTAAAATAATCAAGGTTTATGGCCTTATTTATATCTTCCAAAGCTTGCTCGTTCTTATTTATCAGATGCTTTGCCACACCTCTATTTAACCATGCTGACGGAGTATTTCTCTTAATATTTAGTGATGATGTAAAATCTTCTATTGCTCCTTCATAATCATGTAGGTGCATTTTAGTATCTCCCCGCGCCAAAAATATTTCATGATTAAATGGATCTATTTCTAAGGCTTTATCATAATCGCTTATGGCATGAGCATAATCGAGTAATCTATCATATGAAATTCCACGATACTGATATGCTCTAGAATATAATGGGTGTAATTTTACAGTTTTGGTAAAATCAGCGACTGCTCCCCGGTAATCACCAAGGCTAAATTTTGCAATTCCCCTAAGAAAATATGCCTCAAAGGCATCTTTTTTTGACCTCACTGCTGTATTCAGACTTTTTATGGCCGCAACATATTTTTCCTGTTGAAGTTCTGTTTGCCCCTTTGAAATGAAATGATTATAGTTTATCTGGCTACTTAATGAGATTGAAATAAGAAAAAAGGTTAATAAAATTAAAAATCTTAAACCCCTCATAGTTATCATATTCAAAATATAACTTAGCATCACAACTAGGATCGGGATTTTTTATTTAGATAGTTGTATATATCAAATTGAGACCTTATTTTGATGTTATTTTTCCTATCCACATAAGCATTAATAGTATTTGTATTAACTAGTCTAGCTTTAACATTATCACCTAATTGTATTTTTAATATATCCATTATTTCACTCTTTAATGCATCATCGTATATTGGACAAGCCGTTTCAAACCTATGGTCAAAATTACGTGCCATCCAGTCTGCAGAAGAAATATAATAGAGTGGATCACCGTCGTTGGCAAAGACCTGTATTCTCGAATGTTCTAGGTACTTATCAACTATACTAATTACCCTTATGTTATCACTAAGGCCTTTTACCTGAGGGATAAGAACACAAATACCTCTACAAATAATATCAATCTTCACACCAGCTCGTGACGCCTGATATAGTTTATTTACAATTTTAGTATCAACAATATTGTTAAGCTTAATTATCATCCATGCTTCTTTTCCCAATTTAGCATTTCTTATCTCCTTATTTATCAGGCTATTAAATCCACTTCTAAGCTGATGAGGCGATACCATCATATGCTTAAATTTTGGTAGATTGAAGGGCATCTCAAACATTTGAAATAACATGTTAGCTTCATTTCCAATATTTTGATTAGCAGTAAGCAGGCTAGTGTCAGAATAAATTTTGGCCGTTGACTCGTTGAAGTTACCAGTACTTATATATGTGTAGAAAATATTCTTCCCATTTTCCTTACGTCTTATTAGTAATAATTTACTGTGAACTTTATAACCCGGAAGGGTATTTATAATTTTAACCCCCTCCTCTCTTAACTTACGAGTCCAAAAAATATTAGCTCTCTCATCGAATCTGGCTTGGATTTCTAGAAACACTGTTACATTCTTTCCATTTCTTGCAGCGTTTATAAGAGCTTGAATTACATTTGAATCCTTTGCAGCTCTGTAAAAAGTCATTTTTATGGATCGTACTTTAGTATCAATTGAAGCTTCTCTTAGAAGATCCACTATGTATTGGAAAGATTGATAGGGAAAATGTAAAAGAATATCCCTTTGTCTTATGGTTTTAATAATACTAGTTCTCTCCTTTAATAGCGGATGGGTTAATGGTTTTGTTTTTTTGTAGACAAGACTCTTGGATCCTATTTTTGGAAAAGACATAAAGTCCTTTAGATTGTGGTATTTACCTCCTCCTCTAAGGTTATCCGATTTTGTGATATTAAATTTATGCAATAATCTAGAAAGAAAGAACTCAGGAATATCCTTATCATAAACAAACCTTACGGGTGCGCCTTTTTTACGCTTTTTGACGCTATCACTCATTTGCTCAATGAAGCTCTTACTGATATCATTATCGATATCTAACTCGGCATCACGTGTAAATTTTATGGTATAGGCCTTGAATAAGTCAAACCCAAAAGGACCAAATATTTCACCCATACAATACCTCATAACATCATCGAGCATAATAATGTAACTATTACTATTATCTGATGGTATTATTAGAAATCGTGATATAACGTCGCTAGGTACCATTATGAGAGCATAGTCATCTTCTTTTTTCTTGGAAGAGTCCTTTAAACTCACGCCTAAATATGTTGCATTATCCTGAAGGGCATCTGAATTTATTATGTTCTTTAGCATTATGGGAAATAGGTGCGGGATAACTTTTGTTTTAAAATAATCCTGAACAAAATCTCCTTGCTTTTTGTTTAATTGTTTTTCATCAAGAAATATAATCCCATGAGCTTTTAACTCCTCAACTATTTGATCAAATGTTTGATTATATAACTTTTCTTGTTCCTCAACTTTTGCATTAATCTGCTTGAGTATGGATGATGCATTAATATTTGTTTTTTTACCCTTTTTGTTTTGAATGCGTGCCAATCGCCTCATTGAGGCAACTCTTACTCTGAAAAATTCATCACGATTATTGGAGAATATACCAAGAAACTTTAACCTCTCGATTATGGGATTATTCACATCCATTGCTTCTTGAAGCACACGCTCATTGAAGTGTAACCAGGATATTTCTCTATTTATGATACGCTTTCTATTGCTCATTAGGGCAGCATACTGGGAAAAACAACAAAGTTAACTTTAAATTTCGCATCAGGTATTTTATCCCATTCGTCGGTTTCAAATCTTATGGATACAGCACCAGTTGTGGGAAGGTTGTCAATGCTAGGATTTACAAATTCGTTTACTAAATATGTGAATGTTGGGTTATGCCCCACTAACATTAATGAATTAATTTTATTATCACAAGAAAATATTTCTGAATAAATATCATCAGTATCAGCATGATAAATAGATTTTTTCGCTATGATATTATCAATATTATAACCTATACCGCCTGCGATTATTTTAGCAGTATCAAGGGCCCTTTTAGCTGTACTTGATAGTATTAATTCTGGCATAAGGCCATATTCTATTAAGTAACTAACTACCTTGTTTGTTCTCTTCACCCCAACATTCTTGAGCGATCTGTCGTGATCTGATAAGTCAAAATTACTCCAAGATGATTTTGCATGACGAACTAAAGTGAGTAATTTCATAATCTTCGTGTAATAAATTACATGACAGTTTATTGCAATAACAAGTTACATTAAAATTGTCTTGTAAACTTGATTATAGGTAAACCATATTAATAACCAAACAATGGATATCCACTCATCATTTCGTTAACTCTTGTTTTAACAGATTCAATTGCACTCTGGTTATCAATATTTGAAATAACCTCATCAATTAACTCAACTATAGGCTCCATATGTTCTTCCTTCAGCCCTCTTGTTGTTATTGCTGGAGTACCTACCCTCAACCCACTTGTTTGAAATGGTGATCGACTATCAAAAGGTACCATATTCTTATTAATTGTTATATCAGACTTAACAAGAGTGTTTTCAACAAGCTTTCCTGTAATATCTGGAAATTTACTTCTCAAGTCAATTAACATTAGATGATTATCAGTACCACCTGAAATAACTTTATATCCTCTTGTGATGAAAGCATTTGACATTACCTCTGCATTTTTTTGTACTTGCAAAATATATTCAAAATATTCATCTGTTAATGCTTCTCCAAATGCAACGGCTTTTGCTGCTATGACATGTTCCAATGGTCCACCTTGAATACCAGGAAAAACAGCTGAGTTTAGTAAGGCTGACATCATTTTTGTAACCCCTTTTGGAGTCTTTAAACCCCATGGGTTTTCAAAATCTTCTCCCATTAGAATAAGTCCACCTCTTGGGCCACGGAGGGTTTTGTGAGTTGTTGTGGTTACAATATGACAAAATTCAATAGGATCATTTAAAATACCTTTCGCAATCAAACCAGAGGGATGTGATATATCGGCTAATAATATTGCATCTATCTTGTCAGCTATATTTCTCATTCTTTCATAATCCCAATCTCTAGAATATGCTGAGGCACCAGCTATGATCATTTTTGGTTTTTCCCTAAGGGCAAGAGATTCCATCTCATCATAATCAAGTAATCCAGAATCCTCCTTTACACTATAAGCTACAGGGTTATAAAGTATACCTGATGAATTAACCATTGAGCCATGTGATAAATGACCTCCATGAGATAAATCTAACCCCATAAATGTATCGCCTGCTTTTAAGCATGCTAGAAAAACAGCCATATTTGCCTGTGCGCCAGAATGTGGTTGAACATTTGCATATTCTGCATCAAACAATTCACAAGCTCTATCTATGGCTAGTTGTTCACTTTCATCAACTATTTCACATCCACCATAATACCTTTTCCCAGGATATCCTTCAGCATATTTGTTAGTAAGTACAGAACCCATTGATTCCAATACCTGGTCACTTACGAAATTCTCCGATGCAATTAGCTCTATTCCATGCATCTGACGATTTTTCTCTTTAGTAATAAGGTCAAATATCTTATGATCTCTTTCCATATATAAAGTAAATTAAAGGGTGGTGGTTTCTTAAAACTTTTAGTTCTACAAAAGTATTAATTATTTAATTATCATAATACATTTTTTGGTGTAATTCCCAACGTTATATGTATGTTTGCCATTTGTAAGTATATAATTATATGCTAATACATACGTTACTTAGAAGACGGAAACAAAATTTTAATATTTTGGCATCAATGTAATTCAATAAAACTGGAATCTTGAGATTATTATTAACGATATTTTTTGCTTTTTCACTTTTAACATCGGTTTTCTCAAAACCTTTAGATGCTCCAATAATAACATGCATTGAAGTTCTTGAAGATGGAGAGGTTACAATTTACTGGAGGTCATTGGACCCAACAGCTTTAGAATTTAAAATTTATTACTCAACGGATAATATAAACTGGTTTCAGGCAGGTAGTGTTGAAAGTCAGAATCTAGAAATGCAATACACAATAGGTAATAATTGGGTAAATGCAAATGAACAAATATATTATTTCTATATAACGGTTGTTTATCCATCAGTGGATGTTGACTCCGAGGTTTATAATACGATGTTTTTAGTGGTTGACAACTCAACCGATGGATCTGCAACTTTACTATGGAACTCCCTTGGAAATCCATTGCCAGAGGGAACAATTGAAGGGTTTGAGCTCTTTGTGTCTATTTATGCTGAAGGCAACCCCGTACAGTGGAATTCTGTTGCAAACAATATATCAAACACTCTTTATAACTATACCATTCCAAATGGAATATGCTTTGACAGTATTAACTTTAAGGTTGAAATTGAAAACACCTATGGGTGTAAATCTGTATCAAACATAGCAGGCAATTGGTTTAGCGAAACCATTCAACCGGAAAAACCAATATTTGATTCCGTTAGTATCCTAAATGATGAGTTTGTAATACTTGGATGGGAACCCTCATCCAGTGAAGATGCACTTGGCACGGTTATATATAGATATGAATCAGGAATATGGGTTATTATTGATACAGTAATGGGCAACACCAATTCTCAGTATATTGACATATCTTACAATGCCTGTGGTTCTAACATTGAATATGCTATTGCTTCCATAGATAGCTGTAAAATACTTAGCCCAGGTTCTTTTCAAAAACCATTGAGACCAATTTTGCTTAATGATGTTAGTTACGACATATGCTCTGCTACAAATTCCCTTACATGGGAGCCCTATATCAATGCAGAACCTAATGTGCAAGAATATGAAATATGGTCATCTTTAAATGGTGCTTCCTTTCAACTTGTGCAAAGTATTGATGGTAATGAAACAACATATAATCATGATAACGTTCAAAATGCCAGTGATTACATTTATTTTGTAAGAGGTATATTTGGAAATTCTACATCAACTTCATGCCAAAAAGAAATCAAAACTGGAAGTTATTCTCCACCCACAAACCTTTATCTAGCAAACTCTACCGTTGAAGCAGACAATACTATAGAGGTGCTTATTGACATTGACATTACACCGAATTCATGTATTTGGGAAATATGGAGAAGCGAACCCGACAACAATAACATGATACAGTTATTTTCATTCAACAGATCAGATGTAAGCTCCTCCCCTTACCTCTATGAAGATGAAAGCGCGAACGCAACCCTTGGCTATTATAATTATCGCATTGATGTATACGATAGTTGTAATACCCTATCAATAGAATCAAATCAGCAAAAAACAATATTTCTAGGTGGTAATTATTTGAGTAAAACAAATAATCAACTCATATGGAATAAATTTGAAGGATATGATTCTGGGATAGAAAAGTATTTTATTTGGAGATACACTGCTGACCCAGCAAATGCTATAATTATTGACTCTGTAGACCATAATATTACGGAGTACACAGATGATATATCTAATGTTAGTGCGGAAGAGAGTATAATTAACTATTGGGTTCAAGGAAAAGAAAATGGTCTAAATAACTTTGGGTATAACGAAAAGACCAATTCGAACATCATAAGTTTTTTCAGAGAAACAGAATTTTACATGCCAAATGCTTTTAGGCCAAATGGAGTTAATAAAAGCTTTAAACCTGTAACCACAGGCTTTGGTGGAACCAATTATAAGTTTCAGATATACAACAGATGGGGACAGTTAATTTTTGAGACCACAGATCCAACTGTGGGATGGGATGGTACATATAATGGTAAGCCCCATGTCATGGGATCATATGTTTATCGTCTTGTTTATCAAAGTGTATTTGGTAAAGAGGTTTTGAAACAGGGTACGGTCACACTTATTAACTAAGTTGATTTTTTAGGTATTGAATAATCTATTCTGTTCTTAGTTAAATCATGTTAAATATGATTTCATAACAATAAACAGAGCCTGCTTGTATCGTTATTTTTGGTACTTTTGGCAAATTTTAAATTCACACAATTATGTCATTCGAAAAAGATAAATTTAAGGTTGAGGGTCTCACCTATGATGACGTTTTGTTAGTTCCGGCTCACTCCACGGTTTTGCCTAGAGAAACAGACCTCTCAACACAGTTTTCTAGAAACATTGAGTTAAAGTTACCCATTGTTTCAGCAGCAATGGATACTGTAACAGAGTCTAAAATGGCCATAGCAATGGCACAAGAAGGTGGCATAGGTGTTATCCACAAGAATCTATCAATAGAGGCCCAAGCGCACGAAGTACATAAAGTCAAGCGTGCTGAAAACGGATTAATACCAGACCCTGTAACACTAAATGAGGATGCATGTGTGAAGGATGCATTAAACATGATGGCAGAATATTCCATTGGGGGTATTCCTGTTGTAGATAAGGAGAAAAAACTAGTTGGAATTGTTACTAACCGAGATTTAAGGTTTGAAAGAGATTCTGAAAAGCCCATAACTGAAGCAATGACTTCTGAGGGTTTAATAACTTCTTCAGAATTTATTGATTTTGAAAAAGCTGCTGATATTCTTCAAGAACACAGAATTGAGAAACTACCCGTTGTTGATGATGATAATAAGCTGATAGGATTAATAACATACAAAGATATAATCAAGATTAAAGCGCATCCAAATAGCTGTAAAGACTCACATGGCAGGCTCAGAGTGGCTGCTGCCGTTGGCATTGGACTAGGTACTTCAGAGAGAGTTGAAGCCCTTGTTGATGCAGGTGCTGATGCAATTGTTATTGACACTGCTCATGGTCATTCACAAGGTGTTATAGCGATGGTAAAAGAAATAAAATCAAAATATCCCAATATCGACCTAGTGGTTGGTAATATAGCAACAGCAGAAGCGGCAAAGGACCTTGCAAAAGCTGGAGCAGATGCGATTAAGGTTGGTATTGGCCCAGGCTCAATATGCACAACACGAATCATTGCAGGAGTTGGGGTACCACAACTTACAGCGGTTTATGATGTAGCCAATGCTCTTGAAGGTTCTGGAATACCAGTTATTGCTGATGGGGGGATAAGATATACAGGAGATATAGTTAAGGCAATTGCAGCAGGAGCTAATTCAATTATGGCAGGCTCATTATTTGCAGGAGTGGATGAATCACCCGGTGAAGCTATTATATATGATGGTAGAAAATATAAATCATACAGAGGAATGGGATCCGTAGAAGCTATGAAAAAAGGCTCCAAGGATAGATATTTTCAGGATGATGAAGATGACATCAGAAAACTTGTTCCAGAAGGAATTGTTGGTAGAGTTCCCTATAAAGGGTCCTTAAATGAAGTAATAACACAAATGGTTGGTGGATTAAGAGCAGGTATGGGATATACTGGTTCACATACTATTACCAACTTACAAAATGCAAAATTTATCAAAATTTCCTCTGCTGGAGTTACTGAAAACCATCCACACGATATTACAATTACCCGAGAAGCACCAAATTATAGTAGAAACAATTAAAATATTTATCAAAAACTAAAATGAATATAAAAATGAAGATTCTTTTCAAAGCAATTCTGTTTGTAATGGTTATTGCAATATCATCAAATGTTGCATTTACTCAGAGCAACCTAGATAAAAAAGTTCTTGTTACAATTAACAACGAGAATGTAACTGCTGGTGAGTTTATGAGAGTGTATGAAAAAAATAACTACACTGATGAATTATATTCTGAAAATGACGTTAATGATTATTTAAACCTATATATAGATTTTAAACTTAAAGTTACTGAAGCTGTATATCTTAAATTAGACACATCAGCTAGTTTTATAACTGAACTTAGTGGTTACAGAACACAATTAGCGAAGCCCTATTTTGTGGATGAATCAGTAAACGAAGAGTTACTTTTGGAAGCATATGACAGACTCAAAAAAGATATCAGAGCAAGTCATATATTAATAATGGTTGATGAAAATGCAACTCCCGAAGATACTCTAAAAGCTTATAATAAAATATCAAGAGTTGTTGATGACTTAAATGCTGGAAAGGAATTTTCTGTTGCTGCCATTGAATATTCTGACGATCCATCAGCAAGAGATACTAAAGCAGTTCCAAATAAACAGCGTGCAACAAAAGGTAATAAAGGTGATCTTGGTTATTTTACAGTATTTAATATGTTATATCCTTTTGAAAGTGTCGCTTACAATACAGAGGTTGGCGATATATCTCCAATCGTAAGAACAAAATATGGTTACCATATTATTAACGTTACAGATGTTAAGGATGCAATGGGAACCGCCCAAGTTGCTCATATTTTTGTAGCATTAAGACCAGACGCTTCAAAACAAGACTCTCTGCGTAAAACAGAAAAGGTAAACAATATACATGCTAAAATTCAAGAGGGACTATCATTTGAAGATGCGGTAGCCCAATATTCCGAAGATAAAGGATCAATTAAAAACAATGGCCAATTGAGCCATTTTACCTGCAACAGAGTTGTACCTGAATTTGTCGAAGTTGTCGATATTATGCAAGTTGGCGATATATCAGCACCAATTAAAACCGACTATGGTTATCATATTGTTAAATTGATAGAGTCTAATAAACCTGGTTCATTTGATGAAGAATCATCCATATTAAAGAAAAGGCTAGCAAAAGATAATAGATCAAGAAAAAGTGAGGATGCTGTAATTACAAATATCAAAACGAATAACAAATTTAAGGTATACACAGAAGCTGCAAATGCAATAATCGATGCCATAGATTCATCTGTCCTAAATAAAAGGTTTGTTGCTGATAGTCTGAAATTCATGACAGAGACAGTAATAAAAATTAAAAAGGAGAAGTATACTCAATATGATTTTGCAAAATTTGTTCAAATCAATCAACGAATACAAGATAACATTGACAGGGATGTTTATGTTAAACAACTGTTTAGTGAATTTGAGGAGGATTGCTGCTTAAGTTTTATGGATAAAAATCTCGAAGCTAATTATCCTGATTTTAAAGAACTTGTGAAAGAATATCATGATGGAATCCTGTTATTCAACCTAACTGACGAAAAGGTTTGGTCAAAGGCTGTCAAGGATACTATGGGCTTACAAGAGTTTTTTGAAAGTAATCGTAACAATTACATTTGGGATGAAAGAGTAGATGCTACGGTTTATGAAATTCGCGATAGAAATATTATTGCTCAGGTTACCGAAATAATATCTACTATGGACAATGATGGAGATATTGCAAAAGCATTTGAAACTGATAGTATAAAAGCTGTAAGAATTATACCAAACACATATGAATTGGGCGACAATAAATACGTTGACCAAATAGACTGGGCAGTTGGGGTATCGGAACCTGTTAATTCTGACGTTGAAGATTTAACAGTTATTGTTAAGGTTAGAGAAGTTTTATCTCCAGAACCCAAGGCTCTTAAAGATGCCAGAGGACTCGTAACTGCTGATTATCAAAGTTTTCTTGAAACTCAGTGGTTGAAGGAATTAAAAACAGAATACACCGTAGAAATAAATGATGATGTGCTCGAAAAGATCATCATTGAGAAGAATCCAAGCAACTAATAAGTACATTTTAATATTTTGAGGAAGCTATTATCATATCTATTATTGTTATTTGTAACCACGGGTTGCTTAAATAATATGAATAATAATGATAGTAAAATACTAGCTCGGGTACATGACAAATATCTTTATATAGATGATCTTCAAGGATTATTCCCCAAAAATATGTCACCTAGAGATAGTATATCAACGGTAAGAGGGTACGTAAATGAGTGGGTTCGAACTAATGTTATGATATATCAGGCTGAAATGAATCTTCCTTTGGATCAATTGGACTTCACAAAGCAGCTAGATGACTACAGAAATTCACTTATCATATACAATTATGAGACGAGCCTTATCAATCAAAATTTAGATACTATAGTTTCAGAAGATGAGATTTATGATTATTACAACTCTCACCTAAGTGATTTTGAATTGAAGGAGAACATATCAAAAGCATTGTATGTTATTACTGATAATTCCGATGAAAAAGAAGAAATATTTGATCATTTATTTACCTTGGCAGATTCTTTATTATTTGATTCAATAGAGTACTATGCGCCATCATATGCGTTATCTTATAGCTTGGACACATCAAAATGGGTAACTTTTTTCGATATTCAAAAAACAATCCCCATAGAAACATACAATATTGAGCTATTTCTAAAAAATAACCGAATGGTGAAGATTAATACTGAAAGGCTGATATACTATATTAAATTCTTTGACTTTAGAATCAAAGATGACATTAGTCCATTGGATTTTGAAAGAAAGGATATTTACAACATCATAATATCAAAAAGAAAGATTAAATTGGCAAAAGAAGTTAGAAATGATATATACGAAAGAGCCATAATCAATAAAGACTTTGAGATATATTACAATAATTAAACTAAATATATTGCTGCTCAATAAAATAACTATAATGATAATTTCAAGTAAAATAAGATTTTTCAACTTACTGAAAAAGACCTCTCTATCATCATCGCTACTGATGCTTATTATATTAACATCAATTACAACCAATGGTCAGAACGAGCAAATTATAGACGGAGTTGTAGCCATAGTAGGAAAAAATATCGTACTAGAAAGTGATATACAGAATCAGTACCTTAATTATAAAATGCAAGGTGGTATAAGTGCAAGTGTAAGTGAACTGAAGTGTGATATTATTGAAGACATATTATTCCAAAAACTCATGGTTGCACAAGCAGAAGTAGATAGTATAGTTATAAGTGATATTCAAGTTGAGGCAGATCTTGATAGACGTCTATCCGGATTTATACAGCAATTTGGTTCTCAGGAAAAAATGGAAGACTACTATGGAAAAACATTAATTGAGATAAAACAGGAGTTACAAGATATAGTAAGGGAACAGATGCTTGCGCAGCAAGTTCAATCAGAGATCGTAAGTGGAATTGATGTAACACCATCTGAGATACGGGTATTTTACAAATCCATACCTAAGGATAGCATCCCGATTATCAAAACAGAATATGTTATAGCGGAAATAGTGAAAAATCCTCCAATTAGTATTTCGGAGAAGTTGATGGTAAAAGAACAGCTAAATAATATTAGAAAACGAATTCTAGACGGAAGTAGTTTTTCCACAATGGCAATCATGTATTCACAAGATCCTGGATCAGCTAAAAAAGGAGGCGAATTGGGTTTTTATGGAAGGGGGCAACTATACCCTGAATTTGAAGCAGTTGCTTTTAAATTAAATGAAGGTGAAATAAGTAATATCATCGAGACTGAGGCCGGTTATCATATTATACAAATGATTGAAAGGAAGGGTGACTATATCAATGTTAGGCATATACTACTTTCGCCAAAGGTAAGTCCACAGGATCTAAATGATGCAAAAATGGAACTTGACAGTATTGTGCTCCTAATTAATAATGACTCATTATCATTTGATGAAGCAGTTATTCGCTTTTCAGAAGGCGATAATGCTAATAACAATGGATTGATGATAAATCCTTACACCATGAGTACAACATTTGAAGCCGAGGAACTTGATTCGCAAGTTTCTTTTACCATAGAAAAAATGGAAGTTGGCGATATTTCAAATCCTGTTCCCATGAAAACAGAGGATAATAAGGATGCATTTAGAATAATACTGCTCAAGAAAAGATCACAGCCGCATCAAGCAAATCTTCAGGAGGATTATACGAAAATTAGAGAATGGGCTCTGCAGAATAAACAAATGGTAACGGTTAGCGAATGGATTGAAGAGAAAGCTGCTAATACATACGTTAGAATTAATGAGGAATATGAATCATGTACATTTGTTCATGATTGGGGGATGAATTAGATCTGCTTTTAAAATACAATTAAATAGAGATGACAAATAATACATATAAATCAGATGTTGAAGCTCTTGAAGCTTTGGTTAAGAAATATCAAAATCTAAAAAATGAAATTTCACAGGTAATCGTAGGGCAAGAAGATATTGTCAAAAATTCACTTATTTCAATTTTTAGTCAGGGACATGTATTACTTGTTGGTGTGCCAGGTCTTGCCAAAACATTGCTCGTAAATACCATTAGTGATGTTCTGGGTTTATCGTATAACCGAATCCAGTTCACTCCCGACCTCATGCCTTCGGATATCATAGGTACCGAAATTCTAGATGAGAATAGGAAATTTAAGTTCATAAATGGTCCTATTTTTGCCAATATAATTTTAGCGGATGAAATTAATAGGACCCCTCCTAAAACTCAAGCGGCATTATTGGAGGCAATGCAGGAAAAATCCGTTACGGTTTCAGGCAATACTTACAAATTGGGAACTCCATTTTTTGTAATGGCTACACAAAATCCCATTGAGCAAGAAGGAACCTATCCCTTGCCTGAAGCTCAATTGGACAGGTTTATGTTTAATCTTATTCTTGACTACCCTGAAATGAATGAGGAGCTTGAGATAATTAAAAGAACAACAGGAGAAACCTCAACCAAACTTTCCACAGCTATGGACTCGGAAGAAATTCTTTTCTTTCAAAATTTAATAAGAAAAATACCTGTCGCAGATAATGTTATGGAGTACGCTGTAAACCTCGTATCCAAAACCAGACCAAATACTAAACATGCTCATCCATGGGCAAATGATTTCCTTAATTGGGGAGCAGGTCCACGTGCTTCACAATATCTAGTAATTGGTGCCAAAGCTCATGCTGCAATTAGTGGTAAGTTCTCACCTGATATTGATGATATTAAAGCAGTAGTACATCCAGTACTAAGACATAGAATAATAAGAAATTA
The DNA here is from genome assembly GCA_018661505.1 of Lentimicrobiaceae bacterium. Lineage (GTDB taxonomy): Bacteria > Bacteroidota > Bacteroidia > Bacteroidales > F082. Next base: position 44,650 of record JABJIE010000063.1, read on the forward strand.
TAAAGCCGAAGCTGAAGGAGTAAGTATTGATGATATTATTACTGAGATGATTTAGGTTTTAACCTTATAAATTAGGCATATTCAACCTCCTAAGTATTTGATACCTTTTAGCATATTAATATTCTGGATTACTATCAAAAATATCAATTAATTATTGGCTCATTAATTATAATATTTTACCGCATCTTAAATTATGTGTAATTATTATATTTTTTTAATATTCTCATAGTAATATTACTAAGTTTGTAAAAAATCAGACCGTATGAAAAAAATATACCATATAATTATTGCCATTATACTTAGTATATCATCATTAATTGCTGCTGAAGGAGATACCATTGTAATTCAAACAATAGATCATAATACTCCAACATTACCAGGATGGAATAGCCCTAGGTCAGGAACCTATGTTTTTCCACCTGCCACAGTAAGTTTTTCGAAAATACTCATGTCCTATAACCTTAAATGTGATCCCTCACAAAGTCCAGCATGCGGCGAATGGGATTATACTACACACACGAGAATATACGAAAAAACTGGTTTATTTGACTCAACATTATATTTCCACCCAAACTTTATTGTGAACAACATTACTCCTGATACTTTTATGATGATGACTTCACCATCCTTTAAGTACCTTCCAACACTTGAGTATATAAATCAGTCTACATCCACAAATACAGGCAATCCTGGGGATATGAGTAAATCCATAAATATTCCATTTACGGAAAGCACAAAGGATGGTAGAGCACAATTCATTTATTCAAGTTCAGAGCTTTTAGCTTCTGGCTTGCAAGCCGGAGATATAACTGGTATCCAATTAGAATTAACAAGTGGTAGTTCTACACTAAAGCACTTTACAATTAGAGCCGCTCACTATTCCGAAGATGTGTTACCTCAATATACTTATGTTGAAGATGGTTTGGAGACTGTTTATTCAAGGAACACCTCTCTTGCCAATGGTAATAATGGAATTTCATTTTCTTTCCCTTTCTCATGGGATGGTGCCCAGAATATATTAATCGATGTTAGCTATGCAAATCACAGTGGAACATCTGTTCTTATTGGAGACTCATCATCAGATGACAAATCAAATATTTCCGATGGACCTGACAATTACCTTGATTTTGGAGGTTGGGATTATGTTGATGTTCCCAAGGATGTATTTAATACCATAGATAGTGCTATTACAATTAGTTTCTGGCAGTATGGTGACCCTGCGATTCAACCCATAAACTCTTCAATATTTGAGGGTGTTGATAGTTTGGGCAGAAGAGTTTTGAATGCTCATTTACCATGGAGCAATGGTAAAGTATATTGGGATGCTGGTTTCGATGGTTATGAACGAATTTATCGTGCTGCTAGCGCAAATGAATATAAGGGTAAATGGAATTTCTGGACATTTCTTAAGGATTGCAGAACAGGTAGTATGCAAATACTATTAAATGGAGATCTATGGTTTATTGGCAGTGGAAGAATTAAGCCTGTTGACAATGTTGATCAATTTAGAATTGGTTCGGCAATTGGCTATGACGGATATTACGATGGATATATTGATGACTTTAGAATATGGGATACCGTTCTGAGCTGGGATGAAATAAAAAATTGGATGTACAAGGATATTACACCAGACCATCCCAATTATGATAATCTAAGAGCTAACTATAGATTTAATGATGGATCAGGTTTTGAGGCATCAGACTCAAGTCCGAATGGATTTACCGGCTATCAATTTGGATATCCAGGATGGTTAGATTATAATGGACAATCTAGAATGAAAAATGCTAATGGTGATGATTCACGGTTACATTTAACATTTGAAAATGGTATTTATGATCCATTACTACTAGACTCTCTTGTTGTTGTTGACACTATGGAGAATCCACCTCTTAATGTAGTTACATATAATCCTGACAATCCGCCTGTTCCCTCTGATACATTAACTCGTTGGGATGCATACTACAATAATTATTCGTATGATGCATCAGGAGTGGCAACAGACTCAAGCCTTGTGGTTCCGGATGAAACATTCTATAGAATTGATATGCCTTATTATGGCGATCCATATGAAATACTAATTCCATGGGAGATTGCAAGATATATTACTCCCTATGGTAACGGTCTTTCACTGGGAGATGATGGCTGGACATGGACATTTGATGTTACAGATTATAGGCCTTTGTTGGTTGACTCCTTGCAAGTTACTGCTGGTAACTTTCAGGAGCTTCTTGATTTGGAGTTTCATATGATTGAAGGAACTCCATCACGTGAGGTTGTAAACATCGATAAACTTTATTCTGGATCCTTTTCTCTTAAGAATTTTGCTGAGAATGTAACACCAGATACAATTTCATTGGATCCTATGGCAGAAACATTCAAGGTAAAAACAAGAACCTCAGGACATCAATTTGACAACCCAACAAACTGTGCAGAATTTTGTTACAAAATTCAAAGTCTTGATGTTAATGGCCAAATGGTTGCAGATTGGCAGATAATGCAAGAATGTGCTAATAACCCACTCCATCCCCAAGGAGGAACATGGATATATGACAGAGCAGGATGGTGCCCAGGTGCAAAAGTTACCGATCAGAACATAGAAATTACTCCCTATGTTACTTCGGATGTGGTAATTATTGATTACAATTCACAATACGACGAATACGGAAATTATCTGCTGGAAACTCATTTGATTTCATATGGCCAACTTAACTTTGAGTTAGACGCTAGTGTTGAAGAGGTTATTGCCCCAAATAACGATAAGATTTATGGAAGATTTAATCCTTCCGCAGGTGCTCCCGAAATCATTATTGCTAATAATGGTAGTGAAACCCTTACAGATTTGAAAATTACTTATGGTCCCAATGGAAGTTCCAAAGAATATATGTGGAGTGGCAATCTTGAATTTGATCAGACGGAAAATGTAATCCTAGAGGAGTTTGATTGGGAAGAATGGTTAGCTGGAGATGGTAACTTCACTGTGGAGGTTTCCAACCCAAATAACTCTAACGATGAAAATCCCATAAATAATACATATGAGACCAACTACAACCTTCCTGCTGTCTATCCATCCACAATTGTTATACATTTTAGGACAAACAAAGCAGGATACCAAAATAGTTGGGAGCTTAAATTAAATAATGACCAAGTAATACTTGAACGCGATGGGTTTGATAATGAGACCTTATATGTAGATACAATTACATTTATGAATGGGTGTTTTAAATTCTATATGTATGATACCGGTCATAATGGGATTTCATTTTGGGCAAATAATCAAGGGAGTGGATTACTTAGATGGTATGATTTAGATGGTAATGTTCTCAAAGTGTTTAATGGAGATTTTGGAGACCAAATATATCATAGCTTTTATACTGATATGTTTCTTGATATTAAGAACAATACAAATAATACATTTGAATTTGAAATTATTCCAAATCCAAATAATGGAAAATTCCATATTTCATTTAATGATATTATTGAAGATGATTATGATATCTCCGTATATAACTCAACTGGTCAGCAGATATACAATGATCAACTAAATAGAAGTTATTCTGGTGGTTTATTGAACCTTGATCAATTATCACCTGGCATATATACATGTGTATTACAAGGGTCAAATGGGAGATCCGTGAAAAATTTTGTTATAAATTAAAAACAACCAAATGAAAACCTCTCTTTCCGAAATGCTTGGTGTTGAGCACTCCATAATAATGGCACCAATGTTTTTAGTTACTAATGTTGAGATGATGATTGGCGCTCTTGACAATGGCATTACAGCTGCGATCCCAGCCTTAAACTTCAGAACTGATGATGATATGCGAAGCGCCCTAAATGAGATTAAGGCACATACTTCAAAACCTTTTGGTGTTAATCTAATAGTTAATAAATCTAATATAAAACTCAAAAAGCAACTTCAAACATGTTTGGATTTAGAGGTGGCATTTATAATAACATCATTGGGAAACCCAGAGGAGATAATCAACAAATGTAAACCCAAAGGTATAAAAGTATTTTGTGATGTTGTTGATCTAAATTACGCCAAAAAAGTTGAAGCAAGTGGTGCTGATGCAGTTATAGCAGTTAATTCAGAAGCAGGTGGACACTCGGGAAATTTAGCACAATCAGAACTCATACCAAAATTGAATTCCGAATTAAATATTCCAGTAATCTCAGCTGGTGGTATTTCATGTAAGGGTGATATTGATAAAGCTTTCGAATTAGGTGCTCAAGGAGTTTCTGTTGGAACAATATTCATAGCCTCTGATGAAGCAGGTGTAAGTGAGGACTATAAAAATGCTCTTGTTGATTATTCGGCTAACGATATAATTATGACTTCACATATTTCTGGCACACCACTAACGGTTATAAATACACCTTATGTTAAAAGTTTAAAGTCTAATAATGGATGGATTAAAAGGAAGTTGCTAAATAATAAGAAGTTAAAGAAAATTACCAAACTTATTATTATGTCAAAAGGAATGAACTCGCTTAAGAAAGCTGCAACTAAACCAACATATAAAACCGTTTGGGTTGCAGGACCTTCCATTGAGAATATAACGAAAATAAACTCTGTTACTGATATAATTAAATCATTGACTTAAGGGTTATTTAAAGAATGTAACAAACCATTCATTAGCTTATTTGGAAATTGTCGGGATATTTTACCACTTCCAAGAAAAGACCATGAGCTGGTACAGAAAATCCAGCCTTACCCCTATCCTTTGCTTCAATTATTTTTGGCATATCTTCTATGGATAAACGACCTTTGCCTATTTCTAGCAAAGTTCCCATAATAGCTCTTACCATATTTCTTAAGAACCTATCTGCAGTGATGGTAAATACCAAATTATCATTTGTTTCTTTAAAATAAGCAGTTTCAATTTTACAATCATTTGTGGCAGTTTGTGTATGTAACTTTGAAAAGCTTGTGAAATCTGTATAATGTAACAGGTACTTGCATGCTGCATTCATATCATCAATATTTAAATCTCCATTGAAGAAATAACTCACTTTTTCACTAAATGGGTCTTTAACTGTTGATATGTAGTATTTATATGTTCTACTTAAGGCAGAAAACCTTGAGTTAAATGAGTCATCCACCGAAATCAAATCGTAAATAACAATATCAGAAGGAAGAAAACTATTTAACTTGTATATCAAGTCCATGAAATTCCATTCTAGATCAGCAAAATCAAAATGAGCATAAAACTGTTTAGCATGAACACCTGTATCTGTTCTACCGCAACCAACCAAGCTTATATCACCCTTAAGTAATACTGATAATTTATCTGATATCTCTGCTTGCACGGAGTGTGCATTATCTTGAATTTGCCATCCATGATACCTAGATCCGTTATATGCTAATTTGAGCAAATACCTATTCATAATATTGATTATAAAATCACAACAAAAATAGTTTGTTTTACCAATTATAACACGCCATTTAGTTGTGAAATCATTAACAAAAAGGTAATTTTGTATAATAATTATTTATTTTCACACATGAGCGAATATCTGGTTGGCTTTCCATTAATATTTGGATTAATTGCATCTGTAATACACGTGGTAGCTGGACCCGATCATTTAGCTGCGATTGGCCCACTTGCTATCAGTACAAGATACCGTGCCTGGTTAATTGGCATGTCATGGGGTGTTGGCCACATCATTGGAATGCTTTTGCTTGGAACTATATTTTTCTTTTTCCGAGATTTAATACCCATTGATTTTATTAGTAATAATAGTGAAAAACTTGTGGGAATATTACTTTTAGCAATAGGGATATGGGCATTATTAAAAATAAAAGGTCTTTTGAAACTAGGTCAACATCATGATCATAAGCATCAAGTAGGTCAAGACACTGTCTACGTACACAGGCATAATTATAACTTTGAAAAGGACAAGAAATATAATGAAGCCATAATTCATACTCACGATATAAAAATAGAGAAACAGTCCTATAAAGCGGCAGCAGGTATTGGTTTAATACATGGTTTTGCTGGGGTTTCACATATTGTAAGTATGCTACCAACATTAGCTTTTGAGAATAATAAACAGGCAATTATGTATCTTGTGGGTTTTGCATTTGGCACTATAATTTCCATGGTTATTTTTTCATTCCTACTCGGGTTATTATCAAAATATGCAAGTAGAAAGAGAAAGGATACTATTCTAATTGTGATGAATTCTATAGCTGGTCTTGCAGCAATTATAATTGGTATCTTATGGATATGGAAAACATGGTAATAATTATAAAATAACAAGTTATGAATATCATTAGCTTTAGATTTCATCCTTATGTAACATCATTGGTATTTTTGTTACTACTGTCACTAAGCCTAAATTCACAGGAAATCAACCCGCAAAGAAATAGTGGCATGACTAACTTTGGAATCGAAGGCGGTATTCAAATAACTGGAATTAATGATCCGATAATGCCAATATCAAACTCTGGTTTAGGATATTCATTAGGGCCCTATATGGATTATATTTTAAGTAGCTCGGTTAATTTAAGAGTTGCAATACATTTTGACAATAGAAAATTTTCTCTTGAGAATGGTAAACAATCCATTTATGATATTGATTCAAACTATTATGCGACTAATAGTTACATGGATATTAGAGAAGATTTTAGTATAAATTATATAACCATACCACTAAGTTTAGTTTATTCAAGGGGCACGGGTAAATTTAGACTGTATATACAGGGCACACTTTATTATTCTTTTTTAATTAATTCGCAGCAATCGGGTTACAACAATCTATATATAGCTGAAACAGATGCACCGCACATTAACACTTCTCTAATACCAGGTTATAATGGTCCAGGCTTATATTCACTTGACCCGGAAATTCAAAATATTAATTCTGGGGATTTAGGTTTTACTGCTTTTATTGGAGGAATTTATAATGTTAACTCAAATATATCTGTTAGATTATCGCCTGGGTTCACAATTGGTTTCTCAAATGTTTGGGAAGACCCTCTCAGAGAGTCTAACTGGTCACAATTATATAAAATTACTCTTGGTATAGTTTACAATATCAGAGATTTATAGTGTAATATATTTGGTTACCAATCAGACGGTTACAAAATAAATAATCATCTGGAATTATTATATTTCGAAATATAAGTATTATCCACAAAAAAAACCTGTCAGTTGACAGGTTTTTTCGCGCTTAACTATAAAAACTAAAGAAAAATTGAGATCAATTTATTTACTAAAAATTAGGAAAGCATACTTATTGGAAGATTTTTCTTAAATACTGCCCATCCAGCAAGCTTTCTTGTTAGATATTGGTATGCTTGCTCCAAATTCAGATTTGCATTTGCAGATAAGCCTTCTTTAAAAGACCATTCATAACCTCTTATGGCAAGCACATATGTCTCAGGCTTCTTATTGAATAGATCCTCGCTAAGATACCTAACATAGGAAGGGGATATGGCATGCATTGTAAACTCAACTTGTGCATCCGAAGGATTTACCTTTCTGAAAGTAAACTCATTATTAATTTCCGTTTTTGTTGCATCAACAAAAACCACAATATCCCACTCAGATATTTTTTCAGCATCTTCTATATTAAGCTGATAATTACTATCTGTCGTCATGCAACCAAGTTTGTGCTCATCAATCCAGGTTTGAATCATTCTAGTCATTTCGATTCCCAGGCCATCGTCCTCCCTGCCAGGGTTACCATAACCATAAACCAATACTCTCTTCCTTAAATGTGCCATAACTATTTAGTTTTATGTGATATAATATTATCATTACTATCAACTAATTTCATTTCTAGAGGCATTTGACCCAGAGCATGTGTGGCACAACTTAAGCAAGGATCATAAGCTCTTATGGCAACTTCAACAGCATTCATCATTCCTTCTGTTATTTCCTTCTGCCCATTCATGAATGATTTGGCTGTATGATTTACTGCCCTGTTCATAGGTTCATTATTGTTTGTTGTAGAAACAATAAGGTTCGCCAATGATATCTGGTCGTTATCGTTAATCTCATAGTGATGAAATAAGGTCCCTCGAGGAGCCTCAATCACACCAACACCCTTATTGAGTTTTTCACCTTTTACAACTAGGTCTTCATTCTGTAAATCAGGATCTCTAAGCAGGTTTCTAATTTCTTCAGCAGCATGTAGAACTTCAATTAATCGAGCCCAATGATAATGCAACGTCATATTATTTGGTTGACCTTTTGTATAGGCTTTAAACTCTTCAAACGCCTTTTGAGCAAGGGGTGTTGGAATAAAATCACAAGTATTCATGCGTGCCAATGGACCAACCCTATACCATCCTTTTTCTTTACCAATATGCTTTAAATAAGGGAATTTCATATAACTCCAGTTGCGAACTTCCTCTTCTATATATTTATCATAATCTTGATAATCCACATCATCAAGAATAATATTGCCATTTGTATCTACTGCCCTCAGCACACCATGATAAATATCTAGTGCACCATCTTTGCGTACCAGGCTAAGATGATTGGAAGGAAAATCAGCAAAAGTATCCACCATGGTTTGGTTGCTTTTATGATATGCCTTGAAGAAATCAATGGCAGCAACTGACCATTCAACCATTTGATCAGCATTCAGCGGTGCTTCACCATTTAATAATAAATCACGCTCAGCGATACTCAAGTTTTTATTGATACCTCCAGGAATTGCTCCCGTGCCATGTATTTTTTTACCTGCAGTATGATAAATTACTTCCTGACCATATTTTCTCATCATTACTCCTTGTACTGCAAGGTCTTTATGATGCTCAATAACACCAATTATATTTCTAATTTTAGGATCAGCATTGATACCAAATAGGAAGTCTGGTGAGCTCAAATGGAAGAAGTGGAGAACATGAGATTGAAAGAACTGGCCGTAGTGCATTAAACGACGCATCTTTTCACCAACAGCAGTAAGCCCTTCGCCTGTGCCAGCCCCAACAATTACATCAAGAGCTTTTGCAGCAGCTATGTGGTGACTAACTGGACAAATTCCACATAATCGCTGAACTAATACCGGAGCTTCCCAATAGGGACGTCCCTGGATAAAGCGTTCAAACCCTCTAAATTCAACAATGTGCAATCTTGACTCGCGTACTTGGCCTTGGTCATCCAATTTAATTGTTACTTTACCGTGACCTTCAACACGTGTTACAGGTTCTATGGTTATTTTCTTTGGCATTTCTTTTATAGTTTAGAATATTAATCAAACTTTATAACTTCATATGGAAGATCCATTTCACTCCCCGTTAGTAGGGCTACTAATGCATCCCATATTAAATCAGCACGAGGTGGGCAACCCGGTAGGTAATAATCAACCTTAACAACCTCATGACATGGGTAAACCCTATCGAGAATCATTGGTAATTCAGGATCATTGGGCACAATTTTCTCTGTATTTAATCCAACCGTAGGTCCATCCAGGTATGCTTCATTCAAACACTCTTTAATAGGTATACCGTTTCGCAATGCAGGTAAACCACCCATAATTGCACATTCTCCCAATGATATGAGTATATCACAATTCTCTCTGAAATACTTGAGATTCTCTACATTTTCACTATTACAACAACCACCTTCTATGATACCAATATCAACATGCTTTGTAAATTTTTTGATATCATCAACAGGTGATTTATTAAATTCAACTAATTCCACAAGATCAATGATTCGATCATCAATATCTAAGATAGACATGTGACAACCAAAACATCCTGCTAATGAAGCTGTTGCTATTATTTTCTTACTCATTTTTCCATTTTTTAAGGTTTAACCATCAATGTCAGTTCCTATTGGTTCTTTATCATATTTTCGAGTTCCTATTGGTTCAACAAAACCGATATCTTTTTTTAATATGGATCCAACAGGACAGTTATCCATCGCAAGTTGTGCAACTTCATCTGTCATCGATTCACATAATGTTGGGTCCATGATTACTTCAAGTTCTGATCCTCTTTTACTAAATGAGAAATAGCGCTCACCTTTATCAGTTTTAATGGTTTTCATACATCTCTGACAAAGTACACATCTGTTTTGATCCTTAATTAATTTTGGACTTGATGCATCAATGTCTTTTTGAGGGAATGAATATGGGTATTTTGGAACCATCATCTGGTATTTGTATGCTAACGCCTGCAACTCACAATTACCACTTTTCTCACAAGATGGGCAGAAATGATTTCCACTAACAAACAAAAGTTCAACTATCCCTTTACGCAAATTACTTATTTCAGAAGTATTACTCTCTATCTCCATTCCCGCTGCCGCTGGCGTGGTACACGAAGTCATAAATCTATTATTTATTTTTATTGTACACATCCTACATCCTCCCTTTGGAGGTACTCCTGGGAAATTACATAGAGTAGGAATGTAAACCCCATTATCACGTGCAGCTTCAAGAACTGTTTTACCCTTTTCGGCAACTATTTCCTTAGCGTCTATTTTGAATTTTATTGTATTATTCATTGTTGTCATTTTATAGGTTACATGTGATGAAGTGTGGGTTGCCTGCCAACAGCAGAGCAAGAATCTTTTACTGAATCTTCCAAACAAAACCCTGTATCAAACTCAATACCAGGCTGAATAAGCCTATCATATAGATGACGAAAATTATTTATACTGGTAGTTATAGGATTAGCAGCTGTTTGACCTAAACCACATCTACTTACTTTAAGTAATTCACTCCAATTAATTAAATCATCAATATCACTTTGAACACCTTTACCATCAAGTATCTTTGTGAATCGCTTCTTGAGAACAGCAGGCATGTTTCGGCATGTTGAACATGAACCACATGATTCTTCAATGAAGAATTCCATGAAGTTCATAACAACATCTGATAATAGATTCCTTTGCTCACCAAAAATAATTATTGACCCACCCGTTGGCAAATCTGTATAACTTAGGTTTCTTCCAAAATCCTTAGAACCTATTAGAGCTCCGGAAGGTCCACCTACCTGAACTGCTTGAATGTTGAATGCTCCACACATATCCAATACGTCTTTGATAGATGTTCCCCATTCAACCTCATATATACCAGGATAATTACAATCTCCTGAGATACTCAATATCTTGGTCCCAGTAGATGCCTTATCTCCCAAACCCACAAACCAATCTGCACCTTTTGTCAAAATCTTTGGTATTGAAGCTAGTGTTTCAACATTATTTACAATGGTGGGATAATTAAGATAGCCTTTTTCAACGGGAAACGGTGGCTTATCACGAGGTTCTCCGCGCTTACCTTCAAGTGACTCTATAAGGGCACTTTCCTCTCCACATATATATGCTCCAGCACCAAGTTGAATCCTTATATCAAAATTGAAAGCTTCAATACCATCAATGTTGTTTCCCAATAAGTGCTTATCTCTCATTTTATCCAGTATACCATTCAAATAATTAAGAAGGTATTTATATTCATATCTAAGGTAAAGTAAGCCAATATCAGCACCAACAGAATAGGCCGCTATAACCATCCCTTCAAATACCATTTCCGGAAATTCTGTCAATATAACTCTATCCTTAAATGTACCTGGTTCACCCTCATCAGCATTACAAATTATAACTTTGTGCTCTCCCTCTGCCTTACGTCCAAACTTCCATTTGATTCCTGTTGGAAATCCTGCTCCACCCCTACCTCTTATGTTTGAATCCTCGACAATCTGTATTACTTCTTGTGGTGATTTTTCACTAAGTAAATTATTGGTTGTATCAAAAAATTTATAATCATGTGTGAGTAAAGCACCTCTGCGACGAATATTATTACAAACCATAGAGTGAATTTCTGGCAAGGAATTTCTACCACCTCCGTCACCCTCATATATAAGGTCTTCTATTTTTATACCGTTACCTAAACTTTTAACTATCTCATGTACACGATAGGGAGTTAATCGGGTGAAAATTTTTCCATTTATTATTGCAGCCGGCTCCTGATCATTCATGCCAATACAAGACGTCGGAAATAACCCAAATAATCCATCAGCACTGACTGATCCTTCAGTAACATTACATTCCTTCTCAAATGCATCAAGAACGGCACCTCTGCCATGCATCTCGGACGTAACGCTGTTATTTAGGTATATATTTACCTTTCCCATGGGTTCATTTGAATAGAAATGATAGAAAGATATAACCTCTTTAATTTCAGAAATTGAAATCTTTAACTCCTGATTTAATATTAGTATGGATTCATCATCAACGTAACCTATAACATTTTGAATATCATGCAACATATCCAGGAGACGAGTTTTGTCCTTATTATAATTACCTATGATTTCCAGAATTTTTTCTTTCATATTTAGAATTTTATTGACCGAAGAACTAATAATTTTTTATTGTTAAATATTTCACAACAAATATACCTAATTAAGAGTTTATCTTATGAAAAATTGGAAATTAATAATGAATTTAAATTAGATTTGTAGTGTAAAACCATCGTATTAATGAAGATAGCTAAACAGTTACTAATCAAAGGGTTAGTACAGGGCGTGGGTTTTAGACCATCCATATACAGAATTGCCATAAAGCATTCAGTATTTGGAACTGTTGAAAATAACAACAGTGGTGTAATTATTTGTGTTGAAGGGAATAATAAATCTATTTCTGAATTTATAAAAGACATATCCATTTCTACTCCCCAGGCATCTAAAATATCCTCCATTGAAGTTACGGATTTGCCAACAAATGGATATGAAGATTTTTCAATCGTAAAAAGCACATCAAAATCCAAGGATGTAACAGAGGTGAGTCCTGATATCGGAACATGTATCGAATGTTTGAATGATATTAAGTATCAAACCCACCGTTTGAACTATGCATTTACTAATTGTACAAATTGTGGACCTAGATTCAGCATCATAAAAGATCTTCCCTACGATAGACCCAAAACAACAATGGATGAATTTCCAATGTGTAAAGTTTGTGCAAAGGAGTATAATGACATTATGGATAGGAGGTTTCATGCACAGCCTGTTGCATGCAATAACTGCGGTCCTAATTACAGCTTAGAAATAGGTGGTGATATTATTAAACCAATTGAACATATATTAATAGGGACATCTGATTTATTGGAAAATGGTAAAATAATTGCCCTAAAAGGTATGGGAGGTTTTCACATTGCTTGTGATGGTTTCAATGAAGATGCTATACAAAGGGTAAGAGAGGTTAAATCTAGAGATGGTAAACCATTTGCATTGATGTTTAAGGATATAAATAGTGCTAGTAAATTCTTAAATATTAATTCCAAGGAAAAAGAATTGCTTACAAGTTGGAGAAAACCAATTGTATTACTAGAAATAAAGAAACCTATTTCTACTTCAATCGGAATAGGGTTAGACAGGGTTGGTGTAATGTTGCCATATATGCCTTTACATCATATGCTTTTTGAAAAGCTCAAAACACCAGCAATTGTATTAACCAGTGGTAATATTAGTGATGAACCAATAATAATTAATAATGATTTAGCCAGAGAGAAGCTTAAACCAGTTACAGATGCATTAATTACCTATAATAGGGACATATATAATCGAACTGATGATTCAGTATGTAAAGTTATAAACCGCATACCAAGAGTTATACGAAGATCCCGGAGTTATGCGCCGTCGCCAGTAGAATTAAACTTGCATACAGAAGGAATTTTTGCTGCAGGAGCTGAGCTTGTGAATTGTTTTTCTATTGGAAAGGGAAAACAAGCTATTTTAAGTCAGCATATTGGTGACCTAAAAAATCTTGAAACATTAGAGTTTTATGAAGAATCCGTAGATAGGTATTTCAAATTGTTTCGTTTTACACCTCAGTTAGCAGCTGTGGACTTACATCCCGACTACCTCTCATCAAGGTTTGTGGATAAATTAGGTATTCAGTCCACAAGTGTTCAACACCATCATGCTCACATTGCATCATGCATGGCAGAAAATAATATTGATGAAAAGGTTATTGGTGTGAGTTTCGATGGTACGGGCTTAGGAGATGACGGACATGTTTGGGGAGGTGAATTCTTTATTTGTGATTTGGCAGATTATGAAAGAATAAATCACTTTGAATATATCCCACAACCTGGAGGAGATGCTGTATCAAAATATCCATGGAGAATGATGACTTCATACCTAATAAAATATTTCGGTGAAGATATTATCAAGACCAGGCCTAATTTATTTGAAAACGTAGATAAAAAAGAGCTAGCTACCATTTTAAATATGATTAAGCAAAATATAAACTGTCCTCTAACTAGTAGCACGGGCAGACTTTTTGATGCAGTAGCCGCATTAACAGGTATATGCAAAATATCAACATATCATGCAGAGGCACCAATGCAATTTGAATCCATTTCAAATAAGCATTTTGAAGCTATTTATAGCTATGAAATTTCTGATAATATAAGTTTAAAACATACCTTTGTCGGCATTATTGATGATATGGAATCAGGTGTTAGTATTTCAAATATTGCTGGTAAATTTCACAATACAATTGTAGCTATTATAGTGGATATTGCATCAGAAGCGAGAGATAAATCTGGTATAAATAAAGTCATACTCTCTGGTGGTTCATTTCAGAATTCTATTCTGCTTGAGAAATCGGAGATTCAGTTACTGGAAGCTGGCTTTGAATGCTATAGCCAATCTGATATTCCTTCAAATGATGGAGGAATTGCATTGGGACAACTTGCAATAGCAGCAAAAAGAAGAGAATTAAAATTAATTTGTAATTAAAACATTTTAACTATGTGTTTAAGTATTCCTGCTCGAATAGAGAGCATTGAAGGTGGAATGGCTGTTTGTTCTGTTGGTCAATCAACTTATAACACAAGCCTTGATTTAATATCAGAGGAAGACTTGAAGGTTGGTGACTACCTACTTATACATACTGGGTTTGCATTGCAAAAATTAGATACTGAAGAAGCAAATAGTATTTTGGCAACCTTTGAAGAGTTTAAGAAATTAAACGATAATTTAGATAAGGAAGAGCTGAAACAAAATAAAAGAATAGTATAGAATGAAGTATATTGACGAATATCGAAATAAGGATATTGTAAAATATTTTGCCAACCAAATAAAAACCATTTCCAATCAACCAATAAGATTAATGGAGGTATGTGGTGGTCATACAATGTCAATACAAAAGTTTGGATTACCACATCTATTACCAGAGAATGTTGAATTAATATCTGGTCCAGGTTGTCCTGTTTGTGTTACAGGTAGAGAATATGTTGACCGTGCAATAGCTTATAGCAGACTTGAAGATGTTATTATTACTACTTATGGGGATCTAATAAAAGTGCCTGGGTCCTCCTCTTCATTGGAAAGAGAAAAAGCTGATGGCGCAGATATTAGAATTATTTACTCAATTTTAGATGCAATGTTAATTGCAAAGAAGAATAAGAGTAAAAGAGTTGTATTTCTTGGCATTGGATTTGAAACAACTGCTCCAGCTTCCGCAGCGGGAATAATAAAGGCACAAACCGCAAGTTTAACCAACTTCTTTGTATTCAGTGCACATAAGGTTATGCCACCAGCAATGGAATCATTAATTGATGAAGGGGTTCAATTAGATGGCTATATAGGCCCCGGTCATGTTAGCACCATAACTGGTAAGGGTATTTATGAGAATATCCCAAAAAAATTTAATATGGGCGTTGTTATAAGTGGATTTGAGCCAGTTGACCTGATGCAATCCATTCATATGCTAGTTAAGCAGAAGGAGAACAATGAAGCTAAGGTAGAAATACAATATTCTAGAGTTGTAAAGCCAGATGGCAATAAGGTTGCCCAGGATATGCTTGACGAAGTATTTGAACCCAGAGATGACTGGTGGAGGGGCCTTGGTGTGCTAAAAGATAGCGGTTTAAAAATTAAGAGGAAGTATCATAAGTTTGATGCTGAAGAAATGATTAAAGTTGAAGTTGAAGAACTTAAAGAACCCAAGGGCTGTATTTGCGGATTAATATTAAGGGGTGAAAAAAAACCAAAGGATTGTAAACTTTTTGGTAAGGCTTGTACACCAAGTGACCCAGTTGGAGCATGCATGGTTTCAAGCGAAGGGTCTTGCCATGCCTACTACTTGTACAACAGATAATAAATTTATTTTTTGTGACAATGACTAAAAATAATGATAAAATTATACTTGGCCACGGGAGTGGCGGTAAATTAAGCCATGATTTGATAAATAACCTTTTTATCAAGCACTTCTCAAATTCAATATTATCTCAACAGTCGGACTCAGCTATTGTTGATATAAATAATTCAAGGATTGCATTCACAACAGATTCCTTTGTTGTAGATCCTATTTTCTTTCCTGGTGGAAATATTGGTAACATTGCTGTTGCTGGCACCATAAATGACCTTGCAGTATCTGGTGCTATTCCAAAATATCTAAGTTGCGGATTTATAATTGAGGAGGGAATGCCTTTTAAGCAACTTGAAGAAATAGTTATTTCAATGGCTCAGGATGCAAAAAAAGCAGGTGTGCCCATTGTAACAGGCGACACAAAGGTTGTTGACAAAGGAAAGTGTGATAAAGTATTCATAAATACTTCGGGTATTGGAGATCTTGAGGAAAGAAATGTTCATATAAGCTTGGGAGATAATATTCTACCTGGAGATAAAATTATTATTAATGGTAGTATAGGAGATCATGGAATGGCCATAATGGCTGCTCGTAATGAATTAAATATAAATACCCATATAGAGAGTGATTGTGCACCTCTTAACGATCTCATAGCAGATGCATTATCTGTTAGTGATAATATCAGATTTATGAGGGATGCAACACGTGGTGGCTTAGGTACTGTTATATCAGAATTGGTTGCGGGATCAGATTATGGAATTGAAGTGAACCAAGATAAGCTCACTGTTCATGATAATGTTCGTGGACTCTGTGAGATTCTAGGATTTGATCCTCTATATGTAGCAAATGAGGGAAAAGTTGTTATGGTTGTTGCTTCCGAAGATGCTGACAATGTTATTGAAAGCATGAAGAAAAGCCCTTATGGTGAAGAGGCGTCAATTATAGGGGAAGTTAGTTATGATCACCCAGGAATGGCCTGGTTAAACACAAGTGTAGGAGGAAAGAGAGTCATTGAAATGTTAAGTGGTCAGCAATTACCTCGAATTTGCTAGACTCCGAACTCATTGTAAAATTTTGTTACCTCAGTGGTTAAATCGCTAAAAGCAACGTAATGATTTGAGCATCCATTACGCGAGCATATATTAACTCTACCTCCTGTCAAAAGCACAAATGACACCATGGGCGCATCACAAAGTTTACATTCCTCGTTTACAAGTAATTCTCTATTACACGACGGACAATAAAAGTCTACCACAGTATTGTCTTTTATTTCGATGTTTGACCTATGATCGAAACATTCGTATACTGAACATAAATGAATAATACCTCTATTTGCTGGAGTAGTTATATTGAGCTTAATGGATGGAAAATCATGTAATACATTTTCTGTATCCATTAAAGATGTCAGACAATGGGGACATTGTACATTTAATGAGATTTGCTTCTTCATAGCTTGGCTTTTTATGGTTTATAATTCTTTGCTAAGATAATTAAAAATGATGCTTTTATTTTGATGAAACCTAATATATAATCAATTCAAATAGATAATAAATAATGCCCGCAACCACTACAAAGCTTATGTTTTACATACATAGTACAATAGAATATAGTGCATATACCGAAAAAATAATTGGTTTGTATTATGGTTATGTTTATTAATTTTGTAACCATAAAACACTTAAAGAATAAAGAATATGTGCGGAACATGTGGATGTGGAGAAGATAATCATATTACATACTCAATACCTGGGCAAAATAGTCATCATCATGGTAATGGATCTCATAATCATGATCACACCAATGATATTGGTAAAGGAAATGCTAAGGAAATACAGCTAGAGATTGATATATTGGCTGAAAATAACATGAAGGCCGAAAGAAACAGAGGATATTTTGAAGCACTTAACATCTTTGCTTTGAATTTAGTTAGCTCCCCAGGTTCTGGGAAAACAAGCCTATTGGAGAAAACCATAAAAGAGCTTCGTGACAATATGGACTTATTTATCATAGAGGGTGACCAACAAACTTCCAACGATGCAGACCGAATTTCAGCTGCAGGAGCACCAGTTGTTCAGGTTAATACCGGTAATGGTTGTCATCTTGATGCAGAAATGGTAAATGTTGCTGCAAAACAATTGAAGCCGAAGGATAATTCAGTCCTTTTTATTGAAAATGTAGGAAACCTTGTTTGTCCATCAATGTTTGATCTCGGAGAGACTTCAAGAATCGTTATAATCAGTACCACAGAAGGTGAAGATAAACCATTGAAATATCCCACAATGTTTCAAACTGCACAATTATGTATAATCAACAAAACCGATTTACTACCATATGTTGACTTTGATATTGATAAAGCAAAAGAATATGCATCCAGAGTTAACAACAATCTAGAATTTATCTCACTATCTGTTAAAACAGGGGATGGAATGGATAGTTGGTACAAATGGCTAAAGGAAAAATGCAAATAAGGTAACCTACCATAGCCATTAAACGTATATTGCGTAGTTTTTAAGTAAAATCACATTAATTGAATCCATTATTTATTGACATCCGGTTTTTAGATCTCATCGACATTTTTTTTGTCGCTGTACTACTTTATGCTTTATTTCGTGTGTTAAGAGGTACTGTTGCCATAAATATACTTTTTGGTATTGTTTCCCTCTTCCTAATATGGAAGCTGGTTGATGCCTTACAAATGGAACTATTATCCCAAATATTAGGTGCATTCATTAGTGTTGGTCTTGTTGCACTCATTATAATATTTCAGCCCGAAATACGTCAATTTCTATTGGCCCTCGGAACAACATCATTCTTTACTAAGTTAGGTGAAAAACTAAAATTCTTAAGTTTAACCTTAAGGGAAAAATACGAACACGATATTGATCCAATTATAGTTGCATGTCAGCATATGTCGGAATCTAAAACAGGAGCTTTAATTGTTATAACCAGACAGAATGAATTAAGTCAATACGTTGATACAGGCAGCCCAATAGATTCGACAATATCATCTCATGTAATTGAAAATATATTCTTCAAGAATAGTCCATTGCACGATGGTGCAATGATTATAACCAAAAACAGAATAAAAGCTGCGGGATGCATTATGCCAGTAACTAAAAAACAAATATCTGCCAAATCAGGTCTAAGACATCGTGCTGCAATTGGAATCAGTGAAGTATCTGACTGCATCGCAATCATTGTTTCAGAGGAAACAGGTAAAATTTCATACAGTATAAAAGGAGAAATGAAGTTTAGAGTTAGTCCACAAAGACTTCAATCTGTTCTCATAGAAGAACTCGGAATAACTGGTGACGATAAATAATAGTTTTCTTTATAAAACCTCCATTTTTTGATTACATCAAGAACTATATTATGTAATCAACTACATGAGCCTTAGCTATTACCAACTTTAAATAATCTAACACTTTAACATGTTCCGGATGCACACGGTAATTTTCTAATGCCTCATCGTTGGCAAAATCAGCTGTTAATACAATATTGAATGCAGATGGTCGTGTACTAATATTTATACCAACATCCATGCGATCGAGGGATTCGATAGTATTTTCAAGCTCAAGTAAAGCATTTTTTAATTGATTAGCTATTTCAGGAGTATTTTTATCCTCTTTCAGTTTTATCATTACAATATGTCTTATCACGGATAAATAGTTTTATAAACACTATGGTTTTATGGACCATAAGTGGTTTAATTATTATAAATTATTATCTGTAAAAATACTAAAACGTAGGGGATAAATTATTCTTTAATTAAATAATAAGAATTGGAATACTTACTAACAAGTGAGTTTTAATAATCACTTTAATTATTTTCAATAAAATATTTGTGATATCACAAAATCCTGTATATTTGCACTCATTTTTGAGAAATCTACTCTTAATATTAAATCGATGGGCAAGAACGAATTATTACAATTAGTTGACGACTCTGTTAACATGCAGAAACTTCCAAAGTTTAAGGCTGGTGACAACATTACAGTTACCTATAAAATTAAAGAAGGAAATAAAGAGCGTTTACAAAAGTTCCAAGGCGTTGTATTACAGCGTGTGGGTAGTGGTCCAACAGAGACTTTTACCGTAAGAAAATTATCAGGCAACGTAGGTGTGGAAAGAATATTTCCAATAGCATCGCCATTTATCGAAGAAATCGTAGTAAATAAAGTAGGAGTTGTTCGAAGAGCAAGAATCTTTTACTTTAGAGATCTTAGAGGTAAAAAAGCACGTATTAAAGAAGCCAAAAGATAGTCTAATCACAAGATAAAATTTGAAGCTCCAGCTTAAGGTTGGAGCTTTTTTTTTGATTTGCACTTATGATCTTTGCCTCACAGCTTCAAACAAAATAATACCGGCAGCAACTGAAACATTAAGTGATTCCGTTTTACCAACCATTGGAATCATCAGTTTTTCATCCGATCGTTTCAAATACTCTTGACTTACACCAGAATCCTCTGAGCCCATTATTATTGCAATCGGGCCTGTTAAATCACTTTTATAGTATAGTTCAGCTCCTTTCTCAGTAGCTGATGCTATCTTCAGTCCGCTATTCTTTAAAAAATCTATGGTTAATTTAAGGTTATCGGTTCTACATATGGTAACATTAAATATGGCACCTGCAGAAGATTTTATTGTTCCAGAGTTCAATAAAGCAGCACCCTGGGCTGGAATTAACACACCGTTTATACCTGCACTTTCTGCAGTGCGCAATATTGCACCAAAATTTCTTACATCTGTTATCTTATCCAGAATCAAAATAAATGGCTCTTCTCCCCTTTCATAAATGGAGGGTATTAATTCCTCAATGGAGGAAAAATCAACGGGTGATACATAGGCAATTATACCTTGATGATTTTTGCGGGTTATTTTATTCAATTTAACTACTGGTACATACTTATATGGAATATTTAATGATTTTAGAAGTGTCATAAGTTCACGAAATAATTCTGACCTTAAACCATTCTGGATAAATACCCTATCTATTTCTTTGTCTGCCTTTATTGCCTCAATAACAGGTCTTATGCCAATTACAATATTCTCAGAATCCTCTTTCTTTTTATTATAAATCATAGAAAATCAATGCGGTTATATCAAATAATGCGTAAAACTAGGTAAAAATAACTACAAATGAATTATCTTTAACAGTCCTAAAAACAAAGAAAAAATGTTGCGTTTTACAACCACCTTAATAATGGTATTTATAACCCTATTGGCTATATCACAATACGTAGAGCCAATGCCTATAGTGGGACAAAAATCATTAAAGGTTATGATAAAAAAACATTTTGATTATCCAGAGTATGATTTAAATAATAACATATCAGGAAATGTAATAATAGATTTTGAAACTGATAAATCTGGGAAGGTTATTTCCTGCCTAGTTATGCAGAATGTAAGTCGTGGAATTGACTCAGCAGCTATATCATTATTCAAACAAGTTATATGGTCACCGGCTACATACGAATTAAAGCCAGTTAAAGGAAAAGCTTCCTTTGAATTAAAGTATAACAAAAAAACATTTGATAAACTTTCCAAAAGAAGAGGATATTACCATATTATACCACCTTATTTACCTTTGGACACCTCATATAAGATATACAACATAAAACAACTTGATACGGTTCCAAAACCAATACTAGAAGGTTCAAAACAAACATTAAGTAATTTCATTTACAGCAACCTTAACTACCCAGAAGCAGCAATTAAAGTAGGTATTGAAGGTGAAGTAGTGTTGGAATTTATTATTGAAAAAAACGGTCTCTCATCAAATATTGTGGCAACCAAATATTTGGGTGGTGGATGTACAGAAGAAGCCATGCGTATCATTAACCTCATAACATGGTATCCCGGAATACTTAATGGTAATGCCATCAGATCAAAAAGAAATATTTCAATAAAATTCCAAAAATCACAAAATCGCGATGGTTTTATACCAAATCAACAGGGTAGCGGAATTTAAATATAAATACTTTTAATATATTTGTCGCATCAAAACCTGTTAACAAACAACTTAATATTTCATATAGTTTAGAACCTTATAATAAGGAGTTCTCATATTCAAACAATTAACTTTAATCTAAATAACATATATATGGATACTATTGACGATATTTCGAACAAAGCATACTCCATAATTACCTGGCTAACAGAGCATGGTGTTAACTATGGGATGCGACTATTAGGTGCAATTATTGTTCTTATTATAGGACTATGGGTAATTAGATTTATATCAAACAGATTTGGTGTAATTTTAGACAAAAGTGATATCACACCTGCTTTGAGATCATTTGTTAAGAGCATGGCTAGTGTTCTTCTAAAAATTATACTATTCATTAGTGTTTTAGGGATGGTTGGCATCGAGATGACTACCTTCATAGCAATGTTAACGGCAGCATCTCTAGCTGTAGCAATGGCTTTCAATGGAACATTATCTAATTTTGCTGGAGGAGTAATGATATTATTCTTCAAACCATTTAAAATTGGAGACTTTATTAATGCTCAAGGATATTCTGGTACAGTAAAAGAGATCCTCATCTTTGTAACGATATTAACTACACCTGATAACAAAACTATAATAATTCCCAACGGCCCACTTTCAAATGGGAGCTTAACAAATTATAGCACACAGGATTCACGGAGAATTGAATGGACCTTTGGTATAGGATATGGAGATAATTATGATGTAGCAAGAGACATGATAATGGGATTTATAAAAGAAGACAATAGAATATTAAATGACCCTGCAGAACCTTTTATAGTGCTTGGAGAGCTGGCTGACAGTTCGGTTAACCTAACTGTTAGAGTTTGGGTAAAACCTGCTGATTATTGGGGAGTTTATTTCTCTATGAATGAAAAATTCTATAAAAATGCAGACAAGCATAACATCAATATTCCTTTTCCTCAAATGGATGTGCATGTTAATCAAGTGAAATAAAATAAACCAGCAAACAAAATGAACAAAATATTAACCATTGTACTAGGTCTATTAACCTGTACAGCAATTTCACAATCTGATACAGTAAATAATTGGAAAATTGAAAATAGCGTTAGTTTGAATTTTTCACAAAGTTATTTTTCAAATTGGTCAGCGGGTGGAGAAAACACTCTTGCATCAACCGGAAAATATACATTTCTAGGAAATTATGCCGAAGAAAAGCACAAGTGGGATGTATGGTTAGACCTTGCTTTAGGATACTCTTTGATAGGTGATAATAAGCCCATGAAAACTGATGATAAATTAGAATTGATCTCTTCTTATGGACGTGAAATACATAAAAATTTCTATGCAACAATTGTTTTTACATTCAGGACTCAATTCGCTAAGGGATACGACTATAAGCTTGATTCAAGTAATTATATTTCAGAATTTATGGCACCAGGAACCTTTGACATTGGTCCAGGTGTTGAGTGGAAACCCAATGATAACTTTAGTGTAAATATTTCACCATTTACTGGAAAATGGATAGTTGTAAATGATCAGAACCTTGCGGATGCAGGTTCATTTGGACTCACCCCTGCTGAAACAGACTCAAATGGAGTTATAATAAAGCATGCAAGCAAGATAAAATCAATGTTTGGAGCCAAAGTTATAGCTATTTTCTCAAAGGAAATTTTTGAAAATGTTACCTTTGGAAGTAAGCTTGAAATGTTCTCAGATTACCTTAGTAATCCCCAGAATATCGATGTTAATTGGCAGGTTAACGTTACTCTGAAAGTAAATTCATGGTTAAACGTTAATATAAATACAGAACTTATATATGATGATGATATTATGTTCCATGATAATTCTGGAAACCCAATCGGACCACGAACTCAATTTAATGAAAATATGCAGATCGGTTTAGCTGCAACTTTTTAGCAATGAAAAGAATAGGACTTTTATCGGACACTCATGGCCATATACACCCCAGGGCAACCGATTTTTTCTCAGATTGTCATGAAATATGGCATGCTGGTGATATTGGTAACATCGAAACGTTGGAATTACTAAAAGATATAAAGCCAACACGAGCAGTATATGGAAATATTGATGGTGCAGATCTTAGAAGCGAGTTATCTGAATTTGAAATATTTACAATTGAGGGCATCAAGGTCCTAATAATACATATTGGAGGATATCCTGGCAGATACGAGAAACAAGTAAAATACCTATTGGATAAACACAATCCTGGCCTATTTATATCTGGTCACTCACATATTTTAAAAGTCATGCCAGATAAAAACAAAAATCTACTACACATCAACCCAGGGGCAGCAGGAAATATAGGTTTACACAAGGTAATAACCTTACTGAAGTTTATAATAAGAAACGGTGTAATAGAAGAAGTGGAAATATTTGAAGCAGAAAGATAAATTACCTTAGTCTATCAGCTGATTGTATTAGCTTCTCATCGTTTAATATTCCCCTTGATGCCATAAAAAGAAGAATTGCAGAAACTAGTGGAATAACAAATACAATTACAGGTATTTGAATGCCAGAGTTTGGTATGTTTATACCATACTCAAAAGTGGCATATCCTCCTGTGATATTTTCAAGAATTTCTTGGTAATGGAAGAAATACAACCCAAAATATATTAATACCAATAATATCATGAACCTTACCAATATTAACTGAATACGTCTTCGCTTATAAAAGAATATGGTTACAAAGGCGAATATTATAACTAATGATACAATTGTTAATAGTGGTAATATGAAATAAGGACTCAATTGTGACTCAATACCAGGCACAAGACTTTCAACTTTATATAGGTATAATACCAACGAATTATATTCACCAATAAAAGAGGCCATTGGTGCAAAAAAAGTAATCAGCATTAATATAGCCGCTAAAAATAAGTATATGGATTGTTTTCTCTGAATCATATTTATCATTTTTTTGCAAAAATAGTTAAATACCGAAAAATATTAGTACATTTGTCCCATCTAATAGGAAAAATTTATTCAATAATTCCACAATAAAATCTAATTTTTAAAATTATCCTTCAGCACTCTCTGCTGAAATAAAATTTAAATCCCAATTTATGTACGACATTGTAGAGCTTAACGGCAAGCTAGTTGCTGAATTAAGACAAATAGCAAAAGATTGTGACATTCCTAAACATGACAAATTGCTAAAAAAAGAGCTGATTTACAAGATATTAGATTATCAAGCTTTAAATCCATCAAAAGATGTTTTAGAAGCAGAAAAAAGAAGTTCAGTTAAAAAGATCAGAAAAAGAATGCCTCAAACAAGGAAGAATCAAGATCCTTCTGGTTCAAATCAACAAAAAGAAACAAAAAGAAATCAGGAAACAACTGAAACAAAAAGAAATCAGGAAACAACTGAAACAAAACTCACTGCCATCCCAGACGAAAAATTATCGGTTAACAGTGAGCAGAAAGTCAATTCAGATAAGGCCAATAACAATAAAGATAACAGGCCACAAAGGAATAGAACACGACATCCTGAAAAAACTGACCGAGGAAATACTTCTCAAAACGACAGAAGGCAATCACAACCATCTGACAATAGAAAGGTTGAGCCTAAAAAAGATGAAAATATAAGTCGAAAAGAAAATTCTTCTTTTCAAAAGGATAATTCCTCATCCCAAAGAGAGAATACACCAGTTCAAAAAGAAACCGAATCTCATACGAAGGATACCCAAGCTCAATCAACCGAAGAAAAGAAACCAAAACCGAAGTACTCATTTGAGTTTGAAGGTATAGTTAATGCTGAAGGGGTTTTGGAGATAATGCCCGATGGATATGGTTTCCTAAGGTCTTCAGACTATAATTACTTAAACAGTCCTGATGATATTTATGTATCACTATCTCAAATTAAATTATTTGGATTAAAAACTGGTGATACTATAGAGGGTAATGTTCGTCCACCAAAGGAAAGTGAAAAGTATTTTCCACTAATCAAAGTAAGTAAAATTAATGGAATGTTACCAGAAGAGGTTCGTGACAGAGTTCCCTTCGATTTCCTAACTCCATTATTTCCTAACAAGAGGCTTTCTCTAACAGGTCATAAGAATGAGAACGTTTCCACACGTGTTATGGACATGTTTTGCCCCATAGGTAAAGGTCAGCGCGGACTTATTGTTAGTCAACCAAAAACTGGTAAAACAGTACTCTTAAAGGAAATTGCAAATGCAATTGCTGCAAATCATCCGGAGGTTTACTTGATTATACTTCTAATTGATGAACGACCTGAAGAAGTTACAGACATGGCCAGAAGCGTTAATGCAGAGGTTGTTGCTTCCACATTTGATGAGCCTGCAGAAAAACATGTCAAAATTGCTAATCTAATACTTGAGAAAGCAAAAAGACTAACAGAGTGTGGTCATGATGTAGTTATACTTCTTGATTCAATAACTCGTTTAGCAAGAGCTTATAATACAGTTTCTCCAGCTTCTGGGAAGGTATTATCTGGTGGTGTGGAAGCAAATGCTTTACAAAAACCAAAAAGATTCTTTGGTGCAGCAAGACAAATTGAAGATGGAGGATCATTGACAATCCTTGCAACAGCACTTATTGATACTGGCTCTAAGATGGATGAGGTTATTTTCGAGGAGTTTAAAGGAACTGGAAATATGGAACTTCAGCTTGATCGTAAGTTGTCAAACAAAAGAATCTATCCTGCAATTGATATCGTGGCCTCAAGTACTCGTCGCGAAGACTTGCTAGTAGACAAGGACATGCTACAAAGAATATGGGTCTTAAGAAATCATTTAAGTGATATGAATCCAGTTGAAGCAATGGAATTCCTCAAGGATAAAATTAAGTTCACAGCAACAAATCAAGAATTCTTGATTTCGATGAATAGCTAAATATTATATTCTTAAAAGCTCAAAACCTCTGCCTTTAATTCTGCAGAGGTTTTTTTATATATGAAAATTATTGGCTAAAAATTTTGACTAATATCTCCACATTGATTTTCTGGCTTTTTGTGATCTGGATATATCCTAACAGAACCATGTAAACCTAGAATTACCAATGGGTTTTCAATATCATTTGAATGAACAAGTATGGTATTATGCTGCACTCCTACCCTACCTCTAGTATTAATTTTCAATCTTAATATTGTTTTTTCCCAGGGCATTATGGGAGAAATTGGCGAATCAATTACAGAGATACCTTTGGGTACTTCTATTTCGTAAACATATAAAGGGTCACTACCGTCATTTGTTATAATGAACGTATGGTATATAACCTTTCCTCTTTTCATGTGTCCATAATCATGATTGTAATGATCAAAAACAATATGGGGTACACTATCATAAATAGCTTCTTCTACATTATTTCCCTCAACAAGATTGGTAATAAGTGTTAAGAATTTATAGGGGCTATACTTATCATCGCTTACTATGGATATCTCAACTGCAAACTCTCCCAAGTCCAATTCGGCATCTGCTTTGAAATCCACTAACATTTTACCGGTAGAACCCGCTGATAACATTGAAGGCTCTATAGTTACACTTATAAATTTATTCGATTGACCATTGGTGAAATTTACATTCTCCTTACCAATATTAATAATATCAAATTCAAAGCTAGTTGTTTGTCCAACAGGAATATCTCCCTTAACAATTTCTACACTATCTGTTGAAAAAGCTATACTACCTATTACCAATGGGTATTGTTGTTCGTGTATTGCACTATCAATGACAGACTGCCCATTAACGTAAGACGCATAGGTTAATAAAAGTGATAATATTAAAATAAGATTTCGCATTATACTTCACCCGTCAATTCTTTTCCTAATTCCTGTACATTCAAGCCTCTGAAGTTTCCAGAACTCATTAATAAGAAAATACTATTTATATTCTTATTTTCAGTTAACCAGTTCCTCAGATCTAATGCATCAGTAAAAACAGTTAAATCGTTGCGATTAAACGCATATTTTACATCTTTTACTGATAATTCGGGTAATTGTTTCATTGCGATGGTATGTTCATTGAAATATACGGCAGCTAAATCAGCAGAATCAAGGGTATCCTTATATTCATGAATGAAATTTTTATTCAAACTACTAAAGGTATGCAACTCTAAGCATGCAATTACATTATGATGCGGGAACTGTTCCTTTACTGCATTAACCGTTGCCAATACCTTTGAAGGTGCATGAGCAAAATCCTTAAACACCTTACTATTATGATATGAGGATATGAGTTCCAACCTATTTGATGTTCCGTCAAATTTTGCGATTGATGCATAAAAATCCATATCACTTATACCCAACTGGTTACACACTAATTTTGCGCCATTCATATTGGTCATATTATGATTTCCGAAAACAGAAACTTCATGCCTTAGGTTACCCTCCTTAATATAATTTGTGCTGTCAACAACTTCATAGGATGGAGAGTTGTATGGTATTAGCTTCAGAGATTGGTGCTTATCAGTAAGCTTTTTAAGTATCTCATCACCGTCAAAGTATATTAATGTTCCCTTTGGTTCAATGATAGAAATAAATTGATCGAACTGTTCAATATAATTATCCATTGTTGGAAAAACATTTATATGATCCCATGCTATTCCACTTATCAATGCTATGTGAGGAGCATACCAATGAAACTTAGGTCGTCTATCAATGGGTGAGCTCAGGTATTCATCGCCCTCAAAAATAATTAATGGAGCATCATCACTAACTCTCACCATAACTTCAAAATCCTTGATCTTGGAACCAACGAGATAATCAAAGTCATACTCTAGATCCTTTAATACATGCATTATCATTGCAGTAATGGTTGTTTTACCATGGCTGCCTCCTATAACAATTCGTTTTTTATCTTTTGAATGATTAAATAAAAATTCAGGATAAGAATAAATTTTCAACCCAATCTCCTGTGCTTTAAGCAACTCCGGATTATCTGCTTTTGCGTGCATGCCAAGTATTACTGCATCTATGCTAGATGATAATTTATCGGGATACCAACCATAACTGGAAGGAAGAAGACCATATTTACTCAGACGACTCTTGGAGGGATCAAATATCTCATCGTCTGATCCAGTTACATTATTTCCATTTAAGCTAAGTGCTATAGCAAGATTATGCATTGCGCTTCCACCTATTGCAATAAAATGTACATTCATAACTTTTTGATTTCGTCCATTGCTATGAATTAGCAAAATATATGTGTAAAAATAAACGATTAAATGAACACCCCTGTATAAAACAACAATTATATATTAAACAATTTTGGATATATTTGATGTTGATTTAAACCTCTTAATCAGAAATTCAATCATGAGAACTTTTTTACTACCTGTTGATTTTTCAGACCACTCAGTTTCCACATATAAGTATGCTATTAACATAGCAGGAACTTCAGAAAGAACAAGACTATACTTTCATCATACATTCAATGATCAATTGTTAAATACTGATCCAGTAATGGACAATAGCTTCGATGACAGCTCAATGTTGAACATGGAATTAATTGATGAGTTTAGAAAACAGTCTTTGAGCAATATGAAAAAGTTAATTTCAACTGTGAAGCAATATCTGGATGTTATGAACCTCTCAAATTTCGTAATAGAATCTAGTGTTGAAGGAGGAAACCCAAACTGGGAAATAATAGACCTATGTAATGAAATTAATGCAGACCTTATTATAATGGGAACCAGAGGTGAAGGGAAAAAAGATATATTTCAGGGTAGTGTTGCAAAAAAGATCATGAATAAAGCTTCAATTCCAGTGATTGCAGTTCCATTTGGAGATTTTGAAAAAAGTACAAAAATCAATGTAATGTATGCGTGTAACAGTAATAAGAACAATGATTACATGAAAATCCAATCTTTGTTTAAATTATTGATAAATATTCAATTACATGTATATGTGGTCCATTTTCACTTTGAAGGTAAAAAAGATAAACATGAATTTTTAATCGAAGAACTCAAAGAATTATTCTATGAAAGTGTATACCTTAATAGTGTGTCATTCTCAACTATTGACACATCCGACAAGGAGACCTCAATGGATAACTTCATAAAGCATAATGACATAAACACTATTTCATTTATTGCGCATAAAAGCAATATTTTTAAGCATATGTTTTCTGCCGAATTAACGAAACATGATTTTTTTAGACTTGATTTACCAATGATTGCATTACATGACTAACTATCTATGCATTTATTGCCTTGTCATATATCTCATTCAATTTTAAGCCTATTTTATCCGCTGAAAATTCTTTTGCAAATTCCTTATGAATATTCCTAAGATTAAACTTTCTTTTACCGTTTAGATATGCACCTAATTCATAAAGTAACTGAGATTCATCATTTGGTTTAATAAGAATCCCATTTCTCTTATTAACTCTTTCAGGAATACCCCCCACTCTTGTGGCAATAACAGGAACCCCAAGTGATAATGATTCATTAATTACAACAGGAAAATTCTCATAGTGGCTAAAAATGACTAACATATCAGCATTCTTCATTTCATCAACAAGGCTCTTTCCTTCCAACAATCCTGTAAATCTTAGCTTAGCCTCATCTATTCCTAATTTTTTAGAGTATTGAACCATATCCACCATATCTATTCCTTCCCCAACCATTGTAAATACAAAGTCATCTCTTTCAAGCGACAGCTCCTTTATAACACGAAGTAATCCGCTTATATTTTTAGATTTATCCTCAAAACAGCTTACATGTAAGAAATTGACTTTATTATGTTCTCTTTTTTTTGGATTATATTTTAAAAACACATCATCAACAACATTTGGTAGTATCAAATAGTTGGCATTTTTCAGTCCGTGCTTTTGCATTGCATTAGCAAGGTTTTTTGTAACAGCAGTAACAGCAGATGCATGGCTTACGATTACTCTGGTAATTAATTTTCTAAAAAATCCCTTAAAACCAGATGTAATATCAAGGTATCTAGACCAATGCTCCGTTAAAATGTAAGGAATTCCTTTAGTTAGTTTATAATACAGTCCTATTAACCCTAACCTCGTTAATATATGTATGTGAAGTAAGTCAATACCTTCTAATTCTGACTTAATTACCCCAATACCAATACGATTTGCTTTGTAGAACCTATAAATATTAATTATCTTACCTAGTGGTCCGAGGTACCTATTTGCTCCCTTGTAATAAACTTTAGCTGTAGGAACGCCATTTATCATGCTAATTTCGGTGACAAAAGAGGATACAGAATCCCAATCCTTGCTCACTAAATGAGTGTAAACCACACCACATTCAGAATAAATATTAGCTGCTTCAATATGTCGTTGAATAAAAAGCCCTGGCATTGGATCAAACTTGTTTGGATACCACCTTACCAGATGTAATATTTTTAGTTTCTTACTATCACTCATTGTTAACTAGATAATTATCAATTATTTTAATGGCGTTACGGAGTCGGTTATCCTGCAACCCTGAGACAATTTTATATTGTAAATCATTTCTTTCTAGTTCTTTAACAAATAGATTAAAGATATATTGCCTATTGTGCTTATTTTTACGTAATGGATCTTCCTTCCACGGAACATCAATATCACAAAGTAGATACAGATCATATATGTTGTTTTTAATTAGGTTTTCTATTGTATCTGTTGTCTTTTCAAATACAACTTCCGACCAAATTTTGAGGGTAATAAAATCCGTATCACAAAATATTAATGGTTTA
Source organism: Lentimicrobiaceae bacterium (assembly GCA_018661505.1). Taxonomy (GTDB): domain Bacteria; phylum Bacteroidota; class Bacteroidia; order Bacteroidales; family F082. The sequence goes on from JABJIE010000063.1 coordinate 76,343, forward strand.
TTTTCTTTTAATTGTTTTTTCTCAATACCGAATTGACACAGTGCAATCTTATCAATATCAGAAATTGAATAATCATATTTCTTATTTTGGAAATAAATTCGAGCATATTCCTCACAATAACTTGTAAAATAATGATCTGCCAATTTACCGCACAACCATGTTTTACCTGTTGATTCAGGACCGAGCACAGCTATTTTTCTAGTTTTCACTACTCTTATTAGTAATTTGTTTTCGCCATTCAATATATCCCATTATGGCTAGTATAAGAAATACTAAATATTGAACACCTGTGAATCCATAACCTTTAACAAAATACAACGGAATTGATACAATATTTCCAATAATCCATAGAGTCCAACTCTCTAGCTTCTTATTGGCCATAAGCCACATAGCTGAGAAGAAAACTCCAGTTGTAAATGTATCCAGAAATGGAGTTGCTTTTCTAAAGTCATTAATATTACCTGAAATTAAATTATAATGGGCGTATATCACACTTTCCTTGAAAGAAAGTTCATTTGGCATAATATCATAAAACCTATACACTATAATCACAAATATAGATGTGAATACAAATATCCCAAACGCTTTAGCCTTATCCAATAAATTAGTTCGCGTAATCGAGATATGTTTATCATTAGCATCAATAACTTTACTCCACATATACCATCCATAAATACTCATTAAAGTATAATAGATATTTATAATAAGGTCACCATAAAGAGACCACTGAGCAAGCATATAAACATATATTCCAGTTGATATAATACCAGTTGGAAAAACTAAAATATTTTCCTTTTTGGCATAAATTACACTTACTACGCCAAATAGTGCAGCTATAAACTCTAAAATTATATTGAAAATAGAAGCCGTTCTATATGGCTCCAAAAAGAAATCGAATAATTCAATCATTAACTACTTGTATGAACCTGCAAATCAGCATTAATTATTTTTAAAATAAATACGGAATGGGGTAGCTCAAATGACTTTTCAATTTCATTTGTAATTATTTCCATAACCATCCGATATTCGCCAAATACTTGTGTACTCATTCCATTAGTATCAACAGAAAGACTCTTATAACTGTTCAAACGATCAATAAAATTTTTGATTGGAGGTATAAACTCATCCTTCAATGGATAATAACTTATGTCGATGGATATATTCACTATATTTGATAAAACTTTTAATATAGGTTCAAAGGTACATTATTTTGAGCTTTAATAATTAACAAAACAATTCATAAAATTATGACTAAACAATTTCTTATTACTACCGGTTTAATGGGTGCTTTAAGCGTAATTATGGGAGTAGTTGGCGCTCATATTTTGGAAGGCAATATTTCTGTAAACCACATGGGTTTGTTTAATACTGCAAATCAATTTGTAATGTTTCATGCACTTGCTCTATTGGCTCTCACATTCATGAATAGATATGTGAAAAGATCATATACCACAACAATCTATTATCTTTTTGTAATCGGTATTGCTTTATTTTCTGGCACATTATATATAAGTTCATTAAAGGAACTAACGGGTTTTGGACCTAGTATATTGAGTAAACTGGTGCCAGTAGGCGGATTATTATTAATAGCAGGTTGGATAGCAATTGTTATGTCAGGAGTAAACTATAATCATAAAAAACGCCGCAGCTAATCCTTTTAGCGCATATCTATAACCTCCACATCTGGGTGTTTTGAGTAGTCAAAAGTGAAAGTATCTTCAGGTAAGTCAAGATTTGGCGTTAAATCTACAATATGGTAAGTAAACACATTGCCATTGGCATCATAAACTGAGAAATTTTCAAGGCTGAGTTTATTGGCGTTTACGATAACACTCATTTTTTCAAAATTGTTTCTATCATTTGGCTTTAGCTCTATTTCTTTAAGATTTGAATTCTTATACTTCTTATCATGGTTAAATTTAGCCTTATAACTCTCATTATATTTAGTAAGTATATCAGTGGGGGAAATACTTTCTTCATTATCTTCCATGTTACTTACCATAACCTCTTCAGAGTCTTGAAGGTATGTCCATATTGTTGATCCATCGGAAATTATTACTTGCCCCTCCATTTCAATTCTATAGCTATCGCCTTTGACGTAGATTACACCAGATTTTTTCTCGTCTATACCCATTTCTACATTAACCATTGTATAAGACAGGTTAGCCTTAAAGTTTTCATATGATGATGTATGGTCTATGACATCTTCAAGCAACTTAGAAGCTTGCTTATCACTCTGAGCATAAGTACAAATTGAAATTATCAATATTAGAATTGTGAGCAAATTTTTCATTTTATTTATTTTCATTTGATTACAAAATTAAACTTGGGCATGCTAAAAATATTTATGATAAAATAGTGATGTATTTATTCACTGATATCATCCTTAGAATTGAGATCCTTCAAAAATTGTTCCAATGCCATTTCACTTGCAACTCTAACCTCTCTAGCCTTACTTCCTTCAAAAGGACCAACAATACCAGCAGCTTCAAGCTGATCAATAATTCTACCGGCTCTATTATAGCCTAGTTTTAATTTTCGTTGCAAAAGGGAAGTAGATCCTTGCTGTGTTTGAACTATTATTAATGCTGCATCTTCAAATAATTCATCACGTTCCTTAGGATCAAATTCTACTTTTTGTTCAGCCTCTTCATCATTGAATTCTGGTAAGTGCAAAGCGTCTGGATAGGCACGTTGAGATCCAATGAAGGTTGTTAGCTTATCTACCTCTGGTGTATCAATGAAAGCACATTGCAGTCGTATCACATCACTACCCGTTGAAAACAACATATCGCCACGGCCTACCAACTGATCAGCACCACTTGTATCCAATATGGTTCTGGAGTCTATCTTAGTTATCACTCTGAATGCAATCCTAGCAGGGAAGTTTGCCTTGATAGTACCAGTAATAATATTAACCGACGGCCTTTGGGTTGCTATAATAAGATGAATACCAATGGCACGTGCCAATTGTGCTAATCTTGTCACCGGCGCTTCAACCTCCTTACCTGCTGTCATAATTAAATCCGCAAACTCATCTATAACAAGAACAAGATAAGGCAGGTATCGATGTCCGTGGAGTGGATTAAGTTTCCTTGCAATAAATTTGGTGTTATATTCTTTTATATTTCTTACCTGCGCATCCTTTAACAGTTCGTATCTATTGTCCATCTCAATACTCAAACTATTAAGAGTACGAACTACCTTGCGTGTGTCAGTAATAATGGCTTCCTCTGAATCAGGTAGTTTTGCGAGATAATGACGTTCAATCCTTGAATATAAGTTTAGTTCGACTTTTTTAGGATCAACAAGAATAAACTTTAGCTCAGACGGATGCTTTTTAAACAATAGGGATGCTATGATAGCATTTAGTCCAACAGATTTACCCTGCCCAGTTGCTCCTGCCATAAGAAGGTGAGGCATCTTTGCAAGATCAGCTACAAAGCTTTCATTGCTAATTGTTTTACCTATTCCAAAAGGCAAATCAAACTTACTATTTCTAAATTTATCTGATGCAAGTATGGATTTTATACTTACGATATTAGGGTTTTGATTTGGAACTTCAATTCCCACTGTTCCCTTTCCTGGAATGGGTGCAATTATTCTTATTCCAATGGCCGAGAGACTGAGAGCTATATCATCTTCCAGGTTTTTTATTTTAGCTATCCGGATACCTGGTGCTGGCACTACCTCATATAATGTAACCGTGGGGCCGATGGTAGCTTTTATCTTTGTGATGGTTATCTGGTATTGATTGAGGGTATCAACAATTCTATTTTTATTAATCTCAAGCTCTTCTTTTGTTACCAGTACATTATTTTGATCATAGTCTTCCAAAATATCCAATGGTGGAAGTTTATAATCGGCCAAATCCAATGTTGGATCAAATTCCGTATCAATACCTAAATGTTCTCCTGTATCAGGCATCTTATCGCTTGTTTTCTCAACCTTTATCGGCTCAACCGTCAGTTCCAGGTCATCTCCTTCAATTTCTTCTTCGGCAACTTCCTCCTTTTCTACAACTTCCTCCAAAACATCTTCCTGTATTGCTGTTTCTTCTTCTACCTTATATGGCTTATCTGTTTTGTTATCAGTTGTATCAGAAGGTAATTCAGGTTCATCATCAACTGCGAATTCAACCGTATTATAAATTTCTTCCTTTGGTACTATTGAGTTTATTGCTTCGTTTTCACCTTCACTACCATTCTGCACTTTTTTCTCCTTTCTGGAAAACTGAAATTTAAAGTCAATCATGGAGAAAATAACAGGTATTAGTATTATCAAAAGTATCAGCCCTGCTTTTCCTAAATATGCAATAGCCCATAAATTCAGTTGGAATCCTGCAAGGCCTCCAAGTATATTTTCAGGATGTAGAGGAAATATCAAAGAAAAGGTTGCGGGCATCCATACAAATGATAATATTAGTAGTTCAAACCATCGCCATAAACTAAACATCTTGATTTTCAGAAGTAAATTCAATCCCAATGCAAGCAGAATAACTGGTATAAAAATACCTCCAATGCCTATCCCTTTAAGAACTATAAAGTTTGCTAGGTAGGACCCCAACCAACCAGTCCAGTTCATAACCGTCTCAACATGGTCCTTGTAGTCAGCAACACCTGAAGCAACTTTACCAGAGTCTATATCAACAGCAAACCAGTTGATTACAAATGTAGTTATGGCTATAAACAAATAAATACCTATCACAAGAAATGCGAACCCAATACTTCTTAGAAACCTCGGATCTGACAAAAAGTTTGACTTATTAGCCGAGGATGTTTTTTTCTTTCTCGATTTTCTTTTAATGGCTTTACCGGACTTCACTTTGTCCTCATCCTGCGTTTTTATTGCTTTTAGTTTATTAGATTTTTGAGTCATTAAGGGAAAATTAAATTCACACAAATGTAACAATTTAGCTGATATCTATTATGAGAACCCGCGATATACTATGTTATTAGGTATTTTAAATCTTAGATTGCATTTTTTTGCACTATTCAACAACTATAGACTTTATTTTCAATTCCTTACCTCTTATTATTTCATGAAAAAACCCATTACATTTGGGGCATGCATCGGTTATATGAAAAATTTCAAAGTTATGGCTACAATCAATACATTTGGCTGTAGCCTGAACTTTATTTACAATAATTTTAGTTTTATCTAGAATTGTATTTTTGATTGCCATTTCCATGGCAGTATCGAGAGCATAAAATTCAATCCCTGACATTGTTCCAATGTCAAGTGTTAAGTTGGTAATAGTATTAGCATCTACTTTCTTAGCCTCAAACTCAACAGCATCAATGATACTAATAGCAATGGAGAACTCATGCATAAATAATGTAGTATAAATGTTTAATTTGTTCTACCGGGGTATACCTTAAGTCCTTCTTCAAGAATTTTGATTGACTTATTAAGGTCTGGGACATTGAGCACATAACTTATCCTAACTTCATCCTTACCTTTTCCAGGGCTGGAATAAAAGCCAGAGGCAGGTGCCAACATAATTGTTTGATTTTCGTAGTTAAAATCCTCAAGTAACCATCTGCAAAATTTATCTGAATCATCGATGGGTAGTTTTGCAACAACATAAAATGCTCCTTCTGGATTTGGACAAAAGGCATCCTTAATGTTATTAATTCCCTCAACAACAGTGTTTCTTCTTGCAACATATTCCGCCATAACTTCAGAAAAGTATTCATCAGGAGTATCTAATGCGGCCTCAGCTGCAACCTGTCCTAAGGTTGGAGGACTTAATCTAGCCTGAGCGAACTTTAAAGCTGAAGCAATCACATCCTTATTTTTAGAAATAAGCCACCCAATTCTTAAACCACAAGCACTATATCTTTTAGATACCGAATCAATTAGTATTACATTATTATCAATACCTGATAAATTCATACATGAAAAATGCTTCTTACCATCATATGTGAACTCTCTGTAAACCTCATCAGCGATTAGATAAAGGTCATATTTCTTTACTATATCTCTAAGGGTATCAAGCTCTTCCTTTGAATATAAATATCCAGTGGGGTTATTTGGATTACATACCAATATGGCCTTGGTACGCGGTGTTATATTATTTACGAAATCTTCAATGGGTGGAAGTGCAAAACCTGTCTCTATTGAAGAGAATATTGGAACAATATTAACGCCACCATTTTTTGCAAACCCATTATAATTTGCATAAAAAGGTTCAGGTATGATAACTTCATCACCTGGATCCATTATTGATTGAAATGCAAATAATAAAGCTTCAGATGCTCCGGCACCAACGATTATTTCATCTGCAGTTACATTGATATTAACACTTCTGTAGTATTCTGTAAGTTTTTCCCTAAAGGATGCTATACCTGCTGAATGGCTGTATTCAAATACTTTATCTCCAAAATTATGTATAGCATTTAGTGCAACTTCTGGTGTTTCTATATCAGGTTGACCAATGTTAAGGTGATGCACATATAAACCCCTCTTCTTTGCACCTTCTGCGAATGGAACTAGTTTACGTATTGGTGATTCGGGCATCGACCTACCCTTCTGGGATATCTTTAGCATGACAATGTAATTAATTGGTTAAATCAAAAACAGGCCATAAACCAATAATTTTTGATTATGACCTGTGTAAGTTACAAATTTTTTATGCTTTTAATTATTTATGGGAGTAGCGCCAGACGAATTATTCTTTGTTGGTAGTGCTTCATCAGGTTTTTTTTCAACCTTTCCCTTTATTCTTAGTAAAATTGTTGGTTTACTTTTACAATTTGAGTAAACTGTTACAGTTTTATTAAAAGGACCTGCCTTACGAGTACTGTAAGTAACTTTAATTTCACTAGATTCACCTGGTAGTATCGGCTCTTTTGGCCATTGTGGAACTGTACAGCCACATGATGAACGAGGTTTAGATAAAATTAATGGTTCATTACCCGTATTGGTAAATTCAAAATTGTATGTACCATCCCCATTAATCTCAATTGTACCATAGTCATGTGTAGTTTTTTTAAATGATATCTCTGGTCCATTTGCGTTCTTCTGTGTCTGAGCATTAACTGCAAATCCAGAAATCAGAATAGCGAGTATTATTACAATGTATTTCATTTTTTTCATGTTTTATAAATACCAAACAAAAATATAAAAATTATATATGCAAGTAGCAATTTTTAAGCATTCTTAAGACCAGCAGGTTGATATATCCTTTCATAAATAATATTTTAATAAAGTTGATTTAAGTTATATACGATACCAGCCCTTATTTTTATAGCTCCTTACCACATTGTTTGCAGTATTTAGCATGTTCATCATGCTCACTGCAGTTGCATCCTATGCATGTGGCATCAGATTTTCTATTTAATTCTCCTTTAATTATTTCTCCTCCTATTATGCTTGTTGGCACAGCAATTATTGCAAAGCCTACAATCATTAGCATTGATGCTATGGTTTGACCTAGAGCAGTTTGTGGAACAATATCCCCATAACCAACAGTAGTTATGGTAACAATAGCCCAATAAATAGATTTAGGGATACTTGTAAAACCCATTTCCGGCCCTTCTATCAAATACATTAGCGATCCAGTTATTACTACTATAATGATTATCGCTTCCAAAAAAACTATTATGGTTCTGCGACTACTTTTAATTGCTTCGGCCAAAACATTTGATGCTCTGACATATCGAACAAGTTTTAGTATCCTAAAAATCCTCATCAACCTTAGCATTCTTATAACTATCAAAAAATGAGTCCCTGCTATTACCAAACTTATATAAGTTGGCAATATGGATAGTAAATCAATAATGCCATAAAAACTAAATATGTAGCGTGTTGGTTTTATTGATGAAAATATCCGAAGGGCATATTCAATTGTGAATATTATTGTAATTATCCATTCCAGATAAAGAAATAGGTCACCATACTTGTTATGAACATTCTCAACACTGTCTATCATAACAATAACAACTGAGAATGATATTACGATTAATAACACTATATCAAATAGTTTACCCAATGGCGTATTTGATTCAAATATCACTGAATGAAGGGAACTCTTTATTGATTTCTTTGTCATGTCAAATTTGATTAATCAACTAAATTATTAAAATTATGATATCCCCTCGAAAACACCCATTCCAAATAATGCAAAGTCATATTTTACTGGATCATTGGGATCAAATTTCCGAAGTTGAGATGTGAGTACATCAACTGACTTCCAGTCGTTTTGCTTTCTATCTAACATACCCAACCTACGTGCAACATTACCTGAATGAACATCCAAAGGACACATTAGAGCAGACATTGGAATATTTTTCCATAATCCAAAATCTACACCACATTTGTCATCTCTTACCATCCATCTAAGAAACATATTTATTCTTTTAGCAGCAGAGCCGGAAGTTGGATTTGCAATATGTTTTTCAGAACGTTTTAGATGAGCTGTTTCCATTAATGAGCCACGCATTCCTGATATTGCATCTTTTATGTTTCCATGGTATTTGAAGTTATCTGTTATTATTGTTTCAAGCCCTCCTTTATTTCTGTACACATCCATAAGCGAGGTCATAATGAAAAGACAATCATCGGAATTGAATGTACGATATACAAATTTCTCAAATCGTTTCATATCTGTATCAGAGGCATTCATAATAAAGTCGTATGGTTTACCATCCATCAATTCCATCCACAGATTTGCTTTTGATATTATTGCGCTTCTCCTACCCCATGCTATTACTGCTGTCAAAAAACCACTTATTTCTATATCTTCCTTCAGAGTATATTGATGGGGAATACTAATCGGGTCGCTTTCAATGAAGCTTGGTTTGTTATATAAATTAACCTTACTATCTAATAAGTCGATTATGCCTTCCACAAAACATTATTTGTGGCAAATTTAAATAAGTATTAACTTTGACAAAACAAAATAATCATGAAATTACAAATTACAATGAAAAATCTATCGCTTTTATTATCTATTACTCTATCAGTAATCATTCTTATGTCATTCACCAATAAAAACAAAGCTGTAAAAACATACGAGCTATCTGAAGTTAATTATACCGTTCCCAATGATGTTCAAGAGATCATAAATAATTCATGCTACGGATGCCACAATAGCGATAGTAAATCAAAGAAAGGTAAAATGAAGCTTAATTTCGACAAAATGTCTACCATGAAAGTTGGCAAGCGTGTTGGAAAACTAAATAAAATTCATGGTGTGGTTGAAGAAAATGATATGCCGCCTAAGAAATTTCTCAAGAAGTATCCAGAAAAAGCCCTTAACGAAGAAGATAGTAAAAAATTAGCCTCTTGGGCAATTGAGATGGCATCGCAATATATCAACGAATAGTTATCAAGTATGATTAAGAAGCTAACTATACTTTTACTCATAGGCTTTCTAATACTTCAGTTCTTCGGGCCTGAACTGCCAGAGGTAATTAATAAAAACCCTAAAGATTTAATAACCAACAATCCTGATATACCTGAAGATATCAAAACCATTTTACAAGTATCCTGTTACGATTGCCACTCCAACGAAACTACATATCCATGGTATTCTAATATTGCTCCGGTTTCTTTTTTAGTTGCAAGGGATATAAACCATGCACGAGATGATTTAAATTTCTCTAACTGGGAGGATATGAACAAGCTGGATAAAGCCAGTGCCCTTGATGAGATAACAGATGTAATAATTGATGATGAAATGCCTATGGCCATTTATACAGCAATGCATCGGGGAGCATCTTTAAGCGATCAACAGAAGGAGTTACTAGTATCGTGGACTGAAGAATTCTCAGATCAGATGTTTGATTAAATAATCCAATAAATCTTTATAAAAGTCTTATTATTTAAGCAGTTTTTTTCACATTTCTCATTCCCATGTTGATTGCATCCTCATTTAACGGTATCAACTTATGGTATCTCTCGTGCAATGACTTCTTCAAACCCTTTATTACATTATCTAATTTTACCAAGGGCTTTACTTCAAGATAGCCACCTAAAACAACCATATTAAATATCTTAGTATTACCCATCTCAGCTGCTATTCTTGCACCTTCAATGGTATAAATATTAATATCTGTACGGGTGGGATGCTTAGATATACCATTGGGATCGTATATTAGTATACCGCCTGGTTTAACCGTTGATTCAAACTTATCCATGGATTGCTGATTGAGAATAATTGCAGTGTCATATGCAGTAAGGGTTGGTGAGCTTATCCTCTCATCACTAAGGATAACAGTAACATTTGCTGTTCCACCTCTCATTTCGGGACCGTAAGCTGGAAACCAGCTAACTTCCTGATTTTGCATAATTCCTGAGTAGGCAATAATTTTTCCCATTGAAAGGACCCCTTGTCCACCAAAACCAGCTATGATTATTTCTTCAGTCATCTTATTAATTTTTTTGATTCACTTATACTACAGTAAATTACCCTCTAATTTAATATCACCAAGCTCGTAGTATGGAAACATATTTTCTTCCATCCAAACGTTGGATGCTACAGGTTCCATTTTCCAACCCGAGTTACAATTTGACACCACTTCCACAAATGACAACCCTGGTTTATCATCAAGCTGATTTTGAAAAGCTTTTTTAATTGCTTTTTTTGCTTTACGAACTGCTGATGGTGTATGAACGGCTTGTCTAGACACATAGTATGTTCCTGGAAGCTGGGCAATAAGCTCTGTAATCTTTAGAGGATTTCCCATGCTATTAACATCTCTTCCATAAGGGGATGTTGAAGTTTTCATACCAGGTAAAGTTGTGGGTGCCATCTGACCTCCTGTCATTCCGTATATACCATTATTGATAAATACAATAACAATTTTTTCGCCTCTATTACAGGCATGAATAGTTTCGGCAGTACCTATTGCTGCAAGATCACCATCACCTTGGTATGTAAATACTATTTTATCAGGCCATAATCTTTTAATAGCAGTAGCAACAGCTGGAGCTCTACCATGGGCAGCCTCCTGCATATCGATATTCATAAATTCATAAGCTAAAACAGAGCATCCAACGGGAGCAACACCTATTGTATCATTCTCCTGACCCAATTCTTCCAACACCTCCATAACTAGTCTATGAGTAGTTCCATGACCACATCCAGGACAATAGCTAAGGCTTTTATCTGTCATGAGGCTTGTTTTCTCATAAACTATATTTTCCGGTTTGATTATATCTTTTATTGTGATTTCTGACATAGCTTAATCTCCTATAATTTGATTTTTAAGAGCTTCTAAAACTTCCTCCGGAGAATGAATAACTCCTCCATAACGGCCAAAATGTTCAACTTTAGTTCTCTCACGAACAGCAAGTTTAACATCTTCAACCATCTGACCTGCACTCATTTCAACCGACAAAATTCCTTTAACTCCCTTTTCAACAAGCTCATTTATTGGTTTCTTTGGAAAAGGCCATAATGTAATTGGTCGCAATAAACCAACCTTAAGTCCTTCTTCCCGTGCAAGCTGAATTGCTTTTTGACTTATCCTTGCACTCGAACCGTATGCAATAATTATATAGTCTGCATCTTCGCATTCTATAATTTCACACCTTACCTCCTCAGCCTCAATAGTTTTATACTTAGATTGTAGTTTGAAGTTATGTTTTTCAAGTTTATATGGATCCAAATCCAAAGATGTGATTACTCGCCTTTTCTTTCCCTTGGGTTTTCCATTTGTAGCCCATGGGTATAATTCATTTATCTCTTCATCGGTCAATCTGGGCATTTGATCAAATAGCTCTACCTTTTCCATCATTTGACCAATTAGTCCATCGGATATAATCAAAACTGGGGTTCTATATCTAAAAGCCAATTCATAAGCTATGGGCACAAAATCTGACATTTCTTGTACCGATGATGGTGCCAATACTGGTAAACGATAATCCCCGTGGCCTCCCCCTTTTACCGACTGAAAGTAATCCGATTGAGCAGGTTGAATATCTCCTAAACCAGGCCCTCCTCGAACAACATTAGCAACTACACAAGGTACTTCACCTCCAGCCATGTAGGACAAACCCTCCTGCATTAGACTTATACCAGGGCTAGATGATGATGTCATAACTTTCTTACCAGAACCACCACCACCATATAGCATATTTATTGATGCAACTTCGCTCTCAGCTTGCAAAACAACCATACCTGTTCTCTCGTGAGGCTTTTCAGCCATAAGATATTCAATCACTTCTGACTGAGGTGTAATGGGGTAACCGAAATAACCATCAACTCCAGCCCTTATAGCAGCCTCAGCAAATGCCTCATTACCTTTCATTAATCTTAATTCTCCCATTTTATTAGTTTTTGATTGCTTCATCATTAAACTTTTATCCTGTATACTGTAATCACTCCATCTGGACAAACCAATGCACAATTTGTGCATCCAGTGCATGCTTCTGGAGTTTCCATATATGCATAATGATATCCTTTACCATTTACATTGTTTGCCAATAGAATAACATCAGTTGGGCATGCAGGTATGCATACTGAACATCCTTTACAGCCCTCAATATCAACATCTATTGCACCTCTGACTTTTGCCATAAATTATTTGGTTAGTTTAATTTTTCTTGCTTACGAAAATACGATTTTAAGGCGTGAAATTGGCACTTTAGGGGATAAAGTTACACCTCAAACTCTAATTTATAATGAGTATAAATATGGATTTTATATACATTTATTGAGTTATAAATTAGTATATAAGCTTGTCAATAACTTGATCCATAAACTCTGCCAATCTCTTACGGCGGTATTGCATTACCCATCTAGGATGTGGAAGTGGAATTATTTGATCAAAAAGTTTTAATTCCATATTCAGTAAATTCAAATATTCATAATTTTTACCTTGTCCAAGACAGTAGCATTTTCTTGAATTTATACCCAAGCCTATTTGATCAACTAAATTTGAAATAATAGTACTTTTAAGAGCATTGTAAAGCTCTTTTGAATCATAATAATTATAATTCTTATTGTCTTTTACGAAACCCAATGAACTTACGCTTCCAATGTAGAAATGTTTATAGAAATGATCCGGCCCTCCCATTCTATCAATAAGTCTGTATATAAACTCAGATGAGAGCTCTTTACGTTTCTCAAAATTATTAGATATTCTACATTCTTTCTCCAAAACTACAGGATCAGTAAATGGAATTCCTGTAATTCCAGCTCCAAATCTGCCAGGGTTTATACCAACAATAAATATTCTACCTCTCTCATCATTATAATATTTATGGTAAAATATCTTACATAGTTTCATTACTTCATCATCCAAATAAGGATTTAGGACTTCAACTCCCTGGGGCAGGTTAGCTTTGATTTGCAGATCTCCATAGTAGTCAATTACCCTTTCTCCGAAAGTCATATTTACGACGAATTAAATTGTGGTATGATAACATTGGTAAAGTTAAGGGAAATATCCTAGAATAGGCCAAAAGGCATAGTTTATATCTTTTTTATCACAATCAACCACCCCTAACTTTATAATCAATAACATAATAGTGATACAATTGCCTAATAATATTTTACTGCCGAAAACTACTAAGTGCACATAAGTCTTTGTGGAATGTATAAATATAGGTTACCAACCAAATAAAACCTGAAGTTAATCATATGTCATTTGGCTAAGATATAGGATGATTTTGTTTAAATGCAGATAATCTTGATTCTAAATCTGTCATTTGTTCATATTTTATTAGTGACGTACATGCACGTATACCTTCTTCTCTTTCGCTTCCAGTTGTGAGCAATGAGATAGCACTAATGCCATAATAGATTAATTCATCTAGTAGTACTTCGCCGGACATGCCCGGATATGAAAAAGTAAAATAGAAGCCATGTGCTATGGGTTCATCAATATCAGTATGATATACAATTTCAAAACCATTCTTGATGAAAATATTCTTCATAAGTTCGGCCTTTCTTCCATAATCCTTAACCTTTTCAATAAAATCTAGTTCTCCATCATTCGCAGCTTTAAGCATTGCTAATAGACCATATTGCGCTGAATGGGAAGTTCCCGAACTTAATGGGTACATTGTTCCAAACACCATAGCATATCCAAATACTTCTGAAGGATAATGTTCTAATAGATTCTCATATTTACTCAAATATAGTCCATCAGAAAGAACCATCATACCAATACGTTCGCCCGCATAGCTAAACTTTTTAGAGCTAGAAATAAACAATATGTAGTTATCAGTATAGTTAGCCACACTTGGTTGATATGGTGGAACTCCTGGAATTGAATAATTCTTACGAAAGTCCATTCCAAAATATGCAAGGTCCTCCATAACCACAACATCATATTTAGTAGCTAACTCTCCAATTATTTTTAGCTCTGCATCCTTAAAGCAGATCCAAGATGGATTATTTGGATTAGAATAGATTATGGAATGTATTTTCCCCGTTTTTAAATATGATTCAAGTTTGTCTCTAAGGGCTTCACCGCGATAGTTATAAACATCAAAACTATCATACTTTAATCCTAGCAATCGGTGTTGCATTTTATGCACAGGAAAACCAGGGTCAATAAAAAGAGTAGTGTCTCTATTCTTATGTATACGGCTTAAAATAAGAAATGCTGCAAATCCGCCTTGCATTGAGCCAACAGTTGGAATACATCCTTCTTCTTCTACATCAATGTCCATAAACATCTTAACAAAGCGACTAATTTCAGTCTTAAGAGGTTTGATTCCAGAAATATCTGGGTATATTGAGGCAACCCCTTTCTTTAATGCATCGATTTGACCTTGAACACCGACTTCAAGAGGTGGTAGACCTGGCACACCCATCTCCATTCTTATATATTTATCTCCAGTTGCATTTTCTATATCATCAACGAGTTTCTTTATCTCCCTTATGGAAGCCTTTCCCACTGAATTTATACCACTTTCACTAATCTTGTTACTTACTATTTCAAAATTTATTGGGGTTTGTTTCATGCTTTTAAGTTTACTTTATCAGTGTCTATATTCTTTATTTTTTCATAATTGATTTCGAGTCTCCCATTATATCAGCAATGGCTAATATGGTACCCAATGCAATACCCAGAATTGCTGCAAATAAAATTCTGAAATCTGGGGGCAGCAAAAAAGTGATGGTATGAGCAGGAATCCAAAATAATGGGATTGTTTTCTTAAAAACAAAATTCCATTGCACATCCCAGTCCAAATTTAGTAATAAATTATTGAAACCAAATGGTGTGAAGAAACCACGAATGGTACCGCCAGTATTGTTTATATGCATATCAGTTATCCTATGAAATGTCATCATCACTGGAGCATAAATTACATTGAGAAAAACACTTATTGAGAATGATACAAATAGTTTCTCAAGGGTAAAATCTCCACCCATTGATTTAATGGCACCATTTAAACCCAGATATTCTAATAAATACGGAGTTCCGGTTGCAAAAATTACCATTGCGATTTTAATGGTAACCCCTATAAATCCCCATACAAGCATGCGTGGAAGTATTCCAAAACCTGGCTTAGTGTAAACACCTGTTTTTATTCTAAGGCCTATTATTTCGCCTATGGTTGCTAATATAGCAAACTTAATAAAAGATGTCATCAATGAGTGGTTATGGTTAAATGTCAAATAAGCATTAAAGATGTTAGAGCTTAATATAAAAGGAATAAATATTAAAATTAATAGAATGATGAAAATTATATCGTGCTTTTTCATATTCAAGATAATCATTTTGACAAACGGATCCGAACATCCACTGCAACTACATCATCCTTTGTTCCAAGTAGTGGGTTTAGATCCATTTCTGAAATTTCAGGCACACAATCAACAAGTTGTGCTAACCTTGATATTATTTCCGCAAATTTATTTTCATTAACGGGTTCATTTCCTCTATAACCTTCAATTATTTTATAGCTGCGAAGTTGTTTAATTTCATCCATCACCTCAAGGCTACAAAATGGCGTTAACAATACTCTTACATCTTTTATCATTTCAACAAATACCCCTCCCAAACCAAAGAATATCATATGACCAAATTTATCCTCTCTACTAATTCCTGCAAATAGCTCTACTCCATTAAGCATAGGTTGCAATAATACGCCTATTGCAGATGGTATATTCATGAGTTTATTCATTGAAGTTAATGCAGATTCCATATCTTTAATATCAATAATTACCCCACCAACATCTGTCTTATGCACTGGTCCTATTACTTTCATCACCAGCGGAAATCCAACCTGCTTAGTTGCTGCTAGCAATTCTTCTTGTGAATGAATTATAACCTCTTTTGCTCTCTTAATTCCACAAGCATCCAATGTTTTTTGAACATCATCTGGACTCATAAAACCATCATCACATGTATCAACAATACTCCTAAGCTGCTTAATATTAATATTATAATCTACGTGCCTGTAGTCAATGGGTGTTTTAGTATTGAAAACTTTTGACAACGCATTTCCTAGGTTTACTTCATCTGGAAAATATATACCACCCAAGCCAACAAAATGATTAACTTCCTTCTGTGCAGTTAGCACTGATGGCAGAACGGGATATATTGGCTTGGTACTTGTTTTTATTTTGGCAAATAGGAGATCATATACTTCTGTAATATCTGTTAACCCTGGCGTTCCAAAGATTACAACCATGGCGTCGATATTTTCAAACTTATCATCAACATAATCGATTATTATTCCAAGCTGTTCTGCCGTTCCTGTTGCTAAAAAATCGATTGGGTTAGAAACTGACGACCCCTCAAATAATTCGGCTTTAAGTTTATCAGCATTCATTCCTGATATTTCAGGAACAGAAAGACCACCGCTTGAAAGTGCATCGGTTAACATAACCGCAGGACCTCCTGCGTGAGTTATGATTGCAACATTTTTACCTATCAACTCGGGGTACGTGAAAACAGATGCCACACTTATAAGGTCCTCGCGACCAAAGCATCTAACTATACCAGCTTTTCTAAATAATGCATCAACGGCAAAATCGGAACTTGCTATGGCCCCAGTATGAGAAGAAGCCGCGCGACTTCCTGCTTCAGATGATCCTGCTTTTACTGCAGCAATACAACATCCTTTTTTGATTAGAGATGCGGCATGCTTTAAGAGCATATTTGGGTTTTCAATGGTTTCTATATATAAAAGTTTAATCCTTGAATCTGTATCAGGATTAAAGGTTTCATCAAGATGTTTTAGTATTTCTTCCACACCAAGCTGAGCAGAATTTCCAACCGAGTAAACATTCGCAAATTGAAGGCCTTTGGGGATACCCGCTTCCATAATAAAACAAGCTGTTGCACCTGAACCTGATATAAAGTCACAACCTTGAGGACTAAGTTTTGGGATGGGTTCAGTGAATATGCTATGGTGCTGAGGAGTTAATATTCCAACACAGTTTGGACCGATTAATGAACCTCCAACTTTATTAATTGCTGCTACAACCCTATCCTCTAATACTTTTCCTTCTTTGCTTTCTTCACTAAACCCAGCGGATATGATAATAAAGGCTTTTGTGTTTTTATATTGAGTTAGATATTCCACAACATCTGGTGTATACCTTGCTGATATTGCAATAATTGCCAGATCAACATCTGGAAGCTCCTCGGGTAAATGAAAGCTTTTTACTCCTTGCACATTATCAGCCTTGGGATTAAGGACATATAATTCACCAGAAAAATTACCATTTAATAAGTTCTTTAAGATTTTACCTCCAGGTTTTTCTGTATCCTCAGATCCTCCAACAATAACAATGTTTCTGGGATGAGTTAATTCTCTCGTAATCATTTTCATTTATTTTGGGACCATAAAATTAATATTTTACATGGTGCAATCGTATTAATTAAGAAATTTAGAATTGTTAAAAAGAAAGTATTTGTAAAGATGTATGGGAATCCTTTAAACTAAACACCTATATGAAGTTCTTTAAAAAATGATGATGCCTTAACAAGCGCAATGGTACCCAAATCCTTGTAAAGGTGGTCAGCTCTTTCTATAAACTCCATTTCTCTTCCCTCTTGCACATCTGCAAGGCCTAGAAAAATCAAATCAGCGTCCTTTGATTGGGATTTAATAACATGGTTTATTGGTAATTGCTCATTATTATTAACAATTTGTATTTCGACTTTAATCCTCATATTATCCATCACATCCTTTGCATCTTCAATAATATTCATTTCTCTTTCCTCATCATTATTAATTATCATAAGTCTGGCAGTAACATTTCGCCATTCGTATGATAACCTCAGGAACTTAATCAATGATAAAACCAAATTACCATTATTTGATCCTCCACGCCACCATATGTCTATTTGTTTGTATTCTCCAAATAATCTAATGGAATCATGATCCAAAAGCACAATATTAAGGTCAAGCTCACTAAAATACTTAAGTAGCTTAGCAAATCCTACCGGATCTTCCGTTTTTCGGGCCCAACCAAGCATAACAGTATTTGGTTCAACACCAGAAAACCCGTAAGTTGCGGCAATACTTTTCATACCTTCATAAATATTACTGCACTCCTGTCTTCGTGAGAATATGCCCTCATCCCCACTCATCTCATCTTCGGGTATGGCTTGCATATGTTTTGGAAAAAGAACCTTTGATGTTTCATTTGGTATCAAATCAAAGTTTGATATCAAACCATGCTGACCAACAAGGGATTTGGCAAATTCAATTAGATGAGGTCTGCTACTCTTACCTCCGCTAAACAATAAAATGTTAGCACGCCAGTTTCTTTCATCCAGTTGTTTTTGATCCATCTTGGTTAACATTGACCTTAGTATTGATGCCCATACACTTTGCCATACATCCCCCATTGCAAGGCTAAGTTGCTTCTTCCTTATTAGGTAATAAATTAATATTAGTATAATAATTGCTCCTAACATGGATATAACATCCAGTTGAATCATAACAAAGAAGGTAGCAACAAAGCCCAGTATACCAACCCACATAGGGATATTAAAAGAAGGTCGAAAATCAGTACTTGCCCATTTTTCAAGAGCGAACGATATATTTATAAAGCCATAAGCAGTTAGGTAAAACATAGAAACTACTCCTGCTATAACGTTTAAATCACCTATAAGAATTCCCAATTCAGCAATAATAAAAGTGAAGATTAGAGCATTACGGGGTTCATTATTCTTACCATGACCAACCGATAATACTCTGGGAAGAATCTTATCCTGAGCAACCGCCTGAATGATTCTAGGACCTCCCAATATACCACCAAGTGCCGATGATAAGGTAGCTCCCCATATTCCTGCTATAACAAGAAATGGTATCCATGCTACTGTTACCAGAAAGTTATAATCATTTTTGAGTAACTCCTCATCAACACCATAGTAAAATAACGTTGCAAGTGCCATGTATATAATAAATCCAACAACTATGGATATCATTGTTCCCATGGGAATATCTTTCTTGGGATCCTTTAAGTCACCCGACATTGCTATACCAGCTGTAAAACCAGTTACGGCAGGAAAGAATATGGCAAATATCTCCACAAAAGAAAATTCACGTTGAGGAGTAGATATGATTGATTCTACATTTGAAATATCTGGTGTAAACAATGTTATTCCCAATATAATAGAAAGTAGAGACAACACAATTACACCCAAAATTATAAATTGAGTTTTGATGGCTGCATTTGTACTTACCAAGGCTATTACAATCAGTAACATAAGTACTATTGAACCAGTAATTCTTATATGACTAAGGGTGACTTCAGTAATATCCAATAGATTGCTTATTAGTTTTAAGGAGAGAAAATTTTCCGTAAACCCTACTATATATAGTGCAATGCTAAGAGCTGTTCCGATGAATAAAGTAATTCCAATTGAGCCGCCCATTGGTAGCCCCAGAGATCGTGAAAGTATGTAATATATACCTCCGGCTTTTATTTTCTTGTCTGTGGCTATTGAAGACACGCTCAAACCCGTTGCAAAAGAGATTACATGAGCGAGCACTATAATCGCAATTGCACCAGCGAGGCCAGCCACTCCGGTAACCCAACCTAACCTGAGATACATTATTACACCAAGGATTGTGAGAATAGAAGGTGTAAATACCCCTGCAAAGAATCCAAATTTTTTTGGTTGATCGCTCATAATTAATACTTCACTTGCGCTACTATATTACATTATTATTTATGCGTTATATTTTCTCTATTTTTGATTCATAATTAATTCCCCTTTGCCTTAATCCTTCTAACATGAAGTCTACAACTGTATCGTATTCCCCCAGTTTTTCACCAAGTGTAATTCCTGTTTCTGTATAAATATTCTCTGAAAGCAGTCTTAAAGCAGTAGTAGCAGTATATCCAGTTGTTCTTGCCATGGAATGAATACCAGTATCTTTACAGTATTCGTCGTAAAGGTCAAATGTGTACTTTAGTTTTTCACCACCAGCTTCTCCATCAACTAAAATTCTCATTATTGTTAAATCCTCTTCTCCATTACTCAATTTCCAACTATCAAATAATAATTTTGATGTAAAATCAAGGGGAGATATCATATTTCCACTAATATTTATTTTTTCATTTGAGAAAAAGCCATTTTCATTAAACAGTTTAATCTTTTCAGCATATCCAGGATAACGAAGAGTCTTTTCGACCATATTTTCAGCCTTTATGGTAAAAAGTAATGATCTTAAGCCGTCACTATTAAATGCTTCAAGTGTGCCAACTTTATCAAATTCAAGTAGCTCATTTTCTGTCAAAGGATCCACAGTTATTATTTTACCATTTCTTACTATTCGTGCTGGGCGTGTGTATTCTTCAATAATATCTGTTGGTGAAAATACTGCCTTATATTCCCAGGGTTTTGTGCGTAGCTTTGGCAATCCACCAACATAAATCTCAACATTATCAACCCTATCTAATTTGGAAGCAGCGTGCCCGGTAAGTACGTTACTCATACCTGGAGCAACCCCGATATCGCATATTACCCTCACCTCTTTTTCCTTAGCCAAGTCTGATAATTCAAAAACATCCTCTGGATAGAAAGCTATATCAATTGTATCCTTGCCTGATTGAATACACCTTTTTAAAGTTTCAAATCCCATAAACCCAGGGACAGCATTTACCACAAAATCGTATGGTTTAACCAATGATGTCAATAATTCTCGGTTACTTAGATCTTCCCGAATAGTGTTTATGCATTTATCTTTTACACTAGCTAGCTTATCATTGTCGATATCAGCTAGTGAAACTTCAAAGTTAGAATCTTTTGCAAGGTCTTTTGCCATTGGAAGGCCCACTAAACCCGCACCAAGCACAATAATCTTCTTCATTCTGCTATTATATTATAACCCAAATATACAAACAAAACAATCAAATAATTTCTATGAGATTAAGAGGTTGAACTTTAGGTAAATAAGTTGAATATCTAGGATCTACCCTCCTCTTGTAAAACGGAAGTATAATGTTTCAATGACCTTAGTATTATAACCAGCACCAAAGAAACCATTACCGCATAATGCCAAGGAGTATATAAAATGAATTCTTCAGTTTCAAAATATCGTCTTAGGTCATCAATGAAGGCAAAGCCAACAACCGTAGCCAAAATACCTGAATATTCTCTTCTGAGAACACTTCTAAATGAAAATGGCACAACATTGGAAACGTAACTACTAAACTCTGGTAAAAACCCTGATGTTCTATTGGCCCAATTCATGTAGCTATCACCAAATTTGCGTTCTAGAAACCTTTCTTCAGCAAACATAATACGCTCATAATAAAGCCAAAAGGCTAGCGTAACAATTATAACAAAAGATAAATTAAAGGTGTAGATAACAATCCCAATCCACATAAAATAGTTTCCCAAGTATAGTGGATGCCTCACCACGGAATATATTCCTGTAGTATTTAGAGACTCTGCTACTTGACCTTCCTTGGTATTTCTACCAGAGGTACCTTTGGGAGTTGTTGCTATTGCTATTGCTCTGATTACAAAGCCAAGGAAACTAAGAAATATAGCTCCCCATGTTATAAAATTGAGCCATTGTTCACTTATATTTTCTGTTGTGGTGAAAAACACAACAGGTATTGCCAATACAAATAAGATTACGGGAATCTCTCCACGATGCCTGAACAAATAATTACCCTCTTTTTCAAATGAATTAATGAATGCCATGGTATATATTTTAGTGAGGCAAAGATATTAAAATAGTAAACCGACAACAGAACATACAAAGCCGATAATTATGACGCAAATTAGTTGTAATTAGCAAAGCACAGAAAAGTTATTTGGATTAACTTGCTAGTTCAATTAATGTAATCTCTGGAAGTATACCTATCCTGCCCGGATAACCTATCGAGCCCAAACCTCTATTCACATATATATATCGGCCCAGTTTTTCATCATCTTCATATAAACCTGCCCATTGTTTGTACATATATTTTGCTGGACTCCACTTCATTTCTTTGGTTTCTATACCAAATTGAAAGCCATGAGTATGCCCTGACAGGGATAGATCAATATTATAATTACCTGGTATTACTACCTTTTCCCAATGAGAAGGGTCGTGAGATAAAAGTATCTTAACATCAGCATCTTCTGCGCCTTTAAAGGCTTTATCCAAGTCTCCATATTTTGGAAACCTATTACTAGCACCCCAATTCTCAACACCCACAATAGCTATGCTACCATCGGTAGAATCAAGTATTTGATTTTCATTATTTAGCAAGTTCCAGCCAAGTGATTTATAGAACTTAAACAAGTCAATCATATTATCTTTTTTTGCTTGTTTTGAAGGCCAAGCAACGTAATCACCATAATCATGGTTACCAAGAACAGCATAAATTCCCAACTTAGCTTTAAGTTGGGATAGAACTTGTTCAAAACCATATGCTTCTTTGGTGGCATAATTTACTAAGTCTCCGGTAAAGAAAATTAGATCTGGTTCAAGCTCATTTATAATATCAACTGCTCTTTGCAACGGTTTCTTAGAAGCCCAGCTCCCAAGATGTAGATCAGATATCTGAACAATTTTAAGGTTATTAAATTTCTTAGGAAGACTTTTAAAAGTTATCTTTTCCTTATGGATTTTGAACTCGTAAGCCCATTTTAGCATTCCGGTGAACATAGTTCCCAAAATCAGTCCACCTGTAACAAATCCTGTATACTGTAAAAATTTATTTCTTGTTATCTCATTGTTATCATATCCACTGATAATAATTTCTTTCCGTTTTTCTCTGTTCGAAAGATATATAAGCTTTTGAATTCCTCTAATTACATCTGCTAGGATTAAAAATAAGATCGGAATTAGTTTGGCTGTATAAAATATCATAACTGTACCAACCATGTAAGTGCGTATGGCATCATTCCATAATAGGACTGGCTTTATGAGAGATCCAACCATTATTACTAACAATAATAGCAGAGGGAACCAATACACAGCAATAATTACTACCCTTAACCAATTTCTATAGTTAAACACCTGTTTCTTAAGAGACGACCAGAGGTAAAAATCTGCTAAGACTAATACCAGCATAAAAATTAATTGCACAGTATACTTTGGGAAAAATGTTCTAACACCAAAAAATAGTGATAGAAGTATACAGATTGGTAATATGATTTTTATTATGAATCTCACAGTTAGTTTTTCACGAACACTAGCATTTTAACGCGTCAAAATTATAAATATTTTGACTTTAAGAATTTCTTAACAAATTAATGGAGATATTACATGTATTTCAATAAAATTAAAACCTAAAATGAAATTTTAATTACAAAAAGCAATAGAAATAAACAGTCTTACAATCTTTGGTATTCAAAAGTTGGGTAGCCCTTTTCTCCAGTTTCTGGGTTATAAAAACTAATAAACCTTAGTTTGTAATAAACCAACTGCTCATCTCTAATTATATAGTTATAATTTAGTTTAGCCTCATAGCTGATGTTTCCTGTATTTACATCACCTATAAGCTCTTTCCAATCATAACCAATCTTATCAAAATTTTCTGAAAAGTCCATTAAGAGGGTATCTGAAAGGTTAATATCAGAAAAAACTAATGTGGTATCCAATGCAACGGATATCATATCATATTTTTGCATTACACCTGTAACTAGATATGGGTAAGCAAGTCCATCTGTAGTATACAACATAGTTGTGTATTGCGTAAATATCAAATCCCAATTATCAAAATTGGGTTCTATTTGCATTTGTAACATTTCTTTAAATGAGTACTGGGTTGTTATGTGCTCTGGATTTTTCTCCACCGCAGCATTAGTTAGATTAGAATTATCCATATTACAATGTGTGAAATAGAATTTATTCCCTACCAAACCTGTGAATTTTAATTTTATCAACCCAAGTTGAACACCTAATGAGCTTATACCTCTGTTCATTACCCAAACTCTTTTGGAAAATGATGTGTCTCCATTGCTTATTGTAATCCAGTTATCAAATGCTAATGAATCTAAGTCACCTGTTGATCCATCAAATTTCCAATTAAGACCTGATGTATCAGTTACAGATTCAAAATCTTCAAACTCAGTAATTGCTGCTAAACCAAAGTTAGCGGTATTCAATCTTATTACCGACGAAGTATCATTACAAGAAAAGTTCAAGTCAAAGTCAGATCTATTATTTATGGAAGTAAAGTCTGTGTCGTCAAGGTTAACATATACTTGATTTGTATAATACATTGTCATTGGAACCACAACAGTTGTTATATCACCTGGCAGATGTGGTTCAATTACTTCATCTTTTTTAAAACAAGAGGATGTCAGAATGGACAAGATAATTATGTATGTAATGTTTTTAATCATTATTTATTTATGGTTATTTGAAGGCGTGCAAAGAATGTTCTGCCCCAGTTAACAGACTGGCTCCCGCTCCCACCAGTATGGACTCCCCCCTGTGAAGCGCCAGTTACATTGACATTAGTATTGTTGAATAAATTCTTGGCACCTATTTGAAGATTAATTCTCCGTTTCCAAAACCATTTACCAATGGTAACATCAAGGGTATTATATGGCTCCATATACAATATCTCTGGTGTTTCTTCTAGACCAATAAAATACAGTTGTGGATATTTTCCATTGTACTTATAATAAAGTGAAAATGTGGTGTTCCATTTTTGAACATTGTAGCTTGCAACCGTATTAAAACCAGTATAGTACTCAAAATTAGATTCAGATAGCCCTTCATAATCTATTTTCTGTCCGGTATATGTAAATCCAAATTTTACAGTAAGCCAAGGATATACTTTATTATTAAAATTTATTTCCATGCCTCTGGTCAGGTATCTGTTGACATTTACATAAGTATAATAAATTGAAGTAATTCCCTGGGGTATTAACTGAATATTATCCTTGATGTTATTGTTGAATAAGTTCATCTCAATTCCCCATACATACCCCCTGTTTTGTGAGCTGTTATATTGCAATAGCAGATTAGTACTAACAGATGTTTCGGCCTGTAGGTTTTCATTACCTTGAATATCATGATTAACATCCACAAAGTTTAAGTATAACTCCTTCAATGATGGTGCACGAAAACCACTGGCAACCGATGCTCGCATAGAAACGAATTCACTTATATCATATTTTACATTTATGGAATATACAACTGGAGCTTTGAATTTTGTATTATAAATAAACCTCAAGCCAGGCTGAATATTAAGCACTTTAACCGGTGTATAGTTAAAACTAGCAAACAAAGCGTAATCGCCTATAATTTGCTCATTATCCTTGATGCGTTTTCCCGAACCCTTTTCAGAATTGAGATCAACCCCGGCCTGAAATTTAAGTTTAGTAGATTCATTACCATAACTGTAATCAGCCCTAAGTAAAATATCACTAAACAAGGTGGTGTCTTGTTCACCCGGCACAAGAGTTTTATCTAATATGGTGAGGTCATTCAGATATACATTTCTAATCTTATGATACCTTGAATATGAGGCGATTGCATTAATACGTGATTTTGAATTTAACTCATATTTTACGTTGGATTTGATGACCAACCTCTGTGTAAAGTAGTACTTATCAATTCTTCTCTCATAGTAGGGAGGCATCAAAATGCCATTGTCACGTAATTCCTGGTTGAAATATGTAGCACCAAGATTTATTTGAGTATTATCCCAGTTATATTTATAGTCACCTGAAAAATTCCATTGCTCCCGTGGCTTCCATCTTTGAGCCCAGTTTGTGCCTGGCGCTTGAAAACCATCGAAAAAATTCCTGCCACCAGTAAATCCAAAAGAATTTCTTTTGGCTCTGCCGGTAACGGCCATATTCAAGTTGTAAACTCCAACTGATTCATAGTACCCATCTAGATTAGATGAGTAAAGTAACCTATCTGGTGACTTTGTTATTATATTAATAACTCCAGCCAAAGCATTACTACCATATGCAACAGACATTGGCCCATTTATAATTTCAATGTGGTCAATATTTTGTAAATTCAATTGATCCAGATCAATATTTCCATTTTCTCTACCTATAACTGGAACTCCATCTATCAGGAACTTCACATGTTCACCACCTAAGCCTTGCATCTTTAAAGATGAGCCAAGAGCATTATCTTGACTAGTACGAATATTAAGTTCAGTAGATAGCATTTCCTTTAAATTTACAGCACCTCTATGCTGTATCTCCTTGGAATTAATTACCTGAACTTTATATATGGACTTATCCTGTCGTGATTCACTGTATTGACCGGTTACAACAACTTCATCCATGTTGTATGAGATTGAACTCAGATATATATTTTTATTTTCTCCAGCATGTATTGTGTCGGTATAATCCTGAAAACCAACATAGGAAAGTTTAATTAAACAACTCTCCTCCACAACAATATCAACCTTTCCATTGATATCTGTTACGTAACCAGAAATTATTGTGTTATTATTAAATGGGGTAAATACAATATTAGCAAAAGCTACTGGATCATTATTAATATCATTATACACCGCAACAGTTGACTGCTGAGCACTTGATAATATCTGTACAAATAGCAAAAGAAAAATGCAAATACCCTTGATTAAGGCCCTCATGAAAGTATCCTTTTTATGAAAAACCTTCTGCGGATATACCGCAGAAGGTAATTTGTTTTGGTAAAAATATTTCTACTTTACGATAAGTCTAGATGTTTCTTTCAATTGTGAGTTAGAAACAGTTATAAAATACATACCTGTGTTAAATCCACTGGTATTTATTTGATGGTTGCCATTAATTTCAGATTCATAAACCATCCTTCCTGATATATCAGTTAGGACTACTTGTCCTTTGAAATTATCATTATTAGCTACTTTAACATTAACATAACCAACAGATGGATTAGGATATATTGTTAGATTATTCATGGATATAACATCATATTGAATACTAGAAGAAGAAACAATAGACTTGTTCATGGCAAATACACCAGTTGATGAACCTTGCCAATACGTGAAAACTAATTTATAAACATCATCATTATCATCTTTAACGAAGAATGCTATTGAATCATCTACAACCCATGAAAATGTTTGCATGTCAAATGATTTCCAGTCATACCCAATGGTATTTTTCAATGAATCAAAAGGTTTGGATATCCAATCATCAAAATCAGGTCCCAC
>JABJIE010000064.1 GCA_018661505.1 Lentimicrobiaceae bacterium
AAAAACTATTTTCTTATTTATTAACCTTATTCCAGGTTAGCGACTTACTAACTAAACCGGCATCAATTTTAAGGTCAAGTTTGTCGCCCTTGGGTGTTATCTCAACATCATACCATTCTTTTCTTTTGGTAGCATATATCTTACCTTTATAAACTTCATCACTTTCCTTTAGATCCTTTAGGATAAGTGAACCCAGTTTTACCTTTTCATTATCCGAAGAGTGAACTTTTCCCATTAAAACATCATTATCCTGATAAATTTCAATATCAGTATTATCATCTTCGGTGTTCCAAATTCCAGTTATTGATGATTGTGCGGTCACATAAAATGAACACATTGCTGCCATAAGCAGTGTTAGAGCTATTTTTTTCATTTAAATGTATGTTTTGTTTGTTGTTGGGGGATTATTTTTTATAATCCCAATGCAACAAATATATATAAATACTTAAGAGAGATTAAAGATTAGAGTATTAATTATAAAAAAGGGAGTTATGAATATGCTTAGTACTCTTTTTTAGTAAATCAAATAATTACTAGAGTTGACTACAAAGAGTATTTCCCTTCCTCAAAGTTAATATTGTAAGACTTAAGAATGTTAAATTAGGATGCAGATTTAGTTAATGTACAAACGTAATTGGAGCATACAGAGAGGTAATCCATAGCGACAATGCCAGCAGGCCAAATGTACTAAACAAGATCACAAAAAGCTCTAACGTTGAAACTTTGGAAGCATGATGCATATTTTGCTTACCTTTTGACATATCCATATTAGCTTCCATTTTTTCACTAGTTGTACTGGTTGTTTCTTTCCCTTTATGTTTGGGTGTTGCAGACATCATACCATGTTTTATACCTTTAGTTACCATCCATAAATTTATTGGATAAGCGGTAACCATTCCTACCATTGTGGCTAGCGACATCACTCCCCAAAATTCAATATGAAGAGGATTGTGAGCACCGTCTATTACCTGCATCAAAATTAACATGGTTGGGATCATCCCCGCCATAATCATATTCATCGAAATGGCCTCTGCGAAAAAGGTTTTCCTAACTGCCATCCAGTAATTGCCCTTGTACATGGATATCATAAATAATGCCTGAAAAACAAATAATCCAACTAAAAAGGCGAAGATATATTCTATTATGAGATCTATACCGTTTGGTAATCCAAAGTGAAAAACTACGGCGGAAGAGATAATGATACCCGTTGCATCACCAGCAACACAATGCAATAACGACCCTACGGCCTGCTTCCAGCGGTCAGCAATAAAAGCATCATGAGTATTTGGTAATGGTTGTCGGCACGATAATAAATAGATAAATAAGCCAATGGGTCCGGTATAAATTACAACCAGTACCCATGCCAGTTTCATTACATTTCCGGTTGGAGTATTCTTAAGGAGATCCCAGATGAGAAATATTAGAGAACCTGCGGTAAGTATATACCAAATTGTTAATCCACCAAGTATCATTTCAGCCATATATAGTCCCCCATTAAATTTTTAGTTAATTAAAAGTGTGAAAGTTAGCGATAATTTTCAAAGACTAGATTACATTCTGATTCTTTGTAAGAATCGTATCCGTAATTGATCTCGGTACTGGTGCTAACATTAGGAGCGTTGTCGTATATACATTTTTACCAGTAGTTTTTATTCACCTTTAAACTCTCTCAATACAGGTAAGGCATTATTATCAAAGTAAAACAATACTTGATTTTCCCAAGGGGAAGCATCTGCCATCCCTAAAGGTTAAATGTTATAGATTTAAGAGAAGTTATTAGTTGCTATTTACACAACTATGCTCCTGCGATATTGTTTCACCTGCACCATCACCTGTAAATGAGACGGTTATATCACCATCACTAACTTCGCCCGTTATAGTTAGTTCTATATATCCAGCTAATGCGTCTACTGTTTTAGACCACGGTAACGCAGGATTTGATAATGTTTCAGTGTTACCATTAAAAGTATAGCTGAGGGATGATATTGTGCCATTTCCATTGGCACTAGCGTTAAATGTAACTGACATATCAACACTTGCAGTTTCAGATAAAACTACGTTACAAGAATTATCTACCGGTATATCAATCTCGTCATTAGTTGAACATCCAATTACGCTAAGAAATGATAGTGTTAAAATAAATAGTTTAAAATAAGGAGTTTTCATAATACCTAGTTGTTTATAGATTAATTAACTAATAAAACTTTGTGAATGTAAATATATAAATTAATAATAGAATGCTTAGCTTAATCGATTATTTACATGTTCAGATGTCATTATCCCATGGATTAGAATAATTGAGACTATAATTATTTTCATCATGCTTTGTTGCCAGTAGTTTTTACTCAGCATTAAATTCTCTCAAAACAGGCAAGGCATTATTATCAAAGTCAAACAATGCTTGATTTTCCCATGGGGAAGCATCTGTAGATTGATTTCCTTTCCAAGCAATTAATTCGGCTCCCCAATAACAAAATCCTATTCCATTTTCTACTTCATTGGTTAATCTTATAATTTGTTTGATGAATTTTCTCTGTCCTTCAATTGTTGCTGGATATTCGGGTAAAATAAGTTGCTCATCTAAACCTACAATGTTATTTGTCCAATCATTCCAATCAAGTGCAAAAGGGTAGGCAGTTTCTGCGATTATTATTTTTTTATGGTAAGTTTCACTTAAAGATTGCATTTTGTCTTTTAGGTTGTTTAAAGATTTTCCATGCCATATTGGATAATAGGATAGGCCAATAATATCATAATCTAAAATATTTATTTTATTAAAAAACCAATCAGATCCATCGATACCAGCAAAATGTAATATTATTTCAGTATCAGTTGTATTTGCTCTTACTGCTATAATTGCTGTATCCATTAATTCTTTAAACTGCTGAAAATTATTTGAAATATGTCCATATGGATGAAGAAACCCGGGATTTATTTCATTCCCAATTTGAATATATTCAGGTTGTATTTCGTCCACAACTTTTTTGGTATAGTTGTAAACGCTGTCTTTCAAAGCGGTAAAGCTTATTCCTTGCCATTGTAATGGAATTTCTTGATGTCCTGGGTCTGCCCAAGTATCTGAATAATGGAGAGTTAACCAAGTTTTAAATCCTTTAGTTTTTAGGGTTTGGGAAAACTGCTTTACTTCATTAAATCCAGAATGTTCATTAAGTGGATTTACCCAAAGTCTTAATCTAACAGCATTAATTCCGTTTTCCTTAAGTATTGTTAGAAAGTCTTCTTGATTTCCATCCAAATCATAAAATGTAGGGTTTACATTTGATATTTCTGGATACCTTGAAATATCAACAGCAGAAATAAACTCCGAATCTCCGTTCTCTGGATTAGGAGTATTTACAACTTCTTTATTACAAGAGATTAAAACTAAAAGAAATATTATTATTTGGACTATTCTATTCATTTTACAAATTAATTGCACAGTAATATACCCATATCCATTTATATGAGATTTCATTTATAAATATACAAAACTATTCAAAACTATTCGTTTTGGGGTTTTTGGACATAAAAAACCTGCAATAGAAATATTGCAGTTATCAGCAAGTGTAATGTTTGCGATCTGGACCAAATAAATTATTGATATACAATTAAATGAACTGCAATGGTAGCACATTTATGGTTTTCAATATAAAGAAGCACCTCTGCACTTTCGTGACAGAGGTGCTCAATCATTAATTAATTTATTCAAATATATTGATAATTTATAAGTGCATCTCAAGATTAGTGGTAAGTTTATAAAAAGGTGCGTGTTGTAGCACGTTATTGAATTAACATTTATTCTTTAATAAAACGGGTCAAGCTCTGACTTCCATATTTTACAAAGTAAACACCTGGCTTAATAGCACTTATGTCAATTGTTGTTTTCTTATCATGAATCTGTTGTGTTCTTATTTTCTGACCTGATAGCGAGTATATCATAATATAACTGTCATTATAAAACTCCCTTGTTTCAATAGTAAGAATGTTTTTTGTGGGATTTGGATAGATGTTAATATTCGATTCATTTGATTTATCTACAATTCCTGTAATCATTGATAGTGGCATTTTCCACACTCCTCCGGCATTTATTCCTGCGTATAAATAATCATTGAAAACTGTTAGTGAATATATAGGAGCCCCGGTAAGGTCATTTGTAATCTCAATCCATGTGTCTCCATAATTTAAACTAGAAAATACTTCACCATTTCCCGTAGTTGCAAATAACAATGTGTCGTAGTGATAAATGCATCTTATATCTGACTGATTTGATATGCCATTTGAGGCTTGATTCCAACTTGTACCTTGATTATCAGAAATAAATAAACCATTATTACTTGTTCCTGCAAATATTAGAGTACTATCTGAATAGAGATAGCTAATATCGTTTGTGTTTAGTCCATTGTTTATAGCTGTCCAATTAAGCCCCAAATCATTTGAAATAAAAACACCTTCATCTGATGTTCCAGCATAAATATTAATGCCATCACTAGTTAAAGATGTTACATTTAAACTTCCAAGGCCTGAATTTATTTGATTCCAGCTGTTTCCAGCATTTGAAGACACAAAAACACCTTCTTCACCACTTCCTGCAAACAGTTTTCCATTACAAATAGTAAAGGCTTGAATCCAAGAACTGGAAAGCCCTGTATTTGACATTGAAAAAGAACCGCCATTATTTGTTGACTTAAAAACACCCAGCATATCAGTCCCTGCAAAAACATTCTGACCTGATGATATAACTGCTCTTGTTTCAACTGTCCAGACAGAACCAATTCTGACCCAATTATTGCCATTGTTTGTGGAAGTAAAAAAGCCTGAACCATGAGTGCCTGCAAGTAAATTTGAACCACTGCTACCAACTGCCCCTACACAAGAGTTAAATGAAAGACCGCTACTTATTGTCCAGTTCCCTCCACTAAAGTTTCTTTTGTAGACATGTCCTTCATCAGTCCCTACAAATAAAACAGAATCACTTGTTCCAATAGCCCAAAGATCCATTTCACTAAGTCCGGAATTAATAGTGCTCCATGTTTGTCCATAGTCAGGTGACTGATAAACTCCATAGCCCATAGTTACAGCATAAAGCATACCATTTAATTCTGCAAAGCCCTTTACAGAGGGTATGTTTGTTCCCAATGGATACCAGGTATTGCCTTCGTCAGAAGATACAAAAACACCAGATGATAATGTACTTGTAAATACCTTACCTCCAAAACAAAATATTGCCATAATATCTAACTCAGTAAGACCATTATTGATAGATACCCAGCTATTGCCCATATCTGTTGAGCGATACATTCCATCCTGGTAAGTTCCTGCAAAAATATTCGAACCATCTGTTGCAAGATAATAAGCATATTTTGCCGGAAAACCGTTGTTAATGGCAGACCATGTATTTCCAGTATCAGACGAACAATAAATACCTCGTAAGTAGGTGGCAGCAAACAAAACATTATTGCATTCGGTTAAATTCTTAGTATAAATACCGTTTAACTCCAAACCTGAAGGCTCCCATGTTTGACCGGCATTACTTGTGCGAAACACATTTTCATCAGTTGATACAAAAACATAGTTGCCTAACTTGGTAAATGATTTTGTATCACAGCTTTTTAGCCCTTCATTCCTAAATTCCCAGGAACTTCCATCATTATCACTTACTAAAACACCTCCTCCTGATGCTGCATATATATTACTTCCATCAGAAATGATACCCCTAATATAACCGCCTTCCGGTCCATTTAATTGTTGCCACTGACCGAAAACATTTGATGCTAAAAAAGCAAAAAATAGTACAAATATTAATTTTTGAATTCTATGTCCTTTCATTTTTATGTAAATGTATAAAAACTATACAAAAACATACAATAATATACAATCTAGAA
>JABJIE010000010.1 GCA_018661505.1 Lentimicrobiaceae bacterium
AATTCATGATCAAAGATATAACAGGGTATATTATTTCAATTTTTCTATTCGTTGCATTATTAATTAATGGTGGATGTGATTCTACATCCCAAGAAAAGAATGAAACTAGTCAAGAGCATAATCAAAGCTCTGAAGAAATAATTAAAATATCAAAAGAAAAGGTTAAAATCATAAAGAGGCACATTAGATCTGCATCTGATATTGTTCCCATAACCGATTCGTTGGTAGTACCATATGTGTATACATCTGCGGTGTCGATGAATAATTTACCAGTTGCTGAAAAGAAGCAGAAGTTTTTTGATATGATGTTACCAGCTATTCTTGTTGCCAAAACAAGATTAGCCATAAATTTAGCAAGAGTAGAAGAGATCTCTTCAAAGGAGAAAAAAAACCATCGAGATGAAAAGTTTTTAAATGAACTCATGACAAAATACAAGGCAACGAACATGGAAATGCTCAAAAGTAGATTAACTTGCTTTCCAGTTAGTATTATATTGTCTCAGGCGGCAATTGAAAGTGCCTGGGGAACTTCAAGATTCTTTTTGGAGGCTAACAATCCCTTTGGCCTATGGTCCTTTAATTCAAAACAGGAAAGAATTACTGCTGAATCAACTAGAAATGGTAAGAAGGTTTACTTAAGAAAGTTCAATAATATGGATCAAGCAATTGATGCTTATTTAACAACTTTATCAACAGGACCTTATAATGAATTCAGAAAGCAAAGATTAAAAACTCAAGACCCTTACGTTTTGGTGAATTATTTAATTGACTATTCCGAGCGAAGAGAAGCCTATGTAGAAGAAGTAGTGAGTGTTATTAAGGGCAATGATCTCACCAAGTATGATACGTACATGATAAGCCCTAAATACATCAAACATTGAAATTAGCTGTCACTTTCAATCCAGGTAATAATTTTATTGCTATCAGGTTTTGTTGATGGCCCAATTACATCAACTAGCTCACCCTTTTCATTTATAAGATACTTTTGGAAATTCCATTTTACAGATGAATTTTTATAGCCGTTAAGCGATTCTGATGTTAGCCATTGGTATATTGGAGCCATGCTTTCATTTTTCACACTAATTTTTGACATCATTGGAAACGTAACACCATAATTTTCAGTGCAGAATTCCTTTATTTCCTCATCGGAACCAGGTTCCTGTTTCATGAAATTATTAGCAGGGAAACCAACTATCACAAACCCATCGTCTTTATATTTACTATAAACCTCTTCAAGTTTTTTGTATTGGGGAGTTAAGCCGCATTTTGAAGCAACATTTACGATCATTATTTTTTTGCCTTTGAGTTGCTCCATGGGGAAGTCATTTCCATCAATATCAGTAACTGTATAGCTATATATACTTTTTGTTTGTGCATTTAATACTGTTATAGTAACAAATGCTAATATGATACCAAATATTAGAGTTTTCATATTTTTTTATTGCAAACCTAAAATTAATGCTTAAATGCTAGTGTTATGTATTTGTTAAAGTGCTTTAATAACTGCAGAAATAGGGTAGTGGTCTGAGTTTTCGAATTTATGTCTGCTATAGTAAGTTACATCATAACCTTGATCAACCAATATATAGTCAATTCTAAGAAATGGCAGTGGACCTGCATAGGTAGGACTTAATCCAATACCTTTTGAAACAAAAGCATCTGTTAAATCTTTACTTACATTCTTATATACCCATGATGATGGTGTATCGTTAAAATCACCAGCCATTATTACTTTGTGAGGTGTTTGCTCCAATACTTTCATTAAATATTTTACCTGCATTTCTCTTAGTAAATACGCCTCACGCATTTTAAAGTAAATATCTGTGGTTTTATTTTTGATATTATTTTCATTGTCTGATTCTGTATTCATAACAAAATCCAGGTCTTCAGGTGTTAACTTTATGCTTGCCAAATGGATGTTGAATATCCTTAGAGTATCATTATTTACAATTAAATCTGTGTATATACCAAAAGATCTTGAGCCTTCAAACTTAAGTTTTCCTTTGTTAATTGCTTGATATTTACTGAATGTTGCCAATCCTAGCAACTGATTATATTTTGGGTTAAAATAACTCTCATAGTAGTATGACTTCATACCCAATGTATCTCTGAACTGCTTTAAAGGTTCATACAAATTAGTATTTGTAGAATAGTATTCCTGTGTGCAGATAATATCAGGATCTTCATCATTTAAAAACCTTATGATACCAAACCTTGAGCTTTTATCGACACTATTATTATCCCTTTCATTGAAGTTTTTTACGTTATAGGAAAGTAGTTTAATATCCTCTTTATCGTTCTTTGGTGAGTTAAGAAATGTAATCTGAAAGTTTGTAAATATGTCATTACTAACAACCAGTAGGAGAATTAATATAATCAATGAGATTTTACTTCGAGCAGTTATCCAATAAAGCAACAGACCAATATTAATTATTACTATAATTGGATAAACAAGAGTTAGCGGTTGAATCACCGTTATTAGTTTTGGAGAGATGTTACCTGCAAATGAGGCAACAAGAAGAGTTACTGCTGATATTATTGAAATCAACAGAATGGTTGAGTAAACCGTATTTCCTTTTGTTTCTGAGATAATATGTTGAGTCTAACTTTTGTTACTCGTTTTAAACAGTAATTCTTTTTCTTTTTTTGATAGGCTTCCATAGCCTGATTTTGATATCTTGTCGAGTATAAGGTCAATTTCTTCCTGTGATGCAGATCGTTTGTAATTATACTCATCGTCAGATAAAGGTCTTCCACTGTCTGCTCGTGGAGTATCAAATCGTTTTTCTTTCTTCGACCAAGTAAATTTAGGAAGTTTAAAACCATACAATATTTTGTAAACATCATTATTCCTTTTTAGGGAATATGCATATAAAAACCCCCATAGTGCACCACCCAGGTGAGCTATGTGTCCCCCTGGGTTATCAGCCCTAATACTCAATAAATCAATAAGTATAAAAGCAATTGCCAGGTATTTTAGTTTTAATCTTCCCACAAAAAGTAGATGCACAGAATAATCGGGTACATATGTTGATATTGCAATAATTATTGCAAGTACAGATGCAGATGCTCCCATTGCTATAGATATATATGACAATGCATTAAATGCTGGAAAGACATTAAATGATATTACAAAAAATATACCTCCAAACAGACCTCCGAATATGTAGGTCCAAAGTAGTTTTTGCTGATTAAGGTATTCCTGAAAAATTAAACCTCCAAAATATAACATTACCATATTAAAGAGCAAATGGAAAAAGCCCTCTTGCAAAAACATATAAGTGAAAATAGTCCATGGTTTTGATGCAAGTAGGCTCAAATCAGCGGGT
The DNA here is from genome assembly GCA_018661505.1 of Lentimicrobiaceae bacterium. Classification (GTDB taxonomy): domain Bacteria; phylum Bacteroidota; class Bacteroidia; order Bacteroidales; family F082. The sequence continues at coordinate 3,330 of JABJIE010000010.1, forward strand.
AATGCAAGTAACTTAGCCAGCGGACTAATAAAGCTTGCTGCAGAAAGGTTGAACAAAAGTGCAAATAACCCCACTATATTTACAAGTAGAAATATTACGGTGTTTATTAATATTAAACGCGATAAAATATTCTTACCAAGAAATAATTTCTTGAGAAAATCACCCGTATTTTGTCGCGGTTGAGTGTTACTAAACATTTAAGTGTTTATTAAATCAGTTAAAACTATTTATGTCACCTTTATTTTTCCAGAGCATAATCAAGAAGAACCCGAATATCATTCCTCCCAGGTGAGCAAAATGAGCAACATTATCACCAGGATTATTTGAAAAACCCATATAAAGTTCAATGCCACCGTATATCATAACAAAGTATTTAGCCTTTACTGGAATGGCAAAATACACATATATTAGGGAGTTTGGGAACATCATGCCGAATGCAAGCAAAATTCCAAAAACTGCTCCAGAGGCACCCACTGTTGGCGTGTTTATTATTGTATTTAACTCTCGCATTGAAGGATTCTGGTAATTCATTCCCCTGCCAAGTATATCAGCGCCTTCCCTTATTACCATTTCTATTTCACTGGGCTGCATTCCAGATTCTATGGATTTTATTCTAATCCATGCAATAAAAAGTTGAACAACTGCTGCTCCGATACCAGTTACCAGATAGTAATTTAAAAATCGTTTTGGGCCCCATACATTTTCAAGTGTGTTACCAAACATCCATAGTGCGAACATATTGAAAAGAATATGGGTAAAACCACCATGCATAAACATGTAAGTAACCAGTTGCCATACCCCAAAGTCTGTTGATAATGTATAGTGTAGTCCCAGAAACTTTACCAAGTCGATATGAAAGGTGCTTTCAAGGACGATGGTAGTCAGAAATAGTATACCATTAATGATTAATAGGTTTTTTACAACCGGAGGAAGCATTGAAAAACCCTGTGGTCTATATTGTTGCATAATAGGTTCAGTTTATAATCCAAAAGGCACTAATCTCTTGGATTTTTTAATATTTGTTCCAACTCAGATTCGCCAATCGTTCTTAGTATGTTTTTTCCATCGGGAGATACTGTTGGGGCTTTGCATTTAAACAAGCTATCAAATATCTCCTTCATTTCTCTCTTATCAAGTTTAATGCCATTCTTAATGGCTGACCTTATGGCGATTGATTTGGCAATATTTATATTTTTATCAAAATCTAACTCATCTACATTTGACTTATGATTTTCAATTATCGACTCAATTACCGATGGAATATTTGTGTCCTTAAGATCAGCAGGTACACCCACTATAACAAAGTTACCCTTGCCCGCATCTTCTATTTCAAATCCTATATTTTTAAGCTCTTCAAACAATGATTTTAATATTTCACCATCATTTTTTGTCAGGTTTATATTCTGAGGAAATAATTGTTGCTGTGAGTGTTGGGTTGATGACTTTAGTCTGCCAAGAATGTCTTCATATTTAATTCTGAAATGTGCCAGGTTTTGATCTACAACCATCAAACCTTTCTTGACGTTACATACGATAAACCTGTTTTGTACTTGAATGAATTTACTTTCATCATAATCATTCTCTTCGTCGGTTGGTTCATCAGTAAATGAGAGTTTGCCATCGCCAGTTTGTTCTTTTGTGTCCATTCCCGAGTAAAGCGACTCCCAATTCTCGGTTGATGGCTTTTCAAAATTAGGTGTTCCCATACCCGATGAAGGCATAGTATTAGCAAAGGGATTAAACTCATTGTCAACCTCTATTTCAGGCTGTTTTAAGTCGTTTGAAGGCGGCGTTAAGAAGGCAGCTTCAACTTCAGGGTTTACATCAAAATCGATTGTTGGCGTTAAGCTATGCTTTCCGATGGCTTGTTTCACAGCAGCATGTAGAACTGCATATACATATCTGGCATCCTGAAAATTAACCTCAGTTTTTGTGGGGTGTATGTTTACGTCAATATCCTTGGGATCAATTTTTATGGATATGAAGTATGATGGAAATGAGTCTGCAGGTATTAACTCAGTATAGGCATTGTTAACAGCATGATGAAGGTATGGATGCTTAATGAATCTTCCGTTCACAAAAAAGTATTGCTCACCTCTAGTTTTTTTTGCAAACTCAGGTTTGCCTATGAAGCCTGTGATATTAACAACATCAGTATTTTGCTCGAGAGATATTAGTCTTTCGTTATAAACATTCCCAAACAAGGCAGCAATTCTTGATTTAAGTCCGCCAGGTATAAGTTTGTATACAATCTTATCATTATTATAATAGCTAAATGCTATTTCAGGATTAATTAAGCTAATCCTGGTAAACTCTTCATTGATGTGGCGTAGTTCCACATTATTGGATTTTAAAAAGTTTCTTCTCGCCGGAACATTGTAAAACAGATTCTTAACAGAAATGGTGGTTCCCTTGGAACACTGGCAAGGCTCTTGATTGGTAATTTCAGAACCTTTGATGCTAATACAAGTTCCCATCTCACCGTCCTTTACCTTTGATTTCAGCTCAACCTGAGATATGGCAGCAATGGATGCCATTGCCTCTCCTCTGAAACCCATTGTTTGAATTGCAAACAAATCATCAGCCTTACGTATTTTGGAAGTGGCATGACGTTCAAACGACATTCTGGCGTCTAACTCTGACATTCCACAACCATTGTCAGTAATCTGAACCAATGTTTTGCCAGCCTCTTTAATTGCAAGAGTTATTTGTGTTGCTCCGGAGTCGATACTATTTTCTAGTAATTCCTTTGCAGCTGATGCAGGCCTTTGAATAACTTCTCCGGCTGCAATTTGATTGGCCACTGAATCGGGCAAAAGTTTAATTATACTCTTCATCAATTATTTTACTAATGTGTAACACCAAAGGCTTTTAGCATATCTTCAATAATATTAGTAAACATTATTAAATAAATGGTGCCAAAAATAAATGTTGCATAAACCAAATATGCTACAACCTTTGCTATTAATGTCTTTCCTTCCTTTTCCAGCCCTTTTCCCCATCGTCTGGACATTTGCAACCTTAGTTCCTCGTCGTGCGAAAGCTTACTTTCCAGTCCAAATTTAGCCTTACGTCTTTCAAGCTCATCTCTTTTGTCATCGAAATACCTTGGCTTATAGTTGAAGGCCTTTGGTTTGGGAGTTCTGAACGAGACTAGTTTCATGTGATTACAAATTTACTGCAAAATTAGAGTATTTTACTTAAGATGCCACAGTTGGGCTATATTGATAATAACACATTAGTTATGTGTAATATTATATACGATGGAATTGTGACGGAAACAAAAAAGCTAAATGATGTAAGAAGATTAGTGAATTTGTACGCTAAATTTTAGAACTTTTAATAACAATAAGTTTTTCTTTGGTCATTTCTTTCATTGCATATGGAATACCACCAACACCTATACCAGAAGATTCGCTACCTCCAAAAGGCATCCAGTCAACCCTAAAGGCAGTATGATCATTTATCATTACCGCTGACGCATTTATTTCGCTTGCAGCTTTGAGTGCATTATCAATGTTTTTAG
>JABJIE010000065.1 GCA_018661505.1 Lentimicrobiaceae bacterium
ACAATGTTGTAGGCAGTTTTTATTTCGTTTTAGTTTCGCGAGTCTCACTACTACAATAAGTTTCGCCAACTGTTTTAGCAACTGCCATTCCAAATATTATATGTCCCATTAAACTCCCTATTGCCATTAAAACCATAGAGCCTTCCATTTTCGGCATTGGCATCATCATTCCCATTATTCCCATCATAATTTGTGCAAATACAAAAGCAATAATTCCAAATACTGCTCCTTTTAACCAAACATTGCTAATTTTATGTTTAAATATGCACAGATAAGTATAGGCGAAGGCAAAAATAATTCCTATCATAAAGTGCATAACCCAACCCACAAAAACTGGCATTCCTAACATTCCTGCAAGCATATTTGGTGGTGACATTTTTGGCATACCCATCATTGGGGCAACCATCATCACTACGGACATAATGGCTGTGCCTATTATTCCCGCTAATATTGTTTTTTGAATTTTCGTATTCATAGTTTCTTACATTCTAGATTTACAACTTTTATCACACACGTGTCCTTTTTCGCCGTGCTTTGGCAAGTCCCCTTTTGATAAAGCTTCCTTGTACATCTTCATTATTTCTTCATTAGATTTAGAAATACTTACACTTGATATTAACTTCTTAGTTTTAGCGTCAATAAAGTAAAGCATACCTGCACCAGTGTTTTTTTTAGCAAACGAAAAAATGCCTGTCTTGTCAAGCATAGGTTTAGATGCGGCTTTTGTGTCCTTATTAGAAATATCGTTCACTACAAGTTGCACATCTTTATCCTGCATAAGAATTGGCATAAGGTCTTTTTTTACTCTTGAATCATTAGCTTGACAGACGGAACACCACGAAGCCTTATTAAGCAGGACAATTACTTTTGAATTTTCACTTTGAGCACTAACATTTAATGCTCCCATTACAGTTATAAAAACTATAATACCGAATTTTTTGATTGTTGAAACCATTGTTTTAATATTTTAAAAGTTATGATAGCCAAAATGAACTATCTATACCTTTATACCAATAGTTTCAAAAAATCACCCAAGTAGAGAAATATTTTTTATTTTTTTTCGCTTAACTCGTCTTGGTCCTTTATTTTCTTTATTTGCTCAACACACTTATATGTCTGATTATGAACATTATGTCGTGTCGAGTAACCGTAATCTTTCTGAATTTGGTCAATAGCTTTTTCTTTAAAAAAAATATCGTGAATAAGTCGATTACAATGGTCAGTTATTTTAAGTAAGTAGCCTTTTAGTTTTTCTAAATAAGTTTTTTCATCTTCAATAGCGTCATTAATTGAAGTCAAGAAATCAAAAGATTGTAATTCTTCAACGGAAAGTTCAAAATTTTTGTCTCGTAGTTTCTTGAACCAAAGATTTTTGCAAATAGCATAGACATAAGTATTTATTGAGGCAGCTAGCTGAAAATTATCTTGACGAAGTTTTTCAACAAGTACCATCATTGCATTTTGAAAAAGGTCTTCCGCATCAGCTTGATTTCCGCTGTTCTTTTGTACGAAATTTGAAATCTTACCAAAATTATCTTGGTATAACTTTCCAAATGCGAAGTTATTTTCGGTTTTTAAGTCGGCTATTATTTTATTCATATTTCATTTGTCGTGATTTCGTTAAATTCTGACTAACGTCAAGTTTTGTTATTGATAATCAATGATTTAAGATCTGGTCAAAATTATCATTTTTTCTTTAATTCCTTGCACTCTGCTTGACGTTAGCAACAGTAAATAATAAGAACTAGAAGAATAGATATCTTAATTTTAGATCTATTCTGGGGGCTCTTATGTGGGGAATTGCCTACAACGGTTAGTATAAGCGCAGTAGCGGATTAAAATGCACTAATTTTCGGTTAGCAATATACATAATTAAACGCAAAAACGGTTCAAGTTTGCACTCAAGCCGCTATTGCGTTTATATGAGAAATAAAAACATAGTACCTTTACTCAAACGTTGTAGAGCATTGAATAAAATATAGAGTAAATTAAACCAAAGCAACGGACTACTGTCTAAAGAAGAAAACATAAAAAGGCATGAAAAAAACAAGTTTATCAATCGTATTAATCGTTTTTTTGAATACAATATGTAATGCACAGACGTTCTTTTTCAAATCAGGATTTGAATCAAATGTTTATTTAACTCAATATGAAGTAAATGGTTCTGTAAATCAAAATAACGCTGACATTTATGGTACAGACAACATCACAGGATACGACTGGGAAAATGACTTAGACAACGATGCGGCTGTAGGGACTTTCAGAATTTACTATGAAGTAGGAGATACATCTGCCGCAAAAGCAAGTTTAACAAATGACCCCTTGGATAACACAAATAAAGTACTGAAATTTCAATTAGATTCTTCCAATGTTCCAAATGGTGGAAGCCCAAAAGGAAGAATTCAAGCAGCAATAAACAATAACATTAATTTAAAAGAGTTTTCGTTTAAAGTAAAACTTTACATTCACCCTGACATTGATACGTTAAGGTATTACAATGATGACTTTAATTGGTTTACATTGATGGAATTTTGGAATAATGGCTCATTTCAACCATTTCCTTTCAGAATTACTTTAAATATTCAAAAACCAGATTCCACTATTGGAAGCAATTTGTACTTTGGAACACATGGACAAACAAAAGATACCATAAACTCATTATGGGATAATGTTTGGGGTGAGATTGATTACACCTATGCAGTTCCAACGGGACAATGGTTAACATTTGAAACTTATTTTTTTGAAGGTGATTCGACTGATGGCAGGTACAAAGTAACAGTTACAGACACGCTGAATAACACACATACATTATTTGATATAACAGATTACACCTATCACCCTCAAGACACTTTACCTGACGGAGTTACAAATTTCAATCCCATGAAGCTTTACACCTCTGGTATTTTAATTGATGGAATGAATTCTGTTAATGCTGAATTATCAGTATTCTGGGATGACTTTGAATTTTTAATTGATTCAACAACCATGAGCACAGAACAAATTGACATAATAAAGAATTGTAAAATATTCCCAAATCCAGTAAATGATTTTATTAACATTCAATCTGAAAAAGGCATCCAAGAAATACATGTTTTTGACACATCAGGGAAGCTCTGTCAAACCATTAACACAGACTTTGGTACTATAAATCTTAGCAGCTTGAAAAAAGGAACCTATATTGTTTCAGTATTATTTGTAAATGGGAGTCAAGAATATTATAAAGTGATAAAAAACTAACGCTCTACAACAAAACCTAAACTGCATTAAAACGCAGTTTAGCCAAAACGTTATTGCAGGATTAAAGTAACAAAAGACATAATAAATGTCAGAGGGTGTAAATGTTTAACCCCTTTTTTGTACCCCTATAAAAAAAGCCCCTGAAAATCAGAGGCTTAAAATTGAAAAAGTAGTCCGTACGGGATTCGA
>JABJIE010000066.1 GCA_018661505.1 Lentimicrobiaceae bacterium
ATTCAAAAAATATATTAATGAAAATAACTGTTGTTGGTACTGGGTACGTTGGTTTAGTGACTGGTGCATGTTTTGCAGAAGTTGGAATAAATGTAACCTGCGTTGATATAGATCAAAATAAGATAGATAATCTAAATAAGGGCATACTTCCCATATGGGAGCCGGGTCTTGAAGAAGTAGTGGAACGAAATGTTGCCAAAGAAAGGCTTAAGTTTACAACAAAGCTATCCGAAAGCCTTGACGATGTTAGTGTAGTTTTTGGTGCTGTGGGAACACCTCCCGATGAGGATGGTAGTGCTGATCTTAAGTATGTGATTCAGGTTGCTAAAGAAGTTGGCACTCACATGAAGGATTACCTTTTAATGGTTACAAAAAGTACTGTACCAGTTGGTACTGCTGAATTGGTTAGAAATGCAATGAAAGAAGCATTGGATTCCAGAGGTGCAAATATTCCATTTGATGTTGCATCAAATCCTGAATTTTTGAAGGAAGGTGCTGCTGTTGATGACTTTTTAAAACCAGATAGAATTGTTGTAGGCGTTGACTCAAAGAGGGCAGAGGATATGATGTCAAAGTTATATAAGCCATTTACCATGAATGGACATCCGGTAATATTTATGGATATTGTATCATCTGAGATGACTAAGTACACAGCAAACTCAATGCTTGCCACAAAAATTAGCTTTATGAATGATATTGCTAACCTTTGCGAAATTGTTGGTGCAGATGTAAATATGGTTAGAAAAGGCATCGGATCTGATAGACGTATTGGAAAATACTTTATATATCCAGGAACAGGCTATGGTGGTTCATGTTTTCCAAAGGATGTGAAAGCATTGATTAAAACATCCGACGATCTTGGATATAGTATGGAGGTACTCAAATCAGTTGAGAACGTTAATGAACGCCAGAAATCAATATTGTTTGAAAAAGCAATGAAATATTACAATGGGAATTTGAAAGGAAAAACATTTGCTCTTTGGGGATTGTCTTTTAAACCTCAGACTGACGATATGAGAGAAGCTCCATCTTTAGTTATTATTGAGAAGCTACTAGATGCTGGAGCCAATGTAAAGGCGTATGATCCTGTTGCCATGGAGGAGGCTAAACATAAACTTGGTGATAAAATTGAATATCATGATGATATGTATGAAGCTCTAATTGATTGTGATGGATTAATGTTAGTAACAGAATGGCCGGAGTTTAAATTTCCTAACTTGAGTATTATGAAAAACCTTCTTGCAAAACCTGTAATCTTTGATGGTAGAAATATATATGATGTAGCTGAGTTAAAAGAAAACGGATTTGAATATACTGGTATTGGAGTTGAAATGAAGTAATTTAAAAACTAAAGGGGATCTTCCTTTTTAATCCTAATAATTATGAAAAGAATATTAGTTACCGGAGGAGCTGGGTTTGTTGGTTCACATCTATGTGAGCGTCTTTTACATGATGGACATGAGGTAATCTCGTTGGATAATTACTTCACAGGAACTAAGGCTAACATAGAGCATTTAATGGATAACCCATACTTTGAGATTATTCGGCACGATGTTACCATGCCATTTTTTATTGAAGTTGATGAAATATATAATTTGGCATGTCCAGCATCACCAATTCATTACCAGTATAACCCCATAAAAACTGTAAAAACCTCAGTAATGGGCGCCATCAATATGCTTGGACTAGCAAAGCGGATTAAATCTAAAATACTACAAGCATCTACCAGTGAGGTATATGGTGACCCAGAGGTTCATCCACAAACGGAAGATTATTGGGGACATGTAAACCCCATAGGAATAAGGTCGTGTTATGACGAGGGTAAGCGAGTTGCAGAGACCCTCTTCATGAATTATCATCATCAAAATGATGTTAGAATTAAAATCAACAGAATATTTAATACCTATGGTCCTAGGATGGATAAGAATGATGGGAGAGTAGTTTCTAATTTCATAGTTCAGGCACTCAAGGGTAATGACATCACAGTATATGGAAAAGGAGATCAAACGCGTAGTTTCCAATATGTGGACGATCTTGTAAAGGGCATGATAAAAACAATGGAGACAGGTGATGATTTCATAGGCCCTGTAAACATTGGTAACCCCAGTGAGTTCACAATCCTTGAGCTCGCGGAAAAGATAATAGATATTACCGGTAGTAAGTCAAAAATTGTTTATGAACCATTACCACTGGACGATCCCATGCAAAGACAACCTGATATCTCTCTGGCTAAGAAAAATCTAGATTGGGAGCCATCGGTAAAATTAGAAGATGGTTTGGTAAAAACAATTCATTATTTCGATGAGCTACTAAAAAGTGAAAGTAAATAGTTGTATGATGAAGAATATTTTGATCACCGGTAGTAATGGTCAATTGGGATCTGAGATTAGAGAAATATCAGACCAATATGAAAATTACAATTTTATATTTACCGATGTTGAAGAATTAGACCTAACCATATCCGAAGACATTGTCTCGTTTTTTACCGATAATAAGATTGATGCTTGCATTAACTGTGCAGCTTATACAGCTGTTGATAAGGCTGAAGATGAGGTTGAATTAGCAATGCTAGTAAATAGTACAGCTGTTGAAAACCTATCGAAGGTATGTAAGAATAATGGCACATTATTATTTCACATCTCTACCGATTATGTATTTAATGGCAAACATTTTATGCCATATGTTGAAACTGATACTGTTTCACCAGATTCCCAATACGGATTATCAAAACTCAAAGGAGAGGAAGCTGTGATGCTAAACTGTGACAAGGCAATCATTGTTCGTACTTCTTGGTTATATTCTTCCCATGGCAATAATTTTGTTAAAACATTAATCAAACTTGGTAATGAGAGAGATCAGTTAAGTGTTGTTAGTGATCAAGTTGGAACTCCTACTTATGCTGCTGATCTTGCAGAAGCTATTATGGTTATGATTGCAAGTTTTGATGAAACAAAGCCAAAGGAAATATATCACTTTAGTAATGAAGGAGCCATCAGCTGGTATGACTTTGGAAAAGCAATAATGAAATTGTCAGATATAGAGTGTGCAATAAACCCCATTGATTCAAAGGATTATCCATCAAAGGCAAACCGCCCTTTTTACAGTGTTTTAAGTAAATCAAAAATAAAGAA
>JABJIE010000067.1 GCA_018661505.1 Lentimicrobiaceae bacterium
GAACCAATGAAAATTAGGGGTATGGATGTTGTTCTAATAGGCATAAGCCCATTTCAGTACAATCCTGTTACCAAGGAGATGCTAGTTCACAAAAACATAGAAATTGAAATTATTTTTGAGGGTGGAAATCAACACTTTGGTGAAGACAGATTGCGTAACCGATGGTGGGATCCAATAATTGGAGATGCTGTAATAAACTCATCTGTAATTGAAGAACCACAGCAAACAACAAAAGGTATTAATCAAATTGGTTGTGAATACCTTATAATTGTACCTGACGACCCTGTATTTCTTTCATGGGCCGACTCAATAAAAACATTCAGAAATCAGCAAGGTATTCTAACTGATATTGTGACAACAACTGAAATAGGAGGTAACACTGTAAATAAAATTGAAAGCTATATTGATCTTGCATATTATACTTGGGATATCCCTCCATCCGCAGTTCTTTTAATGGCTGATTATGGTGACCAAGGTAATACTATCATATCACCCATATACGACAACTATTGCGCATCCGATAATATTTTTGCTGATGTTGACAATGACCAGATGCCAGATATTATTTTTGCAAGAATGACAGCTCAAAACGGTGGCCATCTGGAAACATTTGTTAGTAAAGTCATAAACTATGAAACAAATCCGCCAACTGATCCTGATTTTTACAATCATCCCATAACTGCACTCGGTTGGCAAACTGAAAGATGGTTCCAGATATGTTCTGAAACCATTGGTGGTTTTTTCAAGCACATACACGGAAAAGACCCAATTAGAATTAACGCTTTATATGGTGGTAACCCAAATACAGACCCTTGGTCAACAGCAACTAATACATCAACAGTATTAAACTTCTTTGGACCAAATGGATTAGCTTATATACCACACTCACCATCAGACCTTGGAGGCTGGACAGGTGGATCATCAGCCGATGTAAATAATGCAATTAATACTGGTGCTTTTATTCTACAACATCGTGACCATGGTAACTCAACAGGTTGGGGAGAGCCATCGTACAATAGCAACAATATTAACGGGTTAACAAATACAAATTTGAGTTTTATTTTCTCAATTAATTGTCTAACAGGAAAATTTAATAACTCCGGAGAATGTTTTGCTGAAAAATTTCACAGATATAAATACAATGGAGAAAACTCAGGTGCATTAGGTATCATAGCCGCATCAGAAGTATCATACTCATTTGTTAACGATACCTACGTTTGGGGCATGTATGATAATATGTGGCCTGAATTTATGCCAGATTATGGCACAGAGCCTGAATCCAGAGGAATATTACCAGCATTCGGTAATGCCGCTGGAAAATATTTCTTAAAGCAATCATCATGGCCGTACAATACAGGAAATAAAGAGGTAACATACAATCTATTCCACCACCATGGTGATGCATTCTCTGTGGTTTACTCCGAAATACCACAATACCTAACTGTTTCTCATGATCAAGGTATCATTGCAGGTGAATTAAGCTTTACTGTAAATGCTGACGATGAGTCGTTTATTGCTCTTACAGTTAATAATGAAATAATAGGAACCGCCGAAGGAACTGGTCAGCCGGTTGACATAAGCATACCAGCTCAGGTACCACCAAACCAAATACTTGTAACCGTTACAAAGCAAAACTATTACAGATATTCCTCAACTGTGGATGTGATTCCACCAGAAGGTGCATATGTGATATATAATGATGTATTAGTGAATAATACATCGGGACTAATGACAACTGGTGAAGAAACAATTGTGGATTTAACAGTTAAGAACATCGGTGTAGAAGAAGGTGAAAACATCTCTGTTAGTTTAACCTCATCAGATGAATATGTGGAAATGATTGATGACACTGAGGACTATGGATCCATTGCTCCAAATGCTACACAAACAATGCCAGAAGGATTCAGTTGGAATGTTGCAAATAATATTCCTGACATGCATGTTGTTATGTTTAATGTTGAATCTACTGACGCTGATAATACGTGGTTATCTAAAATGTATATTACAGGACATGCTCCATCCCTAGCGATTGGAGGAATGAGCATTGATGATAGTGAAAGTGGCAATGGTAATGGTAGGTTGGATGCTGGCGAAATAATTGATGTACGCATACAAACTATCAATGAAGGTTCTAGTGCTGCAATTAACACCATGGGATATTTGAACTGCAATAGCCCTTATGTGAGCTTTATAACTGACGAATATCTATTGGGAGATATAGATTCCGACGGTTCAACCGAATGTATCTTTACAATTGAGATATCCGAATCTACACCAATAGGTTCAATAATTGAATTTGATTATGAGGTAAATGCAGGAGTATACAATGCAGAAAAATTATTTACTCAAAAAGCTGGATTAGTAATCGAAGATTGGGAAACCGGAGACATGAGTAGATTTAACTGGCAAACAGGTGGCAACGCTGAATGGGAAATTTCATCTGCTGGCCAATATGAGGGTAGTTATTGTAACAAATCAGGATTTATAACTGATAATCAATCAACTTGGATGTCGATTATTTATGAAGCCGCCATTGATGATAGTATCACCTTTTATTTAAAAGTAAGTTCAGAAAATGGTTATGATTTCTTTAGATTCTTCATTGATGGAACTCAAAAATTTGCAGCCTCAGGTGAACAAGGATGGCAAAGGGTATCTTTCCCAGTCTCTCAGGGAGCTCATTTATTCAAATGGCAATATTCAAAGGATGCATCGGTATCATCTGGTGATGATTGTGCATATATAGATTACCTTGTACTACCTACCCCACCAATTACTTCAGCCTATGCAGGGCAGGATGCAGAGTTTTGTGAGAATGATATTATCCAATGCTTTGGAGCATCCTCAAACTGTATTTATTTGGAATGGACTACTTCTGGAACTGGAACATTCAATAATCCCGAGATTAATTCACCTGTTTATTACCCATCCGAACAAGATATAGAAGATGGCTATGTTACTTTAACAATAGCAGGAACAGGTTCAAGCACTACAATCACAGATGA
>JABJIE010000068.1 GCA_018661505.1 Lentimicrobiaceae bacterium
AATGGCAAATAAATTTCTTTATCAACTAATTCTCTTGCTAACTCATCATTATTTACATCAGCAAAACTAACTACAGCTTTGTTGTTTAATAAACTAAGTTCAGAAATGAAATAGGGTACAAGGTTCCCGGAAATATTTATAAATACCATTTCTATATTGAGGTATTCCTCGGGTTCGTCCGTATCAAAATAGATGGATAATTTCCCCGAATAGCCATGCTGTTTAATAACTTTACCCAAATAAAAGTAGTCCTTAAAATCATCCATTATGTGGTTTCTTTTGGTGCAAAATTAGTCTATTTCTAAAAAAAAACATAAATGGAAATGGATAATGATTTGTGCTTACTTTTGCAGACCATAATATAAGCTACAATGAATTACATTTCTGTCGATCACATATCAAAGAACTATGGCGAAAAGGTTTTGTTTGATGATATAAGCTTTGGAGTTAATAAGGGGCAGAAGACGGCTCTGGTTGCTGATAATGGTGCAGGAAAATCAACATTACTAAAGATAATTGTTGGTGAGGATTATAGTGATTCTGGTGAAGTGGTTATTCGTAATGGAATTAGAATTTCATTTCTTAGTCAGGAACCAAATTTTAATACTAGTAATACAATTGATGAAGTTATTGAAAAAGCAGGAAACAGAATGCAGCAGATCATTGATGCATATGATATTGCTGTTACTAATAACTCTAAGAATGATTCAAAAGAAACACGATCCCAGTTGGAGTTTGCAATAGCACAAATGGATGTTAATGAATGCTGGGATTATGATAGGAGGTTGAAGCAACTTCTTACCAAGTTAAAGATAACGGATACCTCAGGTCGTATTAGTGAGATGTCGGGAGGGCAAATTAAGAGACTTTCGCTTGCACTTACGCTACTTGATAATCCTGATGTTTTATTACTAGATGAACCTACAAATCATTTAGATATTGAGATAATAGAATGGCTTGAAGAGTATTTAATGTCATCCGCAGTAACCTTGTTAATGGTTACCCACGACAGATATTTTTTAGATCGAATATGTGATCAAATAATTGAGCTTACAAATGGTGCAGTATACACTCACAATGGTAACTATTCATATTTTCTTGAAAAACGAGCTGAACGTCAAGAAAATAACAGAATAGAAGTTGACAAGGCTAAAAAATTGATGAAGAAAGAACTGGACTGGATAAGACGAATGCCAAAGGCGAGAACAACAAAATCAAAGGCAAGAATAGATAGCTTTCACAGAACAAAATCAAAAGCCACAAGTCTTAAGAAAGAGGAAGAACTCAAACTGGAAGTAGCCATGTCAAGAATAGGAGGGAAGATACTGGAAATGGACAATGTTAGTTTTAATTTTCCTGATAAGACCATCCTTAATAACTTTTCCTATACCTTTAAAAAAGGAGAGAGGATAGGCTTTGTTGGTAATAATGGAACTGGTAAAACCACCTTTTTAAATTTAGTGATGAAAAATATAATTCCACAAACTGGTACTGTGGTTGCAGGGGAAACAATTGTATTTGGTCATTATAGGCAGGAGGGAATAAAAATAAATGATAATCAAACGGTTCTTCAGGTAGTGAAGGATATTGCAGAAATAATACCCATTGGAAAAGATAGTAACCTAACTGCATCTCAGTTCCTAAATCATTTTATGTTTCCTCCTAAGGTGCAAAATGATTATGTTTCTAATCTTAGTGGTGGCGAGCGTCGTAGGTTATATTTGCTCACTGTATTAGTAAGCAACCCTAATTTTCTAATACTTGATGAGCCAACCAATGATTTGGATCTTTTAGCACTCAACAAACTTGAAGAGTTTCTTGGAAAATATTCAGGGTGTTTGATATTGGTTTCACACGATAGGTATTTTTTAGATAAACTAGTGGATCACTTATTTGTGTTTGAAGGAGATGGCACTATAAGGGATTATTACAGTAATTACTCTAATTATAAACTCAGCAGGGATACTCAAAAACGTGAAGCAAAAAGCCAAGAAGCTAACACGCGAAAAATAAAACAGAAAAATGATATCCCCGACAAGTTAAAAGTTAAGGTATCATATAAGGAAAAGAGAGAATATGAATCTCTAACCGGTGAAATTGAGAAACTTGAATTTGAAAAGGTTAAAATAGAGGAGGAACTCAATTCTGGCACCGTAGATTACGATAAAATACAAAAGTTATCGCAAAGAATTGGAGAAGTTATAGAATTGATAGATGATAAAACATTGAGGTGGATGGAACTCGATGAACTGATGCAATAAATAGTAACTCACCCACATTGGTTATAGATTATTTCGTCTGCATTATCTTGTCTCTATAATATGCCCATATTGATACAGCAGCGACAATAGCCACGCTATAGTAAACGAAATCAGGTATTGGAACAGGGTCTCCTTTTGCATAAGAATGCAATCCCGATAGATAATAATTTACTCCAAAGTATGTCATTAAAATGACACCGTAAGATATTAAGGAAGCAAAATTATAGGCGAATTTACCTTTCATACCTGGTATGTAGTGCATATGTGCAATGAAGGAATATACAAGCACACTTACCAGAGCCCATGTTTCCTTCGGGTCCCAGCCCCAATATCTTCCCCAGCTTTCATTTGCCCATACGCCGCCAAGAAATGTGCCAATTGTTAGCAGGTATAAACCTACTATCATTGATCTTTCACTAATGGCTGTTAGCTCATTTATTTTCAGTTCAAATAATTCCCTATTTTCTTCGCTTTTGAATATTATTAATATCAAATTCATTAGCCCTAGCAGTGCACATAGTGCAAGAAACCCATAGCTAGCAGTAATTACAGATACATGAATTGTTAACCAATAGGACTTAAGAACTGGTACAAGGTTTGTAACTTCTGGATCCATCCAGCTTAAGTGAGCAACCATTAAAATTACAGATGATAGGAATGTGGTTGCTGCAATGGACATTTTTGATCCATGAGAAAAAATAAGCCCTGCTAACAGGGTAACCCATGCTATATATATCATAGATTCGTAGCCATCACTCCAGGGAGCATGGCCCGATATGTACCATCGCATTGCCAAACCCAAAGTTTGAACAATAAAACCTAAAACAACAAGAATTATTAAAACTCTAATGATGGCCGTGAGAGCTTTAAACGATCTAAACATTTCTACGAATAATAGTATAATCATTAATACTCCGATTAGCCCATAAAAACGACTTAGATTATTGAAAACCTCTAATTTATTATATATTATTTCGTAATCAATCTTTGTTTTAGATGGTAAAATGGAACCAGCATATCTTTGCTGATAATCTCCAACACCTTGAATGAGCTGTTCAGCAAGAGATGCATCTCCATCAGCAACGGCTATTAATAGAGTGGGTACCACGGAAATAACAAATACAGAATCTTCCTGGGACATTGGTCCAATTTCAGAAACTGGTGAATACCACATTATGTCAACACTTGTGGGGTCTGGTAGAATTCTTAGAAGATCGCCACTGTACACCATGTAACATATATTAAGGCGTTCATCAACTTTAATGATTTCATTGTCAAATTTACTTCGTTGACCTGGTTTTTTTTCATATGCTGTTGTGACATACTTTCCAAGCTTATATGTACCCTGAGTTAAATCGATAAAATCAAGGTATGAAGCCAATTTCCCATCAACACCCAAAAGCTCAATAACTTCAGGATGGCCAATTTTGATCATTTTAACATTCTGCCAATCCATTGGTGAGGAAAGCATACCCAACATAACCTGATCAGAATTTAGTATTCCCAGACTATTTTTTCTGGAAATTTTTCTTAATATCTCACTTGATAGAGTATTTATTGGTTTTAATCTACCATCCTGGGATTGCACCATTAGATTTCCGAATTTAGCAGCTTGCTCCTCTGATATTGGAGGAAGTGCTGAAATTGGTGTATAGCCCTGCGCACTGATAAGGTTTGTAATCCCTAAGGTAATCAAGAGTAAAATAACTTTTACATTATTTCCATTTTTAAATTGATTTTTTATTTGTCTTCCCAGTGCGGAGAACCTGGTGTTTTTGTAAAACAGAGATAATAGCATTCCTAAACTCAACAAAAAATACCCCACATAACTAAAGAATGTACCCCAATAATCATGGTTAACAGATAAAATTGTGCCCATTTCATCCGTATCATAGGATGATTGGAAAAACCTGTAACCATTATAGTTGAGCACATTATTCATGAATATCCTGTAATTGAAACTTTCTTTTGTAACGTTATCGTAGACAATAACTTCACTGGCATAGGATGATGGGCTATTTGAACCAGGATATCTTTCCAATTGAAAGTCTTCCAATTTTATGGCAAATGGTAATATTATTTCCTTTGCTCCATAGGTCATTTTAAAATTAACTCCGTCGAAAAAGAAATAGTTCTCTGTCCCTTCATATCCCTTACCACCTCGTAGTACAATCTCTTTTTGCATATCTTCAGTTGCAACTTCTACTATCATAGCATCCATCATACTACCTTTACCTGTGAATGGGATATAATCAATTTCGCCATTCTGATAAAAATCAGTAAGTACAATTCTATGTTCACCTATGCTATAAAGCATTCTATCCTTAAATGGGTGCCATTGGCCATCTTCTAGAGTACCACTTACGTTGGTTAGCATTGATAGTGTGGTAATAGTATCTTCGGAGAATATTGAAAGCTCTCCGTTATCAATTTTGATGTTTATGATGCCTGGAGCATAGTTGTCAGAAAAATTTAATCTAATATCTCCAACATCAACTACCTCGCCATATTTAGCAGAAAAATTTCTTCTCCCATCTCCGTTTGAATAAACGAAGATTATATATGGGTTTCCTTCACCGTCAGATTCAATTATTATTTCCCTCGCATTCGGAATATATTCTACACTATTAAATTTGAATTTTTTGTTATCAATATTTAATGATTCACTGTAAGCACTGGGAGTTAGTGATGACATCAAAACACTTTTTTCCTTGTATTTTATATCATTACCTTTTGTAGCAGATAATTCAACATATGTATTATCAGTAAGCATACTATTACTAATATCCCCCTCTCGAATATGCATTACACCTTCAAAGCTTATGAACCTGGTGATACCAGCACCAATTAATATTATTAAAAA
>JABJIE010000069.1 GCA_018661505.1 Lentimicrobiaceae bacterium
ACCAAAGTGTTGATTTCCACCCTCAAAAATAATTTCAATTTCTATGTTTTTGTGAACTAGCATCTCCTTGGTAACAGGATTGTACTGAAATGGGCTTATGCCTATTAGAACAACATCCATACCCCTAATTTTCATTGGTTCAGATGTTTGAATAATATTGCTAGGATATAGGGCATTGCTATTGTAAATACTATTATCAAATTCAAATGTAAGCGGGCTATTATCATTATCCTTTGGGATTACTGGGGATGGAGCGATGGCAAGGTCTTGAAAAGCTTCGGTTTCCATACTAGTAATCTTGGTTATTACTTTAGCTCCTTGTGGAACTGCTATATAACTGCTAAATGTTGGAATATTTGGAGCCCCTGATTCATTTTGTAATAATACTCCAGAAGTGGTAATAGTTTGAAATAACCCCTTGTTTAGCTGAGTTTCAGTAAGACTAAATGATGAGATACTCGAATTTATTAATACATGGTTTTTATCTTGTTTTTTTGCAGTAATTCCATGTTTACCCCAGCTATTTTCAAAATCAATCTTGGCATCAGTGGCAAGAACAGAAATTGATAGGAGTATTGATAGTACTAGAAAAATTGACTTTTTTAAAGTGTCATTAAGTTTTTTACTCATGATACAAATATTTTAAAATTGGTTAGTTATAGTCTAATTTACTTGTTTATGACATCATTAAGCTGAAATAGGTTGCTACAAATGCGTGTCAAACATACTTATATTCTTTCGATCTACCTAATATTTATTGCTTATATTGATATGGACATCTTAGAAATACTTGTTAGCATAACTGTACATGAATATGGAATCTGGTTGCAACTTTTAGATGAGTAACTTCGTATTTTAGGGTCTACATTGGTAGTAAATTGGTATAATCTTAGCAAATTGATGTATTTTTAATTAATTTTTTATTGTTTTGTAAATTGCTTGAAAAAAATAACATAAGACTTAGGGCTGTTGAGCATGAGGATGTAGATTTCATTCTTAGAATGGAGAACAATACGTCTCTATGGGGTATAAGTGATACTTACAATCCCTTTTCAAGATTAGATATTGAGCAATATGTAATGCTCGCAAACAAGGATATTTATTCTGCAAAACAGGTGAGGTTTATCATGGAAAGAATTGATAATAACAAATCTGTAGGGTTATTGGATATCTTTGATTTTGATGCTCATAATAAAAGAGCCGGCATTGGTGTTGTTGTCTTGGAGTCTGAAAGAAATAAAGGAATTGCAGGAACAGCATTGGACATAGTCGTGGATTATAGTTTTAATCATCTAAACTTACATCAGCTATTCTGCAATATTGGGTCGAAGAATATCGTTAGTTTAAGGCTGTTTGAAGGAAAAGGATTTCTAAAGGTTGGAGTAAAGAAGGACTGGACTTTCAAAAATAACAAGTACGATGATGAGATATTACTTCAGTTAATAAACTAAAATAAGTAAAAAATGACTTATTATCATTCAAAATACGGTACTTACAAGCGTAAGAAAAAATCACCTAGTAAGTATATCAAGTGGGGAATATTACTTTTTATTGTCCTGGCAATCATTGTGGGCTACTTTTTATATCAGGTAGTTTACAAGGTAAATGTATGGACTCCTGAAGGTAAAAATATATCTATATACATACCTTCTGATGCAACTTATGATGATGTTAAAAACATTCTTTATGAAAAAGGATTAATTATTCATAGAAAAGATTTTGAATGGTGGGCTGGTAAAAAAGATTATCCAGACCTTATTAAGCCCGGTAGATATATCATAGAGAATGGAATGAATAACTCGGAGCTTATCAACCTTTTGCGCTCAGGAAATCAAGTTCCTGTTATGGTAACTTTTAATAACGTCCGCGATATCTACCAAATGGCAGGAAAGGTAAGCAAGCAAATTGAAGCTGATTCAGCTTCAATAGTAAACGACTTGATGAGTCCTGAGGTATTAAGTTCAATGGGATTAACATTGCAAACAAATTCAATAATATTTATTCCCGACAGTTATGAGTTGTATTGGAATACATCCGCAGGTGCTTTCATAGCTAGGATGTATGATGAGTATGATAAATTTTGGAATGCAGAAAGGCTAGAAAAAGCAGAAAAACTGGATATGTCCATAGCCGAAGTGGTTACACTGGCCTCAATTGTTCAAAAAGAAACAAATAA
>JABJIE010000070.1 GCA_018661505.1 Lentimicrobiaceae bacterium
GCAATTGTTGAGATAATTACACACGATAATGCTGAGGTTAAATATTCCACAGTACAAAACTGGTATCCTGGAGACAAGGATGGAAAAGGTGGCATATACAACTTTGTAACAAAAAGAGGCTTGTGCAAAGGGGATAATTCAAAAATAAGTTGGACTCAAGTTGAAACGGGTTCAGCGATAACATGGAAATACCCAAGTTGTATTTTATTAGGTGACAATTCGATTGGTGAGTTTTACTCCGTTGCTGTCACAAATAATATGCAGCAAGCTGATACGGGCACAAAAATGTTACATATTGGTAAGAATACTAAAAGCACAATTATTTCAAAGGGAATTTCAGCAGGTAAAAGTAATAACACTTACAGAGGATTAGTTCGAGTTTCAAAAAAAGCTGAAAATGCTCGTAATTTCTCACAATGTGATTCATTACTTTTGGGAGATAAATGTGGAGCACACACATTTCCCTACATCAAAAATAATAATACATCCTCTGTGGTTGAACATGAAGCCACAACATCCAAAATATCAGAAGATCAACTTTTTTATTGTCAGCAAAGGGGAATTGATACGGAAAAGGCAATAGGACTGATTGTAAATGGTTACGCTAAAGAGGTTTTAAATCAGCTACCAATGGAATTTGCCGTTGAAGCTCAAAAACTTCTTGCAATAACTTTGGAAGGTAGCGTTGGATAAATATTAGATTTCGAACACAGAAAATAAGAAACATATGTTATTAAATATAAAAGATTTACATGTAAGTATTGATGGGAAAGAAATTCTTAAAGGGTTAAATTTAGGAGTTAACAATGGAGAAGTACATGCAATTATGGGACCCAATGGTACCGGCAAAAGCACACTTGCATCTGCCATAACGGGCAGAGAAGGTTATAATATTGATTCGGGAGAAATAATTTACAAAGGTCAGAACATTAACGAACTTTCGCCTGATGAAAGAGCCAATGAAGGTATCTTTTTAAGTTTTCAGTATCCGGTTGAAATTCCAGGTGTAAGTATAACAAATTTTATGCGAACCGCATTAAACGCTCGGAGAGAATATAAGGGTGAAGAACACATTTCTGCCGGTGAGTTTCTCAAAAAAATGGAAGAAAAGAAAAAACTCGTTGATATTCAAGCGAAGCTTACCAAAAGATCAGTAAATGAAGGCTTTTCAGGTGGAGAGAAAAAGAAAAATGAGATTTTTCAGATGGCAATGCTAGAACCTACATTGGCCATTCTCGATGAAACAGATTCGGGATTGGATATTGATGCTTTAAAGGTTGTAGCCAATGGCATAAATACACTCAAGTCTCAGGACAATGCATTTGTAATTATAACCCATTACCAGCGATTATTGGAATATATTGTGCCTGATTTTGTTCATGTAATGTATGATGGCAGAATTGTTAAATCTGGAGGTAAAGGCCTTGCATTTGAACTTGAAGAAAGAGGTTACGACTGGATAAAAGAACATGCATAAAGAGAGTCCAAAAGCTATTGAATTATGAAGTCAACTGATAATAAAAAATTTCCGCTCGAGGTTTCTCTTATTGATAGGTATAAAGAAAACCCAGAAGATGTATTTAAAACCTCTCACCAAAAGGTTAAGAAGTCTCGAGAAAAAGGCTTCGAGAGTTTTAATAATCTCGGATTACCAACAACCAAGAAAGAGCAATGGAGAAGCACTAACCTAAGTAAAAGTTACAATACGGATTTTGTCATAGGTGATAATAAGCCTGATTTTGATAAGGAGATTAATGAAATATTTGACTGCACTATCCATGGTTTTAGCACCGATGTTTATGCTCTACTAAATGGATGGTATTATTCTCCGGATAATGAAAAACTTGAGGTGCTTGATGATGGTATAATTGTGGGAAGCATAATCAAAGCCCAGGAAGAATATCCCGAACTATTTGATGAGTACTATGATGAAACCTCACAGAATAATAACCATGGTTTAAAAGCTATAAATTCAGCGATTTATACAGACGGTTTATTTCTATATGTTCCAGACAATATTGAGTCTGAAAGAACTATTCAGCTGGTGAAAATGGTTAATAGAGAAAGTAATATAATGGTTAACACTCGTAACCTCATAATACTCGGTAAGAATAGTAAATTATCTTTTTTGCATTGTGATGATTCGATAAACCAGCATACGGGATTCTTAAATACTAATACTGAAATATTTATTGGTGAAAACGCTAGTTTAATTTTATACAAACTGCAAAATATAAATAATCAAACATCCTTAATTAATTCAACTACAATAAAACAGAAATCAGATAGTAACCTGAATGTAATTCTACTATCTTTTAATGGCGGAACACTTAGGAACGAATTTCATATAGATTTAACGGGTGAATGTGCAAATGCTGACATTAGCGCCATGTACCTCATGGATAATGAGCAACACGTTGATAACCAGGTAAAGGTAAT
Source organism: Lentimicrobiaceae bacterium (assembly GCA_018661505.1). Lineage (GTDB taxonomy): Bacteria > Bacteroidota > Bacteroidia > Bacteroidales > F082. Next base: position 2,440 of record JABJIE010000070.1, read on the forward strand.
GCACTCGGCTCCAAATTGTACCAGTAGTGAGTTGTTCAAGGGAGTTTTAGATGATGAAGCATCAGCTGTCTTCAATGGATATATTTATGTTGCCAGAGATTCTCAAAAAACCGTTGCATTTCAAAAAAATGCAAATATACTCATGACAACGGATGCAACGATTGATACCATGCCTTTCCTTGAAATATATGCGGATGATGTAAAATGTAGTCACGGAGCCACAGTTGGTCAAATTGATAACGACGCATTGTTTTATTTGATGCAAAGAGGAATTCCTGAAAAGGATGCAAAACTACTTCTCATATACGCTTTTATTGCAGAGGTAACAAGTAAAATTGATATATTGCCACTACGAATCAGCATCGATGATATGGTAAAAAAACGATTAAGGGGGGATTTATATATCTGTGATAAGTGTGTTTTGCATTGCTCTAAACCAGAAAAGCTTGTTGAGTTTGATCTTGATATGAGCAAAATATAAACCATGGGTTTTAAAATAAATACCATAAGAAATGATTTTCCAATTTTGTCCACCAAGGTAAATGGAAAGCAATTGGTTTATTTTGATAATGGGGCCACTACTCACAAGCCATTACAAGTAATAGATAGAGTATCAGACTATTATAAGACGGAAAACAGTAATGTTCATCGTGCTTCATATAATCTCAGTCATATTGCCACAGATTTATACGAAAACTCACGAAAATTTGTTGCTAAGTTTATTAATGCCAATAGTTATAGAGAAATAATATTTACCAAAGGCACAACAGAGTCTGTTAATTTGGTAGCATCTGGATTTAGTGATTTGATTACCGAAGGAGATGAGGTTATAATAACGGTTATGGAACACCACTCGAACTTTGTGCCATGGCAACAACTATGCAAAAAAAATAAAGCAACATTAAGATTTTTACCTGTTTTGAAGGATGGAACCATTGATTTATCTGAATTAGAGGACATGATAAACTTCAAAACAAAACTAATATCCATTACTCATATCTCAAATGTATTGGGTACAATAAATCCAGTGAAAAAAATATCGGAAATTGCTCATAATAATGGGATTCCTGTATTTGTGGATGGTGCCCAGGCAATTGCGCATACTAATGTTGATGTTTCAGATATAGATTGTGATTTTTATTGCTTTTCTGGTCATAAGGCATATGGACCAATGGGAATAGGAGTTTTATATGGAAAAGAAGAATGGCTAAATAAGCTAAGTCCATATCAGTATGGCGGAGAGATGATAAGTTCAGTAAATTTTGAATCCACAATCTTTAATGAATTACCCTATAAGTTTGAAGCGGGAACACCTAATGTGGCTGGTGCATTAGGAATGGAAGCATCGTTGAGATATATACAAGATATTGGAATGGATAACATTATCAAGTATGAGGATACTTTACTAAAGTATGCCACAAAGAAACTTGAAAACATTAAAGGCCTTAGAATAATTGGTAATGCAAAATCAAAAATACCAGTTATCTCTATTAATATTGAAGGGTTACACCCCTTTGATATAGGTACTTTGCTTGATCAAATGGGTATAGCAATAAGAACTGGTAATCACTGTGCCCAACCCTTAATGGAGGCTCTTAAGTTACCTGGTACATTAAGGGTATCTTTGGCATTATACAATACCAAAGATGAAATTGATTTATTTGCCGATGCATTGGCGAAGGCAGTTGATATGTTGACATAAAAAGGATTAATCAAAAATGACAATAAAAGAAAAATCTCAGTCTGTTGTTGATGAATTTGCAATTTTTGATGATTGGATGGATAAATATGCTTATCTAATCGAATTGGGAAAAGAACTACCAATAATTGATGAGAAGTTTAAAAATGATTCTCATTTAATTACAGGATGTCAATCCAGAGTATGGTTACATGCAGATTATGACGAAGATAATGTTGTGTTTACTGCAGATAGTGATGCTGTTATTACCAAGGGAATTATATCACTTCTAATTAGAGTTATGTCAGATGCGACACCTTCTGAAATATTCAACGCTGATTTTACTTTTATTGATGATATAGGTTTGAGCACCCATCTTTCTCCAACAAGAGCAAACGGATTGGTTTCAATGGTAAAACAAATGAAACTGTATGCCAAAGCTTTGCATTTGAAGACAGGAAAATAATCATTGAAAACAACCAAAGTGTTTTTATTATGACAAAAGAAGAAATACGAGAACTTGAAGAGAAAATAATAGGAGTTTTAAAAAATATATTCGATCCTGAAATCCCTGTAAACATCTATGACTTAGGGCTGATTTACGAAATAAATATTTCTGAAACAGGTCACGTCAAAGTTCTAATGACATTGACTTCTCCCAATTGTCCTGTTGCTGAATCAATGCCAGCTCAGGTAAAGGAGGAAGTGAGTTATCTGAATGGTGTAACCGAATCTGAAGTAGAAATTACTTTTGAACCACCTTGGGATCAGGATATGATTACTGAGGAGGCTAAACTGGAGTTAGGCCTTTTATAGCTAAATTTTAATAAATTTGCCTACTTCTTAAACTTGTGAATATGCCGATATTGGGAAGTATAATAAAAAAAGCATTTGAGTTACGGAATTTGCCGGTTGAAAAGCAGAGGAGGAAACAAAATCCCGTTACTGCCCAAAAACGTCAACTTACCAAGCTAATCAGGAAGTCACAGTTTACAGCAATAGGAGAGCATTACGGATTTTCAAAATTGCTCCAATCCAAGAATATTACTGAAGAGTTTGCAGAGACAGTGCCAATGCATGACTACCAATCAATGTATAAAAGGTGGTGGTATAGGGCATTAAATGGAGAGTCTTATGTTGCATGGCCTGGAAAGGTAAGATACTTTGCTTTAAGCTCAGGAACTTCAGAGGCGTCAAGTAAATATATTCCCATTACCAATGACATGTTAAAGGGGATTAAGCAGGTTACTTTACGCCAACTCATTTCTACAACTAAATTTGATTTTCCCTTAGATTTTTATGAAAAAGGTATCCTTATGATTGGAGGTAGCACACATCTTCAATATAATGGTACATACTATGAAGGAGATCTTTCAGGTATTACTGCTGGTAATATCCCTTTTTGGTTTCAACATTTTTATCGTCCTGGAAGACGAATATCAAAAACTCATGATTGGGCAACTAAGTTGAATGAGATGGTTCGCAAGGCACCAAATTGGGATATCGGAATTATTGTGGGAGTCCCTGCATGGGTTCAAATTCTAATGGAAAAGATTATTGAAGAATACAATTTAGATACCATTCATGACATTTGGCCAAATTTATCGGTTTATGTTCATAGTGGAGTCTCATTTAAGCCATATTTGAAGAGTTTTGAAAAACTTTTCTCAAAGCCAATGATGTATAGTGAATCTTATTTGGCATCGGAGGGATATGTCGCATTCCAAAATGGAAAGGATATTAAGGGAATGGAAATGGTTCTTGATAATGGTATCTATTATGAATTTGTACCATTCAATAATGAAAATTTTGACGATGAAGGCAATTTACTTGATAATCCTAAAGCCATAACCATAGGAGAAGTAGAAGAGGGAGTTGACTACGCATTGCTTATGTCTACTAATGCTGGAGCATGGAGATACCTTCTTGGAGATACAATAAAGTTTGTTGATAAGGAAAAGTGTGAAATAATCATAACCGGTCGCACAAAGCATTTTATTAGTATTTGTGGTGAGCACCTTTCACAAGAAAATATGAATCGTGCAATGGAACTACTTCAAGAAGAACTTGACATAGAGATAAAAGAGTTTACAGTTGCTGGCGTAAGCCACGGTTCGTTGTTTGCGCATCAATGGTATATTGGAACTGATGATTTGCTTGATGGTGATAAAGCAGCCAATATAATTGATAAACATCTTAAGAATTTAAATGATGATTATCGTGTTGAGAGGATGGAGGCAATAAAAGATGTATGTGTAACTGTTTTACCTTCTCAGGTATTTTATGATTATATGAAAGAATCCGGTAAAGAAGGAAGTGCGAATAAATTTCCTCGAGTTTTGAAGAATTCTAGGATTGAAGAATGGCAATCCTATCTTAAGAAGCATAGTTTAATAAGCTGATAATAAAATTGCCGAATTATGGGAGTTTTTATGGAAGGTACAATTCTTGGGCTTTCTCTTGCATTCTTGTTTGGTTTTGGCCCTGCGTTTTTTGCGCTAATTCAAATAGGTTTATACAGAGGACTGCTTTCTGGTGTGCTTCTTGCTCTAGGCATTTTTCTGAATGACTTAGTAGTAGTTGGCTTGACATTATTTGGTGCTTCAACCATTATGAGTAATGTTGAGAACTTCAAAACCATGGGGATTATTGGTGGAGTTATACTAATAGTTTTTGGTGCGGTTACTTATATTAAAAAAGCATCTTTAAATAGTGCTGAAAGTGATGAAGACCCTAAGCTACCAAATCCATTAATATATATTGGTAAAGGCTTCTTACTGAACGCAGTAAATCCATTTGTATGGATATTTTGGGTAAGCATTATAGTTGGAGTTACAGCACAATATAATGCTGATAGTACAAAGCTAATTTTATTTTTTTCCGGAACATTATCGGTTGTTTTGGTTACTGATATTATAAAGACATTTGCTGCAAGCAAGTTCAAAAGAATGGTTACGGATAAATTCCTAATACTGGTCAATAAAATAGCCGGAATTGCCATATCTCTTTTCGGTGTCTTTTTGATACTAAGATCAGTATTTGAATTTTAATTACTGCTATATTAATGATGATTTTGCAGATCATAAGGTATTTTGTTAATATAATTACCTTTGTATACTGATTAAGAAGAAAGAGGAGTAAGCAAAATGGACGAAATAATAAATCCTACCATAATACAGAATAGCATAAGGAATTCCAGAGGATGTTGTGCCATGAAAGGAACTAATCCTGACGACTTGTCTATAAACCAGGCAAGTTGCTGTAAATTGAGTTCCATTGATTGGTTATCAGATTATACTGATGGTAACAGTGTTAATAACATCAATGTAGTTGAGGTTAGATTTAAGAATGGAAGAAAAGACTTTTATACTCATGCACCAGATATAATCCTTAAAAAAGGAGAAGTAGTTGCAGTAGAGGCATCGCCAGGTCATGATATAGGCATTATCACTTTAGCTGGTCAACTTGTTGAGGCTCAAATGAAGCGTAAAAATGTTGATATAAGCACAAAGGATCTAAAAAAGGTTTTCAGGCACGCACGTACTACAGACATTGAGAAATGGTTTGAGGTAATGGCCATGGAAGATAAAATAATGCTAAAGTCTCGAACAATAGCTGCTGATCTTCATTTGGAAATGAAAATTAATGATGTGGAGTATCAGGGAGATAAGACCAAAGCCATTTTTTATTACACAGCCAATGATAGAGTTGATTTCAGGGAGTTAATTCGAAAGCTTGCAGATTCTTTTAGAGTTAGGATTGAAATGAAACAAATAGGTGCCAGACAAGAGGCTGCAAAGGTTGGTGGTATTGGTTCTTGTGGACGTGAAACTTGTTGTTCCTCGTACATGAGTAGTTTTAGTAGTGTTTCAACAACATCTGCAAGGGCTCAACAACTATCTTTAAACCCGCAGAAATTAGCAGGTTTATGTGGTAAACTCAAGTGTTGTTTGAATTATGAGGTGGATGACTATGTTGATACAATGAAAGCTTTTCCTGATAGTTCCATTCCACTGAGAACAAAAAAAGGCAAGGCATATTTCATAAAGAATGAAATTCTCAAGAAAACTATGTGGTATGCATACGAAGGTGATTCACATAATATGATGTCGTTACCAATAGATAAAGTTAAGTACATTATTGAACAAAATAATAGTGGCAAATTACCTGCAGAACTTGAGAAATTTGCGGAAAAAAATACTCAGGTTGAGGCTGTTAATGATTCGATGTCTGATGACATATCTGGTTATGCCTAATAGAAATAATAATTTTTGGTAAAATTTCTGAAATCATATTATTGATGAATAATCAAAAAAAAATGATCAAAAAACTAATAATAATTTTGTTGGTAAGCATTACCGTTATTTCTTGTCAAAAAACTACCATCATAAATCAAAGCTTTGACCTACCCACTTCGGGGTGGTATAAAAATAACGCTATAGAGTTTATAGTTGATGTGGAAGACTCCCTGCAAAATTATGACTTCCAAATTTCCATAAGAAACTCAGTTAATTACCGTTATAGTAACCTTTATGTTTTTTTGATAACAGAATTCCCCAATGGTAATTTTACGCGAGATACATTGGAATTTATGCTTGCCAATTCTGAGGGTAAATGGTTGGGAACTGGATGGAGTAGTATTAAAGAAAACAATATCCTTCTTAATAAAAACATGAGATTTCCAATAAATGGAGAATACAAATTGCTTTTACAACAAGCAATGCGTACAGATACCCTTGAGGGCATAAATAGCATAGGAATATCAGTTTATGAGTCATCAAATTAAAAACACACGCTTACAAAATGAAGAGCAACGAACCATCGGTACCCCAAAAGAAAATATTTAATTACATATTTAAACTTTGGTTTTTGTGGGCAGCATTGCTGATGCTAGTTTTCTTATTGTTTTATGGCATTGCCAGTGAGTGGTATGGCCCTATGCCAACCTTTGAAGAACTTGAAAATCCTAAGAGTAATTTGGCTTCAGAAGTATATTCTTCAGATGGAGATTTGTTGGGGACATATTTCATTGAAAATAGGTCTAATATAAGTTACAGGGGTATTTCTCCAAATTTAATTAATGCTGTTTTGTCCATTGAGGATATAAGGTTTGAAGAGCATTCTGGAATTGATGAGAAGGCTCTTTTAAGAGTTTTTTATGGTGTTGCCACAGGTAATAGCAGAGGTGGAGGAAGCACACTAACTCAGCAATTGGCAAAAAATCTTTTTCCACGTGGAGAGCGATTATCCAAACCTCAACTTGTACTTAGAAAGTTTAAGGAATGGATAACTGCATTAAAACTTGAAAGATATTATTCAAAAGAAGAGATAATAGCCATGTATCTTAATACTGTTACCTATGGACATAACACATACGGTATTAAGTCAGCAACATCAGCTTTTTTTGATTGCACTCCAGATTCACTTAATCTTCAACAGTCGGCTCTCATGGCCGGTGTTGTTAATGCTCCAACAAGGTACAGTCCAATTTCAAACCCTCAAAGATCGATTAGTCGTCGAAACCTAGTTTTAAAGCAAATGCAAAAGTATGGTTATATAACATCGGAAGTTTATGATTCCGTTAGTCAATTGCCACTTGGAGTTTCCAAATATACTCTAAGAGATCATAATCAAGGGCTAGCAACCTATTTGCGTGAGTATCTTAGAGGAGAATTAAAAGAATGGTGTAAGAATCATTATAAACCAGATGGCACTCCATATAACTTATATAAAGATGGATTAAAAATATATACTACAATTGATTCAAGGATGCAAAGGTATGCAGAAGAAGCTGTTAGAGAACATTTGCAACTGGACCTACAGCCAGCATTTTACAAGCATTGGGAAGGATATACAAATGCACCATTTGACTTCGAAGAGGAAAAGATCGAAGAATCTGTTGAGCGAATAATTGAACAGTCCATAAGACGAAGTGAGAGATATAGAAAGTTAAAAAACTTAGATGTTTCAGAAGATTCAATTCGTGCCAGCTTTATGATACCTGTGGAGATGAGGGTATTTAGCTGGGAAGGATCAATAGATACTATCATGTCTCCCATTGATTCTATAATATACTATAAACACATACTCCAAGCCGGGTTACTATCAATGGAATCAAAAACAGGTTATGTGCGTGCCATGGTGGGTGGAATTGACTATCAATATTTCAAATTTGATCATGTGGTTCAAGGGAAACGACAGGTTGGATCAACATTTAAACCATTTCTTTATACTTTGGCTATGCAAGAGGGAGAATATTCCCCATGCTACAAAGTGTCTAATATCCAGTATAGTGTTGAGCTTTATGATGGAACTTTTTGGTCGCCTAGAAATTCTGGAAATGATAGAGTTGGAGAGGAGGTCACATTAAAATGGGCTCTTGCTAATTCCAATAACTGGATTAGTGCGTATCTAATTGGAAGGTTTTCACCACAATCAGTGCGACAAATGGCAAGAAAAATGGGAGTACAGTCTGATATACCTGCTGTTCCATCAATTGCGTTAGGTACACCAGATTTATCATTATATGAAATGGTAGGTGCGATGAACACTTTTGCAAATAAAGGAGTTTATGTGGTGCCAACCTTCATTACAAAAATTGAGGATAAGAATGGTAACCTTTTGGAAAGGTTTGTGCCTGATAAAACAGAGGCAATGAATGAAGTTACAGCATATAAAATGCTTAAGCTCATGGAAGGTGTTGTAGAAAGTGGTACAGGAATTAGATTGAGATATAGATACGGTTTTCATAATCCAATTGCAGGAAAAACTGGAACAACTCAAAACCAATCTGATGGATGGTTTATGGGAATTACCCCAGATCTTACAACCGGAGTATGGGTTGGTGCTGAAGACCGAAGTGTTCATTTTAGAACAATAGGTTTAGGTCAAGGTGCTAATATGGCCCTACCCATATGGGCAATTTATATGAAAAAAGTGTACTCAGACCCATCTCTGGGTGTTAGTCAGGGAGAATTTGATAAGCCATTAAGGGATGTAATGATTGAATTTGACTGTGAAAAATATGATCGTGAAAGACAAAATAGTTCTCTTGACCAAAATCAAGAAGATGAATTCTAGTATGATTTATCATAGTTAGCCGAATTCATCTCCATCAACTTCTCCCAATCATTCATTAACAAGACTGTTTACTTGTTAGTTTAAGATAATAACTTATCTTCATTGAAAATATTTTTCAGATATGATAATTATAAACCATAAATTCTGTGAATTATGAAATATGTATACCTTCTTATAACCTTATTGGCTTTCTCACTTTCAGGATTATCTCAAATATATGTGGGCGATGTTAACATCAATAAAAAACAAGATTTGGAGTATATCGAAATTATAGGTCTCACCAAAAATTTCAATATAAAAGTTCGTGTAGACTATGGTCAATCACATCCTAAAACTGAAGAAATACGTGATAAAAGTGGTACCATTGCACGTTCTAATAATATTATTTCCATATTAAACCTTATGTATAAAAACGGATGGGTATTTGTAAATAGTTATGGTTACGGCACAAATAGTGAGAATATTGTTAGATACTTATTGAAAAAGGAAAAATAATAATTTAAATGGTTTTAAAAATAAATCCATAAATACACATAAATAAATTATCTTTGAGTATTGTTTATTTAAATACATAATTAAGTAAACAATACTGATTAAACCTCCAAGTTAATTCAGCTACGCATAATGTATGTGAGCCTATATGAAAAGCAATTTATTTTTAATTAAGTAACTAATCTTTTCTTTAAAAACAAATAATTAACTATGAAAGTATCACTACTAACCAAGTTGATGGGGCTATTATCCCTATTAATAATTTGCCCGTTTTATTTAGGAGCTCAAGAGGCTGCAGACAATCCAAATTTGGATCAAATTCCTTTATGGTATCTTGAACAGACTCAGAATATGCAACGGGTGCCATCGGAGGTTATAACTATTAATGATTTTGATAATTTTTATTTAGGAGTAGACTTTGCTGAGGGTCATATTAGTGTTAATCCGCTTGATCCTAAGCAGTTCTTTACGGCTTTTAACACTGATGGATCACATTATACCAATGATGGATATAATTGGCTTAATAGCAACCCCAGTTGGGGATCTTCAATGAGAGGTGATCCTGTTACAGCTTATGATGGAGATGGAAATTTATATTATGAAAACATGTATGGTTCTAGTATTCAGGGGTGTAAAGTGGTAAAATCATCAGATAATGGTGAAACATGGGATCCTGCGGTTATTGCAATATCAGGAAATGACAAGAATTGGCTTGCTGCCGATCAGAGTAATGGACCATATGCAAATTATGTATATTCAACAATGACCAATAGCGGATCTGGTAATTTCACAAGAAGTATTGACCAAGGTTTAACATGGCAAAATACATTTGCTCCATCAACACAGAGTCTTCCAGGAATGATGGTATGTGTTGGTCCTGATGCTTCAACACAGGGCGGATCGGTTTATGTTGTAACAAACAGTGGAAGTGCATTTGCATCAACTTATACATTTTACGAATCAAATGATGGTGGTTTAACTTTTGAAAATAAATCGGCACAAAGTTTTGCTGGTTATGTTGGCAGTAATGTAAATGGAAGAAATGCGGTTCAGAATATGCGAACACGCCCTTACCCATTTATAACAGCCGATAATAGCTATGGAGCAAATAGAGGAAGGTTGTATTTGGTTTATGCATCCAATGACCCACCAGGAAACGGTAATAAACCTGATATTTGGTGTCGTTACTCTGATGATAGTGCCGAAAACTGGTCTGAACCAGTAAGGGTGAACTCCGGTTCAAATCCTACATTTAGTAATCAATGGCAACCTGCAACTTGGTGTGATTACGAAACGGGTAGACTATATGTGCAGTGGATGGATACTAGAGATACACCAACGAATGATAGTGCTTTAATTTATGCCACATATTCAGATGATGGTGGACTTACTTTTAAGGCAAATAAAAAAATTAGTAATGAGAAAATGAAAATTAACTGTAGTAGTTGCGGTGGTGGAGGAACTCCTAGATATCAAGGAGATTATAGTGGAATAGTATCTAACTCAAGTACATCCATGTCTTCTTGGAGTGACTTTAGGTGGGGTACTTTTGCAAGTTTTACATCCTATTTTCCTGATTTTGCCATGAGGGTTTATCCCACAACTGCTGATATTCAAATTCGTGATACCATATGGGCGGTTATTCCTAGTGTTAAGCTATACTCTGATGAGGCAATATTTTCAGCCACCATTGATACACCACAATCAGGATTATTTTCTTTCGAATATCCTGAAGGTAACAGCATAACTTATTCATTTTTGCCCGATTCAATACCAATTGTTGTTAATGCAGATCAGGTGCCAATTGGAGGCTATACAATGTTAATAAAGGGTGAAGGACCAAATGGAACTCCTGTCCATTACCGTGAAGCAATCATAAATGTGGTACCTATACAGCCTCCAAGCTCTGATTTTTCAGCAGTTGATACTTTAACTTGTTCAGGAAGTAATGTCAGTTTTATTGATGCGTCTGTTAATGCCACATCTTGGCTCTGGACTTTCGAAGGTGGAGATCCGGCTCAATCCACAGAACAATTCCCAACTATTACATATAACGAAGTTGGTGAATTTGATGTTACACTTGAAGTTTCTAATCCTGCCGGATCTAGTACATCAAGTAAGTCAGATTATATTTCAGTTAATACAATACCTGACCCACCATCAACAGAAGATAAGTCAGCTTGTGTTTATTCTACAATTCCTCCACTTGAGGCAGTTGGTGATAATATTAAATGGTATTTCGACTCAGATTTGACTCAATTAGCATATAGTAACACTCCATTTTACACAGGTAATACCTTACCTGGAGAATATGTTTACTTTGCTACACAAACTATAAATAATTGTGAAAGCTCTGGTTACGAGGTGTCTCTTACCATTCATGAATTACCAATTGTTTCATTTGATCCTCTGGGTGAGGTTTGTTTAAGTGCTGAAGCTTTTGAACTTTCGGGAGGTATGCCAGCTGGAGGTGAATATTTTGGAGATGGAGTTTATGAAGATATGTTTTATGCTTCAGTTGCTGGAGTTGGTTCACACGTAATTGGTTATGATTACATGGATTCAAACCTTTGTTCAGATACTGCTTTTCAAACTATAGTCGTTTTACCAATTGATAATGTTACTTTAACTCAGCTTTCTCCAGTTTGTGCAGATAATGAACCGTTTGAATTATCAGGCGGTAATCCTACAGGAGGAGTGTTTTCAGGTGAGGGTGTTATTGATAATATTTTTTATGCTGGTGATGTTGGAGCAGGTGATCATATTATTACATACACGATTATAAGTCAGAATGGTTGCCCAAGTTCCACATCAGAAGTTCTAAAAGTATGGGCTTTACCAGATGTTAATCTTGGAAACGATACAACCATTTGTGGAGATCAAATTATTACTTTGGATGCATACGTGCCTAATGCTGCCTCATATTTTTGGATGCCTGGAGGTAGTACCTCACCATCAATAACTGTTGATTCTGTTGGAATTGGGTATAATTCTCAGGAGTATACTGTTGGAGTTACTGATAATAACTCTTGTTTCAATGAAGATGTTGTAACGGTTACATTCATTAATTGCACTGGTATCAAAGATATTGACGGCTTAGTTAATGTTGGGTTATATCCAAATCCCAATGATGGTAAATTCAATTTTAACATTGAATCAAATAAATCAACAGTAGTTGATATAAGTATATTTGACAACAATGGTAAGGTTCAGTATGAGCTTAATAACCTTCATATCATTGATAACTACAAGTCAGAGATAAACCTCAAGGATCCTAATCCTGGTATTTATTTTATTAGTATCAGGAATGAAACAGGTTCATTTGTGAAAAAATTCCTTGTGAAATAATAATTATAAAGTTATTGAATAGGGTATATTTTTTAAAGATGTAAGGCGAATTATTAAATTAAATCGCTTTACATCTTTTCAAGCATAATTTCTATTTATTGTGACCAGAGTTAATCACATAAGGCTAATACTTTCTTTTATTATTTTGTTATATATACCTCAAATATCTGCTCAGATAGTTGATTATAATTTAATGGATGATACAATAAATTCAAATATTGATGAAGTTATAATAACGGGAAGTAGGATACAAAAAAGAGTCTTAGATGTCCCTTATCCAATATCAAGAATAGACTATCGGGAATTTAAATATGACAGAAAAATAGGTGTTAATGAAGTTCTTGAATCTGTTCCTGGAGTATTTTTACAATCTAGATATGGAAATCATGATGTTAAAATATCCATAAGAGGATTCGGTAGTAAATCCAAATCTGGAATAAGAGGTGTAAGAATACTAATAGATGACATACCTGAATCTGAACCCGATGGACAGACTCGAATTGAAGCAATTGACTTTAATTCAATTGGTAAAATAGAGATAGCAAAAGGGAACCTATCCTCCATGTATACAAATGCTCCAGGAGGAGTTATCAATTTCATTAATGATATTAGTTTTAATACACCATTCGTTGTTCAATTTAATCAGGTAGGTTCATTTGGTCTCCGACGAAATGGGTTTAAATTTGGTTACAATAATGATAATTACAACCTGCTTACTTCTTACAGTAATCATTACTTTAAAGGCTATAGAGATCACAATATTGAGAAATGGAATATTATAAATACAGTGGTTGAAACTAAATATAGTAATAACTCCAGTCTAAAATTACTCTTATATTTTGTTGATGGTATGATTAAGTTGCCCGGATCATTGACTCAGGAAGAATTTAATTCTAATCCCTATCAGGCAGAGCAAAGAGCTATAGATCGAGATACAAAACGCGTTTCAACGAAGGGTCGACTTGGTGTAAGATATACTGCCAGATTTGGTAGAGAAAATAATAATGAGTTGGAACTAACTACCTATGCAACCATTAAATATTTTGAAAGAACCAATAGAGAATATAGAATTATAAATAGAAATGGATTTGGTCTAAGAACTCATTATTTGAATGAGTCAAATATTTTTAGCCGAAAAAATGAATTTCTTGTCGGAACAGATATTTTATTTCAGCCTGCACGCATTGAATACTACTCCAATATTAATGGCAATAAAGGTGATCAGATACTTCAGTTGTTCAATGAGAAAATATATAATACGGGATTCTATATATCTAATAATTATGAGGTTTATGATAATCGTTTATTCCTGTTGCTATCAGGTCGGTATGATATTATAACATTCGACCTTAAAGAAGAAACACTACCTTCAAGAAAAGATGCAAGAACGTTTGAAGCATTTGTCCCTAAAGTTGCGCTTAATTATAAACTCACAAAAATGGTTTCCATTTATTCAAGCTATGGATTTAGTTACGATAGCCCAGCTAAAAATGAACTTGAAAGCTTTGATCCTGAGTTATTATATAACCAAGAGCTTAAACCCCAACTTACAAAGAGTTTTGAATTGGGAGTAAAAGGATTCCTAGAATTAAATAATGATTTTTTGAATAGAGTTAGATTTGAAGCAACATTTTTTAATTTGAATATAGATAATGAGGTTGTGCCATATGAAATATATGGTGATGTTTATTTTAGGAATGCTGCAAAAACAAATCGTAGAGGGTTCGAAATTGGAACCCAAGTAAGATTATTAAAAAAGATGGATCTAATAATTGCTTACACATACTCTGATTTTATTTACGATTCCTATTCTGCCTTAACAATAGAAATAGATTCAATTGGTAATATTACCGAGGAAGAAAAAAACTTTTCTGGTAAAGTGGTACCGAGCGTACCTGTGAATAATCTTTTTGTATCATTAAATTTTTCACAAAATATTACAAAAAGCATTGAGCTATTTGCAAAGCTGAGTTTAAACTCAGTAAGTGGTTTATGGGTAGATGATGCAAACTCAGATCGAACAAATGCTTATAATATACTAAATAGTATGTTGGGAATTGATATAAAAGCAGCAGGTTTTTATTTTGTAATTTCTGGTGGTGTAAGTAATATACTTGATGAGGTTTATGTTGGATTTGTAAACACCAATTCTGCTGAGCAACGATTTTATGAACCTGGCGAACCTTTAAATCTCTTTGGCCAATTTAACATTGGATATAAGTTCTAAAATATATGAAATACTATTACCGAAAAGTATGTTCCTTGTTAATTTTAGTTATTTGCCCTTTAATTTTGTGCGCTCAGTTAAAATTAATTCCATCTGTAAATTATAGAATCTATCCTAGTAATGTTACACAGACAGAAGTTTTTATTGTAAAAAGCCCACAAAATGAGGATTTGTTATTTTCTTCTTGCAACACACTAACATTTATACCATTTTTTGTGAGTGAAGGGATATATGTATCAGATGATCAAGGATACAATTGGGTTGGCTCCGATAGTTGCAATGGAACCCCTATGGATTTTCATGGTGGGGACCCTGGAATTGCAATTGATAAGAATGATCGGTTTATTCTTACTCGCTTGGGAAGAACACCATTTAATGGATTATATGCGCACTATTCATATGATAAAGGGAAGTCATGGTCTCAGCAAGTACCCATCTCAACTGATGATCTTGAAAGAGCTGCCATAGCCTCCGATATAAATAGTAATAGTTCATACTATGGGAACACATATGCATCATGGGTAAAATTTGCATTCCCATTTCCTATGATGTTTTCAAGGGTGGGCTCTGATCTTGAACAATGGTTAGAGCCAATTCAAATAAATCAACCTGAAAATAGAAGTGCAGGAGGAGATATTGTTGTTGGAACAAGCGGTAATATATATACATGCTGGGCTGGAGTAGCTGATGAATCTCCCTTTAAAGAGGTACATGTTGGATTTGCAATTTCAGAAGATGGTGGTTACGATTGGAATGTTAATGAGAAAATTTTTATTATCAATGGCATAACAGGGCTTCTTCCCGAAAAGGGAAACATAAGAGTAAATGGCCTTCCTAATATGGCGATTGATAATACTGATGGTTTACGTAGCGGATGGATATATATTGTTACAGGCCAAAAGAATTTATTACCAGCGGGTACAGATCCAGATATTATATTGAATATTTCTACTGATGGAGGACTAACGTGGTCTGATGGAGTTAGAGTTAATCAGGATGCAATAAACAATGGAAAAACTCAATATTTCCCCACTATACATGTAGATAACTACGGAGCTGTTAATATAATATTTTATGATGATAGAAATACATCAATTGATTCCACAGGAGTCTATTTGGCAAGATCTGAAGATGGTGGAAGTACTTGGAGGGAATTTGAAATAAGTGACCATAATTTTGCTCCTTCTGCAATAGGTGGTTTGGGGCAAGGTTATCAAGGGGATAATATTGACATGACATCTACAGAGGATGCTCTGTTACCGGTGTGGATGGATAATTCAACAGGTATATATCAAATTTGGTCAACACGAATTTATATATCTGATATTGATATAATAAATGCCAATAGTGATAAGAATGGTATTATGATATATCCAAACCCTTCCGGTGATATAATAAATATCAAATTTGATTCACATGTAATGGAGGATGTTTATTTAAAAATATTGGATTTAGATGGTAATATGGTTAAAGGTCTTACCATTCAAAATTTTAATGCTGCAAATAATACTATTTCACTATCATTAAAGGATTTAATGATAGAAGATGGCGCATATCTTATCAATTTAGAAACAGGTAGTATGTCCATTACAAAAAAACTGATTCTATCTAAATAGAACTGCTTTTTTTGTTTCGGATAGGCCGTAATAAGTGCTAATATTATAATTGTAAATACCATTAGCCATGTTACTTCCGTCTATGGTGAAACCGTATTCATCACCTGAAATAAAATTAGGTTCTTTTTCTAATAATAACTTACCATTACTATCATAAAAGTGTAAAACAGGTAATTTTATGGAGTTAATATTTTTAGGAACCTTAATTTTAATGGTGGTGTTTTGCGAGAAAGGATTTGGAAAGTTTTGGGATAAGGTAATTTTTTTATTATCAGATAATAAATTACCAACTCCAACGGGAATTGAAGGATTAAAAGCTAGGAAAGCTCCATCCCTGCCAATAGCATAGCCATGACTTTCGTCGGGAAAATCAACTTTGAATATTGATGTGTTATCAGGAGTAGGTGTAGACGTCCATGTTAAACCCGCATCCATTGTAAAAACAAAGCTTCTCTCTGGACCCAGTGGGGCCCATCCTTCCATGGAGTCAACAAAGTCAATATCATATGCAATTCCTTGGACTCCAATTTCATCGTATTCCCAAGAAAACCCTCCATCATATGTATTCATAAACCCTGCTCCGTAGCCAAAATCGGGATCACCTCCAGAACCAATGATACGAAGTGAGTCAAATGGATAGATACCATGCACTTCATCTGCCGGAGCATAATCTGTACTAATTGCTTTCCAATCAACACCAGAATTATCAGTAATCCATATTACCCCTGCTATATCAAATATACCACCGGATGCATATCCATATTTTAGGTTGTAGAACGTTATGTTTAATACTGGAAAAAAGGCCAAAGTACTTGTGTCTATGCTTGCTTGGTTCCACGTTTGACCTCCATCAATGGTGTTTACAATCGCATGAGGAGTTCCGCCCATCCACCCATTTAGGCTGTCATGATAATAAATACTTGTAATAAATATATTATCTTCGGGATACCTACTTACAGTCCATGTTTCCCCACCGTCGTTGGTGCTTAGCAGATCAGTTCCATAGGGCAAAATGGTGAAATTGTGTGCTGATGCAAATCCAATATCATTGGAAATAAAAAATACTGTTTTGATATTATTGGTGGTATTACTTTGTTGGATTTCCCAAGAATTACCACCATCGTAGGTATGTATAATGATACCCGAGTCTCCAACACACCATCCTGTTATGCTATCTGTAAAGTGTATATCATTTAAATTTACAGAAACAGCTATTTCCATACGTTCCCAAGTTCCTTGTCCATAACATATACTAATTAGACCTAAAGAAAATACCAAAAAATAATTTCTCACTAGCCTGGTTACGGTCTGTAAATTATTTATCTCAATTATTTTAATTATCATTTAAAAGCCTGGTTATAAGTTAATGAAATGTGTTGGGTTAAAACTTAATAAATAGTTTCTGTGGGATTCCAAAAATAATCCTCAAAGTTAATTACTCTATTTCCATTTATCTTAACACCTTCATTTGAAAGTAATTCAGACATTATACATTCTCCGCCAAAATGATGTTTACCTGTGAGAAGCCCATTTCTGTTTACCACACGATGTGCTGGAAGGTTAACAGGCTGGCTTTTTAATGAATTCAGCGCCCAGCCTACCATTCTTGCAGAACCTTTGCTACCTGCTAATTCTGCAATTGTGCCGTAAGTAGTAACCCTACCTTTGGGTATTTTAGATACAATTTCGTATACTTTTTGATAGAAATTTTGCTTCATTTATAATTCATCACATAGATAGTGTCGTAAAATTAGAAAAATATAATTTAATAATACAGTAACTCATTTAAGTTGTTGAATAAATAATTTGTGATTTGGGTAAAACACACAAATCATTTGTAGATTTGTCAAAAAGATGAATAAACTATATGAATAAAATAACCTTTTACTCACTTTTGGTAGTGGCATTAGTATGCATAATTGGTTGCGATCATAAAACAAATACTTCCTTAAATATTGCATTTTACAATGTTGAAAACCTATTTGATACAATAGATAACGTAAATGTTTCGGATGAAAAGTATCTTCCAGAAAGTGAAGTTCCATGGACTAAGGATAGATTTGCTCATAAGCTTGATAATATTTCTCGTGTGATGAAAACCATAGATCCAAAAGGGTTTCCTGATTTGTTTGGTATATGTGAGGTTGAAAATTTAGGTGTAATTGAAGACTTAATCGCACATCCTGATATGAGTCCTGCCAATTATAGAGTTATTCACAAGGATAGCCCTGATGAAAGAGGTATAGATGTTGCATTATTATATAAACCTGAAATATATACACCCATATCGACGCAATTTATCAAACCCGAATTGTGGCATACCAAAGATTCTGTCAAAACAATAAATAGAACGCGAGACATACTATACTCTAAGGGATTAGTTAACAAGTCTGATACCTTGCATTTATTTATAAATCATTGGGTTTCCCGTTGGGGAGGCCAAGCTAAGACGGAACCACAAAGAATCCAAATTGCTTTGACAATAAAAAGTTTTTGCGATTCAATCCTAAAAGTAGATTCACACGCAAATATTATAATAGCGGGTGATTTAAATGATAATCCAACGGATACCAGTGTGTATGAGGTTTTAAGTGCCAAAGAGGTTGATTCAAATCCAAATCCAGAAAACCTTTACAACCTATCCATAAATCAGTTTTTAAATGGGAAAGGATCGCTGTATTACAAAAGTTGGGATATGTTTGATCAAATAATAGTTTCTGGATCAATGCTTCGTGATGGTAATAATTTACAAGTGATGGAGGCGGACCAACTTATTTATAAGGAAAGCTGGATGCTTTACCAACCAAAAAAAGGACCAGCGCGCCCATCTAGGACATCAAGTGGTAAAAACTATTACGGTGGATTCAGTGATCACTTGCCTGTTATGGTAAGTATACGAATTAACTAACAGCTATTTATTTTGTAGCTTTTTTAAATTCGGAACTGTCAATTGAAATTTTTGGGGTGGCACGTTTATCATAGTCTATTTCATAGTCAAACTCACCATTCTCATCATAAAATTT
The DNA here is from genome assembly GCA_018661505.1 of Lentimicrobiaceae bacterium. Classification (GTDB taxonomy): domain Bacteria; phylum Bacteroidota; class Bacteroidia; order Bacteroidales; family F082. The sequence goes on from JABJIE010000070.1 coordinate 21,904, forward strand.
CCAAATTCCAGATTTTTGTGCCTTGTTAAACTTACCTTTGTAATAAAGGTTTCCGTTTGAATGGTATGTTATGGTTTTCCCTTGCCTTACACCATCAGAATAATCACCTTCACTCCAAAGTTTACCATCTCGATAATATGCTTTCCAATTTCCATCACGTTTTTCATTTTTACTCAACGCACCTTCTTTGAGCTTATTACCATCCTCATAATATTCCCATTCATACACGGCAGCTCTTTTGCCATCGATTATTTTATATTCACGTTCTATTTCAGCAGTTCCATTGGTATACCTACTGATGATTTCTTTGCCTTCAATGTTTTTTTTATTCTCTCCATTATTGCCGCATGAGATAGTTACTAGGCCAATTATTGCAAATAATAATAATTTTTTCATTTTCTTTTTGTTATCTGTTAAATGTTAATCTTTCTCCAAGCTTTTCATCATTAAACACGCCATTGTCATAAACTTTGTTCCCATTAACAAATGTCGCTTTAATCTTTGATTTAAATGTCTGACCTTCCATCGGAGACCATCCGCATTTATAAAGTATATTGGATTTAGTCACCGTATGAGGGTTGTTAAGGTCCAATAGGGTTAAATCTGCTTTATATCCTTTCCTAATGAACCCTCTTTTTTCAATGTTAAATATAATTGATGGATTATGACACATCTTTTCAACTATTTTTTCAAGAGTAAATACTCCATTGTGATACATCTCCAGCATTGCTGGTAATGCATGTTGTACCATAGGGCCACCACTGGGGGCTTTGAAATATGGCCTTTGTTTTTCTTCTAGAGAGTGAGGGGCATGGTCAGTTGCGATAACGTCTATTTTATCGCTGTGTAAAGCATCAATTAGTGCTTCTCTATCGGATTCTGATTTAATTGCAGGATTCCATTTAATGAAATTCCCTTTTTTATCATAATCCTTATCAGAAAACCATAGATGATGAATACATGCCTCTGCAGTGATTTTTTTCTCACTTAATGGAATGTCATTTGAAAATAGTTCCATTTCTTTGGCTGTTGTAAGGTGCAGCACATGCAGTCTTGTGCCATGCTTTTTTGCAAGTGACACAGCTTTTGATGATGAAAGGTAGCATGCTTCTGATGATCTTATCTCAGGATGAAGGTTGGTTGATATGCTGTCACCATATTTTTCATAATATTCTGTGGTATTTCTTTTAATGGTTTCTTCATCTTCACAATGTACAGCAACAAGTATGGGTGCATTACTAAAAATACCTTCAAGGGTATCATTGTTATCAACCAACATATTACCCGTGGAAGATCCCATAAATATCTTAATACCACATACGTTTTTTGGATTTGTTTTGACTACTTCGCTTAGGTTATCATTTGACGCTCCCATATAGAAGCTATAATTAGCAATAGATAGGGTAGAAGCATGATCATATTTGTTTTGAAGGATTTCTTGTGTTAAGCAGTTGGGAATCGTATTAGGCATATCCATAAAACTGGTAATACCCCCAGCAACAGCTGCCCTGCTTTCCGAGTAAATATCTCCTTTGTATGTTATACCTGGGTCACGAAAATGAACTTGGTCATCTATTACTCCTGGTATTAGATAAAGTCCCTTGGCATCTATTATTTCAAAATCAGAATAATTATTATTTAATGATTGCTCTTTGATCTCATGAATTGTATCATCAACTATTACCACATCACCGAGGAACACTTTCCCTTCATTTATAATTTTAGCTCCCCTAATGACTTTTTTTACGGTATTCATTGTAATTGTCTGATTTAAAGATCGGATAAAATAAACGGATTAAAAAGTTTTGAGGGGCTTAATCTTACCTGCAATATTTCTGAATCTCAAATCTAGGACCCCAAAAATAGCTTCTCTAAATATACTTTTATTCATTTTCGATGTTCCCTCTGTGCGATCAGTAAAAATGATAGGAACTTCAACAATATTAAAACCTAGTTTATGAGCTGTATATTTCATTTCAATTTGAAATGCGTAACCTACAAACTTTATGCTATCAAGATCAATGGTTTCAAGAACACGACGAGTCCAACACATAAATCCTGCAGTTGTGTCCATTATTTTTAGGCCTGTTACCATGCGAACATAGGTAGATGCATAATATGACATAAGAACACGACCCATGGGCCAGTTTACTACATTTACTCCTCTAATATACCGCGAACCTATAACAACATCAGCTCCACCTTTCGCTGCAGCTTCATACAACCTGTTTAAATCATCAGGATTATGAGAAAAATCCGCGTCCATTTCAAAAATATATTCGTATTCATGGTCAAGGCCCCACTTGAAGCCTTCAATGTAAGCAGTTCCTAAACCAAGCTTTCCCTTTCTTTCCATGATGAACAGCCTTTTGTCAAACTCTTTCATTAACTCCTTGACAATTGCAGCAGTGCCATCGGGGCTATTATCTTCAACAACTAAAACATTGAATTCTTTTTCAAGGCTAAAAACTTTGCGTATAATACGCTCAATATTTTCCTTTTCATTATATGTTGGTATAATTACAAGACTGTCATTCATAACGATGGATATGATTTTTTGCAAAAATAGTCTAATCTTCTTATTAATATAACCTTACTGAAACGAAAATATGGTGATATTAGTGTTAAATATCACATATTTTAAGTGAAGATTGGCAATGAGAAGTATTTTTATAAATCAATTAAAGCAATATTTCAATTTAGTATAAATTACATGATCATCATCAACTTCTTTTTTACATTTGTATATTAATTAATCGCCTAAACTATGCATTCAAAAGATAAATTTCAGATTTCGGGTAACATAATTGACATAAGATCATGTGATATTTTTAAAGGGACTGTTTATGTAGAAAATGGATTAATCGTAGATATAAAAAAACATCAAGTAGATAGTAATAACTATATAATGCCTGGTTTAATTGATTCACATATTCATATAGAGAGCTCAATGTTAATTCCTTCAGAGTTTGCTAAGCTGGCAGTTATTCATGGAACTGTAGCAACTGTTAGCGATCCTCATGAGATTGCAAATGTATTGGGAATTGATGGTATAAAGTACATGATAAAGAATGGAAATAAAGTTCCCTTCAAGTTTTATTTTGGAGCCTCATCATCTGTTCCAGCTACTCCCTTTGAAACTAGTGGTTATGAGTTTAAGGAAGAAGAAATGCTAGAACTATTAGCGATGGACGAAATAAAATATCTGTCTGAAATGATGAACTTTCCCGGAGTTATTAATCGCGATCCATGGGAAATGAGAAAAATAGAAATAGCAAAAAGCTTTAATAAACCGATTGATGGTCATGCTCCTGGAGTAACAGGCGAGGATGCTAAAAAGTATGCGGAAGTTGGAATTACTACCGATCATGAGTGTTTTACGATGGAAGAAGCACTAGATAAAATCAAATATGGAATGAAAATTCAGATAAGAGAGGGTAGTGCCGCCAAAAATTTTGAAGCCCTAATAGGTTTAATGGATGATTATAATGACCATGTTTTGTTTTGTTCTGATGATAAACATCCCGATGATTTATTAAAAGGTCATATCAATGAAATGGTAGTAAGAGCAATATCTAAGGGGTATGATCCCGTAAAGGTATTGCGAAGTGTTATACTTAATCCAATTAAGCATTACGGTCTTGATGTTGGAACTCTTCAAATAGGTGATCCGGCTGATATGATAGTGGTTGATAACCTTGAGGATTTTAATATTCTTAAAACATACATTGATGGTATCCTAGTTGCGGAAAACGGAGTTTCTAATATCGATTCAGTTCCAGAGGATCATCCCAATAAATTCAGTGCTAAACCTATCACTTCATCACAACTACATGTAAAACCTGATGGAGATAAATTATGTGTGATTGAAGCATATGATGGACAGTTAATAACGGGGTTTGTTACTGAAGACTATAAGGTTATTGATGGTAATGTCGTAAGTGATGTAGATAATGACATACTTAAGCTTGTAGTACTAAACAGGTATAATGATGCTGAGCCAGCCATAGCATTTATAAAAAATTTTAATCTTAAAACAGGCGCAATTGCCTCAAGTGTTGCTCATGATAGTCATAATATTATCGCTGTTGGTACTAGTGATGAAGAAATAACCAATGCAATAAACCTTATCATAAAAGAAGAAGGAGGAATATCCTTTGTCAATGGTGATGATAATAAGGTTATTCCTTTGCCAGTTGCTGGCCTTATGTCAACCTGCGATGGTGGACAAATTGCCGCTAGTTATTCTCTTATCGATGAGGCAGTTCATAATGCTGGCTCAACTCTGAGGGCTCCCTATATGACACTTTCGTTTATGGCATTATTAGTAATTCCACAATTGAAATTGAGTGACAAAGGCCTTTTTGATGGAAATAAATTCCAATTTACAAGCTTATTTAGTTCCTAAGGCAAATCCAGCTAAGTTCTAAATCAAGATTTATTATCCTATAAATTATAGTTTTGAATTCCTTATGTTAGATTTTATACTTTTGTAAAAAACGTTACCTGGATGGTTAGAAGCAATATTGATGTAAATAAACTAGAGGCAGCGGCCAGTAAACTGAGGGCTATTTCCCACCCAATGCGAATAGCTATAATGGATTTGTTATCAAAGGGTAACAAGATGAGCGTTACGGATATTCATAAGGCCCTTAATATTGGACAAGCGGCAGCATCACATCATCTAAGTATATTAAAAAATAAAGGAGTGTTAGTTTCAGAAAGAGATGGAAAGAATATCTATTACAAACTCAGAAGTACAATATTAACAGAAATAATAGATTGTGCTAATAGGTGCAATGAGTTTTAGTCTTAAAATTTCCATTCTTCTTCAATTTCCCAGTTAGCTCTTATTTTTACTTCCTTGGGGAAATACTCAACTTTTTCAGGTTGTAGGTTTTTTGTTAAATCTCCTGGGTCCCATTTATGATTATTATTATCATCAAAGATAATTTTGAATTGAACCGATTGAGGTTTTAGATAATTATATGTTATTGTTGTGTCATTGGCAAAATAAGCCTCATTTAAAATTTCCTCCTTTTCATTCAGCATTTGAATTATATAGTTTTGCTTCTCATGGGGGAATAATTTTAGTGTAAGAAATCCGTAGTCACTTATTGGTAATGTTTTAAAACGAATTTCAATTTCTTTGGAATGAACATTATTCCAGCTAGTAAAAGCTGAGTCGGGGAAGGATATGTAGTATTTTGTTTCCTCTTCCGCTTTAAAAGGGATTTCTATGGTTCTTCGAATGCTATCAACAAATATTATTTCAGGATTTAAAATAGTATCCGTATTAATGACAAGTATGGATGAGTCAACATTATTAAACTTTATCATTGGCTGATTAAAGGTGATTTGTAGTTTACCATCGGGCTCCATTGTATTGGAGGAAATATTAGATTTCCAACTTAAAAATTCCTTCTTACTTTCATCTTTTACCTTAACTCTGGCTGCTTTCTTCGATGGATCTAGTTTTAAATATGCTATGCCAAGAGTATCACCATATTCTTTTATTAGTAGTTCAAGAGAATCTATGGAAGGGTTATTTAAGTACCATCTTAGTGTATCTAAATTTTCAGAATACTCAGAAATAATAAGTGAGTCACTTAAATGATATTTGAGCTGCTTAAAAGTAACATTATTTGCAGGTTGTGAAAATGAAAATAATATTTTGTTTTTTTCAGGAACTACTGACTTTAATAGCCTCTGTATTGTATCCTTAGATGTAAACATATATAAATCAATACCATTATTTTCAAAAAAAAGACTGTCTGTGGCAAATGATCTTTCTGCTTTAAAACTATTAGTATCAAGTGTTGCTATATATGTGCTATCACTATTAATAGTATCTAATGATATGGGAGGAATAAATATAGGGTGTATTAATGAATCTAGAAATGCTATTTCTTCAACTGGTTGGTCAAAGAAAAAGTTGCTATTCTTATCATTTAGACCAAAAGCGAAGAAATAATCATCCGATAAACCTGAAAACCGAAACTTGCCATTTTTATCAGTTTTACTTAGATAGTATGGTGGTATTAAATATGGTAATGAATCAAACTCAATGGTGTCATTGTTGTCCTTGTATAAGCCAACATATGCACCTTCAACTGGCTCTAGATCAAATGCATTTATAACTTTACCAAAAACACTCAAGGAATCAACAAATTTACCTGTCGAAAATATATATATATAGTTACTAAGGGGATTCTTTTCCGTTATATCTATTATTGCATCGCCAAAATACACTGAGTAAGTGGTGTTAGGTATTAATTCCTCGTTAAACTTGACCTGAATGCTCTTACCCTTTATTTTGAAGTCAGGCATTTTTGCCATTGGTGGTGAAATTAAAGCAGACTGTTGGATATTTTCAAGAGAGACAAATTCATCAAATTTGATTATAATTCCATTACTAATAAAATTGGCACTGCCATTTGCGGGGATTGTTTCAATAACAGTGGGAGGAGTTTCATCCTTAGGGCCACCTCCAGGTGGAGTTATTGAGTTAGCACAATTATTCATGGCTATTGCTAATAGCAGGATTGCTGATAAATGTAATACTCTTTTTAGCATTTGAGATTTTATACTTGCAAAGATGCAAATTATTGCAATTGATATTAAATACCCTTACTTATACTTCTAATTCTATATCCCTGATCAATAAAATGTCTTAAAAATTTTGGTAAAGCATATTTTAAATTACTTTGGGATTTTTCACTATCATGGAAAACTACAATTGATCCTGACTTTGTGTATTTTATGGAGTTTCTTAAGCATTGTTTCATGCCAACATTAGAATCAAAATCACATGTTAGAATAGACCACATTATTATTTTGTAATTATCCCTTAATGATTTAATCTGTGAAGGAGTAATCCTACCATATGGTGGTCTGAAATAATTAGTATCTATATGCTTACCGGCCTTCAATATATTCTTTACGTATTGATCGTTTCTTGTTTTCCATCCATTCAAGTGGTTATAGGTATGATTACCAACGTCATTACCATTCTCAATAATTGAATCAAAAACCTTGGGATATTTGCAAACGTTTTCGCCAACACAGAAAAAAGTAGCGCTAGAATTGTGGTCTTTTAAACAGTCTAGTACCCAGCTGGTTATGTGAGGATGAGGCCCGTCATCTAGGGTAAGAAAGATTTCTTTTCTTGTAGTTTTTATACTCCAGATTAAATCTGGGGAAATATATTTCAGTATGTGAGGGGTATTTACAATCATGCGGTAACAAAAATAACATAGAGAATGGTTTGTAGAGCACAATTTCTTAGTTTTGTTGAAAAATATGCAGATCCTGACACATTGATTATATAGGACTTGCTTTCTAAATTAATTTATTATCCAAATAGAAGAAAAATGAAAAGATTGGTTCTTGTACGACATGGACAAAGTGAATGGAATAAGGAAAATAGGTTTACCGGTTGGAAAGATGTAAGTTTATCTGACCAAGGAATCAAAGAAGCAATAAAGGCTGGTCAAATATTGAAAAAGGAAGGTTTTCAGTTTAAACTGGCATACACATCTTATCTAACAAGGGCAATCAAAACTTTGTGGTTAATACTTGAAGAAATGGACATGATGTGGATTGAGGAAAGAAAAAGCTGGCGTTTAAATGAAAAACATTATGGAACTCTTCAGGGTCTTAACAAAATGGAAACTGCACAGAAATATGGCCCAGATATGGTTCTTTTGTGGCGTAGAAGCTTTGCTACTCCACCTGAGGCGTTGACCGCAGATGATGAAAGAAATCCAAGATTAGAAGCAAGATATGCTGACCTAACTACCGATGAGCTTCCAATGACAGAGTCGTTAAAAGAGGTAATAGATAGGCTTCTTCCGTATTGGGAAATGGAGATTAAACCTGCTTTGCATGAGAATAAGGACTTACTGATTACGGCACATGGTAATAGCCTAAGAGCTTTGGTTATGCATCTCAAGGATATGAGTAAAGAAGAAATTCTAGGATTTAACATACCTACGGGTGTTCCTTATGTGTTTGAATTTGATGATGACCTTAATTTTGTAAAGGATTATTTTATTGGTGATCCAGAAGAAATAAAAGAATTGATGGAGAAAGTTGCTAATCAGGCAAAGGGAAAATAAAACAAGTTCTTTTGTCAAAATAATATTTCCAAATGATTAAGAAATGGGTAATCCCAGATATACATGGCTGTTTTAGGACATTGGAAACTCTTGTTGAAAAACAAATAGTGCCCAACAAGAATGACCTAATGGTATTTTTGGGAGATTATATTGATAGGGGTCCTGATAGTAAAAAGGTCATAGACTACATAATGAATCTACAAAGTAATGAGTATAATGTGGTCACTTTGAAGGGAAATCATGAAGATTATTGCGTGAAAGCCTATAATGCCAATAAAAATCAAAAAAGTTTTATGGGTTTTAAGTCAAAAACTAAGATTCAGAAAGAATGGGAAATACATGGAGGAAAGCAAACCCTGGATAGTTTTAATGTCGAATCACCAAGAGATATACCAGAGCATTATATACGATGGATGGATGAGTTACCATATTATTATGAGTTGGATAATTACATTATTGTTCATGCCGGCTTAAATTTTAAAGAAGAAGATCCTTATTCAGATAAACAGTCTATGTTATGGATTCGCGATTTCCAGGTAGAGGAAGAAAAGATAAATAATAAAAAAATTATTCATGGACATGTTCCTGTAAACCTCGAGTTCATAGATTTAGCAATTAATAATAATGATTACAAATTCATTGACCTGGATAACGGTGTTTATTTTGATGACAGAGTGGGTTATGGAAACTTAATTGCACTGGAACTTACATCCATGAAGTATTCTATACAATCACTGATGGATGATGTTAGGTATGGGAAATAGTTATAATATGTTTCAATGAAAAGAGCTGTAACAGGCATTGTTCTTGCAGGAGGTGCCAGCCGTAGAATGGGGCGAGATAAAGGATTTGTCTCATATAAGGGTAAAACTCTAATTGAATATTCCATAGAAAATATCAAATGTGTTTGTGATAGTATAATTATTAGTTCAAATAAAGTAAGCAAATACAATAATCTTAATTACCCTATTATTAAAGATATTACCGATCCCATAGGTCCAATTGGGGGTATATATTCGTGTCTTTTAGCATCCAAAACAACAGATAATTTAATCATTTCATGTGATATTCCAGAGTTATATCCTGCAACCCTTGATTTCTTATTGTCCAATAAACAAGATTATGAAATAGTTGTCCCACAACATGATGATGGACATTTTGAACCCCTTGCGGGATATTATTCAAAAAAAATTATTCCAGTATTAGAAAAAGCCATAACCAATAAAAATTATAAACTTATGGACCTTTTCAAACAAGTTGGTTTTAAATCAATTAAAATAAGCGAAATGCCACATGGATCATCGCAGTTTAAGAATGTGAATACCCTTGAAGACCTAATGTGATGGAAAATCTAAAAAAGCAGATATAAAATAAAAATAGCCATTGGCATGACCGGTTTGTAGGCATTTCTTGAGATAACTATTAGAGGCTTTTAGCGCACTTCCAACGATGATGCCCAGCTTGTAATTTGTTGCTAATAATGGTTTTATTATTTCGAGGAAAAACAGAATTAATTTTTTAATTAATTATTCCCTCCGAAAAGGACTTATTGTAATAATTTTCTCTTTCCAATTTGGTCATTCCAACAGTTTGTTCCATGAAAACATTTCTGTCATGCCTTGTCTTAAATATCCAAATGCAGACACTATCCTTACTGTGATAAATGGCTTTTAGCTCATCATCAATCTTACATATTTCTTCAGGAATTGTCACTTTAATACATATCATAGTAAATCAATTATGAATATTAGTTAGTATTATTGTTATGGATATTGAGCTTACCAAGAAAGACCGTTTAATTTTTTCTTGACGTCTTCTTCCTTTGGATTCATATCAAATACTAAAGATGGCTTTAGATAGAAAAGCTCATTTTCATCTTTGAATCTCTGCTCTCCTCCTCCTGTTATATTTAGCATTATAAGGCTATCTTCAAGGATGGTTTTATTTTTTACTTCATTTATCAATGTTGCAGTTGCTACAGCTGCAGCAGGATGTATATCTATACCTTCAGTTTTTTCAAATAATGTGGCTGCCTCTTTGGCTTCTTCATTTGTTGATAATAATACATCACCGCCAGCATCTTTCATGGCATCAAATAGACCTCCAATAATACCATATGGAGGCTTTCTGTTGGAGAGCACCTTTGCATCTATTATTTCTACTTGTTTTCTTGCTTCATCATCATTAATTGGCAATAATTCTCTTGAGTTTGCCTTCCAAGCATCATATATGGGTTTAAATGGATAATTTTGGCTAACCATTAAATTCATTTTACGATTACCAAATCTTCCATCCTCAATAAACCTTAAGTTTGCCTCCCATGCTGCAATGGCTCCAGTTCCACTTCCTACTGCCTGAAAATAATATTCAGGGATTTCTCCTATTGTTGTAGTTGCAGATAACATAGTTGTTCCCATACCATCTCTACGTGCTACATTTTTTGCACCTCCTTCGGCATAAAACTTGCTCATCTGACATGCAATATTGGAAAGATGAATAGCATCAAAATAATCGCTTCCACTTTTGCTACATATAAGTTTAACACAGTCATTTAATGGTTTATCAAACCATAGTGCGTTGATATTATCTTCAGGAACACTTAATAATAATGGTATATTATTTTCAGAACAAACCTGTGCAAATGCTCTTGCTGTATTTCCAGCTGATGCAACAACAAGTATCCTTTTTTCATTTGAATTAATTCTGCCGCATACGCTAAAAGCTTCTGTTTCTTTGAATGAACATGTTTTCATTGTGGCACCAATTTCTGGCCAGTATCCACTAAAAGTAATGTATAGGTTATTTAGCTTAAGATATTTTGCCAAGCCTTTACTCTTATATGTTATTGGAGAGCTAGAGCCCATCAAAGCTCTTTTAATTGGTAACCAATCTGAGAATTTATATAATCCGTAGCTATTGTTCTTTAAATTAAGTTGTGGCTTATCATATATTGCCCTTATCAAAGAAGCAGTTTTTTCATTTTCAGGATCTAAATCCCAGCCCTTATCTTTAAAAACATTACCTGTTGCAACCGACATTAGGTTATAGGTTGTATGTATGTCAATCATTTAATTGAAATTTATGCCCCGCAAAGATAGACAATCAGAATATAGAAGTATTTGTAAAACGATTTTTTCAACCTTTTTAGATAAATAATTAATCAAGTTTTACATGAAAGGTGTTGATTCTACATCTTTTAACCCGAATATGTCCTCCAAATTAAGCTGAGGTCGGGAATCATCATGCTCAAAGACTAAATTATGATATTGTATATTGCTACCATAGGACCATATACCTGCAATTGGACTCTTAGTTTGCTTCAGAGTTCTTATGAATTTCTTTTTTAGGACTTTTTCATTATACAATTCATCCCAATTTTTAGATATTTCCTTGTTCATTGTTTCTTGATTCATTAAGTCATGATTCCAAACAATTTCGCCAAAATGATAATGCTGCCAATCTTGAGGGAAATTGTTAAATCTGATCTTTCCATCTTCTTGCAATCTATTGAATAAACGAGTTCCGGGTAATGGAGTTAGAACAGTTGCCTGCACTGAATCTATTGCTGCATTATTAATGTAGCTTGTGCGTGCTTCCATAGTTTCGGGGGTATCTGTTTCCAGACCATAAATAAATGCTCCTAAAACAGCAATACCATACTTGTGTATCTTATTGAAAACTATTTCGTAGCTGTCTATTCCCATCTTAGCATTCAATCGTTTATTCATATTTTGAAGTTGTTCAATGCGCTCTGATTCGATGCCTAACAATACCATTCTGCAGCCTGCTTTTGCTGCTAGTTCTAATACTTCTTCATTATCGGCAAAATTCATGGAGGCTGAGCAGAACCATTCTATTTTTATTCCTCTTTCAATTATGCCATTGCAGAACTCTATTGTTCTTCTTTGTGCTCGTCTTCCATAACCTATTAGATTATCATCAACAAAATAAACCATGCTATGGTTTATTGTCTCTAGTTCGTCTAAAACGTCTTCAATGGGCCTGTATCTATAAGAATTACCGTTAAAAGCAGGAACAGAACAAAACTCACAATTCATTGGGCAACCTCGGGATGTTTGAACACTAGCAAATTTATAATCCTTGTGAAAAATTTCATGCTTTGGTCTAACCATTTCTTCCATGGGTAATATTTGTCCTGTATATTGCCTTTTCATTTTACCTTTAGTGAAGTCTTCTAACAGTGTTTTCCATACACTTTCAACTTCTCCAACAACAATAGTACTAACAATCTTTTTTGCCTCTTCTGGCATCATTGAAGCATGTATGCCTCCAAGAATTGTTGGTATACCTTTTTCTTCATAGATGGTTGCAATTTCATAGGCACGTGTAACACTAGAGGTTAGGGCAGTAATACCAACTAAGTCAGCTTCTCTATATTCAAAGCTATCAAAATTTTCATCTATTAATTCAACTTCCCAATCGTCTGGAGTTAGGGTTGCAATTATACCCAATCCTAATGGTGGATAGATTACTTGTCTATGTATAACTAGCCCTTTAGTGCTGGTATTAAGAGGATTAACCAACACAAGCTTCTTTTTTTGTTTAGTCATAATACGATTCTTATTTTAACAAATATATAATATCTCATAATAAGTGTGATAATGAACAAAAAATTTGTAACCTATACACCATTGTATAAGGAGTAATTGACGGATAGCTATTTTAATAGAATAAGAAAATATTTATGTATGCCGGATAAATAATATATTTGGTAATTAATAACAAACAATTATAAGTATTATGCATAAATTAAACTTCAGTTTACCGCGGTTGATTATTATCCTGATAATACTTTTTATCTCCTCAGGGTATCTGAATTCTCAGAATTATAATTCCACTGACACATTAAAAAATTCAATTGAATCAATAAATGTATCTGAGATACCCATAAAGTCTGGGGATATAATAATTGAATATCAACGAATTCAAGAATCAATAATTTCAGCATTAGAAATAGAAAATAGGGCAAGGCAAACTGATTCGATACTTCTCATAATTGACAGCTTAATGATTTTGGATAGATCATTAGATATTAGATTAGAAACAACGAGATATTTGAGTAATAGAATGGTTTTTTGGAAAAACTTTGCTGATTATCTAAACAAGGAGAAAAAGTCACTTGCTAAAGTCTTAGGTGTTCTTAGTGGGTATGAAATAAAACTTGAAGAGGATATCAAAGTATGGAAAAATACCGAAGATATATTATCCAAAGATGAAAATCAATCAACTTTACTACATAGAGTTGTTGATGTTTTGGAAATTTTAAACTCGGTTAAGAGTATTTTATTCGACAAAAGTGAAGACCTATTAATTATTCTCAATAATACTTCCGAAAGGAGCATAAAGGTTGAGGAATTTATTAATGTTCTTGACCACACTTACTTGGACAAGAAAAGTGAAATTTTTGTAAGAAATGAGCCATCAATTTTTACCATAGACTATAAAGATCCTGATAAAAGATCTTTAATCAAGCCATTAAAAAATTTCTATAAGACTGAATTTTCAGAGCTGGTTGTATTTTTGAAGAAAGAGATTCTAGAAGGAATTTTACAACTTCTTTTATTGATTGGCTTGATATTCATTTTCAATGAAATTAAATTCAAAATTTTAAAAACAGATATAGTAGGCAACTCTATCTATAGCAGAATGTTATTAAAGATTATGTCAAGGAGCGTAAGTGCTGCATTAATAATAGGAGTATTTGCAAACTTTATAATTTTTAAAGAACGACCAGAATTATTTAAAGATATTTTAGTTCTAATAATTAGTGTTCCAATAATAATAATAGCGCGTACAATTGTTCCACGTGGATTCTATAAATATACTTACTTATTTGGTATTGTAATTATACTAAGCATGGTATATTTTATATTCCCTCCAGACAATATGTATTTTATGATATTGATGCTTCTCATAGCTTTAATAGAAATATTTGTGCTCTACAAACTAACAATTTACTTTTATCATAATCCATATAACCAGAGGCTATATAATTTATCAATTTTTCTTATTTTATTGGTTCATCTTGGATTCGCATTAACGGGTTTTCTTGCGTTACTCTTAGGATCAACAACATTGGCCGAAGTTACGTTGCGTATTCCGGTTACAAATGCATTTAATGCATTATTGATATTTTCTATAGTTATAATCATAAATGGGTTTATATCATTTGGCGTTGAAACCAATTATGCCAAAAAGTTAAATGTTATAAGACTCTATGGAGAGATCATAAAGCGCAGAGCCATTTCATTGGTAAACCTGATATTTTTCATTTTCTGGATACAAACAATATTAAATGTTATTAATATTAAAAGAGTTGTTATAGATAGTATAACTGCATTTTTACAGGATCCAATAAATATTGGATCAGCATCATTTACCCCGGGTAATATTATTATGTTCTTTTTGGTAATATGGCTGTCAATAGTATTATCAAGAATAATTCAAATACTTCTTGAAAAGGATATACTTTACAGACTAAATCTAGCAAAGGGTATTCCCAATACAATTGCTGTAATGGTTAAATATAGTCTTGTTACCATAGGCGTGTTGTTGGCTATTTCTGCTGCTGGTATGCCACTAAGTAGCTTAACTGTTCTTGCTGGAGCATTTGGTGTTGGTATTGGTTTTGGATTGCAACATATTTTTAATAACATAGTTTCAGGGTTTATTTTATTATTAGAGCGACCCATACAAATTGGCGATACAGTTGAGGTCGGTCAACTTATCGGAAATGTAAAAACAATTGGTATTCGGGCAAGTTGCATAAGAACTTTTGAAGGTGCTGAAGTCATAGTTCCAAATGGCCAATTAATATCAAATGAAGTTGTAAATTGGACATTATCTGATCAGAAACGCAGAATAGAAATTTTTACGGGAGTTGCATATGGCTCAGATCCTCATTTGGTAAAAAAATTGTTTGAGAAAGTACTTAAAGATCATACAGATATTATTGATGATCCTGCCCCAAAAGTTTATTTCAAAGGGTTGGGTGATAGTGCTTTGGAATTTAGGTTATTATTTTGGACATCCAACTATCCCGATTGGATAAGAATTCAAAGCGAAATAGTATTTGCAATACATGATGTACTCTATAAAGAAGGAATTTCAATACCATTCCCTCAAATGGACCTTCACTTTAAGTCCATTGATAAGTCCTTTGACTTTGGAGATAAAAGTAAAGATGAAACAAAGTAATTTTTAGACAATATTGAATTATAATAAATAGTAATTATAGCTTTTTGGTCTATTATTATAGCACTATGTCTTTATCATTTGAAATATAAAAAAGGTAGGCTTATTTTAAAAATATAAGGGATGCTTAATTGCTTATATTTGCTTCGACTTTATTAAAAACTACGCTCACCAAGTATTAATCTATAAATTATAACAAAATAGGCAAGTTCTAAAAGAAATTTTACATGAAGAAACATACATTTCACATTCCTGTTATGGGAATTGGTTTTACAATCGATACCCCATTAAAAGTTTCTCATCTTGGAATAGATTCTGTGATTTCATTAGTTGATGATATTTTAATGGAAAAACTGCGCAAAATGTACAGTGAAAAATTGGAATTACCCTTTCAGGAAATATCAAATAAGGTTGAGGACTTTAGAGCCAAACGTATAACATCATACTTAAACTTGATAAACGATCTGGCGGAAAAGAAATTCAATGAAATAAAAACTGCAGCTGTTGAGAAAAGCCATGAAGTAAAGGACTACTTTAATATGCTACCCGATAGTGTTGAGTTGAAGCATGAGTTTAATAGTTTAATGTCAAAACATCTTCATATTGACGAATTTAGATCTTGGGTCAATGAAAATATGAAGATGGGTAATATTGATGTTAATATTATGACAAAAATTGATAAGGATAATTATAAAGGATTTGACAAATTACCTATAGAATATAATGATGCCCATGCAGCGTTGCGAGGCTTTGCATCCAGCAAGCTTAAATCATCTGTTGTATTATCTGCCGGAATGAATCCTAGACTATACTCTTATATCCAAAGCTTTGATGATTTCTTCCCGGATCAGGATGGTAATATCAAAAAGAAAATAATACTAAAAGTTAGTGATTACAGATCAGCTATGATCCAAGGAAAATTTTTTGCAAAAAAGGGACTTTGGGTTAGCGAATATAGAATTGAGTCAGGTTTAAATTGTGGAGGCCATGCTTTTGCTACGGATGGTTATTTATTGGGTCCAATATTACAAGAATTTAAGTCAAATAGAGAAACTCTAAAGGATGAGGTTTTTGGAATATTTTGTGAATCATTAGTAAAATTAAACAAGACTGTACCCACAAAAGCAATTCCCTTAAGAATTACTGCTCAAGGAGGCGTTGGATCATCAGAGGAACATGAATTCCTACAAGACCAGTATGGAATTGATTCTGTTGGTTGGGGCAGCCCTTTTTTACTCGTTCCCGAGGTTACCAATGTGGATGAATATACCATAAGAGAATTAGCTGATGCCAAGGAAGAAGATCTTCACTTAAGTGATATTTCCCCCCTAGGAGTTCCGTTCAACAACCTTAGAGGTAATACAAAAGACATTGAAAAATATGCTTTAGTGAATAAAGGAAAACCTGGTAGTATGTGTCCTAAAAAATATCTTATGTCAAACACAGAATTTACTGACAGAGTTATATGCACAGCCTCGTATAGGTATCAAAATAAAAAAATTAAACAACTGAAGAATCTGCAGCTGTCAGCTGATGACTATACTGAAAAATATGATAAAATTGTTGAAAAATCATGTATTTGTGTTGGTTTGGGCACGGCTGCATTGTTAAAAAATAAAATGGAAACTAAGGTTGAGGGTAATGGAGTTTCTGTATGCCCTGGGCCAAACATTGCTTATTTCTCCACAATTACATCCCTAAAAACAATGGTGGATCATATATATGGTAGAATAAATCTTATAAAAAGAGTTGATAGACCTAATATGTTTGTCAAGGAACTGGGAATGTATATAGATTATCTAAAAGGAAAAATAGATGAGGCATACGAACAAAATAATATTAATGACAAATATTTAATAAAGTTTGCTAATAATCTTAAAAGTGGAATTTCATATTATCATGATATGTTTGAAGGTGCCAAAGATAGATTTGAGTCAACAAAATCTAACATAATACAGGATTTAAATCAATATTCTGAAGATTTGCATAGGTTAATATTGCAGATAGAAAGCCAAAGTAATATGAATGCCATAGCTGTAAAATTAACTAAGTAATTTTGAGGCATACGTAATAATTCTAAATATTTCCTAACTAGCATAATACAATCAATTTGCAATTGCCCAATTGAAGAAGGGGAGGGCTATAGAATATTTATAGAGAGAAATGCCTCCTCACAAAAAGATACCTCCAAAATGATTTCTTCATTCAGTAAATCTTTATGATTAACCCGCAGTATGACTAACTGATTTTAAAAGTGAAATGGCTTTGGTCACTGAGCTTACATTTTCAAAGCGAAGAGCCAGACTTCCCTTAATTTCCTTCATTGCAGCAATTTTAGGATTTGTTTGGATAAATGTAAGGATATCACCGAAGGTTTTGGAGTGAAAAAATGGCGAATCGTGGCTACCAGGAAAATATCCTGTCATTCTTCTATTTTTTAGATTTAATTTTACAAACCCTATTTCTTTTGCAATCCATCTCAGCCTTACAATATTTGTTAAATCAACAGTTTCATCTGGTAAGGGACCAAACCTGTCAATTAGCTTGGAACATGTTTTTTGAAGTTTTTCTTCGTTGTCAATGTTGTCAAGTTCTTTATAAATGCTTAATCTTTCAGTAATATTTGTTATGTAATAATCGGGGATTCTTATCTCTAAATCTGTCTCAATCTGGCAATCTGAAACAAACTGGTCGGCCATTTCTCCTTTGTTGTAAAGAGTAGCAAACTCACCCTCTTTCAACTCAGTAATAGCCTCATCGAGTATTTTTTGATACATTTCATAACCTATATCAGAAATAAATCCACTTTGCTCTGCTCCTAGAATATTTCCTGCCCCTCTAATATCTAGATCACGCATGGCGATATTAAAGCCACTTCCTAAATCACCATATTCTTCAATTGCCTTGAGCCTTTTTCTTGCTTCATTGGTTAGACTTGAAAGGGGTGGCGAAAGAAGATAGCAGAATGCTTGTTTATTTGACCTTCCCACCCGACCTCTAAGTTGATGTAGGTCACTTAGCCCATGGTTTTGAGCATCATTTATAATGATTGTATTAGCATTTGGAATGTCAAGGCCAGATTCAACAATTGTTGTTGACAGTAGTACATCGTAATCTCCATCTATAAAATCGAGCATCACATTTTCAAGAGTCTTACCATCCATTTGTCCATGACCTATTCCAATTCGAACCTTTGGCACAAATTTCTTGATCATATCATAAACTTCCAAAATATTCTGTACCCTATTATGAATGAAAAAAACCTGTCCACCTCTCGAAATTTCATAATTAATGGCATCACTAATTATCTCTGCGCCAAATGATCTTATTTGTGTTTGAATGGGATGTCTGTTTGGTGGTGCAGTATTCATGATGCTTAAGTCACGAGCACCCATAAGAGAAAACTGCAGAGTTCTTGGTATTGGCGTTGCGGTTAGTGTTAGTGAGTCTACATTAGCCTTGAATTGCTTTAACTTTTCCTTTGCTGATACACCAAATTTTTGCTCCTCATCAACAATGAATAAGCCAAGGTCTTTGAACTCAATATCCTTGCTAAGTATGCGGTGGGTTCCAATTATTATATCTATTTTACCATCTTTGAGGTTTTGAAGTGTTTCTTTTTGTTGCTTGGAACTTTTAAATCTATTTATATAGTCAATCTTAACTGGGAATTCCTCCAAGCGTTGACCGAAGGTTTTGAAATGTTGTAATGCAAGAATTGTAGTTGGCACTAATACGGCAACTTGCTTGCTATCGCAAACGGCTTTAAACGCTGCCCTTATTGCTATCTCAGTTTTTCCAAATCCAACATCTCCACAGATAAGCCGATCCATAGGATATTTGGCTTCCATATCCTTTTTAGTGTCTATGGTTGCTTTAAGCTGATCCGGTGTATCTTCATAAATAAATGATGCCTCTAATTCATTTTGAAGATAGTTGTCAGGTGAATATTGTATACCCGATGAATTTTTCCTTTTTGCGTACAATTTAATTAGATCACGGGCTATGTCTTTTACTCTATTTTTTGTTTTATTCTTTACATTAGTCCAGGCTTTTGAACCAATCTTATTTAGGCTGGGTGGTGTGCCTTCCTTACCCACATATTTTGAAATTCTGTGCAAAGAATGTATACTAATGTAAAGAATGTCATTATTCTTGTAGATTAGTCTTATAGCCTCTTGTTTTTTACCGTTATTATCAATTATTTGGAGGCCATCAAATTTTCCTACTCCATGATCAATATGAGTTATGTAATCACCCGGATTAAGATTGTATAGATCCTTAATGGATATTTCTTCTTTGCTTGTAAACCCTTCTCGTAATGTAAATCTATGATATCTGTTAAATATCTGATGGTCAGTATAGCACAGTAGTTTTGAATCATTGTCTATGAACCCAGTGCTTAGACTTTGATATACTGGATTAAACCTGATTTTATCTGCATCTGGGATTTCCTCTTGTAAGTCTTCAAAAATAACGTATAATCTTTCAATTTGTTTATTATTACTTGAAAATATAATACACTTATACCCTTCTTTACTTTTAACTTTTAGGTCATCAATAAGAATATCAAAATTCTTATTGAATGATGGCTGGGGCTTCTGATTAAATTTTAGTGTTGTAGAATTTTCAAATATTGATGGACTACCAAACTCAATTATTGTGAATTTGTCAAGAAATTCTAACGTAGCTTTACCATTGGTGAATAGTATATCAGGTTTTATTGCATCATTATGATCTGATATTTTATCAAATCCAGTTTCTGCCTTTTCGTATTCCTTGTCAAGTCTGTCCAAGGTCAGTTTTATATCTTCAAACCAAATTGTAGTTGTGGATGGTATATAATCCATGAAATCTACTCGTTTCTCAACTATCTCTCTACTTTGAATGTTTGGAAGTAGAGTTATCCTGTTTAATGTTTGAACGGAAAGCTGAGTTGCTGGGTCAAATGCTCTAATGGACTCTATTTCATCACCAATAAATTCAATTCTATAGGGATGCTCGTTTGAAAAAGAATAAACATCAATAATACCACCTCTTATTGCAAATTGGCCCGGTTCAGTAACAAAGTCGACATGGTCAAATTCCAATTCAAAAAGTAGATCACTTATAAAATCAAGCGATACCTCTTCACCAACCTTTAGCTTCATTATATTCTTGGAAAGAAACCTCTTTGTTATTACTTTCTCTGCAAGTGCCTGAGGATATGTAATAATTATTGTTTTTTTATCGCCAGAAATGGTCCTTTTTAGAACTTCAGTTCGTGATAACTGATAATTACGATCCACATTTTCTGGCTCATAGGGTTTGGAATAAGATGTTGGATAAAAGAGAACTTTTTTCTGATTTAGCTCTTTTCCTGTCTCCTCCAATAGGCTTTCTAGATCATTATAAAAATATGCAGCTTGCTCTTTGTCCGGGAGAACACAAACATGCTGCTGCTTTCCTTTTGCCCCAATAATGCAGCTTATCAAAAGAGGTGTTGAAGAACCAATAAGTCCTTTAAGGTGAATTTTTTTGTGACCACTTTCCAAATAACTTATAAGATTAATTACTTCTGAGTTTTTGGAAAATAGGTTTATGAGGTCTGTCGGAATCAACTTTTATACTGCGATTTTGAATTATTTAATAGGCGCAAATTTAATTAAAATGATAAACCTTATCTGGCAATTGATGTTTTTAGTAATCAGCTATTTTACAATAATTTTTGAATGTAGAAGTTATTTATAATTTTGCAGAGATTTTTATATATAACCCTAAAATTACTATGGAGAAGTTTACCTCTAAAAAATACTTAAGAAAAGATCTTGAAAATCAAATTAAGTATCTGAATCTGTTAGCTGACAGATTCCCAAATGTTCAGTCCGCAAGTACTGAAGTCATTAACCTTGAAGCAATTTTAAATCTTCCCAAAGGCACAGAACATTTTTTATCTGATATTCATGGAGAATATGAAACCTTTAGCCATGTGTTAGCTAATGCATCAGGTGTTGTGGTTAGGAAAATTGATGAAGTATTTGGAAAAACATTAAGAAAAAAAGAAAAAAGCTTATTGGCAACTCTAATTTATTATCCAAAGCAAAAACTACAACTTATTTTAAAAAGAGAAGAGGATATAAATGAATGGTATGGAATCACACTTCAAAGATTATCAAAGGTTGCAAGAGCAGCAGCCTCCAAATACACTAGATCTAAGGTGAGAAAGGCCATGCCACATGATTTTGCTTATATAATAGATGAGCTTCTTAATGAGAGTGGAGAAGATAAAGAAGAGTACTTTGAAAGTATTATTAACTCAATAATATATATTGATAGAGCAGAAGCATTCATTGTAGCCATATGTGAATTTATTCAACGCTTATTGGTTGACAGACTTCATATAATAGGAGATATATTCGATAGGGGTCCGCACCCAGAAAAAGTTATGGACAGACTTATTAAATATCATGCCGTGGATATACAATGGGGTAATCATGATATTCTCTGGATGGGTGCAGCATCTGGAAATATGGCTCTCATAGCAAATGTTATAAGAATATCTTTGAGATATAATAATCTCGATACTCTCGAGGATGTTTATGGTATTAATATGTTACCGCTTGCCAGATTTGCAATGAAAGAGTATTCCAATGATTCGTGTGACTTATTTTCAATAAAAGGCGAAGCAAAGCATTCGGATATACAATTATTAAAACAGATGCAAAAGGCCATCTCAATAATTCAGTTTAAGTTTGAAGGACAGACTGTAAAAAGAAACCCTAGTTTTTGCATGAATGATAGGCTGGTATTTGATAACATTGATTTCAAATCAGGTACAATAGATATAGATGGTAAGAAGCATGATTTATTAGATAAAAACTTTCCTACCATCAATCCCAAGAATCCATACGAATTAAGCGCTGAAGAGCAAGAGGTAATGGATAAATTAAGGTCTAGCTTTTTGAACAGCCAGAGGTTACAGTATCATATTGATTTTTTGTTTACATCTGGAAGTATGTATCTTACCTACAATTCAAATCTTCTCTATCATGGCTGTATCCCAATGAATTCGGATGGGGAGTTTGAAAAGTTTGAAATTGAAGGTGAAGTATATCATGGAAAACAACTTTGTGATCATTTTGATCGTGTTGCCAGAAAGGGATACTTTCACAGAAGTTCTAAGATTGAAGATAATTATAGCATAGATTATACGTGGTATCTCTGGTGTGGGCCACTTTCACCATTATTTGGAAAAAATAAAATGGCAACCTTCGAAAGGTATTTTCTTGAGGATACGTCTACTCACCAAGAAGGGCGAAATGCTTATTATGATTTGGCATATAAGGAGGAGCAATATTGCGATAAAATCCTTTCAGAGTTTGGACTAGAGCCTGCAGATTCACATATTGTAAATGGTCATGTGCCTGTAAAGGTTAAAAAAGGAGAAAACCCCATAAAAGCAAATGGTAAATTATTTGTCATTGATGGTGGAATGTCAGTGCCTTATCAGAAAGTTACAGGTGTTTCTGGCTATACTTTAATTTATAATTCTTATGGCCTTGTATTAGTTGAGCATAAGGAGTTTACATCAAAAGCAAATGCAATTAAAGAGGAAAAAGATATTATCTCTGATAGAGTTTTTATAGAAGGACACGCAACTCGTAAACGAGTTAGTGATACTGATGTCGGCAAAGAATTGAGAATCCAAATTAATGACTTAAAAATGCTACTTGCAGCATTTAGAAAAGGCCTCATAAAAGAAAAACGATAAAAGAGTTAATTATTTTACCAGAAATATTATTTTTACCTTTATCAATTATGTTTAAAATACGATTGATTTGAGGAGAGTAATGAAATTTGGTGGAGCATTGATGAGCGATGCTGAAGGTATTATAAAGGTAGGACAACTTGTAAAAGAGTATAGTTCTGATCCTCTTGTAATAGTTGTATCCGCCATTGGTAAAATAACAAATAGTTTAGAAAAATTGCATACCAACTCTGGGAACAGAGATAAATCAGAAAAATTATTCTTAGATATTAAAGATTACCATTTAAACCTTTTGGATAATCTTTTTCCGGAAGGTAATGATGAATTGATTAGAGCCATAGATGTTCGTTTCAACTCTTTATTGGAAAGCACCAATGAAACATATGAAAACAGATATGAGGCTTATGATAGCATCGTGTCAATCGGTGAAGAACTATCCAGTTGTATTATTTATCATTATTTGCTGAGCATGGGAATAAGTGCAAGATTAATTAATGCTAAAAGTTTGATTACAACAAATAGCAACTACACTGATGCGGATGTTGATTGGAATTATACACAAAAAACCATAGAAACAAGAATTAATCCCATGTTAGAGACTCTGGACGTGGTTGTAACGCAAGGCTTTATTGGATCAGATATATCTGGAAAGCCCACTACCTTGGGTCGTGAGGGATCCGATTTTACGGCAGCTATATTTGGGAATATTCTTAATGCAGATGAGGTTACCATATGGAAAAACGTACCTGGATTAATGAATTCTGACCCTGCAAGATTTGATGATTCAGAAAAGATTGAAAACATTTCTTACCATGAAGCCATAGAACTAGCCTATTATGGTGCCTCTGTAATACATCCAAAAACAATACAACCACTTAAACAGAAAAATATACCTCTGCTTGTGAGACCTTATTATGATTCAAGTCTTAAACCTACTATAATAAACAATAATACTTCCAATGATTCGAATACTGCTAGTATTATAGTAAAGGATGACCAAGTATTGATGTCCATAGGCACACAAAATCTTTCTTTCATTGCTGAGGATAACTTAAAACAGATCTTCTCAGCATTTAGTAGAAATAGAATTCACATTAATATGATGCAAAATTCCGCTGTTAGCTTTTCTGTATCATTCAATAAAGACAATGATAAACTCAAAGCTTTAATTGATGACTTATCTATGTTTAACCTAAAATATAATACGGGGTTACAGCTACTAACAATCAGGCATTATACCGATGAACTCATAAATAAGTATGTAACCAACAAAAAAGTTTATCTGCTTCAAAAGAGTAGAGTTACGGTGCAGATTTTACTGTCAAAATAAAAGATTGTGTAAATTTTCCACTTACTTTAAGATTATTATTCCAAATGTTTAATTGGGATTGTAGAAGCTTTCAAATCCCAAGGGGTTAAGTTTTTAAATTGTTGAGAGTAACATGTAAATCGTTTGCGTAATTTAATTTAACGCATAATCAGGGAGGTTAATATTTCATATACAGTCTCAAAAATTACAGCACAGTTTAAAATTGTTTATTACCTGCATATGATTATAAAAAGCTGAAATATAGGCGAGTAATTAACACGCAGCATTATAAATGAACCATACATTATTAAGTATATTTTTACTGGATTTACTATTAATGAATAATTTTTTATGGATATTTACTGGTTACTGGATTTTTAAAATATTTTTCATATTTAAACTTAATGATTTTATTTACTGATAATTGGAGTGCAATATTTATCTTTGCAACGGATTTTAAAATTTGAAAATAAGTTAGATGAAAGAATCAATTGCAATATTATGTGGTGGTGGCCCTGCACCTGGAATAAACTCTGTCATAAGCTCAGTTTCACTGGTGTTTTTGAGATCAGGATATAAAGTTATAGGAATTCATGAAGGCTATAAGGGTTTGTTTTCAGATGATCGAAATACCATTGATATAGATTTTAATTTTGCTGATGATATTCATAAACAAGGAGGTTCTGCGCTTCAGATGAGCAGACATAAACCTAAAGACCATGAATTTTCAACCAAATTCTTCACGGATAATAACGTTAAACTTTTGGTGACAATTGGTGGAGACGATACTGCTTCAACAGCAAATCGTATATCCAAATATTTAAGATCCAATAACGTAAGTATTCAGAATATTCATGTACCTAAGACCATAGACAACGATTTGCCATTACCTCCAGGAATTCCAACTTTTGGTTATCATAGTGCAAAACAGGAGGGCGTGAGAATATCACAAACCATCTATGAAGATGCTAGAACAAGTGGTAATTGGTTTGTTTTATCAGCAATGGGACGTGAGGCTGGTCATCTTGCATTTGGAATTGGTGCAGCTTGTCATTTTCCTATGATAATTATACCAGAGATGTTCAATAAGGTAGAGGTTACTTTTGATAAAATAATAAAACTTGTTATTTCAGCAATTGTTAAAAGAAAAATAGAAGGTGTTGACTACGGAGTAGCTATAATTAGTGAAGGAGTCTTCCATTTTATGAGTGATGAAGAAATTAAAAATTCTGGAATTAACTTCTCCTATGATGATCATGGTCATCCCGAATTAGGTAATGTTAGCAAGGCTCATATATTTAATGTTTTACTTCAGAACAAGCTAAAGGAGATGGGTATAAATGTTAAAAGTAGACCAGTTGAATTAGGTTATGAACTTCGTTGTGTTCAGCCAACAGCATATGACCTTATGTACTGTGGAATGCTTGGTTTTGGCGTTAAGAAATTATTCGATGAAGGCAGAACTGGATGTATGGTAACTGCCAACCCAGTTGGAGATATAAATCCATTATATCTCGATGATGTTGCTGACGAATCTGGCAAGGTACAGCCGCGGTTAGTTGATATTGATGGTGATAAGGCAAAAATGGTATATAACCAAGGACTTCAGTTTGTTGAACCAGGCGATTACGAGTCAGCAAAAAAGTTTGTTGCCAACCCTCAAGAATTAGACTTTAGGGCTATACTAGGATGGTAAGCTAGAATTTTTTTTCAAGTTTCTCAATTTCTTTATTTCCAGACATTAGTGGCATTACAATAACGGTGTCACTTTTTAGCATGAATTCTGACTTTATAAATGTAGGTGGTGATTTGGGCTTGTGATTGTAATCGGAAACACAAACGGGTTCTATGGGAATACCAAAAATACCAGTGTCTAACTTTTTGTTACCGTTCAGATCTTGAAAACCAGCAGCAGCATACATACCTGCATCCTTAATGGTAAAAGTTAGTTTTACGGTTTCTGTTTTTGGAATAATAATAGCTGAATCAATGGTATGTGATTTATTTTTAAAGTCTTTCTTATTATCATAGATGCCAACATATAATTTTGTATCAAAGGACTTTATATTTTTAACTTCAAGCGTAAGTATGATATTGTCTTGAGCAAAAACAAAAGTCGAAGTAATTGACATTAAAATTATTAGGATAGTATCTCTCATAAAAAATATATTTAACGTTTATCTATAAAAACCTGTGGCTTACGAGAATCATTTATGAAATGTAATTTTGCTATTTCTTGTGGGCTATAAAACTCTATTTCTGGAGCTACTCTCAACTTAGCCCTAAAATTATCTTTTATATTTTTCTCATAATCTGGTTTATGATATAAGGAACCTATTTTAATTAAAAGTTCATCAATGCCTAATTCATTTGATGAAACTTCAACGATGTAATTATCTATGTAATCAATTTCGTTTAGTATATCATATATGGCAGGAGGATAAATGGTTGTGCCTTTTAGTTTTATCATTTGCTGCTTTCGTCCAATTACAGGCCCTAATCTCATTGTGTTTCTTCCGCACCTACATGGTTCTGTGTGATGATAGCACATATCCCCAGTTTTGAACCTTAATAAAGGCATCCCTTCCACACCAATTGTAGTTATTGTGACCTCTCCTGCTTCACCTTCGGAAACAGGGTTATTATTTTCGTCTAAAAACTCAACTATTATCATCTCAGGATGATGGTGCCCTCCTTTACCTTCTGAACATTCTGTAAATGCAGTTCCCATTTCTGTGGAAGCGTATGTAGAATAAAGTTTTAAATCCCATTCTTCAGCTATTTTTTTACCCAATTGATTTAAGGTAAAATCAGGATTTCTTATGGGCTCTCCAATGCAAATTGCTTTTTTTACACTTGTTTCATTAAGACTAATATTGTTATTTATTGCATATGTAATTAATTTGGGAATAAAGGATGGTACAGTTACAAATCCAGTTGGATTGAACCTTTTAATGGATTCAAATTGCATTTTCTGAAGGCCTGGACCAGTTCTAATTATACCCGCACCCAGTTTTCGTAATCCCATAAAATAAGCCATGCCAGCCATAAATCTTTTGTCTAGTGTAACCAATAGCTGATATATGTCTTCTTTGGTAGTGTCAGCGCATAAAAATGAAATATATTCATTGTAAGCTAATCTCTCCAAATCACCGTTGGTCATTGCAAATGTTACTGGTTCGCCAAGAGTGCCTGAAGTAGTTATATAATCAATAACCTTATCTTTTTCTACACATAAGAAGTCATTATTATGTTTCTGTAAATCGTTTTTTGTAGTTACAGGTATTCTAGTGAGGTCATCTAGAGTCTTGATCGTGTTTATGTTAATACTATTATCATTAAATAATCTTCTATAAAAGTTTGAATTACTATTTAAATAGCCTAGAATAATTGGAAGTTGACTTTCTTGAAATTTTATAATTTCTTCCTTACTTTCTGTCTCAATTTTTGGAATACTCATATTTAATTACCTTACTTTAGATTCTAGTTCTGTAATTTTATTCTTAACATTATCAGCAGCTGTGGTGTTTTCAAACTCTTTTGAAAGAGAAAGTTTATAATAATCCAAAGCCCTATCATAATCCTTGATATCATAAAAATAATTAGCTGCTAGAACGTATCCTTGATAGTAATCTGGATTTACCGATATAAATTCGTTGATGAACTTATCCTTATTTTTAATATCAGTTCCATTATTTAAATTATCAATTAATACTTTTTTAAGCTTTCTAAATTTATTTATGCTTGCCAATTCATTATTTATGGTTAATGTATCAGCATTTATTGTTCTAACAGAGTCATAAATTATTTCCCCTTTATCACTCAACTCTATTTTTGAAAATACAGTGTCAAGATTATAGTTGAGAAAAGCTCCAAATTGATAATTTGTAGTAGATACCCAAAAATCATGTTTTAGAGGTTGAAATATTATACTATGATGTGAAATAAATTGAGCCATTGCTTTTTCATTTCCAATACCTATACTTTTATTACCCATTCCATTGTAGTCTCTTAACATTGAGGCAGCATCCTCATAAGTAGTTGTATCGTTATTATCCAATAATTCTAATGCTCTATTTTGTCTATATGCTGTTGCAGACTGCTCAATATATTCTAGATTATTGGGTTCATTTTTAAATTTATCACTCTGAAAGTGATTTGAACAGATTAGTAAATCTTCTTTTGGATAATAGACATCAAGCCCTCCTGGCGATTTCTCAATTATGACAGCATTATTATCTTCAGCTGACCCAACTAATATAGATTCTGAAACAAATATCTCTCTTTTTTTTGCAATTGCAATTGCCTCATTAATATTGCCTGCATATTGAAGAATCTCACGAGCAAGCAGCGATATTGGCATTTTTGCTTTAGTCGGCATATCAGATTTGGCTGCATTTATTGTAACAGTTAAGCCCTTTTTATTTATTCCAGAAACAACACCAATCATACTTGCCCAAGTTACATAAGCAAATTCATGACCAGTATCAGGTTTAACAAAAGCAACAATTTTATTTTCAGCGAATTCATCATTAATATAAAAATCAAAATTGCGACCAATTATGAAGGAGCTATCATTAAATCCAAGATTTGCACCAAATGAAGTACAGCCAACTAGTGCAAGGTTCTGCAATGCATGGCCAATGTCGTGAGCCCCATGATAATTTAGCATTCTTTCATACTTTGTTCCAATGTATTCGTAATTATCTGCTGCGCTAAAAGAAACACCATATATTTCTTCAATGTATTCCGGAGGCACATATTTATGCATATCTCGGTTAAACCACGCAATAAAGTATTTTAGAAATCTTAAATACCCTTTGGAAGGAACCAAAGTATTTATTTGATCCACAAATGAATCTTCTTGTTGTTTTATAAGTTCCTTTGTTAGTTTACCATTTATAACTCCAATCTCGAAAGGATTTCCTTCCAAATACATTTCCCACAGCCCAAAAGCATTTTTTCTGAGCCATGAATTGCCAACAATGAAGTAATTGCTATCATATATTTCACGCTCTAAATCAAGCACTTCCATATTATCTATTTTGGGAGGGCTTATACTTGTCACTAGATTAAATACTATTGAGCTTGTTACAATTACGATAACAAGTACAATTGTAATATTTCTAAGTTTTATCAAATACTTATGTTTCTTGTTAGTTATCATCCAAATTAATCTCCTTAAGAATATTATCCTTGCCAAAAAACTCACCACATGTAATAATTGCGCTTAGGCTAACACCTAATATTCCATGTAGGTTTAGATTTTGTCCGGTAAAAAACAAATTACCAAGTTTTGTTCTTGGATGAATATAAGAACCCAGTGGATTTTTGTGGTCTCTTAATGTTCCATACATTGATCCCTTTGGTGAACCAAGATAGTCTAGATAAGTTAATGGAGTTGAAACGTAATAACTATCAATACTTTCCTTTAACTCAGGAAATTGCTTAGAAGCAAGTTCAATTAGTTTTTGTGCTTTCTCCTCCTTAAAATTTTTGTATCCAGCTCCTCTCTTTTTCGAATCGATATCTTTCCATTTTGCCACTTCTGCATATTCCATATGAGTAAGTAAGCCAATACATTTTGCATACTCACTTCCATTCTGCGGAACATTGCAATACATAAAATAATGTTCTGGCCATGTGTCCGAATTATAATTAGATGCGTACCAAACATCATCACCTTTGTAATAATTGTAGTTATAATTACGATATTTAAAGCAATTATCCTTTAAAACCAAATTAATCGCAAATGCAGAAAGAGTATTTTCTGTTCTGTTCATTCTGTTCCTGAAAGATTTCTTGATTCCACCATCTGGTATAAGGCTCATTGTGGTAGAAGGATGAACGTTGGAAATGAAATTTTTTGCTGTGAATACATCTCCTTTAATTGTTTTCACAGACTTTACTAAATCATCTGAAGTATCAATACTTACAACTGCACTATTCGTTATAACCTCACCACCCTTGTCCACTATCTGAGAGACTAATTTTTCGGAAATTTGTGAGGTGCGACCGATTACTCTGTAAGCACCAGATATATAATGGTTGTTGATTAGTGCATGAACATATAAGGGAGATTTACTCTTAACACCTCCATAAACAAAATTTAGAGCAGATAATACTTGCTGTAACTTTTTATTGCTTGTTAATGACCGAATAAATTCCCAGGTGTTTATTGTATGGTATTCATTAATATTTATTTCATTGTTGTCATTTGCATTTAGCAAATTAAGCTCTTGTAATTCAACAACTTTTTGAATTTCTTTAATATAACCGTCAATTGCAGGTTCTTCATCAGGAAAATATTCAACCATTTTTTCTCTAAAGCTATTCCAACCAATTGGAAACTTATATTCATTACCTCCAATATTAAATACATCGAAACCTGTATCATCTAGCCTTTGGTAATTTATATCATCAAATAGACCGAAATATTTAAAAATTTTATGGAGAGGTTGTCCTTCATCTAAGTCCCCAAGATAATGTAATCCTGTGCCAAAATAAAATCCTTTACGATTGTATGATTGCAAAGAACCTCCATATTGATGATTCTTTTCCAGGATCAAAATCTTCATTCCATGTTTTGCCATTAGGGCGCCGCAAAGCAGTCCACCTAATCCACTACCTATTATTATGAAGTCGTATTGATAACTCAATTTCTTTGGGATTTAATTATATAAATAACATTTGATGTTCTTTTAGTATTATCAATAACTTCCATCTCCATGTTCCGTTGGGCTACTATTTTTTCAATTTTTGCCTTAGAAGTAAATTCTAGCTTATTATTTGATTTGTTAAACCCTAATCCCGTGGAGAAAAATTCAGTTATAATAGTTCCAATATGCCTACTTGTCATATTTTTATCAGCATCCCTTATAATAATCATACCATTTTCATTTAAACTGTTTATGCATGAATCTATTATCTGCTCCTGTTTATCAGCGGGAAGATAATGGAGTACATCATTGAGTACGAATACATCAGATTTATGTATTACTAAATTAGTTATATCTGCTGAAATAAAAGTAACATTATCTGATTTTACTGCACAGTTACTTGCAGTAGCAATTTTATCAGAATCATAGTCTACCCCAGTAATAATTCTTTCATTGGACATCAACCCAAGTAAAATACTTAAATAACCATAGCCACATCCTAGATCGCTCACTACTGACGTGTTGGGAATTAAATCATTAAACAGGTTATAATCATCTTCAAAATTAATTTTTATTCTTGTGTACCACTCTAATACTGGCCCTTTGTAAATAAAATTCTTTTTTATGAAATTACTGTAATAATTTGGTGTTTCAAGAGATCTTGCAACTTCATTGTATTCATTTTCAAAGTACTTTTTAATATTTTTTGCCTGATCTTTTGGGTTTTCTCCAAAGGCAGAGTCATTAACCCTAATTCGTGGAAGAAATTTAGTTATCAATTTAGCCCTCTTGAGAAAAAATTCACTTTTCTTTAGGGCTTCCTTTTGGCCATAAATAATAATTGGTAATATGTCTAAATTTAATGCAGATGCAAGCTGAAAAGCTCCCTTGTGAAACCTTTTAAGTTTATTACCTTCTGATCTATGTCCTTCAGGAAAAATAACAACTGAGTACCCCTCATCTGTTTGTTTTTTAACCTGCTCCAACATATAGTTATAATCACCATCTACTTCGATGAAACCAGCATATCTTAGTGCACGGCCGTAAATAGGACTTGAAAAATTTCTTGGATTTGTAAGTACGACAACACGCCAGTTTAGTAACATCATTAACATGACATCAATATGACTCTGGTGATTTGCAATAATAATAGATGGCTTAATATAATCCTCACCGGTTGTGTTAATAATTGTCTTCTTAGACATGAAATTCATGTATATCATGACCCATGTTAGATATCTAAATAATTTATGAATGAGCACTTTTTTCTTTGATTTCTTTACTGGTATAAACTCAAAGAAAACAGTAATTAATGAAAGTATTATAGAACCTGAAACAAATACCAAAAGTGCCCAAATTGAAAATATTAAATCTATAAAAGTTACGGGCCTGTTTCGTTTACTGTTTTTATTATAAACTAACCATCTAAAAATTCCAGGCAATAAGGAAAAGGTTACTATTATTACGGATATAATTCCAATAATTGACATTATTGCTATGGATCGTAATGCGGGATGTTGTGCAAATATCAATACTCCAACACCAGCTATTGTTGTAATTCCAGAAAGTATTATTGACACTTTATAATGACTTAATTCTGCCTCGCCATTTTTAAATTCCAATATTAACCCTCTCATTATAAATATGCTATAGTCTATGCCAAGACCAAATATGAAGGTGAGAATAATTACATTGAATATATTAAAGTCTATTCCTATTATCCCCATAATACCAACTGTCCAAATCCAGCTTACAATTATTGGTATCATTGTTATAAGGGCAAGTTCAATTCTACCATAGGCAATTAGAAGAATTATAAATACTAATGATAGCGATATGATTACTAATTTGTTAAAGTTGTTATTAAGGATAGTTACAAATTCACTGGTTATAAGTCTTTTATCAATAATCCAAACATGATCCATTTCATCAAACTGATTGTAAACAGCATGTATGTCTGAGTTAGAGCCATTAACCTTCAAAATATTTATTATTGCACAAAGGGTGTCTTTCTCAATTAAAAAATTGTCAATGAAGAGATCATTTATAATTTTAGATTCTTCTAGAGATATTGTTTGATAATCTTTTTTAATTATTTCAAAAAAATCATCAAATGCATTTATGCTAAAACCTGACTCTGTGGCGCATGAATCTAGTATAATTTTTAGATTCTGAGATTTATTTGCCCAATAATTATTCCATTTATCAATTGCATTATTTTGTTCATTTTGTGATGGGAATATTTTATTAATAACGGAAGCCCCTTTTATTAAACCTTCCTCTTCAAGTTCATCGATAATTCTTCCTACTTCAGCATTTCTTTCAAGTGCTTTTTGAGAGTTTTTACCCGTTGTTACTATGTAAATGGTCTTTTTGCTTAGGCTTGTTATGGCATTAATCCTTTTTTCAGTTTCAGTTAAACGATCGCTCATGTAGTTGTTTTTCATCATGTCTGCATCAAAACCTACATTAGTTGATATTATGAAAAGAACTATTGTAACGATTACTATTATAAATTTCAAGTATTTACCTTTGGAGTAATCATATTTTGCAATAATATCTATTATTGATAAGTTACTTTTAAGTTTAACTTTCTGCTTTCCCAATAGCTGCGGTAGAACAACCAACGAAAATATTGCTGCACTTATGATACTAATAGCTGCAAAAAGTCCTAGATCGTTGAGGGCTGTAGAATTAATAAAATATAATGATAAGAAGGCGGAAGCAGTTGTCAAACTGCTTAAAATAATGGCTCCTGATAAATTTTTTAGAATTGTTTTTTTTGCTACTCCTTCTCTAAAAAGAGAATATATATGCAAGGAATAATCTACGCAGATTCCCAAAAGTACAGCTCCAATACCCAGTGATATGGCACTTACATCTCCCTTAATGAGATATAAAATTGCAAGTGATACAATTGCACCAAAGACAGCGGGCATAAAAATTATTATGAAAGCTCTCTTACTTCTAAAGAAAAATGTGATAACTATAATTAATAGGATTAGAGCAATACTAACGGTTATAATAATATCATTCTTTATTTGTCTAGCATTACCAAGTGCAACTAAGGCATTTCCGAAGTAATCAACATTAAATTGATTATTAAATTTTTGGTTTAATGCCCCAATGGTCATATCAATATCATAAAATAGCACCTCGTTTTCTGCTGTATTATTGCTTGAAGCTGGAGTCAGTAGAAAAACTATATTCCTTTTATCTTTTGTGATAAAGTATTTACCATATGTAAGGAAATTATCGTCTACATTTAGGGTTTTAAGCTTGTTAAGTGCTATTTGTGTCAGGTGTAAAGGATCTGAGGAAATCATGCCTTTTGTGGCAAAAGATGCAGGTCCTATCAGGTTCTTATAATTACTTCTTATGGTTTTACCAATATTCAATGGAGTTATTAAGGTATCAATAATATCATAGTCAGAGTCTGAAAGAAATAAGGGCAGATTTGTACTTAATATTTCATATACTTCCATCATATCATCTTGTGAGGGAGCATAATCAATTGTTTTTATCAAATTCGGAATATACCTGACATGAATAGAGTCGGTCAATATATCAGCAAACTCTGAGAGTAATTCAGGATTAACCTGAGAGGTATCATTTAAACTTATACTAAATACAATCTTATCAAGTAATTTGGAGTTCGAATAAACAAAATTCAAGTGGTTTAACTTCTTATTATTTGGAAGGATTTTAGTAATGTCCTCAGAAAGTGAGAGTTTTGAAGCAAGAATAACGCTAAGCACAACAATTACTAATAACAGAAACAGTGATTTGAATCTATTATTCCCAATGAAATTATATGTACCAACAAAAAAGCTGTTCATTTATTTTCTTTAAGGGCCGAGGTAACTTTTATTAAAGACCACGAAATCAAGAAAGAAAGAATCCCCAATGATAATCCTAGAAGAAGACTTCCCAAAATGTATTGTATAATACTGTACCCAAACTCCTTAAGAGTATTATAAAACTCTCCATCAACTATCTGTTGTTTTAAATAATAGATAGTATCAATATCAAACTCTTGTGGGTTATCAAAGAATAGACCTCCAAACTGATAGCTAAAATATATAATAAATGGTATAACAGGAGGTAGACTTATATTTGAAAATATCAGTACAATTATTTTATTGAGTCTGAATATATGAGCCAAAAAAGCAGCTACTATCATTTGAAAACCCCATATGGGAGCAATTCCCATAAATATACCGAACCCAATGGCCATACTAACCTTATGCGGGGTTTCATTATGCAGGGTAATTTGTTCTCTTACAATCTTGGTAAATTTGTTTTGAGTAATATATTTAAAGGCTTTTAAGGGTAAGACCAATAAAAATGTAATTAAAACAAGAACTGTATTTAGTAAGCTTATTCTAGCAAAATCTCTGAATGGTCTAAAGTGGGTAACCCTTTTTTCTGGTGATGGATAATATACTTTTACTGGTGTTGGAATAATTTTTATGTCTTTCCAGGCTGAACGCACAAGTATTTCAATTTCAAACTCGAAACCATTGGTAAAAAATTTAGTGTTTTTATAAAACTTGATTGGATATATCCTGAATCCCGACTGAGTATCAGGTAATTTTTTATTTGTTTCCGCCCAGAACCAAAAATTTGAGAACTTATTGGCAAATGTATTCTTTGATGGCATCCCATCTGCATTAATATTTCTAGAACCAATTATCAGCGAATCGGGATTCTTGTTTAATGCATTGAACATCTTAGGAATATCATCAGGATAATGCTGTCCGTCTGAATCGATGGTCATCACATATTCAAAACCATGTGATAAAGCTTCAGCCATTCCTTCTTTTATTGCTGCACCTTTACCTTTATTTAAGGGAAATGAAATAATTTTAAGACAAGAAACAGTATTTAATAATTCCGATGTTGAATCAGTGGAGCCATCGTTTACTATAATAATATTATCCGAATACTTTTGAACTCCATGAATAACATCTATTAGTGTATTAGCATTATTATATGTAGGTATAATAACACAAATTTTTGAGTTTAAATTATTTATAGTGTGCTCCAATTTTGATTAAATATGGGTTTAATCATAATATGATTTACTATCTACCAATTTATTTTTACCATCCTTATATAGAGCATAGTTAAAACCTGGTTTTAGGCAATAAGCTCCTGTTTCTCCTGCCTTATTCATTGCGATAAAACCTATTTGATATGATTTGTGATCAGGTACTTTTTGCACTATTCTGATAACAGCTTCTTCAACAGCCTGCTGAGGAGTTTTTCCATTTCGCATTAACTCAACAACTAAAAATGAACCTAATGTTTTCATTACTAGCTCTCCCATGCCTGTGGCAGTTGCGCCACCAATTTCATTATCAACAAATAGTCCTGCACCAATAATAGGAGAATCTCCCACTCTACCTCTCTTCTTGAATCCTAATCCACTTGTTGTGCATGCCCCAGCCATATCTCCGTTTGCATCGATGGCAATAAGTCCAATTGTATCATGGTAATAGTTTGGATCATTCTCCCAATTTAGAGCAGGATTATAATCTCTTTTTTTAATTTCCTTTTCCCAGGCCTTCTTCGCCTTTTCGGTCAGTAAATTTTCTTTTTTAAAGCCGTTTTCAATAGCAAAATC
The DNA here is from genome assembly GCA_018661505.1 of Lentimicrobiaceae bacterium. GTDB lineage: Bacteria > Bacteroidota > Bacteroidia > Bacteroidales > F082. The sequence goes on from JABJIE010000070.1 coordinate 58,583, forward strand.
TTGTGCTCCTTTCCCTGATAGCATAACATGCGGTGTACTATCCATTACCAATCTTGCTACTGATATGGGATGCACAATATCCTCCAAAAAGCACACCGAACCAGCATTGCCATCTGGGCCCATTATTGAAGCATCAAGGGTAACTACACCTTCGATATCAGGTAATCCCCCACGACCAACACTCATATTTTCGGGATCTGCTTCGGGTATCCAAACTCCTTGTTCAACTGCATCAACAATACTACCTCCATTATTTAACACCTTAATTGCTGCTTCATTGGCTTCAAGCCCGTGGCTCCATGTTGAGATTACAACTGGTTTGTCTGTTACTAAAAGGTCTTTAGAGTTTGATGATGCGGATTTTAGTACTCCAGGAATCAATGTAATGGCACCGGCAAGGCTCGTTTGCTCCAGGAACTTTCTTCTGTTAATCATGATTTTATAATTGAAATATTTAAATGCAATTTATGAAATATTTTTTGGTTTGTAACCCCTAATACCATAGAATACAATATAAATATAGCTAGCAACAGTAACTATGAATGATGTGTGAACACCATACCTATCCACAATAACACCCGTTAATAGTGGAAGCAACCCACTTCTGTACATGTTTGGACTAGTGTCGTTCATATTAGAGTATTATTTAGGATGGTTAATTTAGCTGCTTAGTAATTGCTTAACAATTGTTGATACTGTTCTGTTATCAGCTTTACCTGCCAATTGTTTTGAGGCCATTCCCATTACTCTACCCATATCTTTCATGGTTGAAGCTCCTGTTTCTGTAATAATATTCTGAATTAGAGCTTTTATTTCGTCTTCTGACAATTGTTCTGGAAGATAATTTTCAATGATTTCAGACTGAAATAATTCAACTTCAGCCAAATCATCTCTGCCTTGACTTTTATATATTTCGGCTGACTCCTTGCGTTGCTTCACAAGCTTTTGCAATACTTTTAATTCAACTTCCTTAGGTATTTCAGCTCCACCTATTCCTACTCCTGTTTTCTCCATCAGAAGAGCAGATTTTATAGCTCTCAGGGATTCAAGTCGTTGTTTATCGCGATTCAGCATCGCTTTTTTAATATCATTGTTTATTAATATCTCTAAACTCATAATCATGTAGTTTATGCAAATATAATTATAGTTATGTGTGTCGCATTCATTTCTTAATAATACAATGATACTTGGATAATTGGGTTATTGAAAACACTATGCAATCACGGTGTTAGTAACATTAAAAAGTACAATGCTAAACTTTGTGATTTGATCTTATTTATAAATTCAGAAAATACAGTGAATTTTGAAATAATAATAATTTTATTAATCTACATTGTCATGAAGGAATGAATTATCCGATTTAATAATTGGTTGATTTTTTGAATCTTCACCAAGTGTGTAGCGCGATACAACAGATTCTGATGAATGATCCTTTTCATCAAGTTCAACATTTTTCCTAACATAAGCAGGCTGGTTTTCAAGCTCACTCATTTTTTCATGCGAACGCAGATTTATACTTAGATCCTTAAGCTTATTTACTCTTTCCTTAGCATTTTTGTTGATACCATCTTCATTTCCTTCTTCCTTTTGCTGTTCTTTGGTTTCAACTTCCTCTTTTTTTGATGAGACGGTATGTCCGATACTTAGATAGTTTTCCTCAGTTTTTTTTATCAAGGAAGATGTGTCTTTTGAAATTTTGGTTGGTGATGCCTTTGGCGTACTTTCTTCTATTTTATCCAGAGCATGAACAATTTTTGACTCTTCCTGTTTAATATCAACAACTGTTTCTGTTGATTTTGGCGTAACTTTAATAATTTCTGTTATTACTTCTTCACTTCTTTCTTCCTCTGCTACCACTGGAGAAATTGTTTCCTCCTTACTTTTATCTCCTACTATACCTACTGTTGTTTTTACTGGTTCTGGGTCTTTTCTAACTGCATCAAAACCTGTGGCAATAATAGTTATGCCTACTTTATCACCGAGTGTTTCATCTTTTCCAACACCCCATATAGTTTCAGCACCATCTCCACTTTCACTTTGGACAAAGTTTGTTATTTCTGTTATTTCGTCCATTGTAATATCATCCGTACCCGCAGTTATATATAGAAGTATATCTGTTGCACCTACAATTTCATTATCGTTGAGTAGTGGTGAATTCATTGCTTCTTCTATGGCTTTTGCTGCTCTATCTTCACCTTCGGCAGTAGCAGAACCCATAATAGCTTTTCCGCTATCTTTTATAACTGTACGAACATCTTCAAAATCTACATTAACATAACCAGGAACCGTAATTAGTTCTGCTATACCTTTTGCTGCAGATGTTAGAACATTGTCAGCTTGAGCAAATGCTTCTCCCAAAACAAGGTTTCCAAACTGCTCACGCAATTTGTCATTGCTTATAACTAAAAGTGCGTCTACATGCTTTTTGATTTCACTTATCCCTAACTCAGCCTGTTGCTTCCTTCTTCTTCCTTCAAAACCAAATGGTAGAGTAACAATACCCACTGTAAGTATATTCATCTCTCTGGCAAGTTCTGCAATAACTGGTGCAGCACCGGTTCCAGTTCCACCACCCATGCCAGCAGTTATAAATAGCATCTGAGTGTACTCATCATCTAATAATTCTTTGATTTTTTCTATGGAGCTTTCTGCTGATTCCTTACCAACTTTGGGGTTGGCTCCAGCACCTAATCCACCACTGTCACCTATCTCTATTTTTATGGGCACCGGACTCGACTCAAGTGCCTGTAAATCAGTATTGCATACGGCAAACTCAACTCCTTTTATCCCTTGCTTAAACATGTGATTTACGGCGTTGGAGCCACCTCCACCAACGCCTAACACCTTGATGATTGAAGGATGCTGTTTAGGTTCAAATGTAATCATATCAGTTATTTTGATTTGGAATACTTAAAATTAATCTATTTGAAAAGGTTGATAATTGATATTAGTTAGTAGTTTTTAACAAAAAAAAGTTAATTGCGACATTACTCAGAAGTATCATTTTCAAACCAGTTTTTTAGTGATTGAAGAAATCTTGATGGACCGGATTCACCATCACTATCCTTACTTCTTCTTTTATCACGTTTTTTTGCTTTATCGTTTCCTGAGCTATTGTCATCAGGATTTAAATTACCTTCTCGAATCTTAGCTATGTCAAAACGGATAATACCTTCAATAACAAGACCGATACCAGTAGCATACATTGGGCTCGCCATTTCTTCAACAACATCCTTGGCAAGATGTTCATTTGGGTATCCAATACGAGTTGCCATACCAGTTGTAAATTCAGCTAATTGGTCTATATGTTTTAGCTGTGATCCACCACCTGTCATGACAATACCAGCTATTAGTTTTTTTTCAAATCCTGAGTTCTTAATCTCAAAAAACACTTGGTCAATAATTTCTTCCATCCGTGCCTGTATTATTGACGCCAGATTCTTCAAGGTAATTTCCTTTGGAGGTCTGCCGCGTAGACCAGGAATAGCAACAACCTCATCATCTCTGTTTTCACTTGCAAGAGCTGATCCAAACTTTACCTTTAATTCTTCAGCATGTTTCTTAATTATGGTACAACCTTCCTTTACATCCTCAGTTACAATATCACCACCAAAAGGAATCACTGCTGAATGTCGTATGATATTATCTTGGAATATGGCAATATCAGTTGTTCCGCCACCAATATCAACCAATACTACACCAGCTTCTTTTTCTTCCTCACTCAATACAGCTTCAGCTGAAGCGATTGGCTCAAGAATGAGATTGACCATCTCTAGATCTGCCTTTTTTATACACTTATAGATGTTCTTAGCAGAGGCTGTTTGAGCTATAATAATATGAAAATTAGCCTCCAAATTGTTGCCAAGCATACCAACGGGCTCCCTTATACCACCTTCGTTGTCAATAATGTAATCCTGTGGTATAACATCTATTATTTCTTCTCCAGGGGCCATGCTTAGTTTGTACATATTTTGGGTAAGACTATCTATCTCTTTCATGGTAATCTCTTTATCCTCATCATCTCTTATGATGCTTCCCCTGTGTTGATGACTTTTGATATGTTGACCAGCAATGCCTACATTCACGTATTTAATTGCAACTCCTGATTTCTCTTCAGCCATTTGCACGGCTTTTCTTATGGATTGCACCGTGTTTTCAATGTTGGCTACAACTCCGCGTTTAACTCCAATGGATTCCGTTTTCCCGTAACCCATAATGTCAATTTTCCCAAATTCATTTTTTGTACCTACTATACAGGCAATTTTAGTAGTTCCTATGTCCAGTCCGACGATAATTTCAGATTCCATACGATTATTTTTTAGTGCAAACTATTTGATCTTTATATTTTAGGTTGATTGTTCTATACTTATCCCAATCTTCTGTTACTAAGTTTTTTTTGTAATATGATGTAAGATTTTCCATCTTTTCTTCTACGTTGACTGTTTTTCCAAGTTTTATTATATGATTTCCGAGTATTGGTATCAAATCATATTCACCTATGCTATTTACATATACCTGTCCTATCTGCGATTTTAATAATTCGTTTTTTGCAATCAGATTATTTATCTGAAATACATTATTTAGAGGAGTATCGATATAAGTGCTATCATGTATATTATTGCTTAAATTTATATTCATATCCCCAATATAACCACTTGCTATAATTACTCTTGGCGTATATCGATTACTTAATGGAATAAAGTTCCCGTTTTTGTCAACATATATACTTTTTCCGTTGGCGTCATAAATTCTTATAATAGGAACTTTTTCACATATATTTATTAGTAGCTTGCCATCCAGCGTCACGTAGCTATCCACATTTTCAATATGAGGATTTATCATTAATAATTCTTCTATGCTCTCTATTTCTGTTTCCCTTAATGTTAGGTTTTGGATACTATCGATATTCCCCAACTGATTTAGAACGATCTCTGAAGAAAGAAACCCTATTTCAGTTGGTCTATATATATTTACTGTTATATCTTTTATCCATATATCAGTATTCTCATATTTTACTAAGACTGTTAGAGAAACTAGTCCTAAAACAGTAAGTATAAAAAGCACTATTTTAAATATTCTTAGCATATCTTAGTTCAAAAATAGCGTTTCAATTTCTTTGACCATTGTTCCTATATCTCCTGCTCCCATTGTTATCAATACCTCAGGTTTATTTGCTTTTAAAAATTGTATTACCTCATTTCTATTTGAAATTACACAATTTTTATTCGACATTTTATTTTTTATTAAACTTGAGCTAACTCCTTTTATAGGTTCTTCCCTGGCAGGATAAATAGGCATTATTAACACCTCATCTAATTTTGAAAGTTCATTTGCAAATTCATTTGCAAAATCATTAGTTCTGCTGTAAAGATGTGGTTGGAATACTCCTGTTATTTTCTTTTCAGGGTAAAGCTCTTTTATGGTTTCAATGGTGAACTTTATTTCTTCAGGGTGATGTGCATAATCATCTATATAGATTATCTCACTGGATTCAAGTCGGTAATCCATTCTTCTTTCCACCCCTTTAAATGACTCAATACCAGATTTAATATCATCACCCGATAATCCGGTAAGATATCCAATTGACGATGCGGCAAGAGTGTTCATTATATTATGCATACCAGGAACTTGAATTCTTACCTCTGGAATCAATAACCCTTCAACCTTAATATCTATGTGGTATTTTCCATTTTTTAATTGAATGTTTGAGGCAGTTGCATTGGCATCGGGATTTACTGCATAACTCATTTTTTCACATGATAATTTATCAAATGGACCTACCGATAAATTGTATATTAGAGTTCCGTTCTTTTTTATACGCTGCCCAAATTCAAAAAATGTTGATTTTATATCATTGTGATCACTATAAATGTCCAAATGATCCTCATCAGTTGAGGATATAACAGCTATTAAGGGATTTAGTTTAAGTAATGATCTATCATACTCATCAGCTTCAATCAACAGATAGTTTGAGTTTTCGGATAGTATCAGATTGGAGTTGTAATTTCTACAGATTCCTCCAACAAATGCTGATACATTTAAACCAGCATTCTTCAACATATGGGCAGTTAGGGCTGTTATACTTGTTTTACCATGAGTTCCTGCTATGGCAATGGTTCTAAACTGCTCAGTTATGAGACTTAAGAATTCCGATCTCTTGAAGATGGGTGTTTTTGTATTTCGAAAATATTTAAGCTCAATATTACTTTGTGGTATTGCAGGTGTGTAGATAACATAATCAATGTTCTCCGGAATCATACTTGTGTTTTCTTCAAAGTGCAAAAACATTCCCTCTTCTATTAATTCATCCGTTAGGTTTGTTGGTTGTGCGTCATAACCATAAACTACTGCTCCAAGATGTTTGCACCATCTTGCAAGCGCACTCATGCCTATTCCACCCAGACCAATAAAGTACAATATGTCTCCACTTTTAATTGTCATCTCTAATAAGTTTAATTACCTCGTCAGCAATATCAGAGGCGGCATTTGGATAACTAAAAGAATCTAGATTGTTAATTATTCTCTTCTGCAACTCATTATCATTAACAAGATTTTCTAATGCAACAGGTAGCCTATTAATGCAATCATTTTCATTTATTATAATTCCTGCATTTCCTTCCACAAGAGACATTGCATTTTTTGTTTGATGATCTTCTGCAGCCGAAGGCAATGGGATAAAAATTGCAGGTTTTTTTGAAGCTATTATTTCTGCAATGGCAATTGCACCAGCTCTAGAAATGATAAAATCACATGCAGAGTAAGCCATATCCATTCTTTGTATGAATTTCCGTACTTGAATATTTTTAAACTCTGTGGTATTTTTAACTATTGAATCAAAAGAACTTTCGCCTGTTTGCCATAATAATTGAATATTCATATCTAGAACGATTTTAATATTATGTAAAATGGCCTCATTTATTTTCCTAGCCCCCTGACTTCCACCTATTATCAGCAATGTTTTTTTATCTGTCTCCAGTCCAAAGAAGTTTAAGGCCTCTTTTTTACTTACAGAAATATGTAAAATCTCTTTTCTGATGGGATTTCCCGTTATTTTTAATTTATCTGGCGGAAAGAATTTTTCCATACCAGAATATGAAACGCAAACTTTAGATACATTTTTTGCAAGTAATTTATTTGTTATTCCTGGAAATGCATTTTGCTCATGGATGAGCGTTGGTATTTTAGACAGGGAAGCACAATATAACAATGGGCCACTTGCATAGCCACCTGTTCCAACTACAACATTGGGACTAAATTTATTTATTATACTTTTTGCTTTTAATAAACTTGATATTAACTTAAATGGAAATAATAAATTTTTAATGGTTAACCTTCTTTGTAGTCCACTTATCCATAACCCTATGATTTTGTAGCCTGCCATAGGAACTTTTTCCATTTCCATACGACCTTTTGCACCTACGAATAGAATTTCTATATCATTTATCTTTGATTTAAGTTCATTCGCTATTGCTATTGCTGGAAATATATGACCACCAGTTCCACCTCCACTAATGAGTATTTTTGTGTTTTTATTCATAAACCTCAACAGGAGTTAATTTATCTTCACCTTTACTATCCAATTCCTTACTCACGCTCAATATTATCCCAATTGCCAAACTAGTAAACCATATTGAAGTACCTCCCATACTAACAAGTGGCAATGGCTGCCCTGTTGTTGGCAATAATCCTACAGCTACTCCCATATTAATCATTGCCTGGAATACTAGGCTAAATGCCACACCAATGACAAGAAATGATCCAAAAGTACCCGGTGCTCGCGTTACAATCTTAACAGCTCTAAATAGAAGCACTAAGTATAGTAGAACAACTATAATACCTCCTACTAATCCATATTCTTCAACAATAATTGCAAAGATAAAATCCGAGTAGGGGTGAGGAAGGAAATTTCTTTGCGTACTATTACCAGGCATTTTTCCTACAATACCTCCCGTTGCAATAGCAATCTTTGCTTGCTCAATTTGATAACTGTCGCCAGCACTCTTATCTGTAAAGTCAGTTATTCTGGCTTTCCATGTACCCAATCTGCCCTGTTGACCTTCAGGTAAGGAATATAATATTCCAATCCCTATGACAGCGGCAAGAATCCCAATTCCCAACATGCTTGCTATGTAAGCAAATTTTATTCTTCCAATAAATATTAATACCAAGGATGTGGTAAATAAAAGAGCCGCAGTGGATAAATTGTCCCAGAATATTAATCCTGTAACCAGTAATACTGGAAAAATTATAGGAACAAAAGCAGATTTGAAATCATTTATTTGATCTTGCTTTTTAGTTAGCATTCTAGCCAGATAAATAATAAGGGTTATTTTGGCTAAGTCAGATGTTTGAAATGTTAAACCGAATGGTAAGGGTAAAACTCTACGTGCTTCATTAAGGTTTAAACCAAAGAAGAGTGTTATAAAAAGTAAAGGAACAGCGATGTACAAAGCAATTTGAAAAATACGTGAATAATATGTGTATTTAACAATGTGGGCAAGGTACATAAGAACAAGCCCTAGAAATAGTATTAAACCATGCTTTAACATATAGTATTCGGTATTACCACCCTGATACTTATATGCTAGAGTTCCAGTTGAACTATATACTGCCAGGAATGACATCATAGACAGCAGAAATACGATTGCCCATATAACTTTATCACCTTTTATATTTCTAAGTGAAAACCCCATCGGTTATAATTCTTTTACTGCAATTTTAAACTGATTACCTCTGTCTTCGTAATTTTCAAATAGGTCGAAACTAGCACATGAAGGCGAGAGTAATACTACATCATCCTTTGATGCAAGCTCGTATGCTTTTCTCACGGCATCCAAAGTATTGTTTGTGTCAACAATAATGTCTACAATGTTTCCAAATGCATCATGAATTGGAACGTTATTTTCACCTAGGCAAACAATGGCTTTTACTTTACTTTTAACAATATCCATCAAAATAGAATAATCATTGCCCTTGTCTTGCCCTCCAGCAATCCATATAATAGGCTTTTCATAATACTCCAATGCATACCAGGTTGCATTCACATTTGTTGCTTTTGAATCGTTTATGAATCTAATACCATGCACACTGGAAACATATTCCAGTCGATGAGCAACATTATGAAAATCTGAAAGACACTGCTTTAGAGTTTCTTTTCTTATATCCATCAGCTTTGCCGCCACACCTGCTGCCATTGAGTTGTAGACGTTGTGTTTACCTTGTAATGCTAATTGTTCTAATGTCATATTAATACTGGTTTTATTATCAATGATTTCTATTTCGTTATTGTTTAAATAAGCGCCTTGATTTATATTATTCTCCTTTAAACTTATCGGATAGAGTTGAGATGGAATGTTTCCTTCTGAAATTCTACTGGCGATAATCTCATCGTCGATGTTAAATATCAAAGCATCTTCTTTTGATTGATTTTGAAAAATTTTAAACTTGGATTCTGCATATCTTTTAAAGTTAAAGTCGTACCTATCAAGGTGATCTGGAGTAATGTTCAATAAAACTGCAATATTTGCTTTGGTGTTAAACATTCCGTCAAGTTGAAAGCTGCTTATCTCAAGAACATAGTAGTCGTAATCATAATTTGCTACCTGCTTTGCAAAGCTTTCACCCAAATTACCAGCTACACCTACATTTAGTCCTGCAGTTTTTAGCAAATGAAAAATCAACAATGTTGTAGTTGTTTTACCATTGGATCCAGTTATCATAATAAGCTTAGCATTGGTAGACCTTGCAGCAAATTCTATTTCAGAAATTATTGGAATTTCATTTTTTGCAAGGATTCTAACGATTGGTATATCATCCGGAATGCCTGGGCTCTTTATGACCTCTTGAGCTTGCATAATAATCTCCTCAGAGTGTCCTAGCTCCTCAAAATCAATTTCATTATTTATAAGAACGTCTTTATAATTATTGGATATCCTTCCGTTATCACTAACAAATACAGATATCCTATTTTTTTTAGCAAGAATAGCAGCTCCAACACCACTTTCTCCAGCTCCAAGCACAACTATTTGGTAATGTGTATTCATGTATATTTTTCATTACCTAAGTTTGAGAGTTATTATTGTTAATACCGCCAGAAAAATCCCAACGATCAAGAATCTCTGAACAATTTTTGGTTCTGGATATCCAAGTTTTTGAAAATGATGATGAAGAGGCGACATTTTAAATACCCTAATTCCTTCACCATATTTTTTTCTAGTATGTTTGAAATAAGTTACCTGAATGATTACTGATAGGCTCTCTGCTAGAAAAATTCCACATAATATTGGAATCAATAATTCCTTTCTGATTATTATTGCGAATACTGCTATAATCCCACCTATTGCTAAGCTTCCTGTGTCACCCATGAATACTTGAGCAGGATAAGTGTTGTACCACAAGAAACCCACGGTAGCGCCCACAAATGCACTTATGAAAATTGTAAGCTCTCCAGCATTAGGGAGATACATAATATTAAGATAGTCCGCAAAGATTATATTACCAGACACCCATGCAAGCAAACCAAGTGTTAGTCCAATTACTGCCGATGTGCCCGTTGCAAGACCATCCATGCCATCCGTTAGGTTTGCTCCATTTGAGACAGCTACAATAATAAAAATGACTATGGGTATAAATATTAGAAATGCCCATTTTTTGTATCCCGAACCAAGCCAACTCAATAATCTTGAATATTCAAATTCATTATTTTTAACAAAAGGAATAGTGGTTTTAGTAGATCGTTCCTCTGTTATGGAAAACTTTGAAGTTGTCTGAGTCTCACCTATGGTTGTAACTATTTGAGACTCTACGGGTGCTTTTTCACGAACCACAATGTCAGTATTGAAATACATAACAAGGCCTACAATTAGCCCTAGTATTACTTGACCTATTACCTTATATTTACCCTTTAACCCTTGCTTATTCTTTTTAAATACTTTTATATAGTCATCAGCAAATCCAATTCCTCCAAGCCATACTGTTGTAAATATCATTAGCAGTATGTATATATTTTCCAGCTTTGCGAATAGGATAACAGGCACTAAAATAGATGTGAGTATTATAAGACCTCCCATGGTAGGTGTTCCTTGTTTTTCAAGCTGACCTTCCAGCCCTAAGTCTCGAATGGTTTCACCCACTTGCCTCTTGTTAAGGAATGAGATCCATCTTCTTCCAAAAAACAGACTTATAATTAGCGATGTGATTATGGCCATTGCAGCTCTGAATGACAAATATTCGAAAACACCAGCTCCAGGAAAGTTAAACGCTGCATCAAGATATTTGAATAAGTAATAAAGCATATTATCAGTTATTTTCCATTAGTTCAGTAATCACTTGTTTATCATCAAAAGGGTATCTAACGCCACTAATCTCTTGGTACTTTTCATGTCCCTTACCCGCAATTAAAATCATATCACCTGACCTAGCTATATTAAAAGCAGTTCTTATGGCCTCCTTTCTATCAGTAATCAGCATTGTTGAATTTTTCTTTGCGGGGTCAATACCTATTTTCATATCATTTAATATGTCTGTAGGATCTTCATTACGCGGATTATCTGAGGTGAGAATGACCCTTGTGCTTAATAATGATGCTACATTTGCCATAATCGGGCGCTTTGTTTTATCCCTATTTCCACCTGCCCCAACAACAGTAATTAACTCTTCATTTTGAGTCCTTATGGAGTTGATAGTTTTAAGAACATTTTCCAATGCATCAGGAGTATGGGCATAATCTATGATTGCCATTATTCCGTTTTGTGATTTTATTAAGTCAAATCTTCCCTCGGCTCCTTTCAGTCTACTAAGGCTTATTAGCACTTCATTCTTTTCTTGATTCAAGAGCATTGCAGTTGCATAAACCGCAAGCAGATTGTAAGCGTTAAAGTTCCCAGGTAGCAAAGAGTAAACATCTTCGCCATCAATCTTTAGCATCATACCTTCAAATCCGTTTTCAATAATTTTACCCTTGAATTTTGCAATACTTTTAATTCCATAGGTGTATTTGGATGACTTAGTATTTTGCAACATAACAGAACCATTCTTGTCATCCGAGTTTGTGAGTGAAAATGCATTTACTGGTAAGGAATCAAAGAAAGACTTCTTGGCTTTAATATATTCTTTGAAAGATCCATGATAATCTAAGTGTTCATGTGTAATATTTGTAAATAGTCCACCTGAAAACCTAATGCCTGCAATTCTGTGTTGTGATACTGCATGAGAACTAACTTCCATAAAAGCGTATTCACATCCTTCATCTACCATTGTTGCCAAAAGATTATTCAATGATATTGCATCAGGGGTAGTATGGGTACTTTCAATAACATTATCGTTTATGATATTATGAATTGTTGAAATAAGTCCTACCCCATATCCCAAATCCCTAAACAACTGATATAGTAGTGAAGCTATAGTTGTTTTACCATTTGTGCCAGTAATGCCAACTAGTTGTATTTTTTCAGTTGGGTTATCATAGAAGTTAGCACTTATGAAACCAAGAGCTTTGGCGCTATTGCTAGAAACTGCATATGTTACAGACTCATTAATATTAATTGGTAAAACATTACATACTATAGCAATGGCTCCATTGGAAATTGCCTTTTCAATATAGTCATGTCCATCAACCTGAGTGCCTTTTACAGCTATGAAAAGGGATCCTTTGATAACCTTTCGAGAGTCAAATTCAATGGTAGATATATCAATATCTATTGATCCGATGATCTCAGTTATTCCACTGCGGTATAATATGTCCTGTAGTTTTTTCAAATTAGTTAATAGTTGCCTAGTTGTAAATATATATTTGTGTTTTCCCCTATTCTTGACCCACCCCTTATTGATTGTTTTTTAACTTTTCCTCTCCCAGAAATAGTTGTACTGATACCCATATTCTCCAAAAGAAATACAGCATCTTTCGCATTCATACCGATTACATTTGGGATTCTATTTTGGTTGAATACTATTTCTGTTATGTAATTATCATTATTATCTTTTTTTGCCCATGTACCTGTTATTGGAAGGCTTGCATCATTTCCTATGTTTAGTGAAGTGTAAATCGACTCCAGATCATCTAGCCATATTGCTTTTTTTGGTTTAGGAATAGTTAGGCTATCTGATGGTAAATCAGAATTATATTCGTCGGCAACAATTGTGGAGTATAAAACATCTGCAATTTCTTTAAAAACAGGAGCTGCAACGCTGCCTCCATAATATTTTCCTGCACTTGGGTTGTTAACCACAACTATCATTGAATACGTTGGGTTATCTGCTGGAAAATAACCTACAAAAGAAGCATTGTAATTACGCTTGTTGTATTTTCCTCCTTTTGCAATTTGTGCTGTTCCCGTTTTACCTGCAGCCTTGTAAGGGCTATTTTTAAAAACTCTCATTGCAGTTCCTCTTTCAACAACGCCCTCCAATAATGACTTTGCTGAATCTATTGTTTGTGTTGATGCAACTTGTTCGTTTATTATTACAGTTTCAAACTCTTCAATAATAGCACCCCCCTCTTTTATGGAGGTAACAAACATTGGCTTCACCATTTTACCATCATTGGCAACAGCATTGTAGTAAGTGAGAGTTTGCATGGGTGTTACCATAAGCTCATAGCCTATTGACATCCAGGGTAATGATGTGCCATACCAGAATTTTTTATTCGAAGGGTGTTTAATTAAGGGTTTGCCTTCACCTTTTATGCTAAAGCCAAGTGGCTCGTTTATGGAAAAAGAGTATAGTCTGTCAATATAATTCGAGGGATTTTCCTTGTAGGAATCAAAGATTATTCTAGAAATACCAACATTTGAGGAATGTTCAAAAGCATCTCTAACTGTAATCCTACCATTTCCAATTTTATGTACATCTTTCATCTCGCGATTGTAGTATCTAGTATATCCCACGCCTGTTATAAGACTATCTGTTAGCTTTACCTTTTCATCCTCTAGAACTGCCAACATAGATGCAAGCTTGAATGTTGAGCCAGGCTCAATACTTTCTCCTATTGCATAATTGTATGTTTCCTTGTATTTTGCGTCAGAGCTATCGTATCTAAGGTTGGCAATGGCAATAACATGCCCAGTATTTACTTCCATTACCACGGCGCAACCCTGAAAAGCTTTATGTTTAAGCAGTTCTGCCAATAATGATGATTCGGCTACATCTTGGATGTGAACATCTATGGTTGAAACTATATCTAATCCATCTTTGGGTTCTACTTCATTTTCATCATGAATGGGTATCCAGTCACCATGGTTAATGCGACGCATAACCATTTTTCCATTTTTACCGGTTAGGATACTTGTATAAGCTCCCTCCAGCCCTACAAAAAGGTTTTCTTTTTGATTCACATAACCAATGGTTCTTGCAGCCAGTTCATTATAGGGCTTTGCCCTTTTTGTTTTTTGAATTGCAATAAGCCCTCCCTTGTATTTTCCAAGTCTGAAAATTGGGAGTTCTTTGATTTTTGTCAATTGATCATAGTTTGCTCGCCGGGTAATTAGAAAGTATCTGTTTCCATTATTTCTTGCCCTAACAAGATTTTGTTTGATTTTGGATATGGGCTTATTCAAAATAAATGCCAAACCATTCGCAATAGAATCAATATTACTTTTAAATAATTTGTCAGATATGTGCGGTGATGAAACATCAAAACGCACCTCAAATATTGGAACTGATGTGGCTAGGAGACTACCATTTTTATCAAGAATATTACCACGTGATGCCTCCAAGTCAAATACCTTTAACTCTTGGTTTTGAGCTTTTGCACTTAACTTTGGCCCCTCTTCTATTTGTATGTATAATATCTTTGCAACAATAGCAAACGCAAAGACCAATACACAGAAATATACCAGGTAAACACGCCATAATATGTCCTTCTTTGGATCTGTCATCTTACATTTATGGTTTTAACTGGTTGTTTATTTTTCTTAATTCCTTTTTTTTCTAATTTTCGAGCTATCTGTGATTGCTTTTCTATGTGCATCAACTGAGTTTTGACGTGGATGTATTCATATCTAAGCTCCTTTAGTTCTTTTCTAAGTTTATTTATTTCACGAATGTTATTTTCAGCATAATAGTTATTGGCTATGTATACAAATGCCAGAAATGCCAGAAAGATCAGATAGCGAAAGAATTTGAAGGTTCCAGTTGATATTATGGAGCCACCAAGTACATTTTTCAATGCATCTCCTACTTTACTATCCTTAAAAACAGCTTTTGCAGACGGCTTCTTTTCATTGGACGCATCAATTATTTTATTTGATTTTGGTGACATTATAATTTCTCCGCTATTCTTAGTTTGGCACTTCGCGCTCTATTATTTTCATTTATTTCCATCTCCTCAGGCATAATAGGTTTGCGTGTTATCTGTTTATATTCAACAATGGGATTTCCGTAAAAATCCTTTTCTACTTTTCCCTCGAAATTTCCAGACTTTATAAAATTCTTAACAATCCTATCTTCAAGGGAATGGTAGGAAATAACCACAAGACGACCTCCAGATTTTAGTGATTCGGTTGCTTGTGTTAAAAGAGATTTTAAAACATCCATCTCATTGTTAACCTCAATCCTAAGAGCTTGAAAAAGTTGTGCAAGGAATTTGTTCTTCTTATGCTGTGGATAGCATCTAGATACCGAATCTATTAGCTCGCTCGTAGTAGAAATTTTATTCTTTTTTCTATATTCTATTATCCCCTTAACAAAACATCTGTAATTATTTATTTCACCATAATTATTCAGTACATCTGAGATGTCTGATTCAGAATATGTGTTTACAACATCTGCTGCTGTTTTTGTTTGACCTTGATTCATTCTCATATCAAGAGGTGATTCGAAACGAGTTGAAAAACCACGTTCTGGAACATCAAACTGATGTGATGATACACCCAAGTCAGCCAATATGCCATCTACTTTTGTGGCATCGTGTAATCTTAGAAAATTCTTTAGAAACTGAAAGTTATGATTTATGAGAGTGAATTTATCATCCTCTAATTTATTGTTAACAGCATCCTTATCCTGATCGAATGCGATGAGTCTTCCATCTGAAATAAGTTTAAATATTTCTTTGGAATGTCCACCACCACCATATGTAACATCAACATAGGTGCCCGAAGGGTTAATATTAAGTCCTGATATGCATTCGTTTAATAAAACAGGATTGTGATACATTTTTTCTATTCAGTTTCAAATTCGCCCATTACCTCTTCTGCCAAGTCGGCAAAATCATCTGGATTATATTCCACAGCAACTTCATATGCCGATTTGTCCCAGATTTCGATACGATTTACAACTGATGTTAGCACTATTTCTTTGGTGATACTGCTGTAGGATATTAAATCCTTAGGTATTAGCAATCTTCCGGTACCATCAAGTTCAAGAGGTTTAACACCTGCCATAAACTTCGTAGCAAATTCTGCGTTTTTCTTTTTGAACATATTCAGTTTGTTAACTAGCAATGACTCTTCTCTCCAGTTTTCCATGGGGAATAATTCAAGACATTGTTTGAATATGCTTCTTTTAATCACCATACCTTGCTTGACAGCCTCTCCAAGCTGCCCTTTGAACTGCACAGGAAACATAAATCTTCCCTTTGAGTCCACTTTACATTCATATGTACCTAGTATGTTGACCATTAAAAACTCAGAATTATGGTTCAAATTTAAAAACTATTTTACCACAATATTGCATAATTTACCACCTTTTACCACTTTGTTAATAAAAGGTTACGTTATTAACAATAATTTTTTTTGTTATATATATACTAAATACAGATTATGAGGGATTTAAAATTGATATTATTATGGATATTCACAATTGTTAATAATGCCTAGACATGTAAATTGTTAATAACTCACAGTTGACGTAAAATACCTGATTATTAGGGAGAATGATTAATTAATGTTTTAGCCTCTGTATTCCTTGCTTAGCTTTTCCTCTTATGCTGTTACGATACTCATTGAAATTCATATCAATACATAGCTTATAATATATAAGGGCATTTATTGTATCACCCTCTAGCTCGTATATGTTGCCTAGTTTAAGAGCTGAATTTCCAGCGTAGTAATATGGTAGTGTTTTACCAAGGTTTATTGTCTGGACATACTCCAGTTTGGCTTTTTCATTATTATTTAAAGCATGAGATATTCTGGCTCTCCTATAATTCAATTCTGTAATTTCTAAAGTTTTAAGATCTTTATTTGTGATATTATTAATTACTGAATCTGCCTTATAATAATATCCTCCATCAAAAAAAAGCCTTGCTTTTAAGAGCTCAATATTTGGTATGGATTTGTCAAATGAAATATCCTGAGCTTTCTTATCTGCATCTAAATCCGTAGCTCCTATATTTTTTATGTTTTCAATGCTACTTAAGTATTTTGCTGTATCGCCATTTAGCAAGTTGCACCAGGCTATCTTAAGCTGGGCATCTTTCATATAATTTACACCAGAAAAATTATTTCTAAAGGTTTCAAGACTTTGTTCTGATTTTGATAAGTCAAGTTTTCTAAGATAGCACTCACCCTTCAGGTAGTCCATATAATAAAATGGAAAGTAGTTATAAGTGTAGTCGATGTTGTGAAACATTTCTAATGCCTTATCATTTTCTCCATTTTTCATGAAAATATTTATTATCAGATAGGATAACAATAGGTTGTTATTTACGTTGTTGTCGATTCTGGATAATAGATACCTAGCTAGGTTAGGATCCGGTGATAGACTTAATTCGACCATTCCCTTGTAAAAAATAATCTCATTTGATAAGTAGTCAAATGAAGGGTTGTAATCAGTTTGCTCAAGGGCATATTCCAACTCATTTTTTCCCTCACTTACCGTTCCCTTGATAGAAACTAGGTTAAGAAGCCACTGGTATGAATCTGGAACAATTCCTATCATTATGTGAAGCACACCTAAAGTAATCTTATTTGGGAAGAAATTAGGAAAATCATTATCATTTTGGGTCATTAACCTATATGACTTATTAAGTTGTATGACACCTGTTATATAATTTCTAAAACGCAGATTTACTGTTGCCCATTGAAGATAAATATTACCAAGCAAATATTTTTTAAACCTTGAGCTATCGTCTAATGTTTCAATTTTTCTTATTGTTTCATCAATCTTATTTTCAATTGATTTGAAGTAGAGCTCATCTTCACTAAGGCTTACCTCTAAAAAATTAATATAATTATCAAGATAGCTAACAAATAAATTATCTGAATTTTGCTTTCTTTCCAGAGCAATTTTTTCTTTGGCATCATCAAATCTTAGTGATAGAACATCAACATAGGCCAATTTGCAATTGTCATTAATTGCTACTGACTGAGCATTAATTATAACACAGGTAATTATTAGGCTAATTGTTAATAGTATTCGTGTCATCCCAATTGTAAAAGTACAAAAAAAGGGGCATGATATCATGCCCCTTTCAGTAAGTCATATAATTGTAATTACTTACTCATCTTTTCAGTTACCAGCTCGCTTACTTCCTTATCAACTAGTATTCGACCACAATAATCACAAACGATAATTTTCTTGTGAACTCTTATATCTAGTTGGTGCTGCGGAGGTATTTTGTTAAAACAACCACCACATGCATCTCTTTCTATTTGAACAACGGCAAGACCATTTCGTGCGTTCGTTCTTATTCGTTTGTAAGCAGATAATAATCTGTCTTCAATGAATTTTTCATTTTCTGCAGACATATTGGTAAGCTTGTCTTCCTCCAATACAGTTTCTTCAACAATATCTTTTAACTCATTATTTTTTTCCTCAAGGTCAATGCGTTTATCCTTTAGTTTTTCATCTGCCTTTTCTATTTCTGTTGAGAGCAATTCAATATTGTATTTTGATTCATTAATCTTTTTCTCAGCGTGTTCGATTTCAAGATTCTGAAATTCAAGTTCCTTGGATAATGAATCGTACTCGCGGTTGTTACGCACATTCATTTGTTGCTCCTTATATTTAGTGATAAGAGCCTGACTATCTTTAATTACACCTTTTTGCTCTTCGATGGAATTCTTATAATCCTCTTCTTCTTTATGAAAGTTTGCAATCCGAGTTTCTAATCCTGCGATTTCATCTTCCAAATCTTCAACTTCCAGAGGCAGTTCTCCTCTTACAATTTTGATCTTATCAACCTGTGAGTCGATTTGTTGCAAGGTATAGAGTGCAATCAGTTTTTGCTCTACACTTACTTCCTCATTGTTTTTCGCTTTTTTTCCAGCCATAGTAACCTTATTTTCAATTTATTACAAGAATGATATGGGGTTAGCACTCATTTTTGAAATTTGGAGGGCAAAATTAGGAAATTTTTTCTTTAAATACGCATAAATTAATTCTTTTACAGGATGTTCTGTTTCAAAGTGCCCTGCATCAGCAATTGTCATTTCCCCTAAATACTCAAAATAGTCATGATATTTAATATCAGATGTAATGAATAAATCTGCATTTTTTCGAGCTGCTTCGGGTATTAGAAAGCTGCCACTGCCACCGCATATTGCAACTTTTTTAATTGGTTTGTCAACAAGCTTATTATGTTTTATATAGCTACATCCCAATGTGTTCTTTACAAATTTAAGGTATTCTTTTATATTGGTTTCTTTTTTCAGTTCACCAATCATACCACTACCAATATTACTATTTGTGTTGGTTAATTTATATATGTCATGTGCAACTTCTTCATAAGGATGAGCATTAATCATAGCTCTTACTACTTTGTCTAAATTATGATCTTCAACTATTACCTCAAGTCTGTATTCATCTTCTTGGTGTAAACTATTTTTATTGCCAACAAAGGGGTTACTTCCCTCCAGTGCTCTGAAAGTACCTTTACCGTCGGTAATAAAACTACAGCTATCGTAGTTTCCAATACTTCCAGCTCCGTTATTAAACATGGCTTTTTGAACAGACTCAATATGTTCCTTTGGGCAAAAGACTACAACTTTTGATAAGCCATCTTTCTTGGGTGAAAGAATTTGTGTGTTTATTAGGTTAAGTTTTTCTGATAGTATCCCATTCACACCACCTAAAACATTATCTAAGTTTGTGTGAACTGCATACAGATTAATGTCATTTTTAATAGCTTTAATAACTAGTTTTTCTGTCATTGTATTTCCAACTAACCTTTTTAATCCCTTAAATATAATTGGATGGTGTGCAATTATGATATCACAGTTGTTTGCAATTGCTTCTTCCACTACTTCATTTGTAACATCCAATGTTATGAGAGCTTTGGAAACTTCTTGATCATAGGATCCAACCAATAAACCCGAATTATCATAACTCTCCTGAAGACTTGAAGGGGCTATATTTTCAAGAAAATTTGTAATATCTTTGACTTGCATAATAATTAGTAAAAAGTTAAAAAATTTAGCTAAAATTACGTAAATTAGCGCACTTTTTTAGTGTTTTTGGTACAAAAATATACATTGAAACAGGTTTTTTGCAGTTAAAACAAAAAAAGAACACATAACTTTTATTGAAAATGGGAATTCGGAAGTTATTGTTAATACCTTTTGCGGCTCCATACGGTCTAATTATCAGAATTAGGCATTGGATGTTCAAAATAAATATTTTGAAATCCGTTTCATATGATATTCCTATAATTGGAGTTGGAAATCTTAGCCTTGGAGGAACTGGTAAAACTCCAATGGTTGAGTTCATTATTAGATTATTAATGGAAGAAAATAAGCTAGCTGTATTGAGCCGTGGTTATGGTAGAAGTTCAAAAGGTTACCTAATCGCTGATCAATATTCAGATCATCATCTCATAGGTGATGAACCCATGCAATACCATAACAAATTTAGAAAAGAACTTAAAATTGCTGTTTGTGAAAATAGACGGGTGGGAATTATGAGTTTAATGCAAGATGATAAGAAACTTGATGCAATTGTTCTAGATGATTCATTTCAGCACAGATATGTTAAGCCAGGATTATCCATTTTACTCACGGATTTTCATAATCTTTATATGGAAGATTATTTATTTCCGGCTGGAAGATTAAGGGACGTTGTTTCAGAGGCTAAAAGAGCCGATATAATTATCGTTACAAAAACCTTTAAGGTTCTTTCTCCCATTACACGACGACGTATCAAAGGCATTTTAAAACCAGAAAGTCACCAAAGTCTATACTTTTCTTATCTGGATTATGGCAATATGACCCCATTACCTGGTTTTGAGAATGTGAAAATACCAAATAAAATAAGTACCATAGTTTTATTTTGTGGCATTGCTAATTCCTATCCTTTTCAAGAGTATCTAAGAGATCTATGTGTTGACCTTCACGTGTTGGATTTTCCTGATCACCACGTTTACAAAAAGAAAGATATTGAGATGGTGGTTAAAACATATGAAGATGCCTTCACAAGAAATAAAATTATCATAACTACTGAAAAAGATGCAATGCGTTTGATAAAATCTGAATATATTCGCACCATGGATTCTTTACCATTGTTTTATATTCCCATCGAAGTAAAATTGCATGGTTTGGATCAATCAAATTTCTCAAATCAAATCAAAAAGTATGTTAGAGAGAATAAAAGATACGGTAGCATTCATTAGTGAACGCATTGATGTAAAACCACACATTGGAATAATTCTTGGATCTGGTTTAGGTGAATTAGCGCACGAAATAGAATCTGAAGTTGTCATTCCATATGATTCAATACCAAATTTTCCTGTTTCAACAGTAAAAGGACATCATGGACAGCTGATTTTTGGAAAGCTGAATGGAGTACAAGTAGTTGCAATGAAAGGAAGATTCCATTACTACGAAGGTTATTCCATGGAAGAGGTAACACTCCCTATTCGTGTTATGAAGTTGTTGGGAATAGATTATCTATTTGTTTCCAACGCTAGTGGAGGTGTGAACTCATCCTTTGAAGTTGGTGATATTATGTTTATTACTGATCATATAAACCTAATGCCCAACCCGTTAATTGGTGAAAATATCGATGACCATGGTCCAAGATTTGTTGATATGAGTGAGGCCTATGATAAAAGACTTTTAAGTGTTGCAAAAAGAATAGCTCGCCATAATGGAATCAATTATAAAACTGGAGTTTATGCCGGTGTTTCCGGACCAACCTATGAAACTCCTGCTGAATATAAATATATAAATATCTTGGGTGCAGATGCTGTCGGAATGTCAACTGTACCAGAAGTAATTGTTGCTAGACACATGAAACTCCCTGTTTTTGCCGTTTCAGTAATATCCGATTTGGGTGTTGAAGGAAAAATAATTGAGATTTCTCATAAGGAGGTTATAGAGGCTGTTTCAAGGGTAACTCCCAAGTTAATTGATTTAATAAAAGAAATTGTAAAAGAAGTATAGTTATTTCGAACAAGTCAAAAATATATTTTGCCTCTGATTTTCACTTGGGGATACCTGATCATGATAGTAGTCTGCTCAGAGAGAAGAAACTAGTGCGATGGCTTGACATGGTTAGTAAGGATGCCGATGAAATATTCCTAATGGGCGATTTATTTGATTTTTGGTTTGAATATAAGTATGTTGTTCCCAAAGGATATGTTAGATTATTGGGCAAATTGGCAGAAATTACAGATAGCGGTATTCCTGTCCATATGTTCAGAGGTAATCATGATATATGGGCTTTCAACTATCTTACAAACGAATTGAACATAAAGCTCCACAGAAACCCCATATTACGTGAGTTTGATGGCAAGAAGTTTTTTCTCGCGCATGGAGATGGTTTAGGTCCTGGTGATTATGGATATAAATTTTTGAAAAAAGTATTTGAGTTTAAACCTAATCAATGGCTATTTAGATGGTTACATCCTGATATTGGTTCAAGGATGGGATTATATTTTTCACAGAAGAGCCGTCTTGCTAACATATCAAAATCAAAAAGAAGCGATGTGAAGGTGGACATTGATAATGAAATGTTATTTCTCTTTGCTCATGAAACACTTGCTAAACAGCCTGATATAAATTATTTTGTATTTGGCCATAGGCATATTCCAATACAGAAGAATATTGCAGATAACTCTGAGTTAATTATTCTAGGTGATTGGTTGAATATTTTTTCCTACGGTGTATATGAAGATGGGAATATGAGATTAGAGTATTTTGAGAATAATGATGAATAGCTTGCTTAAATCACTAGGGCACTTTATTTTGCTGTAAGCTCTAAACAAACTTCTCAATTAGTTCCACAAGTCTGCTTGAATACCCCATTTCATTATCATACCAGGCAACTACTTTCACAAGCTTATTTTTATCACCAAGTACTGCCGTTAGGTTTGAATCAAACACTGCTGAATGGGTGTTACCTATTACATCAACAGATACAATGGGATCATCAGTGTACTGGAGAATTCCTTTCATAGTAGTTTCTGCAGCCTTCTCAAATACTTTATTTATATCTTCAACGGAAGTAGATTTTTTAAGAGTACATGTTAAATCTGTAAGTGATCCATCTGGAACAGGTACGCGAAACCCTGCACCCCCAAGATTATTTTTTAAATGGGGGAAAATTTTTGTGGCTGCTTTGGCAGCACCTGTTGATGTTGGAACTATGGAGTAGGCCGCGGCTCTGCCTCGCCTCCAATCCTTATGGGGTCCATCCACAAGATTTTGATCCTTTGTGTAACTATGAACTGTGGTGATGAAACCTTTTTCAACACCCCAATTATCATCTAAAACCTTAATAAGAGGTGCTACGTTATTTGTCGTGCATGATGCATTTGAAATTATAGTATCATTGCGATCTATAATCTCATCATTTACTCCCAAAACTACATAATTAACATCTTCGCGCTCTCCTTTTGTGGGTGCCGATATAATTACTTTTTTTGCTCCAGAATTATTAATATGTTTTATTGCATCAAGTGGATCTGTAAACTCTCCAGTTGCTTCAATTACAATGTCAATATTCATTTCTTTCCAGGGAAGATTTGATGGATTAGGTTCACGTAAAACCTTTATCTTAGATCCATTTACAATTATGTGTTCTCCATTACAATCAATATTTCCTTCAAAGGTTCCTTGAACAGAATCATATTTTAATAAATGTGCAAGATTTGCTGCATCAGTTAGGTCATTTATAGCTATGACTTCCAGATTTTCTTTTTTCTGTATATTTCTGAAAGTCACCCGTCCAATTCTTCCAAAACCATTAATGGCTATCCTGATTTTTGACATCTTTTATTTAGATTATTAGAAAGGCGAAATTAGGTAATTTTATACTTTTGTCATTCATTAATCATTATTTTAATGATCTACGAGATTTCAGACAACAAAGAACTTGTCAGAGCCATTGAATATTCACAAGCGCTTATTATATATTTTTACAACAATAACTGTGCACCTTGCAGAAGTTTAAGACCAAAGATTCAACAATTGATTGAAATTCATTTCCCAGAAATGGGCCTTGTTTATGTTAACTCTCAATTAAATCCTCAAATAAATTCTGCTTATGGAGTATATACAAATCCTACATTGCTAATAATGTTTGAAGGGAATGAGCATAGTCGAGAAAGCAAATTTCTCTCAATACCAGGCTTGAAAGAAAAGATTCAAAGACCCTATGATTTGGTTTTTTCTTAAATACCTTCCATTAGAGCATCTTCCATTTCAAAAGTAACATTTTGGAGAAAATTGATGGTTTTTTGAATTTCGAAATGCATAACTTTATCCTCTATTACAAATGGAACTAATTCTCGATATTTACCAAGGAAATCTTCAAGCATCATAGATGTTTTGTTGGGTCTTCTAAAATCTATTGCTTGAGCAGCATTAAATAGTTCAATCGCAAGGATTCTTTCTAGGTTCTCAACTACCCTAAATGCTTTAGTAGCAGCATTTGCTCCCATACTAACATGGTCTTCTTGGCCTTGGGATGATTCAATTGAGTCCACTGAAGCTGGTGTGCAAAGCTGTTTATTCTGATTAACAATGGAAGCAGCTGTGTATTGTGGAATCATAAAGCCCGAATTTAATCCAGGATTGGCAACTAGGAAATGAGGAAGTCCTCTTTTACCGTGTAAAAGTTGATATGTTCTGCGTTCACTTATATTACCCCACTCTGCTGCAGCAATGGCCATATTGTCAAGAGCAAGAGCTAAGGGTTGGCCATGAAAATTTCCACCTGAAATAATTAAATCCTTATCGGGAAAGATAGTAGGGTTATCCGTTACCGAATTAATTTCAGCTGAGAATACAGAGCTAACATAGTTTATGCTGTCTTTGGAGGCACCATGCACTTGTGGTATGCATCTAAATGAATAAGGGTCTTGCACATGTTCCTTTGTCTGTAACATTAGTTCACTTCCCTTAAGAAGAGCCCTAAATCGCTTGGCAGTTTGTATTTGTCCAAGATGGGGTCTTATCTGATGCAATTCATCAATAAATGGTTCCATACGACCATCAAAAGCATCCAATGATATTGCTCCAATTATGTCTGCAAGTTCTGATAATTTATGTAGTTTTAGTAAGCAGTATACCCCATAAGCACTCATAAATTGGGTGCCATTCAATAAAGCAAGTCCTTCCTTTGATTTAAGGGTAATGGGTTTCAATTTAAGGGTATTAAGAGCTTTCTGCGCACTTGTACGTTTTCCCTTAAAATAAACCTCACCTAATCCAAGTAATGGCAGCGACATATGTGCAAGAGGTGATAGATCCCCAGATGCTCCAAGTGATCCTTGTTGATAAATTATAGGAATAATATCATTGTTAAAAAAATCAATCAACCTATTCACAGTAGATATCTGAACACCAGAGTGGCCATAAGATAGAGATTGGACCTTTAACAATATCATTAGCTTAACTATTTCATGAGGAACTTCTTCTCCTATGCCACAGGCATGAGAAATTACTAGGTTTTTCTGAAGTTTGCTAAGGTCTTTATTCGAGATACTTTTGTTGTAAAGAGCTCCAAAACCTGTATTTATACCATAAATCGGGTTGGATTCATTTTTTGTTTTGTTATCAAGGTAATCACGACATTTAATAATGAGGTTATTTGCTTCATCAGAAAGCTTTATTTTTTGATTCTGTTTAAGAAGATTGAATATTGTCTTAAACGTAATTTTATCTTTGTTTACATAATAAACATTTGATGATTCCATATTTATTCTGACTTAAATAAACCTATTAATTGATTTAGATCTACTTTTTCCTGATCTCCAGTTTTCATATTTTTTAAAGTAAATAAACCTTCATTTATTTCCTCTTCTCCAACCATAAGGACAGAGTTTATTCCTTTCAGATCTGCATAACGCATCTGTTTCTTCATTTTTGCTGTATCCGGGTATAATTCTGCACGTATCCCAGCTTTTCTTAACTCTTGTAAGAGTCCAAGACAAAATTTCCCTTCTTCTTCTCCAAAATTAACCAACATTAATTGCGATGTGGATACTGATTCTTCCTTGAACAAATCTAAATCATTCATTACATCATAGATGCGGTCAGCACCGAAAGAGATTCCAACACCACTTACTTCGGGCAATCCAAAAATACCGGTTAAATCATCATAACGTCCACCACCACAAATACTGCCAATTTTTGAGTCTTGAGCAGAAACTTCTATGATGGCTCCAGTATAATAATTAAGACCTCGGGCCAAAGTTAGGTCAAGGGCCAAATTGTTTTTTAATTCAAGCTTGTCAAGTTGGTTGAATATTAACTTTAATTCATCCAATCCCTTTAAACCTGTTTCAGAATCGTTGAGTATTTCCCTAAGTTTAGCGAATTTTTCTTTGAATGAACCTTCAAGTTTAAGAACTGGTTGAAGTTTTGAAATGGACTCTTTTGACAATCCTTTTTGAACAAGTTCTTCATTAACTTTTTCTAAGCCTATTTTTTCTAGTTTGTCAATTGCAACTGTTATGTCAATTATTTTATCACTCTGACCTATGTATTCAGCAATGCCTGCAAGTATTTTTCGATTATTTATTTTTATGGCGGAGTTAATACCAAGCTCATAAAATACTTCGTCAATTATGAGAATCAATTCAACCTCATTTAGTAGGGAATTACTTCCTATTACATCTACGTCGCATTGGTAAAACTCTCTATATCTTCCCTTCTGGGGTCTGTCTGCTCTCCAAACGGGTTGAATTTGATATCTTTTGAAAGGAAAGGTAATATCATTTCTATTTTGTACAACATACCTAGCAAAGGGCACCGTAAGATCATATCGAAGGCCTTTTTCACACATTTGTGCGGCGATCTTATTTAGATTCGAATCTTCAAAATCACTCCTGTCAATATTTTTTAGGAAATCTCCAGAGTTTAAAATTTTGAATAATAATCTATCTCCCTCTTCACCATACTTACCAGTAAGAGTGCTTAGATTTTCCATTGCAGGAGTCTCTATTGGCTGATAACCGTATTTTATGAAAACATTTTTGATACTATCAAAAATATAGTTCCTACGGATCATCTCAAATGGAGAAAAATCTCTTGTGCCTTTTGGTATGGTAGGTTTCTGAGCCATATTATTTTAATTATACAATTTGAAATAATTGATTGGCAAAATTACTAAATTAAAATTTATTTGGGATAGTTTATATTGCTAGGAAAGAAGGGCCTTATGCTAATCAATAATAAGAACATATATGCTTTTGAGATATTTAATTATAGTGCCTATGAATTTATTATAACATTTAGTTTCTCAGTTGCTTTTTCCCAACTATGATTTTTTTGCACAAATTTATATCCAGCTTCTGCTATTTTTTCATTAAGAGTGCTGTCTTCCATGAGTTCAATGATATTTTCTGCAAGTTCATTTGCGCTATCACCAATTAAAATCTCCTGCCTGTTCTTTGCTGTAAGAGCATCGTTTGCAAGTGACGTAGTAATTGTTGGTATTTTCATTGACATTGCCTCAAGTAATTTATTTTGTAAACCAGTGCCAATTCTCATGGGGGCAATAAAGATTTTAGATTCTGCATAAGCATCCCTTATATCATCCATCCATCCTGAGATAACTACCTTTGATGACCTTAGGGATAACACTTTTCTTGCTGGACTTGCTCCAGCAATTAATAATTTAGTATTGGGATGTTTTTTCCAAACAGTTGGCATTATATTATTTACAAGAAACTCTGAAGCATCAACATTTGGGGGATAACCCATGTTACCTGTAAATACTACATCGTATTTTTTTTCTTTGTTTTGGGGTTTAAAAAAATCGTGATCAACACCATTTGGAATTACATGAATTCTGTCTTTTTCTGGATGATTTATTAGCTTTTGGTCTGGAATTGATATTATTGTTTTGTTATTAAAGACGTTGAATATAGCAGCTTCATAATTCAATAACCTATGATATTCTAGGTTAAAAAGAGGTTTTGCGAAGAAAGAAGCCTTGTCCATTCGCCTTTTCATCCCGTAGGATAGAACGTCTTGATAATCTAAGGTTTTGGGAATATCATAATTTTTTAAATATTCGGTTGTTCTGATAAATTGACAATATAAATGATTTGGCTTATGAGTTTTAATTAGTCTATCTATATCTCTTGCAGCTTTTCCATTGTAAAAATAACCAGTTTGTATTGGACGTTTTCCAAATAGAGACACAAACATATTCCATACCCTTACATGAGGTGGTAAATCCAAGAAATTTATGGAAAGACAATAGGGTTGTAGTTCTCTAAATGCTTTTTGTTTATCAAGATTCGATATTGGATTTAATGCACAAAGAATTATTTCATTCTTTTTTGATAATTCTCTTATCTGATGGAAGGCTCTAAGTTTGTCTCCCTTTTCAAGAGGGTAGGGTACACGTGACAAAAGCACAAAAATCCTCATCTGAATTCCCTTTAATTTCGATTAATACCATGCAAAGATAAGTGAGATTTTGAGACATGTTATGAAAATATGATGTTTTACTGATGCAATGACCTGAAGAATGAATATTAATCTCCAGAAGTATTGTGGTGATTATCTAGTTCGATTTTGTATCAGAGATTTATAAAATTCAATTAGTTTGATAATTATAATCTCATTGTTATGGTTAGTGGCTATAAGTTTCCTCGCATTATTACCAATTCTAGTGGTTAGTTCCTTATCATTATATAATTTTATAATGGCATCTTTTGTTTCAGTGGAACTATCTGCAATTATTATATTTTCTCCATTAATATAATTTATTCCCTCGGCGCCTATTGATGTAGATATGACGACCTTGCCCATTGCCATGCTTTCAATTATTTTAATGCGTATTCCACTTCCTGATAGTAAAGGTACAATGGAAATACTTTTGGATTGTATAAATTTCAATGCATCTGGCACTTCACCCTCAATACGGAGGTTTTTTGATTCTTTTTTGAATAACCATTTGGGCATTTCTCTTCCTGCTAGATATAACCTAATGTCGGGAATTATGTTACATACATCTTCCCATACATTGTCCAAAAACCATTTCATTCCTTCATTATTGGGAATCCAATTCATGGAACCTATGTGAAAAAGAGAGTGCTCTTCAATATTTTGATTAGATGGAACATACTTATCCATGTCAACTCCAAATGAAATTGCAGCTACGGGAGTATCAGATTGTTCTTCAAAAAATAGTTTGTCTTTCTCAGATATGGCAGCGATACCATCATATTTACTTATTATTTTTCTCTCATAATTTTCAAGAGTATTAGCCAAATGTTTAAGGTAATTTTTTTTAAATGGATTATTGGTTGACCTAGCTACTCTTTTCCAAATTAGATGCTCTATATTGTGCGCTCTTAGAATAATCTTTGCATTGGAATTATTCCTAATTATATCAATATAAGGAGACATGAAAAGTGTTTCTATCTGCACTATATCATAATTTTCTTGGTGCAGAATCTCCACAAGTTTCTTCTCAAATGGTTTTGATATAAATCGCTGAACATGATATGATTTACGTGAAAATAGATTAA
The DNA here is from genome assembly GCA_018661505.1 of Lentimicrobiaceae bacterium. Classification (GTDB taxonomy): domain Bacteria; phylum Bacteroidota; class Bacteroidia; order Bacteroidales; family F082. The sequence goes on from JABJIE010000070.1 coordinate 88,446, forward strand.
AAAAAGCATCGGTAGGTTTAATGCCCAGATCTACATAAACAAGCTCTATTTCTGTTTTGTTTTTATAATCAGTCGGAATGGTTGATGGATCAAAATTATATTTGTTTGTATTGATAGCCAATACCTTTGCTTTATGACCTTTGTTTATGACTCCCTCTATGATATTATTCATTGCAATTGGACCGCCTTCCTTTGGAGGCCAGGGGGATTTATTACATATGAACAATATGCTTAGCTTATCTGCCATAACTAATATTTCGTTTCTTCAGATTAAATCTTTTGAAGAACTTTTTCCAGCTTTCCGTATCCATTAACTGGGCGTCAGTTGTTGCTTTAAAAGTAAGGAATAGTCCAATTGGTAATACGACTAAAGTAGAGAGCCAAAGACCAAATTCAACATTCCACTCGCCAGTTTTTGCTGCCTTTTCACCCGTCATTGATATGATGTGGTATAAAACAAAAAATAATACGGAAATTACCACTGGTAAACCTAGACCTCCTTTTCGTATTATAGCACCGAGGGGAGCACCTATGAAAAAGAAAATAAAACATGCAATTGATAACTTGAATTTTTGATGCCATACAACCTCATGTTTTGTTATTACTTGCTTTCGAGTATCTAAATCTTTGTTAAAGGCTAAGAAATTATCTTTTGCCGCTCGTGCATCTCGCATGGCTCTCTTAATTACATCACTTTTCGATTGAATATCAAAATTGTCAATTATTGGAACTATAACAGTATCAATGATAATTTCCTTGTTATTGACGGGTAATTGGTTTGTGGAATCAGATATGTAGGAATATTTTCTTAGAAAGTTTTTATAGTATCGTGACTTGGAGGCGATGTGTCCTGTGCTGAGGGAATCAATACTTTTATTCAACTGCTGGATGTTTAGCATGGAATAATGAGATTTAAATAGATCCTCATTGGTACGGTTCAGCTGAAACTGGGATAAATCAAAATTTAGCACTTGTTTTTTGAAGCTAGTTGCTTCGAAAGGTCTTGTTTTCCGGTATCCATTTATAGTGGTAATGTCATTGTATGTGTTTCCGTCATAAAGCGTAAATATTAGATTCTTCTGATTAGGGCTTAATTGCATTATTCCCCTTTTAGCAGTTGTAATAGTTATATTTCCCTTGTTCTTTGAATGATTATATATTTTTACATCATAAATTGTTTTATTATCCTTTGCTTTCTTGCCAACCCTAATAACAAAACCTTCCAATCCATGATAATAAATACCCTCATTAATATTAAAAGCTAATTTTTGCTGCCTAACATCATAAAGTAGAGATCCAAATTTTAAATTAGCTACAGGTAAAACATAATTTGAGAAAAGAAATGCAAAAATGCTAAGAGCCAAGGAAAGAATAATTAGAGGCTTCATAGCTTTTCTTAATGAAATTCCAGCAGCTTTCATTGCCACTAATTCATAGTGCTCGCCCATGTTGCCAAA
>JABJIE010000071.1 GCA_018661505.1 Lentimicrobiaceae bacterium
AGTTACTTTAGCTAGTAATGGAGCGTTGTCAGGTACTATGCCAGAACAAACAGCATCTAGTACTTTTACTTTTACTGTTTCTTTAACAACAGGTTCTAATACTTCAACAAGAGAATTCACTATCACTAATACAGCTGATAACGATGCTCCTGTTTGGTCTACCAGTGCAGGTGCTTTGACGGCAGCAGGAGTTTCTGCTTATACTAAAACTTTATCAGCAACTGACCCAGAAGGAGAGGATTTAACTTATTCAGTACAAAGTGGCTCTATACCTACTTGGGCTTCTATGTCTACTAGTGGGATTATCACAGGAACTCCTAATGCTTGGGGGACTAATGCATCTTTCACACTACGTGTTACAGATGTAACTGGAGCTTACGCGGACAGGTCATTTACACTAGCTACCACAAACAATGCTCCTATTTGGAGTACTTCGGCAGGTTCTTTAAGTGACTGTACTGGAGCGTATAGTGTAACTTTAAGTACTAGTGATCCAGAAGGTGGCGCAATAACTTATTCATTACAAAGTGGTTCTCTACCTGCAGGGCTTAGTCTCAATACTAGTTCTGGACTTATAAGTGGAACAGGGACTTCTTTAGACGGCTCTACAGTAAGCTTTACCATAAGAGCTTCTGATGCACAAGGAGCTACAACAGACAGATCTTTCTCTATAGCTCAAATTAGCCCGGACTTTGTCATAAGTAACTTAAGCTCTGAGTTCCCGGGAGCAACTTATATAGAACCAGGGAACTCAGCGGTTAGGTACGAGACCCCTGGGTCTTATACATTTACTGTAAAAAGTGGGATGGATGAATTGAAAATCTGGGTGATCGGGGGAGGAGGCTCATCAGGCGCTTGGAGAAGTAGAGGTGGTGGCGGGGGTGCTGGGTGTATCCTTACTAAAACAGTATCTGCGGGACAAAGCTTCACAATTGTTGTAGGGGCAAGATCCGGGCAGAGTTCTTTTGCAAATGATGTACTCTGTAACGGTGGTAGTGTTGGTGGCGGGGGTGGTTACACTAATAATGTAGGAAGCAGTGCTCTGTGCAGTTCTGGCCCTACTTCTGATAATGTACACGCACCTGCGTGGGGGCCGATTGGTTCTAAAACTCTGTATGGAGGGGGAACTGGGGTTACACATGGAGGATCTTTTGCATGGCCAGGGGGCGGTTATGGGGGCTCAGGGGGGGATGGAGATATATCGGGCAACGGACAGCCCCAACCAGGCTGGTCTGCTTATGGATATGGAAGCAGTGAGAATACTCCTTCGGGGGCTGGTGCGTATACTACGGATAGAAGAACAGGGGGCCCTTATGGAGCAGGAGGGGGCAGTCACTCTTACGGAGGCTCTCCTCACGCAGGGAGCGGGGGTGTGGTTGTTGTTCAATGGAAATCCGGCATATTGGCAAACAGTTCAACAGCTAATACAGGGTCCAAGGCGAGCCACGAAGGTGGAGACAATAGTTGGTATATAGTAGATTATTAAGAGGCGATTATGTTTGCAAGAATAGAAAATGAAAAAATAAAAGAGGTATCATATCTCGATATGGAGGGAAAGGATGGTTGGGTAGAATCTCCCTCTCTCGTATGTATAGGGTTTTCCTATATAGGGGGTATATTCAAACCCCCTTACGTGGATTATGTAAAAGATCAGAATTGGGACGTTGTTAGAAAAGCGAGAAACAAAGCACTATCTGAGTGCGACTACATTGAGCTTCCTTCCTACACTGCTGCTGACAAAGCTGATTGGCTATCGTATAGACAAGCCTTGAGGGATATGCCACAAACTTACTCTAATCTAGAAAAACCAGAGGGGCACCCTGACTTCTCATTCCCAGATAAGCCTGGAAATAGTATTGGATAAAGAAACTCTCGCAGAGTATTTTGGATATTCTGTAGAGATAACTGATAAAAACAGAGATATTATTCCAAATCAGTTTTTTAACGACACAGACTCAGAGGGTATAGAGCATGCTTACATCTTCCCCTGTTTACAAAGTGGGAATTGTTGTAGAGCAGTCCCTTGTGCGTATGGAGAGGTTGGGGGTAAGGGGGAGTGTAAGTATTTAGCTAGAGCTAATGAGTTTAGTATAACTTTTGACTGCATAAAGTATGGAGATTTGGTATTCGATACTCCTGCTTTTGATAATGATAAGGTAGGTTGGGGAGTAGGGTGTAAAAACCCTTTTACTACTGAGAGATCAAGTATTCTCTCCGTGTTAATCTCTAAGTATTTAGACATTGAGATAATTCCTTCAGCAGCTAGAAATAATAAATACACAAAGGCAGCTCCGACTGAATCTTTGTACTATAGAGTTAAAGACAGTTGGATGGTTCACCAAATGGATGATAAGTTTGAGGTGATTTTTAATTCCTCAAAGGAAACTAATAGAGATATCTTATTAATAGTGAGTGACATAGCTAGAAGGCCTCTACGAGGAGAAATAAACAATGGCTAACATAAATAAAAAAGCTACAATAGGGCTTCCCACACATATAGAGTTTTTAAAAGAGCACATTTACAACAATTTAGATAAGGACAAATAAACAATGGCTAAAAGTAACGCAAGGCTAATAGCGGAATTACTGAGTCCCACCTCAAGTGCGCACACCCCCGAAGGAACAGCTGTAAAATCTACGGGTGAAACGGGGGCTACTAAGTTCCTTCGGGAAGATGGAGAC
>JABJIE010000072.1 GCA_018661505.1 Lentimicrobiaceae bacterium
AAACCATGGAAATATAGCTTCTTCCAAAATTCTATTTGCTCAGAGGAAAGATAGCTGGGTTTTATAATTACTTTTTTTGGACATGCAGCTTTCCAGTAACTAATGAGTTCCACCATGCCCATATGAAAAACAAAGTTATTTAAACTATGTTTATTAAAAGAATTATAATTAATGTGTTTTGATGGCAAAAACCTTAATTTGGGGTTAAAATTGACCTTGTCAGCTAGGTTAAAGGAGTAAATAATTTCAAGGCAATTATCAATTATTTTAAAATCATAACCTTCAAATGTGAAAAATTTATTATCATTACGGAGATTATAAAATAATTGACTGTTGGTTTTCGTTTTCAATGGTATTCCAGATTGATTTATCCAATATGGAGGTAAAAATAGTTGATTTATTACAAAGTTTAGGTATAAATGAGTGGAGTTGACAAATTCATAAAAGTAAGTACAAACAATTTAAAGCCTGCAAAAGGTAGATTATTGCTATCTGAGCCTTTCATGGGTGATTATTATTTTGGAAGATCTGTAGTGCTGCTTGCTGAGCATAATGAAGAAGGATCATTTGGTCTTGTATTAAATAAACCTTTCGATCAACCGTTTAATGATGTAGTAAAAGACTTCCCCGAATTTAATGGCCCTTTATTTGTTGGTGGACCAGTTGAAACCGATAGCTTATTTTATGTTCACACCAAAGGAGACATAATAGAAGGATCATTGGAGATTGGTAATGGATTATATTGGGGTGGAGATATTGAAATAATTAAGGAGTTATTACTCATAAATAAAATTACACCATCGGAAATTCGCTTTTCAGTGGGGTATTCGGGATGGTCTCCTGACCAGCTTCAGGAAGAACTAAACAGAAATTCATGGTTAGTATCCAAAAACCTCGACAAAAATATACTTAGAATAAATCCAAATATCCTTTGGAAAGAACTTGTTGAGCCTCTCGGCGATGAATATAGACATTGGTCGAAATTCCCTTCTAATCCTAATCTGAATTAATATTCATTTTCACCGAGGAATTAAGCCTATCAATCATTAAATCAGCTATTGAGTCATTATTGATTCCTGAAACCATAGCGATCCCAGAAACTATTTCATAATTGATATATGGTAAAGTATAAATGTATTCTCCGATTACCAATGCAACCCGCTTACCCTTATTTGATTTTGTGAACTCAGACCATTTAGCCTTACCGGATTCATTCATTAATAATTCTACATTACCATCGATATTTCTGCAATTTTTGAGATCCCCATTGCTAAGACTAGGATATCTTTCAAGGGCAATAACAGCTTTATATTGGTGATTATTATCAACAGTATAATGGGTTTCAAATAAACCAAAATTACCATCATTGTACTGTAATAATGGAATTGTGTCATTCATGGGCTTATAACCTATTATTGACATACTAGTATTATTTTCAGGGATAAATCCAGGCTGGTTTAATGATGTCCTAAAATCTAATGGTACATCATCTAAGTTATAGGTAGAGTAAATACCAAAAAATATGGAATCATTCTTTTCTGTCGCTGTATTGTGGCATGCTGAAATTATTGTAATCACAAATACAAATCCCAACAAGTGATATAGTATTTTCATTTTACTTTTTTTTTCAAATTATTCACTAAGTATTCTTCCCATTGTACCCGATACAACTCTCAGGCTAAAGGTTTTATCATCAGCGGAGCTTTCTTCCCAAGGTCTTTTATATACGAAAAGCAAATCTGACTCCCCTGCGCCAATTGTTTTAAAACTCCAGGTATACAAGCCACCTGAGCCTATCTTATCATCATCAGCCTTATATGAAACATTACCTATTTGCTCTATTACAGTAGAGTCATAAGCAGTAATCTCCCATTTGTAGCCAGTGGATGCATTTCCGTGTAACTCAACTTGGAAGGGATCATACATTCCAAGGTTTATAGTCTTCCCTGAGTCTTTTATGGTATAAGGGCCAGCGCATGAAATTAGTGACATAACCACAAGTGAAAGAATTATCTGTTTTACTTTTTTCATAATGGTATTTTTATTGGAGATTAAGTATGGATGAGAAAAAGTTAGGTATTACACCCGGCACCAATATTATTGTCAAAACCAATCCGAAAATTGCTCCCCAGAAATGGGCAAAATGACCAATATTATCAACTCCTTTTTTTCCCATATATGCCGAATATATTAGATAGGCTATTCCAAAAACCCAGGATGGTAATGGAAAAGGTATTGGAAATAAAAATATACTGCCTGCAGGATAAACTAAAATACTCGAAAAGACCACAGCGGATACTGCTCCCGAGGCTCCCACAGCATTATAATATATATCATCCTTATGTTTTCCAAAATCAAACAATGTTGAAAATAAAATTCCTCCAACATAAAGAAGCACATAATATAACATGCCAATTGTTCCAAAATTAAAACTGAAATACTGCTCAACCACACCTCCAAAGGAGTAAAATACATACATGTTTATTAGCAGATGAATCCATCCCGAATGCACAAGTCCATAGCTAAGAAAACGCCATTTTTCATTGCTATGTTTTATTTGATATGCATTAAATTTTAAGCGATTGAATAATTCAGGATTATTGAATGCTCCTATTGATACTATTATTGTTATTAATATTATTATGTAAGTAAGAATCATTTTATTTTCTCTGTTTGCTGTTTTGTGTGATCTATTTCAGATCCTAGTACACTGTGTGGGATTGCATAAACAATCAACATTGCAATAACTGCGATCATTGGCCATAGTATATTTTTTGGTTTCTTTCTTAAAACAAACCATGCTATTACCCAAAATATAAATACGATAAGTGTCTTATTATCGGTGAGGTCATGTCCAAATGGCCATCCTGTCCAATATGCATCAAACGCATATTTCTGCACCAACGGGCCCATTAATAATCCTCCTAAGAAAAGGGTAAACAAAACAACACCTGTGAAGTATTTGGTATCTTTTTTTCTAAAGAAAACTTCCAATCCCACACGCAGTGAAAAGAGGAGTGACATGAACATAAAAAATATATGAGGTATCAATATTGATCGCGGCACTTCACCCTTGAACCTTATAACTACTGGATCAACTGTTAGTTCGTATTCGGTATTATTTTTCTTCAATGTAATAAAGTACTCTACCTTTCCTGCCATGGGTTGATTTGGAATAACTCCCACTAATTCATTTCCATCTCTGAACATTTCCTCTGAAGACCAATCATCGTAGCTTTTATATCGTTTAAGAGTAATTGTTCCATTAATATCATTGTTGGGAACATTTAATCTAACCAGGGCATCCCTATCTCCTCCAAAAGTTCTTATGAGTTCAAAGTTTATTAGCTCTCCCTCAATTAATATTTCTCCACCTAATGGATAGGTTGGTCCTGTTGATCTCTGATAAATAACTAATGCTATTGTTATACATATGGCAATTGCCCATAGCAGGGTATTCAATCCTTTATCGCTTAATTTTTTCATCTTCTACTCTGGTTTTATGGCTTCGTAAAAAAGTTGATGAATATTTGTTCTTACATCCCACTCCATTAATTTGGTGTTATTCATGTCAGGATAAATTCGATTTGATAAAAATACGTAAACAAGCCCATTCTCTGGATCTGCCCATGCATAGGTGCCAGTAAATCCTGAATGCCCGAAACTCGATGGCGATGCATCCTTACAGTTTGTTCTATGGTCCTCATACTTATGAAGTGGTTTATCAAAGCCTAACCCTCGTCTATTACTATCAGCAGCAAAATGATATGTATTGAAAAAATCGATTGTGGTATCATTTAAATATATAGTTTCACCATATCCACCACCATTCATAAGCATTTGCATAAATACAGCCACTCCATATGAATTTCCAAATAAACCTGCATTACCAGAAACACCACCAAGTATTGCTGCTCCTTGGTCATGCACATCACCACGTAACAATTGATTACGAAATATGGTATCATTTTCAGTGGGAATAATCTTATTAACTGGAAAATAATCTCTGGGATTAAACCTCAAGTAGCTAATTCCTAATGGCATATAGAATGATTCGTACAGATAGTCATCAAATTGCTGGTTTTTTATGTCTTCTGTTATTTCTTTACATAGATAAAATCCCAGTCCCGAATAATGATATGTTTTATCTTGAAATGGGGATTGTATAATACTATCATAAAGAACATATTCATATCCCTTTTTTACATACATCTTCTCAGCAACTCTGGTTGGAAACTCCTCGGAAATACTTGACCTATAAATTGTAGTATCCCACCCATCATCAGTAATTGTGCTTTGATAGAAAGGTATCCAATTTTGCAAACCCGATGTATGTGATAACACTTCAATGAAATTCAGACTATCTTTATCAGTATCCCTAAGCATGAGCAGATAGTCGCTCATTCTATCATTGAGATTAACCTCACCCTCCTCTCTCATCTTCATCATAGCAGGGGTTGTTGCCAGTATTTTTGTTAATGATGCCAGGTCATAGACGTCATTCCATCTAACAGATACATTATTACTGTATGTATGTGATCCAAATGACTTGTTATAAAAGATTGCACCATCCTTGGCTGCAATTATCTGACAACCTGGAAAAGCACCTTGGGCTATGCATGCCATTGCTGTTGAATCAACCTTATCAAGGAATTTAATATTCACACCAGTATTTTGTGGAGTTGAAGTGTATAATGTTTGGAACCCATAACTCAATCCATGGCCCATTTTATATCCACCGGCATCCACAGGAAGTGATCCAAAAACTTCTGAGCCCAGCATAATCATTTTAGCCGAAGCTCTTTGTGCCTCTTTGTTCTCATGATATGATACTAGAACTGCTTCAAACTTATCCAAATCGAAAAAATCCAGTGCATATGGACTAGCAAAAATATCCAGCACAACATTTGTATTGTTTGATAACCGATGAACAAAATCAATGTCATTTTCAGTAATTCCAAACATCCTTTTGGCAAGTATGTTTGTATTGAGAACTGCTACGATTACCAAATCATAGCCCTCTATGGCAGCCAATAATTTCTTCCGATTTCTTTTACTACTGTTATGAGCCAAGTGGAATATGTCAATTTTTCCATATGCTGCAATAGCACCTTCTATTTGTTCCTTATTCTCAGTTCCCAAAACCACCATAGCCCTTTTATTCATAAAATTATGACCAATGGGTAATATCATATTATCATTCTTTACTAAGGTTATTGAAGCCTCTGTTAAGATATTAGATGTTTCATGGTAAAATGGTTTATTTAGATCGGATATCAAGTTAGATGTATCAATTGATTTCAACTCGCTTGCACCTGTGATAAACTTATATCTCAGGATTTTCCTGCAGCTTTCATTGATAGTACTCTCGGTGATATCTCCCCTTTGAAGTGCATTGAGTATGTTTTTAATTGATAATTCAACATTATCAGGAATCAACAGGATATCATTACCTGCCTCTAGGGCTTTTAAAGCTACCTCTCCTTCATTGTAATGTTTTGTAACGCCAGTCATATCAAGCCCATCCGTAACCACCAAACCATCAAACCCCATTGTATCAATTAGGTAATCAGTAACTATTTTATGAGATAATGTGGATGGAAGTTTATCATTATTATCCATAGCTGGAACTGCTAGGTGAGCAATCATAATCGATTGAACTCCTTGGTCAATTAGATATTGAAAAGGCATTAGGTCATTCGCCTTCAAAGCATCCATATTAGCAGATATAACTGGCAAATCATAATGTGAATCCGTAAATGTGTTACCATGGCCAGGAAAATGCTTTGCACATGCTATTACCCCAGAATTCTGAAGACCTTTCATATACATCATACCCTTCTGGGCAACAAGTAAAGGATCCTGTCCGAACGACCTCATACCAATGACAGGATTTTTTGGATTGCTATTAACGTCAACCACAGGTGCAAAATTCATATGTATACCCAACCTCTTACATTGATCACCTATTTGTTTCCCCATTGCATAAATCAAATTGTCGTTATCCACAGCTCCAAGTGTCATCTGAAGAGGATATTTAACAGTTTTACTTAACCGCATGGCTAGGCCCCATTCGGCATCTATGGCAATCATAAGAGGAACTTTTGAAATCGAATTCCAATGATTGGTTTGTAATGCCTGATTAATTGGGTTTCCCTTAAAAAATACAACACCCCCAATATTATAGGAATTGATTAGGGTATCTATATTTGAAAAGTAGGGTTGATTGGGATAATTAGCTCTAACGAAAATAAGCTGAGCAACTCTTTGCTCCATGGTCATGGATTTTAAAGTTGAGTCAACCCAACTATCCTCATCGCTAAGGTTTGTTAATAGGGTTTGGGAAGTTAATATTCCACTTAAAACTATTAGATTAAGTGCGGTGATAATAATTATTTTAATGGTTTTACTTAACCCTAACATTTGCTGAATATTTATTTAACAAAACTAATCTTTTTAACAATTTGTTAATAAACGGAATTATAGAAGTTTACAAATAATAGTATTTTTGCTCAGTGGGAAAATAATATGGTTACTAAGACCTCTTAATCTTCGGTTTTTTAGTATTTTTTATAGTCTAAATGGCTAATATCTAATGAGAAATATCATTTCAATCATGGTCTTTTTGGCCATAGCAAATATGACCATAGGGCAAAGCAACAATGACTTTGATGTATACTGGAATAACTCATTGGTGGTAGAAAGCAAAACAGGTAATTTTAAAATAAAATTTGGTGGCCGAATACAAACTGATCTTATGTTCATAGATCAAAGTAACTCCTTGGATAATTTATTTGATGCAAAAAATGGAGTCGAACTTCGACGTGCTCGAATATTTACGTCAGGCACCTTATACAAGAACTTAAAATTTAAATTTCAAGTAGATTTTGCAGGAGGAAATGCTGTAATAAAAGATGCATATTTACAATACACAATGATCCCTTATTTGGGAAATATTAAGATTGGAAATTTCAAAGAACCAGAAGGCTTTGCGATGCTAACAAGCTCCAAGAACCTTACCATGATGGAAAGACCTCTTGGTAATGTATTTGATAATGATAGAAATATTGGTGTGATGTTAAATAATCAGCTTATGGACAAACGTCTATCATGGTATGCTGGATACTTTTTCCCAACAGATAACACGGGTAAATATTTAGGAAACAAATATAATGTTGCGCTAAGGCTAGCAGGCCTACCTATTTATAATACTGAGTCTAAATATAAGGTATTACACCTTGGCTTTGGATATGTTTATCAAAACAACGACGATGAAGAATTAAACTATTCAGTGAGACCTGAAGCACACCTTGCTCCCAAATATTTGAAAATATCCCTTCCTACTGTTAACAATATTCAGGACATGAACACTGAGTTTTTATTTATATATAATTCCTTCTCAATAGAAAGTGAATATACACGCGCACTAATTACACGTGATAATGACTCAATCTTTTCTGAAACCTCATATAATGCTTTCTCATACAATGTTACATTAAGTTGGTTTGCAACAGGGGAACACAAAAATTATGTTAAATCCAAAACAACATTTGGTACTTTAAAGCCAAAAAAGAATCTTGGTGACGATGGCGGTTTTGGCGCCCTAGAATTTGCATTAAGATACTCCCAAATAAATATGGATGACTCCGATTTGAATGGCGGTGTTATAAGTGATTTAACTGCAGGAATAAACTGGTATTTAAACCCTTCAACCATGGTTATGTTCAACTACATATACTCTGACATAAAGAATCTGGGTAACGCAAATATCTTTCAAATGAGATTTCAGATTGTATTTTAAAATCATAAACCTAGGTTACACTTAACTGTAGACGATAATACTATGACAAATATTGAAAACCTTGAACAGATAGCTTCACAAGTTAGACGTGATATCGTGCGAATGGTACACAACGTTCAATCAGGACATCCGGGTGGTTCACTTGGCTGTGCTGACTTTTTTACAGCCATGTTTAATGAAGTTATGGACTATGATTCCAACAATTTTTCGATGGATGGCATAAACGAAGATATTTTTATTCTTTCCAATGGCCACATTAGCCCAGTGCTTTACAGTGTGCTTGCAAGGAGCGGGCAAATACCCATAGATGAACTCTCTACATTTAGATTATTGAATAGTAGACTGCAGGGGCATCCTGCAGCAAAGGAGGGACTCCCTGGCGTAAGAGTATCAACAGGATCTTTGGGGCAAGGACTATCTGTTGCAAATGGCATTGGACTTGCAAAAAAAATGAATGGAGATGAATCAAAGGTTTATTGCCTGATGGGTGATGGAGAACTAGAGGAAGGTCAAGTATGGGAAGCAGCTATGTACATTGGAGCTCATAACATAAATAACGTAGTTGGTATCGTTGATTATAACAAAAAACAAATTGATGGATCAACAGACGATGTATTACCATTGGGTGATTTAAGAGCAAAGTTTGAATCCTTCGGAATTGAAGTCTGGGAGATGAATGGCAATATTATGAAAGAAGTTGTATCCACAATGAACAAGGTGAAAAATATTAAGAATAATTCAAAACCAATTTTCATATTAATGCATACAGAAATGGGAATGGGGATTGACTTTATGATGGGCACCCATAAATGGCACGGTGCGCCTCCTAATGATGAGCAACTGTTATTGGCTTTAAATCAGCTTGAGGAAACAATGGGAGACTACAGCTTATAGCATAAATAAAAATATTTCTCTTTATCGTGTAAAATGAAACTAAAGTCTAAATACTTTCTGTTAGGTATAGTTCTTACAATTACCATGGGATGCTTGGGGCAAGGTAACACTGTCTCTGAGCAACCGCAGGTAACAACAAGAATATTATTTGTTTTGGATGCCTCTAGAAGTATGTCTGGAAAATGGCAGGGAGAGAGTAAGTATACAATTGCAAGAAATATTCTTTCTGATATATTAGACAGTATAAAACAGGTTCCAAATGTGGAGGTGGCATTGCGTGTTTACGGACATACTAAAAATTTTCCACCCCAGGATTGTAATGACACCAGGCTCGAAGTCCCTTTTAGCAAGGATAATGTAGATCAAATAAAATACAGATTGAAGCAGCTTGGGCCAAAAGGCACATCACCAATTGCGAACTCCTTACTAAAAACCAAAGATGATTTTACAGATTGTGAAAACTGCAGAAATATTGTTGTATTAATAACTGATGGAATTGAGGAATGTGGTGGTGATATTTGTGAAGTAAGCGCAGCACTGCAAAAAAATGGAATCATACTAAAACCATTTATTATTGGTATCGGAAAAGACACCCATGAAGCATATGATTGTGCTGGCCAATACTTTAATGCATCAAATAAAAAGCAGTTCACAAAAGCTCTTAATATTATTATTACAAAAGTCCTAAGTCAAACGAGCCTACAGATTAACTTACTTGACAAATACAACAGACCCACTGAGTCTAATGTGAATATGACGTTTATTAATAAGCATACGGGAGAAATCGCATACAACTATGTTCACACTTTAAATAGCAAAGGACGTCCAGATACTCTTTATGTTGATCATCTGGTAGATTATAAAATTATAATAAACACGGTTCCCAAAACAGTGATAGACTCCGTTAAACTTACCGAAGGTAAACACACTACTGTTTCTGCCGAATGTCGACAAGGTAGTCTGATGGTAAAGCTCATGGGATCATCCAAGTCTGATTTTAATCCATCAATAATTATAAACAACGAAGTGTATAATGGGATACTAAATGTTCAGTATCTAAACGAAAACGTCAAATATTTAACTGGTAAATATGATATTACAATCCTTACATTACCTAAAATTGTATTACCGGAAATTGATATTGAATCAGATAATCAGACTAAAATAGAGATTGAGAATCCTGGTATTGCTGTAATACAAAAGAGTATAAAAGGTTATGGAAGTATATACGCCTTAGATAAGGATAAGCAAACTTGGATAATAGACTTTGGTAGCAATAGCAATACAACGGAGTCACTATACCTCCAACCAGGAAGTTACAGACTTATATTTAGGTCAAAATTTTCAACTCAATCGGTTACTACAAGTGTAAATGAGTTTGAAATATTTTCAGAAAAAACAACACGGATAAAACTATAACACAACATGAGTAAAATTAGCATTATAGATCATAAGGATACCCGCTCGGGTTTTGGTGAAGCACTCCTTGAGCTTGGAAAAAACAATCCAAAAGTAGTTGCTTTATGCGCTGATCTGACTGGATCGCTAAAAATGGATGGATTCGCCAGAGAATATCCTGATAGATTTTTTCAAATGGGAATTGCCGAAGCAAATATGATTGGAACTGCAGCTGGGCTTACCATTGGAGGATACATCCCATTTACTGGAACCTTTGCAAATTTTTCCACAGGAAGAGTATATGATCAAATAAGACAATCCGTAGCATACTCGGGGAAAAATGTTAAGATTTGTGCTTCTCATGCTGGTATTACTCTGGGTGAAGATGGTGCAACACATCAAATTTTAGAGGACATAGGTCTCATGAAGATGCTACCTGGCATGACCGTAATTAACACATGTGACTTTAATCAAACAAAACAAGCTACATTAGCAATTTCAGATTATGACGGACCTGTTTATCTCAGGTTTGGTAGGCCAAAAGTACCTAACTTTATTCCCGAGGATTACAATTTTGAGATTGGAAAAGGCATATTACTAAAGGAGGGTAATGATGTGACAATAATTGCAACAGGTCACTTGGTTTGGAAGTCACTGGAAGCTGCTTATGAACTAGAAAATATGGGCGTTAGTGCAGAAGTAATCAACATACATACCATTAAGCCTCTTGATGATCATATAATATTGCAGTCCGTTAAAAAAACTGGTTGTGTTGTTACTGCGGAAGAGCATGAGATAAATGGAGGACTTGGAGATAGTGTTGCTCAACTAATGGCCAGGACCATACCAACTCCCATGGAATTTATTGCTGTTATGGATAAATTTGGTCAAAGTGGAAAACCAGAATCACTTATGAAGCATTACGGTTTGGACACTATCAATATCATTGAAAAATCAAAGAAGGTAATTTCCAGAAAATAAAATCCTAAAACATATAACCATTCAGATTTTTGGTCAAAATTAATAAAGAGGTATATTAGCAATTGTATTAAACGGCTCTGGAATTGACTGAAAAGAAACTAATAGTATTACTTCTATCCTTCACGCTACTTTTTATCTGTGACACAGTTTATGGTCAGAGGAATCAAAGTAAATGCGACACAGTACAAATCACAAGCCCAGCTTTTTTGGTTTTAAATGATACTACAATTCATGTATTAACGGATTCATTGGCAATTGTTTGCCAAAGGTATGTTGTCATCACCAAAAAAAATGGATATGCTCTTTATAATAAACTACAGAGTTTTTCAAGTAAGAATAATCTCATAAATGAGCTTTTTCAGATGATTATTGCCTCTAGTAATCAGGATACGATGCTAATAAACAAGGCAATCATAAATGCTGAAGATCCCTATGTACCCTACACTGGAAAGATAATAAGAAACATAAAAATACAAGTGTTAAAGCCCTTTGGGCCAAGTATAAGCGACACAAATCTACCAGTGGTTTCCATATGGGCAAGAACTTTAAACGAATCGCACATAGACACACGAAACATAACAATAGAGAGAAAGCTCTTATTCAAAGCTAATGACACCATAAATCCCTACGAACTTGTTGAAAATACAAACGAGTTGGCAGGACTACCCTACTTGCAAGATGCTGCCATAATATTATCAGATGCTTCAAAAGATTCTGTGGATGTTGTTGTATTGGTTAAAGATAAATTCCCTTGGTTACCCGATATTGACATTAGAAGCGCAACAGATATGACTTTATACCTAACAAATGTTAATATTTTCGGATTGGGTCAATCCCTTAAGGGAGGAGTTACCATGAATACTAAAAGTAGTCCGTTCATATACATGTCGGATGTTAGATATTTTAACAGTAACCTTTACAATCAAATAACACTAGAAGCTAATTACCATATTGCTGACTATGATAAACAGTATCAAGTAAAAATGAGTCGAGATATTATCCCACTTAGTGTAAGGCTTGGTGGTGGTGCAGAAATTAATCGTCAAGAAGAAAATATAGTTATTGATCCAACAGATATTGACCAGAGCAGATGGTATTTTAAGTACTGGAATTATGAGTTATATGCAACATACCTTCTTTATGACAAATGGAATAAAAATAAATCAGCTAATAAACACACATTTTTTATTCCAGGTATAGCAGCTTCAAAGAAGGAATATATATACAGACCATATATTTCAGCAGACAGTAATAGTAGGTTTTCAGACTACACGCAAATATTAGGGAATTTTGCTGTAGTTCAACAAAACTACTACAGAACAAACTTTCTAAAAAGTTTCGGAAAAGCTGAATATATACCCTATGGTTTGCAGGCAATAGTTACGGCTGGATATACATGGAGTGAGTTTATGAATAAACCCTACATTGGTCTGAGTTTAATAGGGAGCCGTAACTTCAAAAATATTGGATTTTTCTTATTGGATGCACAATTTGGAGCCCATATATCAAATAGCCTTGATCAGGGAGTCTTAAATATGAACCTAGCTTACCTAACAAATATTTACAAAAAAGAAAGATACAGATTCAGGTATCTGGGTAAGCTAAGCTACACAACTGGTATAAATCGGTTCACCAATGATATGCTCTATCTGGGTGAAGATTATGGTTTTGTGGGAATCAAAGACAAGGCTTTTTATGGACAGGAAAGGTTATTTGCTGAATTTAATGTTATTTCATATACGCCATGGTATATTTTCGGATTTAGATTTGCTGTTTTTGGATTTGTTTCAAGTGGAATGCTTGCCATGAAAAGTACTCCCGTATTCAAAGGAGATTTGATAACATCTGTAGGACTTGGTGTTTATACTCAGAATGATTTTCTTGCTTTTGATTCCTTTCAGGTCAGAGTTGCATATTTCCCTGTTACACCTGGCGGTGTATCCAGTTTTGGTATTTCACTCTCATCAATTGGATTCCTTAATCAGGCAAATTTTTTAAACACAAAACCATCTACGGTTGAGTATAGGTAAATACTATACTTTGTAGAAAGGTGGGCGACTAACTATTGCCCTAGCCATCTTATTCCTAATTTTAATATAAATTTCAGAGCCTTCCTTCCAATAAGGTTTTGAGATATAAGCCATACCTATTCCTTTTTTTAGCATTGGTGACATAGTTCCTGATGTAACCTCTCCTATTCTTTCACCATTCTTATTACATACCTCATAATGTTGACGAGGAATTGCCTTATCTTCCATAACAAATCCCTTTAGGCTCATTTGAATACCATTATTCTTCTGATATTCAAATAATTCACGATCTAGAAAGTTGTTACCTTCTGAGAATTTTGTAATCCAACCTAATCCAGCAGATATCGGTGATGTTGAATCATTTATCTCATGTCCATACAAACAGAACCCAGATTCCAGTCTTAGTGTATCTCTGGCGGCCAAGCCAATGGGTTTAATTCCGTGTTCAGAACCCGCCTTTAGTACTTCATCATAAATTTTCTCAACATCTTTATTATTCATATATATCTCACATCCCCCTGAGCCAGTATATCCAGTAGTTGAGAAGATAACATTATCAACTCCAGCAAAATTTATCTCTTTGAAGGTATAGTATTTCATATCTTCAATGTTTTCAGATGTAAGTTTCTGCATAGCCTTCAGAGCAAGAGGGCCCTGTATTGCAAGTTGGCTAATATTATCAGAAGCATTGGAGATATTCACATCATTATTATTGTTTTTAACAACATAGTTCCAATCCTTTTCAATATTAGATGCGTTTACCACAAGTAAGTATCTATCCTCAGAAAAACGATATACAAGCAGGTCATCTACAATACCTCCCTTACCGTTTGGAAAACAGCTATACTGGACTTTTCCATCAACAAGTGCGGTAACATCATTTGTTGTAATCCGCTGAAGGAATTCCTTGGAACCAGGCCCTTCAATCCAGAATTCACCCATATGGCTAACATCAAAAACTCCTAATTTGGTTCTTACGGTAGCATGCTCAATATTTATACCTTCAAACTGAACTGGCATATCAAAACCTACAAAATCTACCATTTTACCACCCATTTTTCGGTGTATGCTATTAAGTGCTGTTACTTTCATCTGTCGTATGTTATCCTTTAATGTATGCCTCTAAATGAAGAGTTCACAATTCAAAAAATTTCAAGGTGCAAATTTAATCAAAATGATTTTTATTTATGGAATATTAATTGGAAATTTATCTGTTAAAAATGCATATGTATTTAATCAAACAAAGTGTTATACTTCTAGTTAACTAAATATAGTAATCATGCAGATTTGGTTTGTATTATTCAAACAGACTGTATACTTTTGCGGCTCACTAAATTAGCAAATTGAATTACATAAATTTTAAATATGAAAGTTTACATATTATTCATCGTTATCATTGGATATTTATTTATGGCACAGCAGTGTAAGTCACCAGAGAAAAAAATACAATATCCTCAGGCAAAAAAAGTTGACACAGTTGACAATTATTTTGGGACCAAAGTATCTGATCCTTATAGGTGGTTAGAGGATGATAATTCCGAAGAAACGGCTAAATGGGTTGAGGCTGAAAATAAAATCACCAATTCATACTTGCAAAAAATACCCTTTAGAGATGGTTTAGAAAATAGACTCACCGAAATCTGGAATTATCCCAAATATGGTGTACCATTCAACAAAGAAAATAACTATTTCTTCTTCAAGAATGATGGAGTTCAAAATCAGAGTGTCCTCTACATACAAGACGGCATTAATGGAGAACCAAAGGTGCTTCTAGACCCAAACAAACTCTCGGAAGATGGTACAGTTGCATTGTCCTCTATGGGAATATCAAAGGACGGAAGATATCTGGGATATGGCATTTCAAGAGGAGGTTCTGATTGGAGTGAAATTTATGTAATGGAAATTGATACTCGTAAAAACCTAAAGGATCATATTGAGTGGGTAAAATTTAGCGGCATTAGCTGGAAAGATGATGGCTTCTTTTATTCTTCTTATGGCGAACCTGAGGAAGGTGATGAATTATCTGGCCAAAATAGGTTCCACAAGGTGTATTATCATAAATTAGGAGATCCCCAGAGTAATGATAAACTCATATACGGTGATGATAATAATCCCCTAAGAAATTTTTACGCTTATCTTACAGAAGATGAGAAATACCTGATACTTACTGCAACTGAAAGCACAAGTGGGAATGCACTATACGCAGCAAAGCTTAACGGACTTGAAAACATTAAATTCCATGAATTAGCTTCTGGCTTTGATAATGACTATTCGGTGGTGGACAATATTGGCGAACAACTTCTTATGATTACCAATTATGATGCGCCAAACCAGAGATTAGTTAGTACAAAGTACGACAATAATGATCCATCAAAATGGATTCAAATAGTAGCAGAGAAAGAGGATGTTCTGCAAGGGGTTTCAATGGTTAGTGATTTGTTATTAGTAAGGTATATTAAGGATGCAAGTAGTAAGGCATATTTTCACAAGCCCGACGGAACTTTTGTTCGCGAATTCAAACTACCTGGAATAGGAACCCTTAGTGGATTTAATGGAGAGAAAGGTAATAGTACAGCTTTCTATGGGTTTACTTCCTTTACATTTCCTTCAAGTGTATACAAGTATGATATTACCAATGATATTTCAGAACTGATGCATACTTCAGATGTAGATTTCCATTCGGAAGAATATGTTACTGAGCAAATCTTTTATGACAGTAAAGATGGTACTAAAGTTCCAATGTTTGTAGTTCACAAGAAAGGAATTAAGCTAGATGGTAACAACCCTGTTCTTCTATATGGTTATGGAGGCTTCAACATAAGCTTGACACCAAGTTTTAGTATCAGCAGACTGCCTTTCCTTGAGCAAGGAGGAATATTTGTAATGGCTAATTTAAGAGGTGGTGGTGAATATGGAGAAAAATGGCATAAAGCAGGAACTCTAATGCAAAAACAGAATGTTTTTGATGACTTTATTCATGCAGCTAAATATTTAATAAATAAAAAATATACCTCTCCGGATAAGCTTGCCATAATCGGGGGCTCAAATGGTGGGTTATTAGTAGGAGCTTGTATGGTACAGGAACCTGATTTGTTTAAAGTAGCCATACCAATAGTTGGAGTGCTTGATATGTTAAGGTATCACAATTTTACAATTGGCTGGGCATGGGCAACAGACTATGGTAGAAGTGATGATGATGAGGATATGTTCAATTACTTATATAATTATTCTCCCCTCCACAATATAAAGAAAGGCGTAAACTATCCAGCAACAATGGCGATTACAGCTGATCATGATGATAGAGTTGTTCCGGCGCATACGTTTAAGTTTATGGCAACACTGCAAGAAATGGATGGCGGAAAAAATCCAGTACTTGTTAGGATTGAAACCGATGCAGGACATGGTGCAGGAAAACCAACCGATAAACAAATTAGTGAGGCTACAGATATGTACAGCTTCATTATGTATAACCTTAACATGAAGCCACAATATTAGAATCAACCTATTAGTAGGTTATTCTATAAAATTATACATAATAAGTAATGTTTGAATTGTGAAACAGATATTATACCAAGAATTAATTTAACTATTTGTTAATATTGAAATGTCATTATTGGAATCTACTTTATGTATTCTTGTGCAATATTTTAATAATAATTAAGCTGTTATGGAACTAACTTATCTTGTTATAGTTATTATACTTTTTATACTCGCAATCTCAGATTTAGTTGTAGGTGTGAGTAATGATGCTGTTAATTTTTTAAATTCTGCCATAGGATCTAAAACTGCATCGTTTAAAGTAATAATGATAATTGCAGCATTAGGTGTGCTTGTGGGAGCCATTTTTTCAAGTGGAATGATGGAGGTTGCTCGTAAGGGTATATTCAATCCTTCCATGTTCTATTTCTCCGAGATAATGTTCATCTTCCTTGCAGTAATGATAACTGATGTAATACTCTTAGATGGCTTTAATACTCTAGGGATGCCTACCTCAACCACAGTTTCTATAGTTTTTGAATTATTAGGTGCAGCAGTAGGTATGGCGACAATTAAATTAATGTGGGGTTCACCCGAATCGTTGGAACCAATAAAACAGTTTATGGTTGACAATAATCTTCTTAAAGATTTATCTTCCAATTTAACAGTAGCAAGTTTTATAAATACATCAAAAGCATTAGCCATAATAAGTGGTATATTTTTATCTGTCTTGATAGCTTTTAGCGTTGGGGCAATCGTTCAATACATTGCGCGTATACTATTCTCCTTTAAATATGCATCACGCATTAAATATTTCGGTGCAATATGGGGTGGGATAGCATTCACAGTTATCACATATTTCATATTTATCAAAGGGGCCAAAGGTGCTGCCTTTATGACCTCTGATTTAAAACAGTGGTTTGTTACCAACACTTGGAATATTTTATTAATAAGTTTTGTGGGATGGACTTTGCTGTTACAGTTACTTCAACTATTATTCAAGATAAATGTCCTAAAGCTCATTGTGCTGGTGGGTACATTTTCTCTTGCAATGGCATTTGCAGGTAATGATTTGGTAAACTTTATTGGTGTGCCATTGGCTGGCTGGGCTTCTTTTCAGGAGTGGTCACTAAACCCATCCATACATCCTGATAGCATGTTAATGTCAGCGCTAGGTGGTAAGGTTAAAACGCCTACACTGTTTCTTTTATTTGCGGGATTAATTATGGTAGTAACCTTGTTCTTAAATAAAAAGTCCAAATCAGTTGTTCAAACCTCACTTGATCTTTCTCGCCAAAATAGTGGAGACGAAAGATTTCCACCAACTGCTGTATCACGAGCAATCGTAAAAGCTGGATTAAATATGTCTAAAACATTTGCATTTATAGTCCCAAACCCTATAGTACGGCATATAAATAAACAATTTGAACCCATACCAATTAAAAATAAGAAAGGTGAGGAAGTGCTTGCATTTGATCTTATCAGAGCATCAGTAAACCTTGTTGTTGCGAGTATTCTAATAGCCTTTGGTACTTCGCTGAAGTTACCCTTGTCCACAACCTATGTTACATTTATGGTAGCAATGGGGACCTCATTGGCAGATAATGCTTGGGGAAGAGATAGTGCAGTTTACAGGGTTTCGGGAGTTATGGCAGTTGTAGGGGGTTGGTTCCTAACAGCGTTAACGGCTTTCTGCCTATCATTCATAGTTGTAGGCTTGCTGACAGCTGGGGGTATATTCGCAATAATCGCATTTGTATTTATTACGGGCTTCCTTATTTATCGTACCCATGGTTTGCATAAGAAAAGAGAAGAAGAAAAAAGTAGCGAAAAAAGCATTGATACAATTAATGATGATACCATTGTAGAAAGCTCAGCTAATGCTATTACCAGCAATTTAGATATTGTAACCAAACAGCTAAAGAATGTTATAATATCTCTTAAAGATGAAGATTATAAATCTTTGAAAAAAGCCAAGAAAAAAATAGATTCTGTTACTTCTAGAACCAAATATCTAAAGGATAACATTGGATCAATAATAGAGAAACTTAGAGATGACAATGAAAATGACTATCATTTTGTTCAGGTTTTAGACTACCTAAGGGAAATACTTCACAATGCATCATATATAATCAGACCTTCAATGGATCATGTTTCCAATAACCATAAGCCTTTACTAGAAGTTCAGGTGGATGAGCTCATGAAAACATGGGATGAATTCAATAATCTTTCAACTCAAATAGTTGAAAGTATTCATAATCCTTCTGAAGCAAATGAAGAAGATATTCTCAATTCTCAGCAAAAAGTATTGGATATCCTCAAACAGAATAATAAACTGCAGTTAAGGAGGCTTAAAAATTCTGAATCAGGAACAAAAAATAGTATCACTTATCTTAAGTTTATTGATGAGTGGCGACATATGGTTCTACACATTGGTAACCTATATAAGTCATATCGCGATTTTGTTGATTATCAAAAGAATTGATAGGAACATATAAATAGTACTAAAAAAGGGCAGTTAAGCTATAAGCAGACTGCCCTTTATTTTTTTGCCAATACTTAAAAGGTCCAATAAAATGTTTGGATAGTATTAAATTATGGATCTAATTAGGATCAGTCCATTTTAATTGCGGTTACAAACCTATCCTTGGAATTGATGTCCTTGTGGATTAGGACATTTATATAACCACTTTTTGTCAATAAATCTTTTAATTTATGTCCCATGGCTTCATTTATCTCTAGGTATAGTCGTCCTCTGGGCTTTAGTTTTTCACAAGATAAATCAATTATAGCTTTATAATATTTTAAAGGGTCATCATCGGGCACAAACAAGGCTATGTGAGGTTCATAATCAATAACGTTAGAACTCATTAATATTTTCTCTGAATTTGTTACGTAAGGTGGATTACTAACAATAATGTCGAAATTTGACAGATTACTTACCAATTGCTTCTCTGTAATATCCAAATTCTTAAAATTTATTATCGCATTATTATTGCTTGCATTGAATTTGGCAATTTCAAGTGCATCATCACTCTTATCAACGGCATAAATATCAGGGTTTGATAGCATATGATACAGAGCAATGGCAATGCAACCTGAACCTGTTCCCACATCTAGTAGCTTTAAACCATTGGTATTTTCACTTTTCAATATTAGCATAACCAGTTCTTCCGTTTCAGGCCTTGGTATTAAAACATTTGAATTAACGGATATATTAAAATCCAAAAATTCTTCCAACCCAGTAATATGCTGAACAGGTTTCATTGCTTTTAATTCATCTAATGCATTTTTAAGGATAAGTATCTCTGATTCTGATATGCGTATATCTGGATTCATCAACATCTCATTACGAGTATAGCCAATAAAGTGCTGTATAATTATTGCCATTAAAGACTCAGATTCATTCGCACCATAAAGTTCGATGAGCTGTTGACCATAAATACTTTTTATATCTCGCAATAAATTATTACTGATGTCCATAATGCAAATTACTGAAAATCTTTTCTAAGTATAGGTCTACAATTCATTTTTAAGTAATTTATCATTCCAACACCCATTGACAAGTATAAAATTACAAAGAAAAAGATTTTAAACCTTATGTTAATGAAAAGCAAATAATAAATGAACTAGCTATGTAGCATATGAATTATTATTTTGCATCCACATAAATAATTGCTTCATTATGTTATTTTTGTACAGCTTAAAGGATCACTAAATACTATATCATGTATAAATTTTTACTATTATTCACCACTAGAATATTGGTTGTTTTTTCAATGGCCTTGATATTATTAATTCCGCAATACGTTGTTTCACAGGGAATAAACAAGGTAGATATTTCTAGCTTAACCGTTAATGAATTGTCGAAAATGGTTGAGTCAAGGGAATTTGCCAGCGGACCATATGAAAACTTCGCAAATGATCAAACAAACAATTACTATGTGCTTTCGACACAGGATATTGAACATAAATTTGTCACTTTATATATTTTAGAGCAATCCTACAATAGTAACTTTATGGTAAATATTGGCTCGAGTAGTGACTTAGATTTACACTTTTTTCTGGTAAATAAAGTTCATGGTAAAACCGACTTGGATATTTATACTGAATTAAATACATACATTGATAAAGCTAACAATGCAATTGAAAGTATGAACCAAGAGCAACTACGACTTTGGGAGTTGCAACATAACAAGTTCTCTTCCAAATAAAATATGTTACCTATGAAAAAATTAGTATTACTTATCATAATTCTTGGATTTACTATTACATCTTTTGGTCAAGCAGGAACATGTGAACAATCTGATCCTTTTTGTACTAGTAATATATACACTTTCCCTGCAGGCGTTAATACTGGAACTGCTCAACAAGGGCCTTACTATGGATGTCTTCAGACACGACCTAATCCTGCATGGTATCATATGAAAATTGCAATTGAAGGATCTATAAATATCTTCATGTACACTACACCTGCAAAAGATATTGATTTTATTTGTTGGGGGCCATTTAATGATCCGGTTGCACCATGTGCTTCATCTCTCACAGCAAGTAAAGTGGTTGATTGTAGTTATTCTCCAAGTACAACAGAAATGTGCAACATTCCTTATGGACAAGTTGGTGAATATTATATTTTACTCATAACAAATTATTCAAACCAGGCATGTAATATAACTTTTGAGAAACAGTCTGGAACCGGTGAAACTGACTGTACAATTGTTCCACCTCCAGTTTCAAACAATGGGCCATTATGTCTCCATGATACTCTTGAACTATATGCTGACACAATAAATAATGCTACTTATATGTGGTCTGGTCCCGCAGGCTTTACATCCACTGTTCAAAATCCAGTAATTTATGATGTTGGGTTTGATAATGCTGGCGTTTATGAGCTTGTAATTACATTAAATGGAAGCCCTAGTGCACCTGTTGAGACTATCGTATCAATAAGTGCCCTACCAACACCTGACTTTAGCTTTAATGAGGCATGCTTTGGTGATACGACATTTTTAGTAGATGAATCAACAATAGAACCACCCTCATCTCAAATTGCAGCATGGCTTTGGGACTTTGGAGATGGACAAACTGGTAATAATCAAAATGAAGAACATATTTATGGAAACATAGGTGCATATGATGTAACGCTTACCACATCAACGGGATTTATGATGTGTTCGAGGTCCATTACCAAAACCGTTAATGTTTATAGTGCTGCCACTGTTGAAGCTGGTAATGATATTACCATTCCCAATGGATGGGAGGCACAACTTGACGGCGAAGTTTCAGGGGGTTCCGGAGGATATAATCTTCTTTGGGAACCACAGAACATGTTAATTGATCCTACAATAGTTGACCCAACTACAGTCCCAATGGGTGCAACACAAGTATTTTCGCTAAATGTTGAAGATGATGACTCAGGATGCCTGAGCTCTGATAGTATGACAGTAATTGTTACTGGTGGTGCCTTAGCAGTAACTGCCACTGCTAGTCCTACCACAATTTGCCAGGATGATCAAGTAAACCTTAACGCATTGCCTTCGGGAGGTTCTGGTAATAACCAATATTCATGGACTTCCAATCCACCTGGTTTTACTGCTTCAATTAAAGAACCGTCTGATTTTCCACAGGTTAACACAACTTACAATGTTGAAGTATTTGATGGCCAAAATACTGTTAATGC
Source organism: Lentimicrobiaceae bacterium (assembly GCA_018661505.1). Lineage (GTDB taxonomy): Bacteria > Bacteroidota > Bacteroidia > Bacteroidales > F082. The sequence goes on from JABJIE010000072.1 coordinate 22,262, forward strand.
ATCCGTATCAGTTGTTGTAAAAGCAAGGCCAATAGGAAATGCTGGCAATGACAAACCAATTACAGTTGGTACATCAACAACATTAGATGGATCAAGTGCTTCTGGAGGTACTGGAGACCACTCTTATGTATGGACACCTTCTCACTTGCTTGAAAACAACACCATACTTCATCCTCAAACAATAATTTTAAACGAAAGTACAGAGTTCTCTTTTACTATTAACGACGCAAATGGATGCTCAAGTGTTCCAGATAATATGTTTGTAATTGCAGGAGGTGACGCATTGGGAGTATTTCCAACTTCCTCCGCAGACAATAATGTTATATGCCAAGGTGAAATGGTGGATTTATTTCCAAATGCATCTGGTGGTGGTGGAAATTACACCTATAGTTGGACCAGTGATAATGGCTTTACATCAAACGAAATGTCTCCACAGGTTAATCCATGGGAAACCACTATATATACAGTAGAAGTTGATGATTCATACACAATAGTAACCGGACAGATTACCATAAATGTAAATCACACACCAGTTGTTGACCTTATTCCAGCCAATACAAATGTATGGGGACAAGACACAATAAAAGTGTGTGTTAGAGACACTGTATTGCTTGATGCAACCGACCCATTAAATCCTCCACTCATGGACTATTTATGGTCAACCTCAGCTACATCTCCATCAATTACTGTTTCAACAAATGGAAGCTGGGTTTCATTTGATTCCTATTGGGCAAATGCTGTAAATCCTGCAACAGGATGTACAGGTACTGGTTCAATTACAATATTCTTTGATTTTGACGAATGTAGTATAGGAATAGATGAAGAAGAAATATCAAAGAGTATCAAGGTTATTCCAAACCCTGCTTCTGAATACATTGAAGTTACCACAATTAACCTAAGAGGAACCATATCCATAAACTTGAGAAATGTATTTGGGCAGATAGTATGGAGTAGTAGCATAAATGGAGATATCGAAAACAAAGAAGTAATTTCTCTGAAGAACCTCGCCAGTGGACAATACATTGTTGAAGTAATAAATGTTGGAAACTCCTATTACCAAAAGGTTATCAAAAATTAATCAATGACTAAATTAAAAAGCACCTATTTTAATTTTAAAATGAATAGTATAAGCCGTAGATCATTATTTCTTTTAATACTAGTTTTTATAATTAATTTGGACTCATTGCAAGCTCAGGAAAGAAACTGCAATTATGTTGTTCCCACCCAGGCTAGTACATGGGTTTTTGGAGAGTATGCCAGAATCAAATTTGCACAACCTACAAATGAAATTTTACCTACCTCGGGTAATTATGGTCTTCCCTTTGGTTCTTCATCAATTTCTGATGAAAATGGAAATCTAATTCTTTTCTCAAATGGAGAAAATGTATGGAATAAAAGCTATAATCTGATGCAAAATGGATCAGGATTAGCAGGAAGTAAATATGGAGGTCAATCATCACTTATTGTCCCACATCCTGGAAACAGCAATAAGTATTTTGTTTTTACTACCAACAAATACATTTCAAATTTTTACACCGAAGGGATAAATTATTCCGTTGCTGATTTCAGCAGTTCAAATATGGGTGAGATTACTTCAAAAAACAATCAGATACTTACCAAAAACTCAAAGGTTATATGTGCTGTAAGGCATTCTAATAATACAGACTACTGGGTTATTGTTCATGGCTTTGGAGATGAAAATGGAGGAACATTTTATTCATTTCATGTTGATACATTGGGAGTAAACCCAACACCTGTTTCAAGTACCGTAGGTATAATACAAAAAGATGACATCAATAATCAGTTTGGGTATTTGAAGGCATCTCCCAACGGAACAAAACTTGCAATAACACTCCCTAGTGTCGGTATTATTGAGTTATTTGACTTCAATAATGAAACTGGTTCGGTTAGTAATCCCATATCTACTGGTTCAGGAAGCTATTATTTTCCATTTGGTCTAGAGTTCTCTCCGGATAATACCAAACTATATGCAACAACCTCTCCCTTAAATCCTGACACTAGCTATTTATATCAATTTAACTTACTTGGTACAGATCCACTACAGAACCCTGTGGCAATAAATAAATTTGCTTACAATGGATTAACATCAGATAGCTTAATGTACGGCTTGCAAATGGGTGTAGATGGTAAGGTTTATGTTTCAAAAACAATGCAAGCAGGTGTAGGAATGACTAACTTGGATGTTATATACAACCCCAACCGTGATGGCCTCAGTTGTAATTTCAATGAGCTAAACAGTGCCACAAACAATGGAATATCATTAAATGGTGCTATGACACAATCTGGGCTTCCTGATTTTGTTTCAACATTTTTAAATATTCCACATTTTTATTACCTGGATCAATGCTTAAATGACACAACTAATTTCATCATAAGAAATACTGCAAACCTTACACCATCTTGGAATTTTAAAGACCCTGCAGGAACTTCAGATTTATCAAACCCACTGAACCCAAAGTATATATTTAGTGAGGCAGGCACATATGACGTTGAGCTTACCGAATCATACGAAGGAGAAACTTATACATTTAGTGAAGATGTTGTAATTAATCCATTACCATCAGTCGATATTGGATTGGGATCTAATATAATCTATATTTTACAAGGCTCATCAATAAGACTAGATGCTGGTGATGGCATGGATGTATATTCATGGACTCCTGCAGGTAGCAATAACCAATATTTGGACGTAGATCAAGAAGGGTACTATATAGCTACAGTTACAGACTTTAATTGTTGTTCAAATTCAGACACCGTTGAAATTAAATATGCTTCCCTTAGTTATCCAAATGCCTTTAAACCAACTAGTAATATCTCTGACAATAAAACCTTTAAAGTTTTAGGTGATATTAGTGCCATCTCAAAATATCAATTTAGAATATTTAATAGATGGGGCCAACTCATATTTGAGACTGATAACCCCCAAAATGGATGGGATGGTACCCAAGATGGTGAATATGCTCCAATGGGAACATATATTTATACATCTGTTTTTACAAGCTTTGAAAGCGGCATACAATCAGCCATTAACATCACAAATACCGGAACTGTTACTCTGATAAGATAATTTAATTAAAGCATGAGAACTTTTGCTGAGATTGCCTCCACTAAATTGAATGTCGCAGAGTGGCAAATAGAAAACTCTGTTGAACTCCTCGCCGGAGGTGCAACAATACCATTTATTGCAAGATACCGAAAAGATAAGACAGGTGATCTAACCGATGTTGAACTCATAGAAATAAAAACTCTTTTTGACAAGTACATTGCCTTAGAAGAACGAAAGAAATCCATTCTTTTATCATTGGAAGAAAGTGGTAATATTACAGATGAAATTAGAAAAACAATTGGTGAATCAGAGACATTATCTGATGTAGAAGATATTTACCTTCCATTTAAACCCAAGCGTAAAACAAGAGCTGTAATCGCAAAAGAAAACGGTTTGGAATCGTTGGCAAAGATGATAATGGCAGAGAATATATCAGACTTAGAATATACAGCTAATAAATTTACATCAAACAATCCCAATATAAATACCACCGATGATGCTATTGCCGGCGCCAGAGACATTATAGCAGAATGGATAAGCGAAAAACAGTGGGTCCGAAAAAATCTTAGACAACAATTTGAAATTCATGCTACGATAACATCAAAGGTATCAAAGGGCAAGGAGGAAGAAGCTCACAATTATCGTAGTTGGTTTGACTGGTCAGAAAATGCATCCAAAGCAGCCCCTCATAGGATACTGGCGATTTTAAGAGGTGAAAAAGAAAAGTTGATTAAAGTAAAGATAGAACCTGATAAGGACAAAGCCATAATATTTATCACATCTGGCCTAGTAAAAATGAACACCGAAGCATCTAAACAGAAATCACTTGCAATAAAGGATTCAATAACCAGGTTAATTTTTCCTTCGTTGGAAAATGAGTTTAGAAATACTCTCAAAGAAAAAGCTGATGAGGCATCCATTGATATCTTTGGTAATAATCTTAAACAACTGCTATTGGCTCCACCATTGGGTCAAAAAAGGATACTAGCAATAGACCCTGGCTTTAGAAGTGGATGTAAAGTTGTTTGCCTTGATAAAACTGGAAAGTTACTTCATAACGACAATATATATCCACATCCGCCTCAGAGGGAAAGCTCATTGGCAATAAAGAAAATAAATAACATGGTTAACGCCTATGATATTGAAGCAATAGCCATAGGTAATGGCACGGCAGGGCGTGAAACTGAAATTTTAATTGAAAGGATTAAGTTCAATAAGGATATAATTGCTGTTTCGGTTAATGAAGACGGGGCTTCTGTATATTCAGCTTCATCGATTGCCAGAGAAGAATTTCCTGATTATGATGTTACCGTAAGAGGAGCAGTATCAATAGGAAGGCGATTGATGGACCCATTGGCTGAACTTGTAAAAATTGATCCTAAGTCCATTGGAGTTGGCCAGTACCAACATGATGTTGACCAAAAGTTATTAAAAAGAAGTTTGCAAACTACCATCGAATTATGCGTTAACAATGTGGGTGTTGATTTAAATAGTGCCAGCAAAGAACTGTTAAGTCATATATCAGGATTAGGAGCTAAATTAGCATCTAATATTGTATCATTTCGCAATAAAAATGGTTTGTTTACAAACAGAAAAGAGTTATTGAAAGTTGATGGATTAGGAGCTAAGGCATTTGAGCAAAGTGCAGGATTTCTCAGAATAAAAGATGGTGACAACCCTCTTGATTACACAGCAGTACATCCAGAGCAGTATACAATTGTGACAAAAATTGCATCAAAGCTTGGGGTTAGTATAAATCAGCTAGTGGGCAATACCGATATGATTAGTAATGTTAATACCGATGAATTCATAAGTAATTCAATTGGCAATAGCACTTTTAAGGATATCTTGAAAGAGCTTGAAAAACCCGGTAGAGATCCACGAAAGAAATTTAAAACTTTTAAATTTGATGCTAATATTAAAAGTATTAATGATGTGAAGCCGGGAACCATATTACCAGGCATTATAACCAACATAACAGCCTTTGGGGCCTTTGTTGATATTGGAGTAAAAGAATCTGCGTTATTACATAAAAGCCAGATTGCAAATGAATTTGTATCAAATCCAGGTGATTATCTCAGGCTCAACCAGCAATTACAAGTAAAGGTAATAGATGTTGACATTGAACGAAAGAGAATAGGGCTAACTCTAAAGGGGTTGTAAATAACACAAGTGATACTTATGCCTATTTAATATTGCTGTTGAAGGTTTTTCTGTGGTGAACACATAGTCCAAACTCCTGGATTGCCATCTTATGTTCTAATGTTGGATATCCCTTGTTATTATTCCAGCGATATTGAGGATACTTGCTATGAATCTTTAACATATAGTCATCCCTATGAGTTTTTGCAAGTATTGAAGCTGCTGCAATTGATAAATACTTACCATCTCCTTTTATGATACAATGATGTGGTGTATCTTTATAGGGTATAAACCTATTACCATCGATCAATAATAAGTTTGGTTTAGTGGATAGGCTATTAATTGCTCTATGCATTGAATAAAACGATGCGTTGAGAATATTTACTTCATCAATTTCTTTTGGTGAATAGGATTTCACTGCCCAGGATAAAGCATCCTGCTCAATGATTACTCTTAGTTTATTTCTTTGTTTCTCGCTTAGCTTTTTGGAATCGTTTAGCAATGAATTTTTATACCCATTGGGCAATATAACTGCAGCTGCAAAAACAGGACCTGCTAAACATCCACGTCCTGCCTCATCACACCCTGCCTCTATCATATTCTTACTAAATGAGGATTTTAGCATTTAATTAAGGAATAAAGTTTGGTAGTCTAGTGTAATATTGATTTACCAAAATTAATAGTAATAATATTGTTAAAATAATATTATACACCTTCGGCCTTCTAACCTGGTTTAACCAATATGTAATCAAGAGTACAATAGGTATAAGCAAGGTCAATAGAAACTCAATATTAGTATTAAAAACCACCAATATTGCGGTATTGATTACAAAAAACAATACAACTATTAACAGGTTTCTACGGGTATTAATATTTTGTTCTGAAAGCATTGCTAACACTCCAAAAACACTCATTAAGGTTAATATTGTAATTATAGCTATGCTAGTTATATTTAAAACATTGTCAAAAATTGGTATCTCTGTGGATATTTTGAAATAACTAATTAAATTGAATAATTGTTCATGCAAATTTCCGGTAAAGAAAAACCACACCATTATGAAGAAGAAAGGTGTAGCAATACCAACCAGAGAAACCACAAGAAATCTTAAATTCATTACTCTGTGAACAAAAATCGTCAACCATACCAACAATACCAAAAAAATAAGCACAGGAAAAAGCAATGCTGCCAATCCAATTAAAAAAGAAGAATTATAAATGGTTATTATTTTATTCGTTGATTGAGGTAAGTTCATTAGATTCATCCACACAAATACCATTATTATATTGGTTATGGTTATCGGATTATTATGAAACCCTCCAACCACAGCACTTGATATAAGAATATAAAGTGCCCATACTAGGGTATTTACTTTACCTGAAAGGTTAAATTTAATGGAATATAAATTCAACATAAAAGCCGTGATCAAGGTAAATACCATTGATATAATCGTAAAAAACAAGGGATTACTTATTGACAAGTAAGTGAAAAAATTAAATGCATAGGTTTCACGGCCAACATATGGGCTTGGATAGAGTATACTTGGCAACCAAAGTAAAATAGCAATCGCAAATACAACTAAGTACCTCGAAATATAGCCTGTATTAAAGTACCTTATCATATACTACTCAATATTAATCAAATCAAAACCTATATCTTTTCGGACATATTTATCCTCAAAATCAATTAAATCAACATTAGCATAAGAATCTTCAAGTGCTGACCCCATATTAACACCTAAGGCTGTAACGGCAATAACCCTGCCGCCAGATGTTTTAATAGAGTTATCATCAACATCTATTGTAGTGCCAGCATGAAAGACAATGCAATTATTTACATTTTCAAGACCTGTAATGGGTTTTCCTTTTTCGTAGTTTCCGGGGTAACCTCCTGACACCATCATTATTGCAGCTGCTGTTCTAGGATCAAATTCAACTGTACTCTCAGAAAGTTTTTCATGCGCTGTATTCACAAACAGTTCCAATAAATCGGATTCAATTCTCGGTATAACAGATTCAGCCTCGGGATCACCCATTCTACAATTATATTCAATCACATATGGATCTCCATTTACATTTATCAGGCCAAAAAATATGAATCCTTTGTAGTCTATACAATCCTTTTTAAGACCATCTACTGTAGGCTTCACAATTCTGTTTTCAACCTTATCCATAAACTCTTCACGGGCAAATGGTACTGGAGATATTGAACCCATACCGCCTGTATTCAAACCTGTGTCTCCCTCCCCTATTCTCTTGTAATCCTTTGCCTCAGGAAGAATAACATAATCTGTACCATCTGTTAAAACAAATACAGATAGCTCAATTCCCGACAAAAATTCTTCTATAACTACATTTTTAGATGCTTCGCCAAATTTTTGCTCTGAAATCATTTGGGATAGTTCGTTTTTTGCCTCATTGGGATCTTCAATAATCAGGACTCCCTTTCCAGCTGCCAAGCCATCTGCTTTTAGAACATATGGAGCATTTAATGTATCAATAAAATCAAATCCTTGTTGCAGGTTACTCTCATTAAAAGTACGATAGGCAGCAGTGGGAATACTATAATTGGCCATAAAATCCTTAGCGAATGATTTACTACCCTCAAGCTGAGCACCCGCTTTTGATGGTCCAATTACTAAAATATCTTTCAAAACATAGTCATCACGGAAAAAATCATATATCCCACCAACCAATGGAGCCTCGGGTCCAACTACAACCATATCGATTTCTTTCTCTATAACTATCATCTTGATTGAAGCAAAGTCATCGAGGTCAACGGGGATATTAGTCCCAACGTTTCTTGTTCCGGCATTACCAGGTGATATATAAAGCTTTTCTAAACTGGGACTTTGTGCTAATTTCCATGCAATTGCGTGCTCTCTTCCTCCACTTCCCAATATAAGTACGTTCATTATTTTTAAATTTGATTATTCTTTACCGTTTCCATTATCGATTTCCAAAGTCTATCAGCAGTTTTTTCCCAAGAAAATTCATTCCTCCTCTTTCTACCTTTTTCCACCAAAGTTAATGACAATTCCTCATCATCAACTATACTTCTCATTGCCGATGATATCTCTTTAACATTACTTGGATTTACAAGTAAGGCAGCATCTCCTGCTATTTCTGGCATAGCAGTAACATTGGATGTAATTACAGGAACTTCAGAATTAAAAGCTTCAATTATTGGTATTCCAAAGCCTTCGAAATATGATGTATAAACCAATGCAAGTGATGAGCCAACAACTAAACTAAGGTCTTGAGGACCTAATCTACCTGTAAAAATAACATCGTCCTTGAATGACATTCTCTCAAATGATTCATTAATTTCTTTATTCCAATACATTTTCTCACCAACCACAACAAACTTAATACCTCTACTATCATTTACCTTAAATTCATCAAAGGCTTTAAAAATATTTTGGAGGTTTTTTCTAGGGTTAAATGCACCAACAAAAACAAAGTAATCCTTCTCGTTGGTATATTTTTTCTTAACCTGTGCCTTATCTTTATCAGAAACTACCTTGAAGACATCATTTGATCCATTATATAAAACATCAATCTTATTTGAATCAATCCCGTATTGGGTAATTATGTCATTCTTGGAGAATTCAGATACTGTTGCTATTCTAGTAGCCTTGAGTGCATATTTTGGTGTAAAGTATCTATAAAACATTCTATAGATTCGAGACATATGCTCAGGGTAATGCTCAAAATTTAAATCGTGTATTACTACTAAATCATTAAACTCGGAGCTCAAGGAAAGAAATGCATCTGGAGAAATAAATACGTCGGGTTTTATTTTTTTTAAAACTTTTGGAAGCGAAAACTCATACCATAAATAGAATAATATTGGATGTCTTGCTGGAGGGCCAACCACAACTGGTATTACATTTTCTGCAAAAATGAATTCATCACTATATTTTCTGTCAAAAATAAAATAAAAGGTATGCTCTGGATGTGACTTTACAACCCTTTTTACAGACTCATAAGTAAACCAACCTATCCCCTCGAGTTTATCCTTAAGCAGTAGCCTTGTATTTATGGCAATTTTCAAAGTTCTAATCTAATTAGAGTTAGTGGGTAGCAAATATCTTAAAAAATCAAAGGTAACTGTTGGTTAATCTGAATAAAAAACTAGTCCCAAAGCCCACAGCCATTCCAAGAATAGCTCCGAAAAAAACATCCATGGGATAATGCACGCCTAAATAAACACGACTATACATTATAAGTAATGTGTAAATTACCATTATTGGAATAATCCATTTGAACCTTTTTCCCAATAGCAAGATAAAGAATGTTGCAATGGCTGCACTATTTGATGCATGTGAAGATACAAAACCAAAAGAACCGCCACAGTCCTTAACCAAGTGTAACTTATTTAAAAGGTCGGGTTCATGACATGGTCTTAAGCGTTCAAATATATTTTTAAATAAATGCACAGAAGCCTGGTCTGAAATTAATATTGTAACTGCTGACATCACAAGAACAAGCCAGAATTTATTTTTGTATTCAACTATGACAAGATAAAGTAGCAATAGATAAAGAGGGAGCCAACCCAACTTCGAGCTAATGTAAAGCATTGCCGTGTCGAGGAAGGTACTGTTGAAACCATTTATAATAAGCAGAATTTTATCATCAATGGTTAAAATAAATTCCTGCATAATTGATCTTTTTTAAACCTAAAGCTAAAAATAGTTAATTTATTTTGAAAGTGGAAAACAAGTAACCTTCTTGTTTATAATTCTCCACCATTAATGGCTTTCTTTTTGTAATCAAAATAATCCGTATTATATGGATCTCGTCTTATCATCATATCAATATATGGCAATGCCTTATTCCATTTTCCTTTATCCATATACTTCTCTATTCTTTTGATATAATACTCATCTGGATTACATAAATAACCAGGGTTGTCTTCTTCTATGAGTAGAAGAGCATCATCAGTCGTTGTTTCTGTACCCTTTAGAATAAACTGTATCGGCACCTCAAAGTGGGTGTACTTATTGTCGGTACACGTATTCCACTTACCTTCAGTACTATTAAAGAAAGCTGATATCGCATTATCTATTCCATAGCCCAGAGCTGTTTTTATTTTTAAATCCTCAATAACACCATCACAATTAACAGTTATGGATACAATTGAAATACCTACAACACAATGTGCTTTGGCTAGTTCAGGGTAGGTAACAGTTGTATTAAACAACTTCTCTAATGTATAATATCCTCCCTTAAATCTATAATTCAACAATTTTATAACATTGTCTTTGCGTGCCTGTGATATTGGATTAACCTCTTGTCCTATGAGACTACATACGAATATAATATTTAGCCAAATTATAATAATTATGTTTTTCATCTCTTTCTCAAAATCATATGAAGTGAATGTTATTTTCTTTTCTGCAGTATATCTCTTACACCAGTTAGTAATTCCTTGGTTTTTTTTAAGGTAGAAATCACATTAAGTTGTTCCAAAGATTTTTCAGATTTCCTATTGGCTAGATAATCCTTAACTCCCTGAATGGTCATTCCTTTTTCCTTAACAAGATAGTGAACTATGCTTAAGTTATCAATTTCCTTTTGTGCATAATACCTTGTTCCTTTAGCGTTTTTCTTTGGTTTAACAAAATCAAACTCTTGCTCCCAATATCTCAGAAGAGATGTATTGACATTAAATTTTTTGGCAACGTCACCTATTTTTAGATATAACTTCTCCGACATACCTATTATGAATTAATCCAATGACTGGTTTGGTAGTTTTGATATTGTTAGCAGTGTTTCAAACTCTTCTGCTGATAGATCATTAAAAAAGTAATATATGGGGTTAATTGTTCTATTGTTCTTTCTAACCTCATAATGCAAATGAGGAGCGGTAGATTTACCAGTATTTCCTACAGTTCCAATTATCTGACCCCTGGTTACTTTTTCTCCCTTTTTAACATTTATATCCTTTATGTGAGCATAAAATGTTGAATAGCCATAGCCATGATCTATGGTAACGGTATTACCATAGCCTCTTCGTGATTTTTGAGTTTTTATAACCTTTCCTGCTCCACTAGCATAAATGGGTGTGCCTTGGGGTGCGCTAAAGTCAACCCCGGCATGAAATTTCTTGATTTTGTAAATGGGATCTATCCTGTAACCATAATATGACGAAAGACGTTTGAGCTCTATGTTGTTAACGGGCTGAATTGCTGGAATACACGATAACATTTTTTCTTTATTCCTAGCCATTTCATAAACTTCATCAAACGACTTAGACTGCACGTATAATTCACTTGCCAGGTTATCAAGCTTCTTAGAAGTTTCTATTATCAAATCAGAATTATTATACCCCTCTAACTTTGCATACCTATCAATTCCTCCATAACCTGCTTGCCTCTGTTCTTTGGATATTGGTTCAGCTTCAAAAATAATTCTATATATATTATCGTCCCTATCCGACATCTCATCAACCAACCCCTGAAGATTACCAAGCCGATCATCCATTATTTCATATTGTAATTCGTATTGCGCTATCTCACTCTTTAAAATGCGCTCCTTGGGAGACTCAAAGAATGTGTAGGATATAATTATAATAGCAAATGAAAATGCAAGCGCTGTAATTAAAAACAGGAGTGTTTTGAAAATCCTCTGCAATGAAGATGTCTTTGCTTCTTCATAGGATAAGGACTTGTTGTTGAAAATGTACTTAGTCTTTGCCATTATTAACTTCGATGAACTGCGAAATTAATTATTTAGCCTAAATTTGCAATCTCAATTAAATAAATATTTCAACAACTTGATGTTAACTATTTGATTATGAATTCTATTGATATCCGCAAAGCTTTTCTTAATTTTTTTGCCAGTAAACAACATAAAATAGTAACATCGGCACCTATGGTTGTTAAAGATGATCCTACTTTGATGTTTACAAATGCAGGAATGAATCAATTCAAAGATTTATTCCTAGGGAATGCTCCCATTAAGGAATCCAGAGTTGCTGATACTCAAAAGTGTTTGCGTGTTAGTGGAAAACATAATGACCTTGAAGAAGTTGGCCATGACACATATCACCATACTATGTTTGAAATGCTTGGTAACTGGTCTTTTGGAGCCCCAAACTCTGACAACGGTGGTTATTTTAAGAAAGAAGCAATTGCGTTTGCCTGGGAACTTTTTACTGAAGTTTATAAAATTGACAAAGACCGTTTATATGTAACTGTTTTTAAAGGTGATTCCAAAGATGGTCTTGAGAAAGACTCGGAATCAGAAAAATATTGGAGTGAATATCTGCCAAAAAACAGAATTTTACTTGGGTCAAAGAAAGATAATTTTTGGGAAATGGGTGAAACAGGACCCTGTGGACCATGTTCAGAAATTCACATAGATATCAGAGATGATAAACAAAGAAAAGAATTGCCTGGTAAAGATCTTGTGAATATGGACCACCCTGAGGTAATTGAGATATGGAACCTTGTATTCATTGAATACAACAGATTAGCAAACGGCAAATTAAGCCCACTATCTGCAAAACATGTTGACACAGGAATGGGATTTGAGAGGCTCGCAATGGTTCTTCAAAATGTAAAGTCCAACTACGATACTGATATATTTTCAGGAATAATTAAGACAATTAGTGAATTTGCAGGTATTGATTATGGTAAGAGTGATGAAACTGATATCGCCATGCGCGTTATTGCAGACCACCTAAGAGCGGTTGCTTTTGCAATTTCTGATGGTCAACTTCCTTCAAACACTGGAGCAGGTTATGTAATAAGGAGAATTCTTAGAAGAGCTGTAAGATACGGCTTTACATTTCTTGATTTTGACAAACCTGTTATCTATAAACTACTGCCTGCTCTTGATGAACAGATGGGAGAAACATTCCCAGAACTAAGAAGTCAATTGAAATTTATTGAACAAGTTATAAAAGAAGAGGAAATTGCCTTTCTGAGAACTCTTGCTCATGGAATAAAGAAATTTGACCAATATATTAAGTCAAATAAAAACAGTAAAGAAATTAGTGGCTCTTTTGCATTTGAACTATATGACACATTTGGTTTTCCAATCGACCTTACACAGCTAATTGCCAGAGAAAAAGGTATGACAGTTGATATGAAAGGATTCGACAAAGGTCTGAATGAACAAAAGCAACGTTCACGTAAAGATGCATCAGTAGATACCAGCGACTGGACTATTCTTGAAAATAGCAATGAAGAGACTAAATTTGTTGGTTATGAAGCTTTTGAATCCGTTTCTAAAATTAGAAAGTTTAGAAAAGTTGCAACAAGTAAGAAAACTAGTTTTGAGGTGGTTTTGGATATTACACCATTCTATTCCGAATCCGGTGGACAAATTGGAGATAAGGGAACATTAAAATCATCGGAAGAAACTCTTAAGGTTATTGATACCAAAAAAGAAAATAACCAGATAGTTCATATTGTATCCTCTGAACCAAAAAATCCCAGCCTTGAATTTATTGCAAAAATCAACACGGATAAACGCAAGCTTATAATGGCAAACCATACTGCGACCCATTTAATGCATTCTGCCCTTAGAAAAGTTCTTGGAACGCACGTTGAACAAAAAGGATCCATGGTTGCTGATGACAGATTTAGATTCGACTTTTCTCATTTTGGTGCAATGACACCAGAGGAAATTAAAAGTGTTGAAAAAATAGTTAATGATGCCATCAGACAAAATACTCCAGCTGATGTAAAGGCTGGTATACCTATGCAAGCAGCCAAAGACATGGGTGCAATGGCGCTTTTTGGAGAAAAATACGGAGACACTGTAAGAGTAGTAACATTTGATGAAAGCTTCTCCGTAGAGTTATGTGGTGGTACACATGTGCAACAAACTGGGGATATAGGACTGTTTAAGATAATATCTGAAAGTGGAATTGCTGCCGGTGTGAGAAGAATTGAGGCTTTAACGGGAAAAGCTGCTGAAGATTTTGTTTACAATGAATTAGAATCGCTAGAATCAATCAAGACCCTATTTAAAAATCAACCGAATACTGTAAATGCAGTAAAAAGCATATTAGAGCAACATTCAAAACTGCAGAAGGAAATAGAAAAACTTAATAGGAATAGCGCATTGCAATTAACAGACTCATTGATTTCCAATGCAGAGGAAATATCGGGAGTAAAATTTATTTGTAAGGAGGTAGAACTTGATGTTAACCAAGCTAAAACATTAGCACAGAACCTGCGAACAATCGATAACAATATTTTTACTGTTTTAGCCCTAAAAGATGGCAATAAGGTAAATCTAATAATATCTATCTCTGACGGGTTAGTTAAAGCAAAAGGAATGAATGCAGGAAGTATTATCAGGGAAATATCAACACACATAAATGGTGGTGGTGGTGGCCAACCATTTCTTGCCACGGCAGGCGGAAAAAATGCTTCTGGAATTAAAGCAGCATTTGATTCTGCAAGAAACCTTATTAAATAATTTTTTTTCTGAATAGTTAATAAAAAAAGGCGGTAGTTCTCAAATGAATTACCGCCTTTTTATATGTTGTATAGCTATCTATTGTAGGTTCATAGTCGAAATATTAGCATATAACGACTCTTCTATCTCATCTGCCAATTCATTCTGTTTATACTGCTTTGTAACCTGAATCAAGCGTTGCATAACAGCAATAGCCTCTTGAATATCACTTTGATATTCGGATGAGAATTTGTCATCAAGAGATGCATAATACTGAAGGTCTTCATTGTACCTGTTTGTTATTGTCATAACCATCTCATTACCTTTGTCAATCGCACCACTTTGATAGTAAAAGTCAGCCCATGACATCATATAGTAATCAAATGGGAACTTTTCATGAGGGAAAAACTCTATTCCACGATCCAAAACTGCTACTACACTATCGTATTTCTTCTCTGCTAATAAGGCTTGTGCAAGTCGCACATAATTCTGCTTAACCATACCAGAGTTTCTATCACTCTCACGATCCAAAATAACATCATCCTCATTTAGTCTACCCCATCGCATATTCTCATCCATTAAAACTTCATATGTTCGATCAGCATTTACTCCGCCTATTTTATTGATGAAATCTTTAGCAATAGTTGGTTTGAAACGGTATACAACACCTTCAAGATGACAATATTTATCCACACCTAAAACTTTTGCATGGCTATTTGGATTTGCAAAATAAACTGGTCGTTCCCAGTTATTGGTGGCTATTAAATCGAGAAGCATTAGGTCATTACGGAATAATCCTCCTTGTCTTATCTGCCAGTCAATTTCATCTACAATCTCTGCAGAATCAATTTCAGCAACAGTTCCCGAGGCAATAACAGCTTCTTTATCTACTTTATAACTTAGATTCTTTGTGGGCATGTAATCAATCCACTGGCCATTTTGAAGTGGAACTTGTGTTCCTTTGTTATCATCTTTTATGAATTTAATGGCATCCATTAGCTCAGCATCATCAACCCTTTCAAAAACTGGCACATAACTACCTTTTTTCTTATAAAAATCTTGATCTATGGTTAGTGGCAATCTATCAGAATCATACACTTTTCTGCCCATTTGGCTTACATACCAATCTCCGGAAGAAAGCATATAATTCACCACTCTTACATCCGTTCTATAGTTTTCAACCTCCTGAACATACCATAAAGGGAAAGTATCATTATCTCCATTTGTAAAAAGTATGGCATTTGGTTCACAGGAATCGAGATATCTTTTGGCGAAATCTGCAGCAGAATATTTACCTGATCTATTGTGTGAGTCCCATCCTTGCTCGGCCATAATTCCAGGAACAAGCACCAAACAAATCACAACTACAATTCCTGCAGCCAATGTTTTATTTGCCATTCTTTTTTGTAGTGCATTATATATTCCAAGAACACCCAGTCCCATCCAAATTGCAAATGCGTAGAATGATCCAGCATAGGCATAATCTCTTTCTCGAGGTTGTAGCGGTGTCTGATTAAGGTATACTATAATTGCAAGACCTGTCATTAAAAACAGTAATCCAACTACCCATGTGTCTTTCTTGCTCCTATTTAGCTGAAATAGAAACCCAATTATCCCTAAGATAAATGGAAGAAAGAAAAATCTTGTTGAAGCAGGGTTTTCCATGCTTTTTGGTAAATCAGTTTGACTACCCAACCTCATACTATCAATGAAATTTATTCCACTTTTCCAGTTTCCATGATTGATTTCTCCTTGGCTCTCTATATTATTTTGGCGGCCTGCAAAATTCCATAAAAAATACCTCCAGTACATAAAGTTAAACTGATACCTGAAAAAGAATGTGAGATTTTCTCCAAATGTTGGTTTATACAGCACCTTTGTCCCTCCCTGCCCATCAGAAACACTAATGGGAATACCTTCTATTTCTCCATATTGTTTGTAAAGGTTTTTATGAGCTGGTTTGCTGTTGCTCCACATCCTTGGGAATATTGTCATGAACCTCTCATCATAAATTGGGATGGTTCCTTTTCTATCATCTTTTATAACATACTTTCCAAGCTTTTGATCCTTCATATAAACTGGATTGCCATCTGCATGATCAACTATTGGAGCATTATAATAATGACCGTAGAAAATAGGCCAAGTTCCATATTGTTCTCTGTTTAGATAAGAAAGCAAACTAATAGCATCCTTTGGATCATTCTCGTTAATGGGAGTATTGGCATTGGCTCTGATGATTAGCATAAAAAAGGATGAGTAACCGATTAGTATGAATAAAAATGCTAGTATTACTGTATTCAAAACAACCTTTGATTTCTTTCTAGTATATATTAAACCCCACGCAATTAACCCTGCAATTGCTAGGAAATATACCACTGTTCCAGAGTTAAATGGAAGACCGAGAGTATTCACAAAGAACAATTCAAAGTTACCTGCTAGTTGAACAATACCAGGTATTATCAAGTACATAATTACTACGAGTATAATAAGTGATGTTATACCAGCAATGATAAATCCTTTTAGGCTATATGGGTATCTTTTATAGTAGTAAACATAAACTATAGCAGGTATAGCAAGTAAATTTAACAAATGGACCCCTATTGATAAACCTATCATGTAGGCAATTAACAGTAGCCATCGATATCCCGTGCGTTGGTCAGCGGACTCCTCCCACTTGAGTATTGCCCAAAATACTATTGCAGTAAAAAGTGATGACATGGCGTACACTTCACCTTCCACAGCCGAAAACCAAAATGAATCACTAAAAGCGTATGCAAGTGCACCAACTGCGCCAGCACCAAGTATTGCATACCCTTGAGATAAAGTAGGCTTATTTTCACCATTGGTTATCATTATCTTTTTTGCCAGCATAGTGATTGTCCAAAAAAGAAAGAGGATTGTAAAGCTACTTGACAAAGCAGACATAATGTTGATCATAAGAGCAACATTTTCTAAATCTCCAAATGCAAACAATGAGAAAAAACGGCCCAATATTTGAAATAATGGGGCCCCCGGTGGGTGACCAACCTGGAGTTTGTAAGCAGTTGCAATATATTCTCCGCAATCCCACCAACTAGCTGTAGGTTCAAGCGTTAGAAAATAAACCGATGTGGCAATTGCAAAAACAATCCATCCAATCAGTTGATTTAGTCTTTTATAATTTTCCATTTAAGATATCTTTACTCGTATGATTTTAACTGCGAAAATATACAATTTCAACAAATAGTTTTTTTAATCGTCATCTATTTTAACAACATTTAATAATCAGACATTTAAATAATAAATAACATTGTACTTATGTGATTGATTTATTGACATATAAATTGTTGTTATTTTTCGGTAATATTAATTGCTATTTTATTGCTAAAACCATTCTCATATTTTAAATTTTTTATTCTGAAACCCTTTCTCAGCGCGTAAATGATGGCAACTTTTAAATTCTTAGGAATTTTTATTCCAATTGTTTGTAATCAAAAAAAATCGCGTATCTTTGCCGCCCGAATGTCTCATGGTGTAATGGTAGCACTGCAGATTTTGATTCTGCCTGTCAAGGTTCGAATCCTTGTGAGACAACAGTTTAGATGAATGGATGAGGGGACGGCAGTCCCCTCTTTTTATAATGATAGATAAAAAGCACATAGAAGATTTGACCGAAGAATGCCTTTTTGGTACTGACAGGTTTGTTACTGCAATAAAAATTAGTACCGATAATAAGATAATGGTATTCATAGATGGAGATTCTGGTGTGAACATCGATAACTGTGTTGAGCTAAGTAGACACATAGAGGGAAACCTAGATCGTGAGAAAGAGGATTATGAGCTAAACGTCGCATCAGCAGGAGCTGATAATCCATTTGTAATGCTAAGGCAATACAAAAATAACATTGATAAATTAATTCAAGTAACAAATGCTGATAACAAAAAGATTAGAGGAATTCTAAAGTCTGTAAATGATAACGATATAGAATTATTGAAAGAAGTTCGTAAAAAGAACAAAAAAAATAAGAAGGTAACTTACGAAGAGCAAATTTCAATTGCTTTTGACGACATAAAAGAGACTAAAAGAATTATAAGTTTTTAATTATAACTGATAAAAAGAAGTAGAGATGGATAACATGAATCTTGTTGAAACTTTTTCGGAGTTTAAGGAATTTAAAAATATTGATCGTGAAACTATGATGCGTATACTGGAAGATGTATTCCATAGTATGCTAACAAAAAAGTTTGGCGAAGAAAGTAATTTTGACATTATCGTAAACATTGACAAAGGTGACTTAGAAATTTGGCACTACAGAGAAATTGTCGAAGATGGAAAAGTTGAAGACGAAAGCCTAGAGATTGCTTTTTCAGAAGCAATAAAAACCGAACCTGATTTCGAAGTTGGTGAGGAATTCTCAAAACAGATTAAACTTGCTGACTTTGGTCGTCGTGAAGTGCTTTCAATACGTCAAAATCTCGTATCAAGAATACTTGATTACGAGAAAGATAATGTTTATAAAAAATATAAGGAAAGTGTTGGAGACATCATTACAGGTGAGGTTTATCAAGTTTGGAAAAAAGAAATTCTAATTCTGGATGATGAGGGTATTGAGTTAATACTACCAAAGTCAGAGCAAATATCTTCGGATTATTTCCGAAAAGGTGATTCCATAAGAGCTGTTGTACTAAAGGTAGATATGCGCAACAACACACCGGTCATTGTTCTCTCAAGAACATCATCAACCTTCCTTGAAAGGTTATTTGAAGCTGAGGTGCCTGAGGTTTATGATGGACTGATAACCATAAAAAACATTGTTCGTGTGCCAGGTGAACGTGCAAAGATTGCTGTTGAATCCTATGATGACCGTATCGATCCTGTTGGCGCATGCGTTGGTATGAAAGGATCAAGAATACATGGTATTGTTAGAGAGTTAAAAAACGAGAATATAGATGTAATTAACTTTACAAACAACACCTCACTTTATATTCAGAGATCGCTTTCACCAGCAAAGATTACATCAATAAAACTTAACGAAGAGACCAAAAGAGCTGAAGTATTTATGAAGCCTGATCAGGTTTCTCTGGCCATTGGTAAAGGTGGTTTTAACATCAAACTTGCAGGTAAATTAACTGGCTACGAGATTGATGTTTATCGCGATAGTGATTCTGAGGCTGAAGATGTAGATATAATGGAATTCAATGATGAAATAGATCAGTGGATTATTGATGAGCTAAGAAACATCGGTTGTGATACCGCCAAAAGTGTTCTAGAACTAGATAAGAAAGAGTTAGTAACCAGAACAGATTTAGAGGAGGAAACCATAGATGAGGTTTTAAAAGTACTCCGATCAGAATTTGAATAAAAATATTATTTTTACGCTTAGCAGGCTTTTACCCGCTGAGTTTGATTGAACGAAAATTATTGTATGACAGGAAGTAAAAAGGTTGTAAGATTAAGTAAAGCTGCCAGAGAATTCAATATAAGTATTGACTCGGTGGTCATTTTCCTTAAGGATAGGGGCTACGAAATTGAGAGGAACCCAAATACTAAACTTGAGCCTGAAATGTATAATCAATTATCAGAGGAATTCAGGGTAGAAAAGGAAGTTAAGGAAATTTCGCGCAAGAAAGACCTTGAATACGTTGGCAAAGATTCGATAAGTATTGATAATACTGTCGCAAAACCGACTGGAGAAGAAGCTAAACCTCATGTTGAGGAAGAGTTAATGATAAAAAATATTGGTGTTGCATTTACATCAACTGTAAAAAGCACAGAGGATGAAACTCCTAAAGTCGAAGTAGTTGAGGAAAAAGTTGAGCAAAACACCCCTCCTGTTGAAGAAGATAACACCGCAGATTCTAATACTGTAACTTCAGATAAAGTTTTGGAAGAAGCTTTAGAGGAACCTAAAGATGAGGTAAAAGATGAAGTACTAGAAGCAACAAATATTGAGGAAGAGGAACCCATCGCCCCGGTAGTTGTATCAGAAGAAAAAGAAACTACTGAAGCTCCAGAGGATAAAGTTCAAGAAGATGAAAGTAGTGACTTAAAGGTTCTAGGTAAAATAGATTTAGAAAATTTAAATCAGAAAACAAGACCGAAGAAGAAGTCCAAAGAAGAAAAAAGAAAAGAGCAAAAAGAAAAACAAGACAACAAGACCAAAGCAAAGAAAAAAGAAGAAAAACCTGTAAAAGAAGTACCTGAAAGTGCTGAAGAAACTAAAGAAGTAACCAAAAAGATTGTAGAAGAAAAAGCTAAAGAAGTTTCATCTAAAAATGAAACAACCGAAGATGGTGAAGTGAAAGATAAATTTATCAAAACTACTTTTGAGAAATTAAGTGGGCCAAAGATTGTTGATAAAATTGAGCTTCCCGTAGAAAATAAAAGACCAAAGAAGAAAAAACCTGTAGCATCTTCAGATGACAATAAAGTAGGTCAAAACAAAAAGAAAAGAAGACGAATAAAGTCAAAACCTACTCCTTTCAATAAGTCATCAAATAACCAGGGACAGGATAAAGGAAATGCTAAGAAGAAACCTTCACCAAAGAAGAGAATCGTAAAGGAAGAGCCTTCGGAAGAAGAAATCCAAAGAAAGATAAAAGATACATTAGCAAGACTTGCTCCATCAGGCAAGTCAAAGGCAGCTAAGCATCGTAGAAAGAAACGAGAAACAGTTTCTCAAAACATTCAAGAGGAACTACTCAAACAGGAAGAGGATAAAAAAACCCTTAAGGTAACAGAATTCGTAACAGCTAATGAATTGGCAAATATGATGAATGTTAGCGTTACTGATATTATTACCTCATGTATGCAGTTGGGTTTATTTGTGTCCATTAACCAAAGATTAGATGCAGAAACAATTGTTCTTGTTGCCGAAGAGTTTGAGTACAAAACTTCATTTGTAAGTGTCGAAGAAGATGAAAACCTTGAGGTTATTGAAGAGGAGGATGATGAAGATAGCCTAATATCCAGAGCACCTATTGTAACAGTTATGGGACATGTTGACCATGGTAAAACTAAACTGCTTGATTATATTCGTAATGCAAATGTAGTTTCAGGGGAAGCCGGAGGTATTACCCAGCACATTGGTGCATACGAGGTACAAACTGAAACTGGAAAGAGAGTTACTTTCTTAGATACACCTGGTCATGAAGCATTTACTGCCATGCGTGCCAGAGGTGCTAAGGTTACAGATGTTGCTATAATTGTTATTGCTGCTGATGATAGTGTAATGCCTCAAACAAAGGAGGCGATCAATCATGCTCAGGCTGCTGGTGTACCTATTGTTTTTGCCATCAACAAAATGGATAAACCAGGTGCCAACTCAGACAAGGTTAAGGAGCAATTGGCAAATATGAATATTCTGGTGGAAGACTGGGGTGGAAAGTTTCAATCTCAGGAAATTTCAGCTATTACAGGTATGGGCATCAATGACCTTCTTGAAAAGGTTCTGCTTGAATCCGAGTTACTGGAACTAAAAGCAAATCCTGACAAGGGCGCCAAAGGTACCGTAATTGAGGCATCACTCGATAAGGGTCGTGGATACGTAACCACAATTCTAGTACAAGATGGTACCCTTAAGAAAGGAGATATTATTCTTGCAGGTCCAGTTTCTGGTAAAGTAAAGGCAATGTTTAACGAACGTAACGAGCATATAGAATCGGTTGGCCCGTCACAACCAGTGCTAATACTAGGACTGATTGCAGCACCACAAGCTGGAGATGTTTTTAACGTAATGAAAGAAGAAAAAGAGGCCAAGTCACTCGCTTCCAAAAGACAGCAGTTAATTCGCGAACAAGGTCTTCGTACCCAAAAGCACGTTACCCTAGATGAGATCGGCAGAAGAATCGCCATAGGAGATTTCAAGGAAATTAATATAATCGTTAAAGGTGATGTTGATGGATCAATTGAGGCTTTAACAGACGCGCTGATAAAATTATCAACGGACGAAGTTCAAGTTAATGTGATTCATAAAGCCGTTGGTGCAATTTCAGAATCTGATGTTATGTTAGCTTCTGCTTCTGATGCTATCATAGTTGGTTTCCAGGTAAGACCTACGGTACAAGCTCGCAAGCGTGCTGAAAATGAGCAAATTGACATTAGGCTTTATTCGATTATCTATCAAGCTACAGAAGAGTTAGAAAAAGCCATTAAAGGAATGCTAGCTCCAAAGACCAAAGAAGAGGTTGTTTGTAACATAGAAGTTAGAGAAACATTTAAAATAACCAAAGTAGGAACAATAGCTGGTTGCTACGTTCTACACGGCAAGGTTCATAGAAACACAAAAGTACGTGTTATACGTGATGGTATTGTTGTTTATACTGGTCTATTAGGATCTCTTAAGAGGTTTAAGGACGATGTTAAGGAAGTTGCCTCCGGTTTTGAATGTGGTCTAAATATTGAAAACTTCAATGACATCAAGGTAGGAGATATAGTTGAGGGTTACGACATTGTTGAAATAGCTCGTTAACAGAAAGCTATATTCCAAAAACCATTATCAATACAATTCTTACTTACTTATAATCTTTTATTAAATTGAAAACTTAGTAAGTTTTAGTCATACTTTCCGAAATTGCTATTATATAATTGGCCCTTTTGAGGTATTCTTTATTCAAGGAATTAACATCTTTTTGTTCGACAGATGATATTGTTACAATCCTCAAACCTGGTTTGTAAATATTCAGATACCATAATATACTTTCGAAGTTGTCGGAGTGATAGGAGCCATTGTAGTGAATAAATAGTTTGCCATTTCCAGACTGTCCTGCGATATTAAATGCCATTGTTGCATCTTTTATTGCCTGAGCCATAGGAAGTGTTTCTGTAACATGTCCTCCCATTCCCCCCATTCCTTCAATCATACTTGCATAACATGATAGAGATGAATCATATTCCACAGGAAGTGGAGCAATGTACAATTTTGCCTGAGCCTCGAGATTATCAAGGCCCTCAAAGCCCCTTTTATATACCACTGAAGCATATCTTCTTGGTATATTAGTGGCCACAAAAATCAAGTTACTGTCCTTTGCAAATTCTACCAACGGAGCATAGTCAGTACTATAATTTGGCCATAAGCGTGCTTCTTTTTTAAAGCTCTTCTCACTTATCTGTCCTGTCAAATACTCATTTAATATTAACTGATTATCAGACTCAAACATTTCTGCACCCAACGTTATATTGCCATCTTTCAGATTATATAAGTCGTTTGTTAACTCAAATTGAAGCCAGTGACAAATGGGATTATTATGTAATTCTCCAAAAAACACCACATCTGCATCTGAAATATCATCTATTAATTTTGAATATTTTATCTTTTTTGCATTCTCATCAAAAATTCGATAAGCTGGCTTGTCATTTTTAAAGCCAGTAATGGTGGCAAATAACAAAGCTATTAGCAGTAATTTTTTCATTAGTTCGTTTTAATTGAGAAAAGTATTTTATCTGCATGTTTTCTTCAGTTTATCTTCTTGAAATCCGAAAGGCAGTAAATTTTCTATGCCCTCAACAATTCTTGTAACACATTTATTTCCAGACATTATAACCCTAATTTTACTTTTTTGCCTATTCTCAGCTTCTGAGATTACCTGCCTACATGAGCCACAAGGAGAAATGGGTTCATCACTTTCAAATCTGTCAGTCTGACTAGCTATTGCTATTGATTTGATTACTGCATCTGGAAATTGAGAGTTTGCAAAAAATATGGCAACTCTTTCGGCACATAGCCCTGAAGGATATGCTGAGTTTTCCTGATTTGTTCCTTTAATTATTTCACCATTATCAAGCAATATGGCGGCGCCTACCTTAAAATCCGAATAGGGAGCATAGGAATTATTGGTAGCTTCGTTGGCAGATAAAACTAATTTAGAATCTTCCACACCTAAATCTTCCTTATTCTGATATTCTCCATACTTAATGACTACCTCTTTTTCTTTCATGAGTTTAGAAATATGGTTTGACTGCTAAATTAAGAATATTTGTACTAGGAGTAAATCAATTATAACCATTAGATGGTTTTTTTTAATGTAATATTAAATTAATGAAGGTTAGCAGGAAAGTTATCACCTTTCTTCCTTCCAAATAGTAATAATGAATAAAAGAATGCAAATAGTGTAACACCTGCCTGGGTCTCTATGGTATCATCCGAAAACATTGAGATGAAAATTATTATAAAAAAGATTGTAAAGAAATAATCCTTAAAGCCTCCCAATTTGATTGCAGGGTAGAATAATCCAATAATAAAAATAATGAATCCCAAAATACCAAGGGCAACAAATATTCCAAGAAATTGGTTATGAGCATGATACCTATATCTTTCTTCGAGTGCTGAATACATGCGATTGAACTCATTATTAAAGGCACTTTCTAGGTCACCTGTACCAACACCAAATATCAAATTTTGTCGAATAATATTAAATGATGCATGAAAATATTCTATTCTTTGCATTAATGAACTTCCACTTGGGTTACCGGTTCTTACAAAAACCTCATATCCTTTTATCATTTTAAGGATGCGTGTTCTTAAACCAGGGTTATTAATGTAATTGTGATTAGCTGTACCTTGTTCTATATAAGAAATGTCAGCATCGGTTAAGGACATAATACCATCCTTATCCTTGCGTAAATCCTTTGAAGTAAGATATCTGATTAAAGTTGTATTAATTCTCTGTCCTGTAGATGTCTTTCCGTGATAATCAATATTACTCCTACGATTCCATTCAGTTTTCAATTCTTCGTAGCAAATATAATAACTGACATACTTCCCATTTTCAATCAGAAGGTCAGCTGTATCATGCAGATACTGATTACCATAAGGCGTAAATACATCTAACTCTGAATAATTAATTTCTGGAGCAGTTGTTGCATCAATTATCATACTCCTCACCTGTATAAAAAATACCAAAGGAACTATAATCGCTATTCCAAACAAAACCAATTTCTGCCATAGGAACATTGTATTGTAAACTCGTATAATTAGATATAAAACCGACAGAACTACAATAATAACAATACTAGTTACCGATTCCAGCAGAAATAAGAACGTTACAAACCAAAGCCCCATAAGTATGAATATACCTTTTTGATATAGTTTAAAATTAGAGTCATGTATCGTGAAATATAACATTATAAATGCAGCAAAACTTACATTTAATCCAAGCCTTATGGGTGATATAAGAATGGATATTTCTCGAATATCAATATAACTACCTGTTAAATAAACCCCAGTTGAAATTAATGTACTTACTAAAACAGCCAATGAATATAATAGCAATAGATTACGTAATACCTTATAGCTCAGTTTATGCATGGTAGCAATAACCACTGGTAGCAATATAAGAGGTAACTTAACTCGTAAATCCTTTAAAGCATAATCAATGTCAGAAGTATAAAGTAAACCTAAGATATGTATCACATAAAGCAAGCAAAATATTAATGCTGGTTTGTTCCTAAATAAAAGAGTGAACTTATCGATTAGGTTATTGTAAGCCAATGATACAATGTACTTAAATAAATGAAGCGTACCCTTAAATATTCCTCCAAGATTAAAAAATCTATAGCTAATCCTAAAAGAAAACCCTGACCACAGCCATAAGCCTAAAAGCATAAATTCAGTTATACTCATGGTAAACTTGGAAAGAGGAATACTTATTGCCAATAATACCAAAGTAATATTGTAAGATGATGAATGAATATTTGTATCTGAGTTCATAAAATTATTGATACTGTAATAGACTAATATTTATAAGTTCCTGATAAAATTGCCGAGTAAACATCCTTATTTGTGAGTACTCTAATGGCCTCTTCAATTTCTGGATCATTGATTAAGGAGGATTGCAGTCGTCCACTTTGATAGTAATACCTGGTAATTATCTCCAGTTTGAGCATTTCCTCTATTTCCTTTTTATTTTTATCAATATCCTTCTTTTTTTCTTCACTTAAAATTAATGCCAATGTATCAAGAGAATTATTAAGTGCATCTTTATAATCTTCTCTATCTGCGCTTTGCATTAACCTATCAAGCATTATTTCGGTTTCCGTTCTGTAATCAAACCCTTGTGATCTGGCATAATTCTTAAAATCCTCAAAAACCTCATCTGAAATTACAAATTTATCAGGGTAGGATATTGAATCATTTTCTAGAACAAATTCATTGGCGAAATTAAAGATATAATTTTGAGCATAAAGATCTCCACTTATCTGACTGAAAGGATCCACTTCGATAGTAATATCCGGTTCAATTCCTCCCTTATCATATACCATTCTACCTCCTGATGTTTTAAATACATTTAATAATGAGTCTGGTATGCTATTAAGGCTATCTTGCTTAGCTTCCTTAAAGTAATCGATGGCTTGTATACATCTACCACTTGGTATGTAATATTTAGCTACTGTAAGTTTCATTTTTGAGTTATATGGAAGTTCCAATATATTTTGAACCAACCCTTTACCAAATGTTTTTTCACCAATTACTACACCTCTATCCATATCTTGTAATGCACCTGCAACTATCTCAGAGGCTGATGCACTATTACCATTAACAAGAACAACCAAAGGAATTTTAGTATTTATTGCATTATTTTTTGTTCTATGAACCGTTGTATTACTCTTAACTTTTCCTTTTGTGGTTACTATTGTTCTATTTTTTGGTACAAAAATATTTACTATATCTACAGCTTCATTTAATAGTCCACCACCATTTCCCCTCAAATCAAGAACTAATCCTTCGAGAGTATTTTCAGATGAAAGTTTATTGAATGCTTTTTTAACCTCATTGGCAGATTGAGGATTAAATTGTAATAAATTTATATATCCAATGCTGTTGTTAAGCATGCCATAATATGGAATATTCGGTATCTTAATCTTTTCTCTTACGACAGCAAAATCCTCAACAGTAGTATCCCCATAGTGCATTACAGAAATGATAATTTCCGTTCCAGGTGTACCCTTTAATTTATCACTTATTTCATTACTGGATTTTTTGAATGCTGACTCGCCATTTATGGCAATAATTTTATCGCCGGGCCTAAGTCCGGTTTTTTGAGCAGGGAATCCTTCGTAAGGCTCAGATATAATTACATAATCCCCTTGTTTTTGGATCATAGATCCAATACCCCCATATTCACCTTTGGTCATCAATTCAAAATCCTCACGTCTGGATTCTGGAACATAAACAGTATATGGATCTAACTTCTTCAATAAGGCATCAATGGCTGCAGTATTTAACTCACCCGGATTTATATCATCAGCATAATTGAGATTTAACTGCCTTAATATATCTGCATATATCTCAAGGTTTTTGGATAACTCGAAATTATTATTTTGCGATAATCCACCGTTAATAAATGTTATGACTATAATAAATGTTAATAATATTTTATACAATCTTGCTATCATATGAAATAATTTTATGGTACTGGATCATATCCACTGCCACCCCATGGATTGCAGGATACAATTCTTCTTATCGACATACCTCCACCCTTGAAAGGCCCGTATTTTCTGATCGCTTCAACACTATAGTGGGAGCACGTGGGCGTATACCGACACGCTTTTCCAATGAAAGGCGACAAGGTATACTGGTATATTCTAATTAAAAATATAAAAAAACTAGCTATTAATTTTGACATCCTTATCAGTTAAGCGCTGCAAAATTAGAATTAATTTTTGTTCCATATAGGAACTTTCAACAATAGTTTTTGCAGTGTAAATGAAGGCTATTAGAAGTCTCTTGTCAGACTTTTCCTCATAAACACTCAAAATCATATGTTTGCTTTTTCTATAAGCCTCCCTCACTTGACGCTTTATGGCATTTCGTTTTACAGCAGACTTAAAATTTCTTTTTGAAACAGAAATGAGTACTTGTACATGCGGTTCTTCCGCGCTGTCAACCTCTAACGTTAAAATTCTGAAGGGATATACTAAATCACTTGAACCATTGTTAAACAGCCTATTAATCTGCGACTTACTGCACAATCTTTCATCTTTTTTTAAAGTATATCTCACAAAAATTATTCTTTACTAGTGAAAAGTATAGCTTATTGTTGTTGCTATTCCATAATCATCTCTGGCAGCATCCACCGAAATAGGTTTACTATCAAAATTATAATAAATGTTTATACCTACATTAAAATCACTTATTACTTCAACCTTGGCATCCAAGTAATAATTTACTCTGTATCTTCCAGATGTGGTAAAATTTGGATAAGTGTTTACATAGGTCGTTATATTTATCTCTGGGTCAGTATACTTGTAGTAATGATAGTTAATTCCTAATAAGCCCTCCATATTGTTGGTCACCTCATCATTATCCTTTGACCACTCTCTGTTTGCATTTGAACCCAAAGATACATAAAGCCTATTGTGGTAATCTTGAATGATGTAATTGATAACTGATACACCTCCTAGTATCCTAAATTTATATCCCAGCTCACTATTCGAACTTCCTTCTATGTTAAATCCTAGATACCATTTGCGATAAATAAGTCTTTGTATCATCAAATTAGCATCTGACTTATTAGAGTTTATTGAATCCGATTGATATGTGGTATTGTCACTCCAACTTAATTCGGCATACGAATGTCTATTTCTATGATTAAGACTTCCAGAGGTAGTTAGGGTTGCAATGTTACTTCCCTTGCTAAAATTAAAACCAAGACCCAGTGATCCACTTGTTCGCAACCAAAAATTCTTTTTTATGGGATATAACTCAATTATATCTTCTATGAATAGTCTATCACTTCCATTTATTAGTATAAGCTTTACATGTCTTTCAATACCACATGTATCAAAACTTCCAAAATATTGTTTACCACCTTTCAATACAACCTGAAAACTCTTTTCTGATTTGAATGTATTAATCTTATCAACTTGGAATTTTATTGTTCCCATTCCATCCATCTTATATGTAATAATTCCATCGTTGAGCTTCTTAATTTCTCCTAGCAATATATTTCCGTTAACATGAATTATTGTATCCGTTTTCTGTCCAAATAAATTCATAGATGTCATGAATAAAAATATCACTAGTAATATTTTCCCAGAAGAATCCTTGTTCATAATGCTAATCATTGTATTTCCTTGCAATCGTTTTAGTTAATAAAAAATGAAGATCTAAGATGCAAAAATAAATTTATAATTCTGTGAACCAATTTTTTTTGATACAATAATGATTATTGGTGTATTTTTGGGGACTATTAAAACCGCGCTATGATTAAGAAACCTCGACTTACTTTTTGGCAAATATGGAACATGAGCTTTGGCTTTCTTGGTATCCAGTTTGGGTTTGCCTTACAAAATGCAAATGCTTCAAGTATACTCCTAACATTTGGAGCAGATGTGCATCATTTAAGCTGGTTTTGGTTAGTTGCACCCATAACTGGTATGATAGTGCAGCCAATAATAGGATACTTCAGTGATAAAACATGGAACAGACTTGGGAGAAGGCGACCATACTTCCTAGCTGGAGCGATATTCACCTCAACTGCTTTGATTCTAATGCCCAATGCACCTCATCTAGCTACCATGATTGCTCCCATGTTTATTGGTGGTGGAATGCTAATGATAATGGATGCATCTATGAACATAAGCATGGAACCATTCAGAGCTCTGGTGGCAGATAAATTACCAGAAGAACAGCATTCGCTAGGTTTTTCAATGCAAACATTGCTAATTGGAATAGGCGCAGTAATAGGCTCTTGGCTACCATATATCCTTGGAAATTGGTTCGGAGTTTCCAAGGTTGCAGCTGATGGATTTGTTCCAGATAATGTAACATATTCATTTTATTTTGGAGCATTTGTTCTCATATCATCCATAATTTGGACTGTAACTTCTACAAATGAATATCCTCCTGAATTTTATGAACAAGATACTGGTGAACAAACGCATGAAGATTCAAAATTTACCATACCGAAAAAAATGTGGCAATTACTTTTGGTACAATTTTTTTCATGGTTTGCCTTGTTTTCAATGTGGGTGTATACAACTCCAACTGTAGCAGAATACTTCTTTGGCACCTCAAATCCTGATTCACCAGAGTTCAAGGAAGCTTCAAATTGGGTGGGCATTTTATTTGGTATTTACAATGGAGTTTCTGCTATAATTGCATTATCACTTCCAAAAATAGCTCTCCGGATTGGAAGAAAAAGAACTCACGCAATTGCCTTACTTATTGGTGGAGTTTCATTCCTGTCATTTGGACTTATACCTTCATATCAATTACTTGTGATACCAATGATTGGAATAGGAATAGCATGGGGCAGCATATTGGCAATGCCATATGCAATGCTAGCAAACTCCCTACCAGCAAAAAAAATGGGAATATTCATGGGATTATTCAATATGTCTATTACGATACCTCAAATTGTAAATGGTGTTTTTGGTGGGCTTATTCTTAAATACCTCTTCAATGGAGATCCAATGCTATCAATATATATGGCAGGAGTATTTATGATATTTGGTTCACTAAGCACACTTGCTGTAAATGATAAACTTTAAATTATACTTAATATAATGACAAAAAATAAGTTTGAGGCTGTCGTCTTCGATCTTGATGGAGTTATTACAAAAACTGCTGCTACTCACAGTCGCGCATGGAAGAAAATGTTCGATGAATATTTGATGACTCTAGCAAATGCAGATGGTAATGAATTTATTGAATTTACCCCCCAAGATTATCTTACATATGTTGATGGGAAACCCAGATATGAAGGTGTAAAATCTTTTCTTGATTCTAGAAATATATCACTCCCTTATGGAGATCCTAGTGATGGTGGTGAAAAGGATACAATTTGTGGTTTAGGAAATAGAAAAAATGAAGCTTTTAACGAAGTTCTAGCCAAAGAAGGTGTCGAAGTTTATCCTTCAACTGTGAAATTATTGGAGCAGTTAAAAAGAGATAACATAAGAATTGGTGTTGCCTCATCAAGTAAAAACGCACAGTCAGTGCTTGAAGCAGCAGGACTGATGCATTTTATTGAAACACGAGTTGATGGTGTTGTTAGTGCTGAAATAGGACTAAATGGTAAACCTGCCCCCGACATATTTTTAACTGCAGCAAATAATTTAGGTGTTGATCCTAACCTAACAATAGTAGTGGAAGATGCAGTTTCTGGAGTTCAAGCAGGGAAAAATGGAAATTTCGGATTGGTACTAGGATTGGCTCGTGAAAACAATAATGAAGCATTGAAGGCAAATGGTGCTGATATAGTTCTAAATGATCTTGAAGAAATTTCAATTGAAGAAATAAATCAATGGTTTGAAGTGGGAATAGAAAAAGATAACTGGCAATTATCATACAATGACTATAAACCCTCCAAAGAAAAATCAAGAGAAGCTCTTCTTGCCGTAGGAAATGGATATATGGGAATACGAGGAGCAATGGAAGAAACGATTGCTGGTGAATACAATTACCCAGGCACTTATATTGCTGGACTCTACAACAGACTTACAACAAAGGTCTCCAACAAAGATATTGTCAATGAAGACTTCGTATGCGCTCCCAATTGGATAAACATAACTTTTAAGATAGATGATGGTGATTGGATAAACCCGAATAAAATTGTAATTGATAAAATACATAGAGAATTAAACCTAAAATCCGGACTTCTGTCAAGAGTGATGGAAATTACCGATCAAGAAAACAGAAAAACAAGAATTGAATCATATAGAGTTGGAAGTATGGCTAACCCAAATATGGCAGCCATTAAATATTCAATAACTCCACTAAATTATGAAGGTAGGATAACAATTTCTAGTATTCTAGATGGCACTGTTATTAATGACGGTGTAAAGCGTTACAGAGATCTAAATCAACAGCATCTCGAAACAGTTAATCAAGGTGGGGACGAAGGAGTATCCTGGCTTACCGTAAAAACAAATCAATCAGAAATAGAAATAACAGAAGCAGCAAAAATTAAGCTGTATGGAAGTAATTCATTCAGCTCTAAAATAGCTACAGATGAAGGTATTGTATATACATATATTGAATGCAATGCGGAACTGAATAATAAACTAACAATTGAAAAATTAGTGTCGGTTGTTGATAGCAATAATATGGGCGCTAATACTAAAAATAAAGCATTAAACCTTCTTAAGGGATATTCAAGCTTCGATGAAATATTTACCGATAGCAAAAATGAATGGTTCCAAATATGGAATAAGGTGGACATCAAAATTTTAGGTGATAGAATATCCCAGAAAATGCTCAGACTACACATATACCATCTTATTGTTAGTGCATCTCCACACAATAAAAATATTGATGCGGGTATTACAGCAAGGGGGCTGCATGGCGAAGCATACAGGGGTCACATATTCTGGGACGACCTATTCATAATGCCCTTTTATGATCTTCACTTTACAGAAACAGCAAGGTCACTTCTTATGTATCGATACAAAAGACTGCAAAAGGCACGCGATTATGCTAAAGAATGCGGATATCGTGGTGCTATGTTCCCATGGCAAAGTGGTAGTGATGGACGCGAAGAAACACAAATAATTCATTTAAATCCTATTTCTGGAGAATGGGGAGATGACTATAGCTCCCTACAAAGGCATGTATCTCTTGCAGTTGCCTACAACATTTACTATTATTTTCATATCACTGATGATGGAGAGTTCATGAATATGTATGGCGGTGAAATGTACTTTGAAATATGCCGTTTCTGGGAAAGCAAATCAGTGCTTAATAATAAAACAGGAAGATATAGTATTGACAAAGTAATGGGGCCTGATGAATTCCATGAGAGTTATCCCGATGCACATGAAGGAGGTTTAAAAGATAATGCATACACAAATATTATGGTTGCATGGATGTTTAACAAGGCTTCCAATATTTATGATAATTTGGATAATGATGCAAAGGTTAAACTCCAACAAGATATTGGGTTGGATAAAAATGAAATCAAAAAATGGTCAATAATTAGTTCCAAACTAAACCTTGTTATAAATGATGAAGGTATAATTTCTCAATATGATGGATATTTTGAGCTTAAGGAGTTGAACTGGGATTATTACAGGTCTAAATACGGTGATATACACAGAATGGATAGGATCCTCAAGGCAGAAGGTAAATCGGCAGATAACTACAAAGTAGCTAAACAAGCTGATACCTTAATGACTTATTATAACCTAGAAGATGAAGAAATCAATAATATAATTTCTAATTTGGGATACGACTTACCAAAAGATTATTTGGAGAAGAACCTTCACTACTACCTGAAAAGAACATCGCATGGATCAACTTTAAGTCGTGTGGTTCACGCTCAGCTTGCAAACATTATAGATGATAAAAAGCTTAGTTGGAATCTTTACATTGATGCTTTAACATCAGACTATAATGACATACAAGGAGGTACAACCGCAGAAGGAATACATGCAGGTGTAATGGCAGGAACAATTATGATTGCAATTACCACTTTTGGAGGTGTTGACTTGAGAGGTAAGTTATTGAAAATAAATCCAAATTTACCAAATCATTGGAAGCAGTTATCATTTAATATTACCTTTAAAAAGGTAAATTATCAAATGGAAATTAGTTCTGAAAAAATTGTAATATACAGTAATAAGACTGTAAATGTAATAGTTAAAAACAAAGAGCTAGAGCTAGTTTGTGATAAAAAAACAGAGTTCTTAATAAATAAATAAACCTACCATGCTTGAAGATGTATTACTAATTGCAGAAAAGCACCGTAAGGCTGCCGAAATAATTACAGACGAAATTTTAAAAAAGAGAAAAGCAAAGTTAATCATAGCCATCTCAGGAGAATCAGGTTCTGGCAAATCTGAGTTAACTCACGTTATTGCAAAGAATCTTCGTAAGAATGGAATTTTTGCCAAACCAATACATGTTGATAATTTCTACAATACTTTGCCCCTGGAAAGATCCGAATGGAGAGAGAGTAACGGAGTTGAAAATGTTGTTGGTTTATCTGAATACAAATGGGATGAGATAAATCAAGTAATTGAGGACTTCAAGAATAATAGAAAATCTCAAATGCCTTGTGTTGATTTAGTTACAGAACAGGTTGATTGTTTAACTACTGATTTTAATGGTATTGACATGCTGATAATTGATGGCCTTTACGCCATTAATATTCCAGATGCGGATATGAAAATAATAATAGAGCTAACTTATCACGAAACAAAAAAAGCTCAAACAGATAGAGGAAAGGAGCCCACAAACCCATTGAGATGGTCAGTATTAGAGCAAGAACATCTTACAGTTGAATCCATTAAAAATAAAGCCACAATAAGGATTGACAAGGATTACAATGTTATTTTATAATTAAATGCTATCAAATTGTAATTATATTGTTACGATCTGATAAATATTAGTCAACTCGAATTTTTTTTAATAGATAATAAATTTCCATTTTATATACTTCCTACAATTAATAATTGCTGATTTTCAGTACTCTTTGTTGTTACTGACATTATGACGTAAACTACACATTGGCTCGCAATTTGTTAGCTTAAAATTCTATCGAAGAATTAGATTACTAAATCATTAAAAAGATGAGTGAAGAGAACATAGATGATATAA
Source organism: Lentimicrobiaceae bacterium (assembly GCA_018661505.1). Classification (GTDB taxonomy): domain Bacteria; phylum Bacteroidota; class Bacteroidia; order Bacteroidales; family F082. Next base: position 57,410 of record JABJIE010000072.1, read on the forward strand.
ATTTTGAGAGTAATGAGGAAGCCAACGATGAGGTAAACAATCAGGATAAAAAGGCAGATGCAAAAACTCAAAAGAAAAACAGAAAGTTGAAAGCTGAGAAGAAATTTGATGAAATACAACTTGAATACAAAGATCTTAATGATAAATACTTAAGACTATACTCTGAATTTGATAATTATAGAAAAAGAACAAATAAAGAAAAATTAGATACTCTAAAAAGCGCCTCTGCGGATGTAATTACTCAATTACTACCTGTATTGGATGATTTTGATCGTGCTTTAAATGCAATTGATGAGCATGGCTTTGATGAAGAAACTAAAAAAGGTATAGAGCTAATTAACAGCAAATTAACTAATATTTTAACTCAGAAAGGTCTTGAGCCAATGAACTCCATTGGAAAGGATTTTGATACAGATTACCATGAGGCAATAACAAATGTTCCGGCACCAAACAGTGATATGGTTGGTAAAGTAATAGATGTAATTGAAAAAGGGTATCTATTAAATGGAAAAATAATACGTTTCGCAAAGGTAGTTGTGGGTAGCTAGCTTTATCTAATTTACAGCAATATTTAAGAATAATTATGAGCAAAAGAGATTATTATGATATTCTCGGTGTAGGTAAAAGTGCATCGGCTGACGAAATAAAAAAGGCATATCGCAAGATGGCCATAAAATTTCATCCTGATAAAAATCCCGATGATAAGAAAGCTGAGGAAAACTTTAAGGAAGCTGCCGAAGCCTATGAAGTGCTAAGCAATGAAGATAAACGTGCTCGCTATGACAGATTTGGGCACGAAGGAATGCGAGGTGGAGGTCATGGTGGCAGCCACATGTCTATGGATGATATTTTCAGTCATTTCGGTGATATCTTTGGTGGAGCTTTTGGTGGTGGATTTGGAGGTGGTCAGTCAACTCGCAGAAGAGTTAACCGAGGTTCAAACCTCAGAGTGAAAGTTAAACTCACACTTCATGATGTGGCAAATGGTGTTGAAAAAAAGATAAAACTCAACAAATACAAGGAATGTGATGGATGTCACGGTTCAGGAGCTGAAAAGGGCAGTACACCATCCACTTGTACAACTTGTCATGGTCAAGGACAAGTTACCAGAGTGACAAATACTTTCCTTGGGCAAATGCAAACTGCTTCAACATGTCCTCAGTGCGGGGGTAGTGGAGAGCAAATAACCAACAAGTGCAAGGAATGTCATGGAAATGGTATAGTTAAAGGTGAAGAAGTTGTTAGTATAAACATACCTGCAGGTGTGGCTGATGGTATGCAACTTTCCATTAGTGGAAAAGGTAATGCTGGAGCAAGAGGTGGAGTCCCTGGAGATTTGATAGTGTTGGTGGAAGAAAAAGAAGATCCAGAGTTACTTCGTGATGGTAATAACTTACTTTATGACCTATACGTTAACTTCGCTGATGCAGCACTTGGAACAACCTGTGAGATCCCCACAATCGATGGTAAAGCTAGAATAAAGATCGGCGCAGGCACACAAGGAGGTAAGGTTCTAAGACTCAAAGGCAAAGGTATCCCAGATGTGAATGGTTATGGCAGAGGTGATTTACTAGTAAATGTCAATATTTGGACACCACGTGAATTATCAAAGGAAGAAAAATCCATAATAGAGAAGTTTAGAAAATCCAAAAACTTTAAGCCAAATCCAACATCCAAGGATAAAAGTTATTTTGATAGAATGAGAGAGTTCTTTTCATAGACTGTTCATTACTTTTATTTTTAAAAATCGAGATAACTTTTGATTACTATCCCTTTTAACATTTATTGTGATGGTGAAAAGGTGCATGATTGTATTTTTGTAAACATCACGAAATAATTAAAGAAAATGGACAATAAATATACACTACAGGCACTAAATGTATCAAAAAATTATGCTAACCATAAGGCCTTAGACAACGTAAGCATAGAAGTTCCTGCCCAGAGTATATTCGGTTTACTTGGTCCCAACGGAGCTGGTAAAACTACCCTCATACGAATTATCAACTTGATATCTATTATGGATCAGGGTAAAGTAATGTTAAATGGCAATCCCATAAATACCAAAGACATAGCTAATATTGGGTATTTACCCGAGGAAAGAGGACTTTATAAAAAAATGAAGGTTGGTGAACAAGCAGTATACCTGGCACAGTTAAAGGGTATGAGCAGAAGAGATGCCATAAAACAATTGAAGTATTGGTTTGAGAAGTTTGAGATAAGCTCTTGGTGGAATAAAAAGGTTGAAGAATTATCCAAGGGAATGGCGCAAAAAGTTCAATTTATTGTCACTGTTCTCCATAAACCCGATTTACTAATTTTTGATGAACCTTTCAGTGGATTTGATCCAATAAATGTGAACATTCTTAAGGAAGAAATTCTCAATCTAAGAGATGATGGTGCAACCATTATCTTTTCCACTCATAATATGGCTTCGGTTGAAGAGCTTTGTGACAACATTGCCCTCATAAATAATAGTAAAACAGTTTTAAGTGGAGAAATAAACGAGGTTAAAGAGAAATTTAAGGACAATCTATTTGAGATTGCATATAAGTCCAAATCTGACATTTCACTTAGCCCCGGAAATTACACCCTCAAAGAGACAAAAAGAGAAAGGAATATTCATTATGCCAATGTTAAAATAAACAATGGAAAAGTACCCAACGATCTTATAAAAGAGATTATTAATCAAGCTGAAATTGTTTCATTTAGAGAGATTCTGCCAAGCATAAACGACATTTTTATTCAGCAGGTCAGCAGTAATCAATCATAAATAAATTTTAACTAACTACACATGAATAAGATATTCCTAATAATAAGACGCGAGTACCTATCAAGAGTAAGAAAAAAATCATTCTTGATAATGACTATTATTGGTCCGGTTTTAATGGCAGCAATGATAATACTGCCTGCCTACATATCTGATTGGACAGAGGCAACAGAAAGAAAAGTTGCCGTAATGGATGAAACAGGATGGTTCTTTGAAAAATTCAAGGACCAGGATAATGTTAAGTTCTATCATGTTTATGGAGACTTTAAAGAAGAAAAAGATTCGGCTTTATTAAATGGTGAACTATTCCTATTTATTCCTAAAACGGAATTAAATATCCCTGTTAACTCTGAGTTGTACTCAACGATGCAACCCGGCTTAAATGTTACCTCATATATAAAATCTGTCATGAAGCATGAAGTTGAAAACAAAAAACTTCTTGCATCGGGGATAGATCCAGAAATAATAAAGTCTTCCAAGGTCAATATTAATCTATCTACCATACGAGTTGAAGATGGTGGTATTGAAAAGAAAAGTAATACAGAAGTAGAAGTTGGCTTGGCTGCTTTTGCTGGAATATTGATTTATTTCTTTATTTTCATGTTTGGCGTTCAAGTTCTCAAAGGTGTAATGGAAGAGAAGTCAAACAGAATTGTGGAGGTGATAATATCCTCAGTGAAACCATTTCAGCTCATGCTAGGAAAAATAATTGGAGTTGCATTTGTAGGATTAACTCAATTTTTACTTTGGATTCTACTTACTTTAATCTTTGTTGGTGCTTTTCAGTCGGGTATATTCACCGGAGAAAATGATCTGCAAATTATTGGCCAGAATAATGAACTTCTTAACAACGCAAAAGATTCTGGTATCAGTCCTATGGTAATGATTAATGAAATCATAGGTGGTATAGATATAAAGGTTATGATGTTTAGCTTTATATTCTATTTCCTTGGTGGATACCTATTATACGCTTCATTGTTTGCTGCAATTGGTGGAGCCATAGATCATGATACAGATAGTCAGCAATTTATGTTACCTGTATCAATGCCACTTGTTTTTGCCATAGCTCTTAGTGGTGTAATCATTAATCAACCAGACAGTAACCTTGCCATTTGGATGTCAATGATTCCATTCACCTCTCCCATCACAATGATGATGAGAATTCCCTTCGGAGTGCCCTTATGGCAAATATGGACTTCAGTTGGGTTATTAATAACTGGGTTTATATTAACAACTTACATGGCTTCCAAAATATATAAGACAGGGATTCTTATGTATGGACAAAAAGTAAGTTACTCCATTATCTGGAAATGGTTAACAAACAAATACTAAAGTCACAAGAGTTTTATGCCTCAGATCTTAGTTAACTTTGATTACATAATTTAGATTTCTATTAGCTAACTACTATTATTACCTATTAAGAAAAAATAACTGACTCTTGTTACCGTCCATATCTGATATCTCTATTGTTAGTGAGGTATCATTCGAAAAGTTGTAAAATATTCTATTTGGATATGAGTTTTTCGAATTTGTGAATAGCCAACTATTTTTGGTGGCCTCCAAAAGCTCAAATTTCAAATCATTACTATCTTTTTCTGGATTAATACTAAAGTAAACTCTATTTGAATTTAGAAATATGCTCATATCCTGTTTGAATAAAGTATCGCCATCATTTATGCTAAAACCAACGCCATAGAAAGCACTATCACTAATAATATCCCAGTTCTCATTATATGAAACTCCTTTATGGCTAATCCAATCTCCCTCTAATACTCGAATGTTTTCCATGTTCTCATTAGCGTTGGGTTCAGTACAGGACATAAAGGTCAAAATATATAAAAGACTAATAAACAATAATTTCAACATAATACTTTTCATATGGCAATGATGTGATAAAAGTAGCTAAAGTTAATTAAAATCAATTTGCTAATTCTCAAATATTATTCTATTTTTGCAGGCTCAAAAAATTGAAGTAATTAATTAATAATTAAGATCAAATGCAGAATAGAGGAGCTATTAAGTTTTTTGCAATCGC
>JABJIE010000073.1 GCA_018661505.1 Lentimicrobiaceae bacterium
AGGAGAAGTAGAGTTAATAAGAAACTTTAATACAGCATGGGAATTAAGGCCCAATAACTTTGATCAGGCAGATTCTTCTAAATATGTAAACTTTCTATTGAAGATTTATAAGAAATTTGAAAGCAGAGGTGTAATACAATATAATCCTGTAATAGATGGTAAAGACCCTTTCTACCAATTAAGACTCATACACGGCAATGTTGTTGCCGAAACAACTCTAGGGCAACTATATGATATAAGGTCAGCCACTTTAGATGCACAAAAGAGAATAGAGGGGTTACAATCACCAGATAGTATACTATTACAAAATGTTATATCGATCTCCTTGGTTCAGAATATAATATATGATAATAGTAAAAATGAATCTGAACTAAATGAGTTAATAAATAAGATATCAACTACCAGGGGGCTTGTACAAAAAGGAGAACTAATTATTTCCACAGGGGAGCTGGTTAATAGCGATATATATCAAACTTTGATTTCCTTAAAATATGATTATGAAAAAGAACTAGATACATCGGATTCACGAATTTATACGATAATAGGAATGGTTTCTCTTGTTACACTTCTATTTCTCGTACAATATCTCTTTATAAAATTTTATCGTAAAAGTTTTTACGATCAAATTAAATATACAGTACTAATAATAATCACACAATTATTTTTTGTAGCCATAACGGACTTTATTTTTATTGTATTCCCTGAGTGGGTATATATTGTTCCCTTTGCATTGCTAGCAATAATAATTGCAGCATTTTTAGATGCAGGAGTTGCAATTTTCGTATACCTTGTAACATTGATGCTGCTTGGGTTTTACGCTATTAATAGTTTTGAGTTCTTCTACACCGAAGCTATTGTAGGCTTGATTGCAGTCTATTCAGTGCAAAAACTTAGTAAGAGATCAGATCTATTTCGTGCTGCATTGATGGTATTTATTACATACATAATTGTATATATAAGTATGCTCCTCATACAAGAGGGGTCCTTTGAAAGTCTTTCTTGGAGAGTTATTGGTAATTATGCCGGCAGTTCCGTATTGATTCTTTTAGCATTTCCAATTATATTTATTTATGAAAAAACTTTTGAGATTATTACTCAACTAACAATGCTTGAATTATCAAATACAAATAATACGTTGTTACGTGAATTAAGTATTAAAGCACCCGGAACATTTCAGCACTCTCTCCAGGTTGCAAATTTGGCCTCAGAGGTGCTTTATGAGATAGGAGGGGATGCACTTCTCGCAAGAACTGGAGCTCTCTACCATGATATTGGAAAAATGAAAAATCCATTATATTTCGTGGAAAATCAGGTTGCAGGATATAACCCTCATGATGAAATCACTTATGAGGAGAGTGCAAAGATTATAATAGGACATGTTTTGGGTGGAATTGAAATGGCAAGAAAAGCAAGGCTTCCTGAACAAATAATTGATTTCATCCGAACACACCATGGCACTAGAAGAGTAGAATACTTTTATAGACTTGAGAAAAAGCAAAATCCTGGAATGGAAGTGGATAAAAGTGAGTTTACATACCATGGCCCACCACCTTTTTCCAAAGAGACAGCAGTTGTTATGATGGCAGATTCTGTTGAAGCTGCTTCAAGAAGTTTAAATGCACCTGATGAACAAAAAATTAATGACTTAGTGGATAATATTTTTAATTCATTGATGGAGCATGGACAGTTCTTAAACGCAAACATTACAATGCAACAAATAAGCATTGCAAGGAAGGTTTTAAAGAAGAAACTATTGAATATCCATCATGTAAGAATATCTTATCCAGATTAGGAATTTAATATTTTATTCGAGACATTATCTAGATAATCCTTAGCTCTAGGGCCTAGATTAAAAATAAGATCCAAAACACTTAAGTTTGGGAAGAACGCATACCTATCAGAGAAAACCTGAGTATATTCATCAAATGATGTTAAATCACTTTTAACCTTTGGACTTATGGCAAACCTAAAATCACTATGTGTGTTTTCAACTGGCAGGAAATTATCAGTGTAATTAATGTTCTTACTTATTTCAAGGATTGTCAATATACGTTCGATTATTTCGGTATTTAAGTCAATGAGGTTATCCCATTTATTATCAAAAATACCTATAAACTCATCAATATAATGAATATAAAAAGGGGAGGTGCTATATGCAGATGATATTGCTCTAGTATGATTAAGGTGCCACTTTTCCCTATCAAAAATAGTTACATCCTTAGTTAGGGATTTGTTTCCGTTGGGTTTTGATACTGGCAGTACAAGGTTTAGTGGACCATTTGCAGTAAGTATACTGCACCTGTTTCTATATGTTTGCTTTGGGAATGTTTCATTAACATCAATCATGACACCATCAAATAGGTTTATTAACGCAAAATATTCAACATTTGGAAAATATGC
>JABJIE010000074.1 GCA_018661505.1 Lentimicrobiaceae bacterium
AACATTACAGGGAAATATAGCTGCCTAAATGGGCATGACCTAAGTAATGACATACCGTTAGTTTATATGCCACCAAATAACCTTTATGCTGACTTTAGTTATTATATTCCTAAATTTGGGAAGTTTCAAAATATAGAATTTCAAATTAATAGTAGGTTGGTATTTGAACAAAAAAACATACTCCCTTCTCAAGACTTTCTTGCACCTCCGGAGTCATACTACTTGATTGGCCTCAAGGCATCAGCTGAGAAGCAATTAAGTAAACTGAGGTTAAACATGTATGTCAGAGTAGAAAATTTACTCAATGAAACATACCGTGATTATCTCAATCGTCAACGCTATTTTGCTGATGACCTTGGATTCAATTTGATTGTAGGTATAAATATTTCATTTTAATAAATTATTTTATATGGAAGAAAATATTCTTTTAAAACAGCTTCTGAGAGAACGAAAATTAAAAGCTACATCCACCAGATTGGAGGTGCTATCAGTAATCTCAGGTTATAACAAAGCCATTCCATTTTCTGAAATTCAAAATGCTCTTCATGACTTCGATAGAGTTACATTATATCGTACCATTAATTCTTTAATGAAAAGTGGTATTATCCACAAGGCATCAGTAGGGGAGAAGGAAACATTTTATGCGGTATGCAGCAGCAAATGCTCCTGGGATTCTCATAATCACAAACACATTCATTTTAAATGCTCAAATTGTAAAGCGGTAACATGTGTTCAGGCAGATAGCGCTATAAACTTTGCCATACCAGGTCATACCATTAATAATTTTGAAATTGAAGCCACTGGCATATGTGTAGCATGCAATTAATAAACACTAAAATGATGCTCTTGTTTTCATTATTACATTTATAATTCTCACTGAGCACGCTTTCATATGACAATGCTAATCTTCTGTGTGAGGACTTCTTGGATAACCTATTAAAGGTGTTTCAACAGGTGATGCTAGCCCAATAAATACAACCAACTGATGACTGCCAGGGTTAGTCTGAACAGGAATCATTTCCCAGTTATTACAACACCAAACGTTTCCTGAAGGGTCAACTTGCACTCCCGTAACTCTCTCAAATCCGTCGAAAGTGTATCCGCCATCAGGTGAAATTGGATCACCAGTATTAAAACCTGGAGGTAAGCTAGATGTGTTTGCACCAGCTATGTAGCTTAATCTCTTTCCATTGAAATTGGCTACAAAAACGTTGTCGTTGCCATCCACTGCAATACCCCATGGCATATATAAACCACCACCAGTATAAGGGCTGCCTGCGGAAACTGTACCGCTAGGCGTAATCATACTCACAGATGCTCCTGGAAACCCGTAATCTGAGGAGATGGCAGCTATAAACTCTACGAAATCTTCTACCGTGCTGCTTCCACATGGTGGATCCATACCTCCGGAGTTTGCCACCCATACATTGCCTTGACTATCAGCTGCAATACCCATGGGCCGGTGAAAAGAACCTTCCACAAGTTGAATATTACCGTTAGGATCAATCTTACAAACCTTATCGTTGTAGTTGCTAGTTACCCATGCATTACCATAAGTATCAACGGTAACATCAAAAGGTTTTTCTATTCCTATTTCTTCATATACTGTTCGTTGGTTCGGATCGCCGTTTGTAAATTTTGTAACGCTTTCAGCCTCGCAGTTTACCATCCAAATGTTACCATCATGATCCGATGCCATGCCTTGTATCTTAGCATCTTCGTCTGACAAATATCCGCCAGGGATAACTGGATTTACACTTAAATCTGCATCCGGAGATAATGCTTCTCCATTGGAATTAAACTGTGCAACATTATTCCAAAGTAATGCTTGATTATCATCACTAACCGGACATTGGGACCCTTGAAAAGCAAAATTTCCTACCCAAACATCTCCTCTTATGTCAAAAGTAATACCAAAACCGGCTCCGTATACACCTCCACCTTCGTAAGGTGAGCCTGGATAATTTTCGCCTGTTGGAGTATACCTAAGTACTTTTGTGTCACCACACACATTGGGATCGGAACTATCATCGCTGTATGTGTAATTATTGGTAACCCATACATTGCCATCATAATCAAAGGCTATATTTCCAGGTCCGTCTAGTTGCTGTCCGTTACCATCATATCTAATTGCTAGTGTCCAGTTATCAGGAGCTAGATTTAGCATTGGTTCGTACAACTCCGAATTCATTGAGAAATCAAATAAAGGTGAGATAACCTCTTGGCGCCATGGCGTATGTGATATGTTAATGGCAGCTTGCAATGTATTGTCTGGAGCTTCATCATTTGGAGATGTTGAAATAGCAAAGAGGTCAGAACATTTGGACGGTTGTTCTACGCAGGTAGCAATTATGTTTGCCAAGGAATTGAACTTGCTTAGTGTTGACGTGGATGCTCCATTGGGAAACTGATTAAGAACTGTGGCAATGCCCCCATCACCAATATTTACAAGGTTTTGTAGGGTTGCAGCAGCATTTTGTAATCCAGGGTAGCTACCTGCTATGTTATCTCCATCTATGAACTGAGCCATCGCATATGCAGTAGCAATTGTTGTTCTTTCGTTGATTACCACATTAGAGGGAAGTGGCTGAGTACCAAACACAGACGCTAACTTTATACTTGCTGAAGCACCAGATGCAGTGGCGTATATCACTGCTTCTGGATCAGTTGTCATCGAAAAGGAAATTTCAAACTCCCCTCCAGAACTTGTTTGAGTCTCGCCCAAAGAAACTGCATCAGACCATTGGCTTGATCCAGCTAGATAAATTTTTACCATTGAGTTTTCAATTGGTGACTGTCCATGTAAAACGGTACCTTTTAAGGTGATGGTCTCCTCTGAGGAGTCACTTTCTTTATTGCAACCAATGGAAATTAAGAAAGTTGCTAGTAAAATAACCAATATATTTCTGCTTGATTTAGTATTATTAAACATAAGGTTTGATTTTAATTTGTTATATAGAGTCTACAATATGCGTTTTAGGGGTAAATGGAATAATTTACTGATAAATTGGTATTTAGATATAACTGTACTGCTGTAAAAGTATATAAAATTAAATCGAATACTACTGGTAAAAAAAAGATACACAAAAAAAGAGGGTTAAAGCTCATGTTTTCTGAGCCTTAACCCCCTTGTTAATCAGGTAATTAATATTATTTTGCAAAACCTAGGTTGAAACCTAATGTAACTTCGAATGAAGTATCGTTAGCATTTTCTAGGTTATCCATATCCCACTCAGTTCCCAACCAAACAGAACTTCCGTTGTTGAGCATTTTTTGTAAGATAACACCTAGCCCTGCTCCGGTACCTTGAAAATTATCAGTTTCGTCAGCGCCATTGACCTTGTCTTTTTCTGTTGCAAACACTCTTCCTAACCATGTGTATGGTTGAAGACGCCATCCATCTTTAACAGCGAAGTCGATTGAAAAATCAATACCAAATGCAAAAGCACTCCCAGATATCCACTCCTCTACCATATCCTCTGTGCCTGGGTCACCTGGAATTAAGAGTTTGGAATCTGTGTAATTTTCCATTTCATACTCTGCCCAAATACCAACATTTACACCACGATCACTACCAGGGTCTGTTCTTAGAACCCAATATTCTGCGCCAAATGCTAGTACAGACTCTTTTGGTACTTTTGGAAATGATCCACCATTCCACATTGCGCCTTCTAGGTTGT
>JABJIE010000011.1 GCA_018661505.1 Lentimicrobiaceae bacterium
ATATTTATCGACACATAAGTTTTACCAGCACTAACCATGTCAGCAGTTACCATAATGGTAATTTTATCTTTGCCTTTGGCAAGGTATTGAAGGTTGGTTCTAAGGGATCTGAAAGCCTCAGAAACACTTGATTTGGGAGAGTCAAGAACCACTAGTTGAGAATCTTTGGTTGAATGTAAAAGCTGACCGATAATTGGAAAACTTGTTGCACTTTCAACATCTTTCTTCTCAATTATGGAGTCATTAAAATAATCCTTACCCAAAACATAAACAACAGGAATAACAAGCCCCAATAATAATGCTATCACGTAATTAAGTGATTTTTTTGGAAAAACATCTTCACTCAATTCTTCTCTGGCAATATCAATAATTTCGTTATCGGGTAAATTTGAAGCTTTGGTTATTTGTGCCTCAGACCTCTTTTCAAGCAGATATGTGTAAATGTTATTTGCAATATCAAACTGTCGTTGGAAATTAATTAATTCCCTTTGTGTTACAGGTAAATTGCTTGCCTTACGGGTAATTTTATCGATTCTATTATCTATGTCAGCAAGCACCTCATTTGAGTTTTCAATAATGTTTCCAATGTTACCAAGTATGGCATTTTGCGTACTTCTTATCTGTGTATTTATACTAATAACAGAGGGATTCCTATCCGTACCCGTGAGTAGAAGTTCAGATTTTTTGCTGTAAAGCTCAATCAATTGACCCACAAGGGCATTTAGAACCGGATCATCAATTCCCATTGCAGACGGAGCAACCAATTGATCAATATCCTGGGAGTTTTTCTGAATATAGTTCCTAAGGTTGTTGTAATACTTTGACTTTACAACCATCTCTGCCTTTTGTTTTTGAAGCTCCTCAATGTATGTAAACACTTGCTGTGCTTGGAAAGACAAGTCCATCACTTCATTGTCTGACTGAAATGTTTGCAGATCTGTTTCAGCTGCGCGCAGGGTGTCGGAAATAACATCAAGCTGGCCATCAATAAATCTAATAGTATTGGAGGCAATCATATTTTTTTGGTCCAACCCCCTTTGCAAGTAAACCTTTGTGAGCATGTTTAGGAAGTTAACGGCTTTTTTGGTATTGTTATTCTCTAGTTTTATCTGAAGAATGGACGCCTCTCTGTTTATTGGCTCAATTTCGAAGCCTCTAAATCGTTTCGTCAGGCTTAGATAATCGTTAAAAATAAAATAATACGAAGACTCAAAATCTTTTTCTGAATCAAACCTGTCGTTGAGAATAATCTTAAAGCTTCCATATTCGTTTTCTATGAGTTCTCCAAAACGAAATGTTCCTTTCCATTTTCCACTTTCAACGGCATCACCTACGTTTTCTTTTGTGGAAAAGTCGTATTTATTTAATAATTCTCCGTTCAACTCTATTGAATATTCACTGGAACTGAGTATTCTAACATTGAACTTCTGACCAACTGTTTGAGGTATACTGGTATCCATTATTACCTCAAAGGGTGATGTATGGTACAGTTCAGTTGAAATTAATCCCTCATCAATGAAATATGAAATCTCAAAATCAAGATCTTTAATTGCCCTGTATGAAAGGGAAAAAGACGTTAGAATTCCTATTTCATTTTCCACATTTTGTTGGTTGTTACTTAGCCCAAGGCCTCCAAGCATGGAAGAAGGGTCAAGGGCACCCTTTTCATCCTTAACCAAAACAGTGGTATTTACCTCATAAACAGGACTGGTGTATTTATTAAACATAAATGCCACAATAACAGCAACAAACAGTGTTAATGCAAACAAATACCAATGACTAATAAATTTGAAAAAGAGAGCTTTTATGTCAATGCTTTCTTCATGCTGTTGTATTCCTTCAAAATTTTCCATTGCCATATCTACTATTGTTGAATGTATGAAAGAATAAGTACCGTTGAAGATATCAACCCAAAGATAATGCCATAGGGGAAGTTAGCAAATGTAAACTGTTTACCTTTTACAGGTTGCGCATATACAATGTCGTTGGGTTTGAGATAGAAATACTCCGAAAGCAGGAGATCTCTGTTGGTCATATCTATGTATACCACCTCAGATCCATTTTTGGTTTGTCTTATG
>JABJIE010000075.1 GCA_018661505.1 Lentimicrobiaceae bacterium
ATTTACACCACGATCACTACCAGGGTCTGTTCTTAGAACCCAATATTCTGCGCCAAATGCTAGTACAGACTCTTTTGGTACTTTTGGAAATGATCCACCATTCCACATTGCGCCTTCTAGGTTGTCTCTGTCATAGGTAAAGTTGCCATATTCGAAAGATAAGTCTAATGCTCCTTTGTAGGTATACTCTAAACCAGCATAAAATCCGTCTTCCCAATAGCTTTCTTGTATTCCTGCATTAATTGAGAATCCACTTACGCCTTTGTCAAACATGGTTTGAGCCTGAGATATTATGGCTAGACCCATTACTAGTAATAAAAGAGTAATTTTTTTCATTGTCTTAATTATTTAAAGTTTGGGCTCTGGTTTTTTCCTTTTTATCCAACACAAATTAGAACCCTTTAGAATTTGCGTGAAGAATTTAATGCAATATACCGTTTATGAAATAAAATAGTTATAGCATATTCTATACTTTTCAATAGTGGAATGTGAATAACTTTGACTTAGGCATATATAACGAAAACTACAAATCAAGGAGAAATTGCAGTGTAAAGTTCCTGGGTGGTTGGATGTCGCCGGGTCGGCCCATGTATTCTTTGTTGAACATGTTTTTTGCGATAAATGAAAGTTTTGCTGAAGGTGTAAAGTTATATGAAGCTCTGAAATCGAAAACAAAATAACCAGAATCATGCTTTTCACGATATTCTTTGAGGCCTGGAAATATCTGAGTGCCTAATATGGTTTCCTCAAAGGCAGAGTCAATTCTTTCCATGAAGCTTCTATATATGGTGCTTATGCCAAAGGATAACTTATGCACCTGTATTTCAATATCTGATTTGAAGGAATGACGATATCTATATTTAAGGATATTATTGGATAATGTATCCGAGCTTAAATCAATGGGATTCATATATGTGTATCCAGCAAACACAGATACTGGTAACTTTCCTATCAAACCAGCGCCTGAAATTCCTAGTTCAATACCTGTTATCCTGGCACTTCCAATGTTTTGAGATTTGAATCCGATATCATCTAATGTTGGCAAAGACAATGAGTCTGATGAATAAACTCCGAACATAAACTCAATCATGTTCTCATATTCGGATAGAAAGGCTGCAAAATCAACAAAGCCAGACCAGTTGTTTATTGTAAAACCCTGCTTTAAACCAATTTCAGAGCTCCATCCTTTTTCCGATTTCAGATCTGGGTTTGGGAAAATATTTATACTACCAATGTTTGTGGCAGTATATTTTTCGGCAATTGATGGAAATCTGTAACCCTGTCCAAAGGAAGCTCTTATGAATGTGTTCTCTGCGGCTTGGTAATTAACACCTGCTCGAAAAACAGTGCCCGATTCCTTTTCCGTATCATCCAAGGAATGGTGCTCCCAACGAACTCCAAGTGATGCAGATAAGCGATCAAAGAATTTGTAATCTAACTGGGTAAATGCTGCAATGTTTGATCCATGGTGATCTCCATATAAATTTGCTACTGTGGTTCCATATTTCCCAACGAATCCCACTATCCAATTTAAGCCATTATTAAACTGTTTTTGAAACTGATACTCACCATAGTATGATTTTGATGCGTTATTTTTATCTGGATTATTATCAAATCCATTACTTAAGTCATAGTAACGGAGAAGAAGTAAATGTTTGTTCTTGTGCTTATCGTAATAACTAAGCCATGGGTTAATATTAAACCGATGCCCAGTGGTTGGTGTAACGGTTAGAGGGTTCTGAATAAAAGCTCCTGAATCTGCATCCATCCATATAAAAAAATCAGAAGTTTGTTGCCATTGCAGGTTTGCATTTATTCCATAAGATAAACCCTTTAGTTTTGACGGCCTATGCCTAAATTTTACATTGGCTCTGATCTGTTTATTATAATTTTCAGTTCTGTATTCGGCGTTGCTAAGAGCATTTGCGCCAACAACAAAATCAAACTCTTTTATTTTTCTTGAATGAGTAAAGTTGATACCACTAAACAAAGGGTTTGTATCCCACCACCATGACAGTTCTTTTCTTTGTGGTTTATCGTAGATTCCAGCGTATAGTGAAACAGAAGTGCTCGGCTCAATATCGGGATAACCTGTACGAATATTTATTACACCATTCAATGCAGATGATCCGTATAAGGCTGATGATGCACCCTTCAGTATCTCAACCTGATCTATGTTTTCCACCGGTAGAAAATTCCAATTAATGTCCTCTGTGCCTTCTGCTAATATTGGAATATCATCAATTAAAACCATAACCCTGCTACCAGCACCATAACTATATCCACCGCCTCCTCTGATACTTGCTTGTCCATCAAGGATATCCAACCCTGGAACATATTGCAAGGCATCTTCCATATTTGTAGTATTAATGTTTTGGATGAAACTGGGTTTCATAACTTCTATGGATACTGTAACATCAGAAATTTTCTGCTCATATTTACCTGCAGATACAACTGCCATATCCAGAAGAAAAGAGGTGTTTGCAAGGCTAACATTTAAGTTAATGCTGTCACTATCCTTTAAATTTAAGGATATCGTTTTGGTTTTATAACCAAGAAAAGAAAAAGTAATGGCGTGCTGCCCACGTTCAAGATCCAAGTAGTAGTAACCATTTGAATTCGATGATACACCACCACCATTGCTTAGAATAACATTTACACCCGGAAGAGATTCGTTTGTTACAGAGTCTGTTATTATACCATATATATGGGCTTGCTGAGAGTATGAATTACCAATGAGTATTAATAGTATTATCAATACTCCAGATATCTTCTTGTTGAGAAGAATATATTTGATAAAAATGTTACTCACTATAAATATGTGGAACTATTTTATTAATTTGATACTTTTCGTATGAGCTTTGAAACATGCTTATTATTAGATATAACCTTGATTAAATAGGTGCCTGCTGGTAATCCAGAGCAGTCAATCTTATATTTATTATCAATGGCGTTTGCGTTAAAATTATTACTTATTAATTTATTACCCAGCAACGAATATATTTCGGTTCTTACAATTTCGTTACCAACGCCAGCTATCTCAAACGTAAAATCATTTACAAATGGGTTTGGCCATAAATTAATTGCTAAGTCATTGGTAATTTGAGTTTCAATTCCATTTGGATCCCAAGTAATATTTAGAGAAATTGATGTTGAATCTATAATCTGTGCTGCAAACACCGGCAACCCAAATAGGTCAATATATACATCAACAACAATATGTAGAGGGTAATTCCCAACTTGATTACTTTCACCGGATAGCAGAACGCAATAATATGTGCCCACATTAAAAACACTATCTGCAGCATTTGTTTGCCATGAGATACCAGGGGGTAGGTTGTTTACATCAGCTATTTTTATGTGGTGCAGTTGAATTACTGTTCCCATAAGATCATATTCTGGTGGTGCAAGAATTGTAAACTCTTCATTGTAGCCCATTCCTGTTATTCCATCTGGTAATACAGCTGGGCATACCTCACCATTATTTTCAAGATCCGGACACGTGGTAGAGTTACCAGGAGTGCATTGTGCTTTTATGAATATTGGGCTGAAAAGAATGGAAAGTACTATTGTGATTATTGTTATGTTTAACTTCATAATACAATTAGTTTGGTGAATAGTTATCAAATATAGCAGTTTTTCATGTAAGTTTTAGTTTATACTATTCTTTGGTCGTAAAGATGGATAATGTAAATATCAAACCAAGTAAACTTTTTAAAATTAATCTAGTTTGCTTCTAATTATTCTAAAAAGTTATAAACATCGTTAAATGAGAGCTATGTGGAGGAATGCGCGTATGTTACGGTTGAAAATAATTGTAAAATATTTGTTAAAAATTTAAAAATGTTTGTTTAAAAACAATTGGGATACTATTTTAGCGAAAGTTATAGCTTATTTTTAATGAGTCTAAATAAATATAAAACAAATTTAATGAAAAGGATTTATAATATATTTTTTGTTCTTTCAATACCTTTTATTCTTGTTTTATATAGCTATAACGATGGTAGCCCTGGCGGTAAAACTGGATCAATGGGAGATGGAGGCGCGACTTGTACAGGATGTCATACCGGAAGTGCACAATCACAACCTAACTGGATAGAAACAACCATACCCGAATTTGGTTTTATCGCTGGTGATACATATACCATAACAGCCACAGGTACTCATCAAGGTGTTGTTAAATTTGGTTTCGAACTAACCGCAGAGGATGGATTTGGTAATAAAATGGGAACCTTTACCATCACAGAACCTACCCGAACTAAACTCTGTAACGCTAACAAAGCAGTTACACATACTGCAAACGGTAATGTACCCAATGGTAATTCTAATTCCTGGTCCATGGACTGGACAGCTCCAGATCCGGCACCAGATTTAATCAAATTTTATGCTGCATTCAATGCTGGAAATGGTGATGGAACATCAAACAATGACGTTGTGTTCCAAACGGAGTTAACAGTTTCTCAGTTTCATACTAACATAGCAGATAACTATTTGGAGGAAAACACTTCATTTTTCCCAAACCCTACATCGGGTGCAGTAACAATTGAAGCCCCAATGGGTTCTAATTTTCAAATTATCGACATAAATGGTAAGGTTATTTTAAATTCTACCATTATAAAACCTAAAACAAACATTAATCTTAATCACCTAGATAGGGGGATGTACATTATACAGCATTCATATCAAGGAGGACTAAGTAACAACAAGATTATATTAAACTAAGATAAGGGCCCAATTAGTGCTCAAACTTTTAAAACAAGCTAAATAACC
>JABJIE010000001.1 GCA_018661505.1 Lentimicrobiaceae bacterium
ATGGACTACTTCTGGAACTGGAACATTCAATAATCCCGAGATTAATTCACCTGTTTATTACCCATCCGAACAAGATATAGAAGATGGCTATGTTACTTTAACAATAGCAGGAACAGGTTCAAGCACTACAATCACAGATGACGTTATGTTCACATTTGAGAAGTCACCGGTTGTAAACCCAGGAGATGATATTACAATTTGTAGTAATAGTTCGGTTTTATTTGAGAATGCTTCGGCTGATAATTATAACGAGATCCTATGGACTTCAGAAGGTGATGGTTTCTTTGATGATGCCACACAAATTAATTCCTCTTATACTCCGGGAGTTAATGATATTGAGCAAGGATATGTATCCTTAACTTTATCAGCAACTGGTGGGGATTTATGTGGAACTATTTCTGAAAGCATAGCTCTAACTGTTTTAAAGGCAGCAACTGCATTTGCCGGAGCAGATACGGACATTTGTCCAGGGGTAATTTATCATATAACCGACGCATCATTTAGTAATTATGAAGAAATAACTTGGCAAACTTCTGGAGATGGTACTTTCAGTGATATGAATGTGGCAAACCCAACCTATACACCTGGTGTTTCAGATAAGAATAGCAAGGAAGTTACCCTTAGTGTTGCGGCTTCAAATTCAACTGGATGTTCCGATGCACAAGATGAAATTATGATAACTATACTTTGCACTGATATTGCAGAGCTAAATAATTTGGCAAGTATTTCAATATTTCCCAATCCAAATAATGGTTCATTTACTCTTAACCTAAGCAATATTGGTAATAAAGATAATGTACTGAGCATATTCAATTCACAAGGAAAGATAGTACACAAAGAAAGTATATCTCAATTGGATAATACTTCCGAATACAAGGTTGACTTAAATGTTCCAGCAGGTATTTATACCATTAGATTGGCAGGAGCTGGATTAAACATAACCAAATCCTTTATTAAGAATTAAATATAGCAGTCAACAAACCATAAAGACGCCCGCTCCCACATCGTTATAAATTTACGAAAATGGGTGCGGGTTTTTTTCTACTTTTGCACCTGATAAGTAACAACAATTTATGATTGAGATAATACTGATTGACAGGTTAAAAAGTGCCATTAAATTTTTATATGAAGAAGATATCTCTGAAAACCTAATTCAGATTCAGAAAACTAGATCTGAATTTGATGGAGATATTACAGTTGTTGTATTCCCATTTTTAAAATTATCAAGAAAATCGCCAGAGCAAACAGCAGATGAAATTGGTAAATATCTGATTGATAATATTGATGTTGTTGAATCATACAATATTATTAAAGGATTCCTTAACATAGTTATTAAACAGAAATTCTGGCTTAAATTTTTTGAGGATAATCATAACAATAAATCCTATGGCAAACATAGTTCCTCAATAGTATCTCCAGTGGTTATAGAGTATTCATCCCCTAATACTAATAAACCTCTTCATTTGGGTCACATAAGGAATAACCTACTTGGATGGAGTGTTTCTGAGATTATATTAAATAGTGGAAAAGAAGTAAAAAAAGTAAATCTCATAAATGATAGAGGCATTCACATTTGCAAGTCTATGCTTGCATGGATGAAATGGGGTGAGGGCAGCAGCCCTGAGTCCACAAACCTCAAGGGTGACAAATTTGTAGGTGAATATTATGTCTTATTCGACAAAAAAAACAAAGAACAGATTGCCGAACTTGTTGCCAATGGTATGGACAATGATGAAGCTGCAAAGAAAACAGACTTGCTAAATGAAGCTAAAGACCTACTCATTAGGTGGGAAAATGAAGATACTGAAGTTCGTGAGCTATGGAGCAGAATGAATAACTGGGTTTATGATGGTTTTGATATTACTTATGATCGAATGGGTATTGATTTTCATAAGGTATACCATGAGTCTGAAACATACTTGCTTGGGAAAAAACTGGTTAACGATGGACTGAAAAATGGTGTACTGTTCAAAAAAGATGATGGTTCTGTTTGGTGCGACTTAACGGATGAAGGGTTAGATGAGAAACTAGTACTTAGAGCTGATGGCACATCTGTTTATATGACTCAAGATCTTGGAACAGCACAATTAAGATATGATGAATTTAAACCATCGGAATTTATATACGTTGTTGGTAATGAGCAAAATTATCATTTTGATGTACTCAAACTAATTCTTAAAAAACTGGGTAAATCATGGGCTGAACATATATACCACCTAAGTTATGGAATGGTTGAATTACCAGAAGGTAAAATGAAGTCCAGAGAAGGAACTGTTGTGGATGCAGATGATCTAATGGATGAGATGTATAACACGGCAAAATCAACCTCCGAAGAGCTTGGAAAATTCAATGACTTCTCCGACGAAGAAGCACATGAATTATATAGTATGTTAAGCCTTGGGGCATTGAAATATTTTATTTTAAAAGTAGACCCAAAGAAAACAATGACCTTTAATCCCAAAGAATCTATTGATTTTAATGGAAATACTGGCCCATTCATACAATATACACATGCTCGCATAAAATCAATTCTAAGAAAGGCATCCGAAAATAACATTGGCAACAACAGTAAAATAAACTATAATATACCTCTGGAATCAAAGGAAATATCATTGATGAAACTATTGTATGAATATCCTTCAGTAACAATGCAGGCATCTGAAAATATGAGCCCTGCCCTTTTTGCTAATTATGCCTATGATCTTGCGAAAGAATTTAACCAATTCTATCATGACATATCCATATTAAAAGAATCGGATGAAGAAAAGCGAGATTTTAGAATATCTCTTGCTGAATTTGTTGCAAAAACATTAAAATCAGCCATGGCTTTATTGGGTATTCAAATGCCCGAAAGAATGTAAAATCAACCTTAATAATTACATTGTAAATCATCTATCATGTCACGACGAAAGCGACCACTCCCCCACTTGGAAAATATTATTATTACTGATGCAGCAGCGGAAGGTAAATGTATAGCAAAAACAGAAGACAAAGTTGTTTTTGTTCCCTTCACAGCACCTGGTGATGTTGTTGATATTCAAATTACAAAAAAACGCAAATCATACTTAGAAGGTAGGGTAACCAATTTCCATGATTACTCCAAAGAAAGAACCGAACCAAAATGTTCACATTTTGGATTATGTGGAGGTTGCAAATGGCAACATGTTAAATATGAAAATCAGCTGTTAAATAAACAAAAACAGGTAACTGATAGTTTCGAAAGAATTGCTAAGGTTGATGTGAATGATACATTGCCCATAATTGGAGGAGACAACCAATATTTTTACAGGAATAAGCTGGAATACACATTTTCCGATAGAAGATGGCTAACTGATGAGGATGTATCAAAGGAAGACGGTGGACCACTAGATACCAATGGGCTAGGATTCCACCTACCAGGTATGTTCGACAAAATATTAGACATTGAAACATGTTACCTTCAAAAAGATCCTTCAAATGCAATACGCCTCTTCATAAAAGATTATGCAAAAAAAAATAATCTGGAATTTTATAATGCTAGATCGCACGAAGGATTTCTTAGAAATGTAATTATCAGAACATCAACAATTGAAGATTTGATGGTAATAGTCATATTTAAATATGACGATATGGTTATTGCAGATATGATGAAAGCCATTGGTGATAAATTTAGTGAGATAACATCACTAATGTATGTTATCAATGAGAAAAATAATGATACCATTTGGGACTTGGATGTAAGACTTGCAAAGGGAGAACCTTTTCTTATGGAAGAGATAAAAAGACCCCAAGAGGATTTACCTGACTTAAAGTTTAAGGTTAGGCCAAAGTCATTCTATCAAACAAACCCGGAGCAAGCGTTTAAACTATATATGACTGCATTTGAATTTGCAGACTTTAAGGGTGATGAACTAGTATATGACCTATATACGGGCATTGGTACCATTGCGGATTTTATTGCAGGCTCTGTAAAAAAAGTAATTGGAATAGAATCTGTTGAGCAAGCAATAGATGATGCAAAAGAAAATGCCTTACTTAATAAGATTGATAATGTGGAGTTCTTTGTTGGAGATATGTTGAAAATTTTGACCGAAGAATTTTTTCTCGAACATGGTAAACCCGACGTAATAGTTACAGATCCTCCTCGAGCTGGTATGCACGAAAAAGTGGTTAAACAAATTCTAAGTGCCATGCCCGACAAAATAATTTATGTAAGCTGTAACCCTGCCTCTCAAGCAAGAGATATTGCAATTCTTTCAGAAAAATATGAGGTTTTAAAAATTCAACCAGTGGATATGTTTCCAAACACACACCATGTTGAAAATGTTGCTCTCCTAACAATAAAAAAATAGCTAATAACTGTTATGTTCGCTTATTTTTGCTACTAGGTGATCGATATTCAGATTGAGAGCTGGAATTGTTAAGGATGCTTTTTCATAATATTTTTTTCTACTATTCAGTTCTTTTTCAACAAAATTTAAAAGCTCTTCCTCACTTAAGTCATTTATAAGCGGCCTTTTTTGCTTTGATGCCATAAGCCTGTTCATTATAGATTTATCATCCATTTGAAGTAGTATACTTAGTCCGTTAACATTTATTTTATCCATAGCATCAAAATAACATGGTAGGCCACCTCCAGTAGCAATTACACATTTATTATGATTAAATGTTTCAAGAAGAGTTCCATGTTCGATCTCCCTGAATAATTCTTCACCGTATTTGGAGAAAAAATTGTTGATGTTTATTTTGTATTTCTTCTCAAGAAGCTTATCTGTATCCATAAAATCATAGCCCAATTTACGAGCCAAAGCCTTAGCAGTAGTGCTTTTTCCAACACCCATAAAACCTAAAATATAAATTCTATTTACCATTTGTATGCAAGAATCAATTTTAAAATTTCTGTTTTTTTAGCAATCTATTATGAATTTCCATAACCTGTGGAATAAGCATATCATTATTGTTATTGGAGATAACAAAATCAGAAAGTTTACACTTTACCGTGTCTGACATTTGATTGCTAATTCTATCTAAAACCTCATCTCTTGTATTACCGTCCCTATCCATAACACGTTCTACTCTTAAATCTTGATGTGCACTAACTGTTATGATGTAATCAAATCTATCCTGGAGGTTATTTTCAAACAATATTGCAGACTCGTGGATTATATACTCGTTGTTTGAGTGTGTATCTAGCCAATTATTAAACTTCTTTAATACTTTTGGATGTATCAGTTGGTTTATGCTCTTTAGGGCCTTTTTGTCCGAGAATATTATTGCCGCCAACTTCTTAGTATCAATTGTTTCTTTTGAGGTCAATATATTACTGCCAAACAATTCAACTAGCTCCTTGATAACATCATCATCAGTGTATAGTTCTTTTGCGACCATATCAGCATTAAATACAGGTATGCCCAGAATATTAAATATTCTTGCCACAGTTGATTTACCACTTCCTATATTACCGGTAAGAGCTATTTTAAGCATATTATTTTATTATCAGAAACTCCACTTCTGAGGGAACAACCCTTATGTTACGTACAATTTCAGGGAATTTCACAACCCTAAGTGGAATCTTATTAGCTAGCTGCACATCAACATTATCAGTTGCCAAAATCACATAAAACTGGTTGGCTTTAATATCTTTAAAGTCCTTTTGTGCAACTCTGAAAAAAACGGTTGCATCGGAAGGAAATGTTTTAATATTATATGGCAGATTGGATGAGTTTATGGGAATGCTAATTTCTGATTCTGTAAATTTCTCAACATCAAATTTAATTGTCGCAATATTCTCTTCCATACTGATTAATTGTGGCAGAGGGTTAGTCAAATTAATGGATTCTGATACGTTACTATTAACATCACTCAATACCAAAGGTAGCGTACTTATACTCGAAAGAGTATCTAGCACCTTTGATGGTCCATATACCATTATTTCTGCTGGTATAACTTCAATGTCATTGTATTGGTCAAACTGATCCGTGAAGCTTATATCCAAATTTACTTTTATGGGGATTACCTTTTGACTTGTCTTTTCCATTTCAAAGGATAAGGTTACCCTTGAAAGCTGGATATCTTTTTCATCAACATCCACAAGGTCAGACAGCTTTGTTATCAGCTCCTGAGTGTATATTGAGTACTGATTATTACCTCTATTATCGATATTATAATTATCTAGATTAATATCCAGATTATCCATATCGTTAAACATATTGAGTTTGAGAATATCAAAACCTCTGGCTGTAAGACTTAAGTCAAGAGTTGTATCTATAACTTTTGTTAAACGCACAGATGTTGGAGCATTCTCATATCTTACTTTGAAGGAATAATTAACGGTGTATACATCCGATAATTTAATGAGAAACCAAAATAAAACTGCTGTCAATAAGCATATAAAGAATATGAGCCTACCACTACCAATATCATGTAACAATCCTAGTTGACCAGATTCCTTAAAAATGCTGTATTTGTTATTAGAATTATTCATATAACGCAAATAAAGCCATAATACTTCTGAAAAATACTACTTTTTTTATTTTCAGAACCAAAGCAATATCAATTCATTGCAATTAAAAATGAAGCCTACGGAAAAGGTTAGCTAAGGTTAAGCGATATTATTTTTGCTGACCTACGCTTTTTGTATCCATTACAATTGCACTCTTCTCAATATTGAGTTTAATGTTGTTTCCACAATCGAGAACGATGGTCTTTTCTTTAATTTCTGCTACCTTACCATGCACTCCACCTATTGTAACTACCTTGTCACCTTTTTTGAGAGCTTCTCTAAATTTGCGCTGTTCCTTGTTCTTTTTTGTTTGAGGTCGAATAAAGAAAAAGTAAAAAACCACAAGTATTAAAAATAGTGGAAGCATGGACATCCATCCACCTTCAGTTTCTGCTGCTTGTAATAATATTAGTAAAGAATTCATATCTTATTATTTTGAATTATTAATCTGTTGCTGGCTGAACTACCTTAGCTTTTATTCTTAAAGTAGTTGAATTGGGTACTGTATTTGCAAGTACTGTTACAGTTTTACTTTGTATACCCTTTCTATTTTTACTATCAAATGACACTTCAATAATTCCAGATTTACCTGGTGCCACAGGTTGCTTAGGATAGTTACCTATTGTACATCCACAGCTTGAGCTAACTCTTGTTATTACAAGATCTGAACCCCCTATATTGATAAATTTAAAACCAAATAACACCCTTTCTCCTTGTATTACCTTGCCAAAATCATGTATGGTTTCATCAAAAAACATAACGGGTGCTTTGTCAGATTTGTCTGCAGGTAGTGCAGATTTATTGTTTTTTACAATATCCGTTGAAAGACCTTTATCATTTCCACTTTCACAAGCTATGATGAAAATAGTGAGAGTTAGTAGTATTAAATTTCTAAAAACCATAAGTAATTTATTTAGTTTCCTCGTAGTATAGTTACGGAACCCTTGTATATATCTGTGCCTTTTACACCATTACACTCTAAAACATAATAATAAACACCATCTGGAAGATTGTCGCCATTCCACTTGTTGTTGTAATTATCCGACTTAAACACTGTTCTTCCTGCTCTATTAAAAACTACCAACTTGGATGTTACATAAAACTTACTCAGTGCCTCGGTACTCTTTTCCTGTTTATCTGGATCATCTGTTATTACAAAATATTCATTTGCAGAATCACCAGTTCCAGGCGTAAAAACATTTGGTATAAACAATTTTATTGGCTTTACATCTACAAACTTTGTATAGGTAGTATCGCAACCTTCGGGATTAAACACTGTTAATATTGTGTAGAACTGTCCAATTGAACCATACTCATATGTGGGTTCCAACAGATCACTGGTATTTTGATAATCAGGATCTGGAATCGTATCACTAAACCACCAAAAATGATTTGTTATGGGTATGCTATCTTCAGATAGATTGATATATGAATATGTAACAAATGGGTTTTGGAGATATGCAGTGTCTGGGTCAGCATTTATTTCCACCTCAGGATTGCTAAATGCCTCTGTCCAGAATTGTTCAGTTTTTGGACATCCATAATTATCCATAACAGTAATTGAGTAGTATTGATGTGCCTTTAGATTTAGAGCTAATGTTGAGTCACCTGGTGCTATCTGTAGGGGGTGAACATCCCATAAATAATGATATTCATCGGGGTTAAAAGCTCCACTTGCTGTTGCCCTTACCTTAGCCGAATTACCATTGTCATTATCACCATTGGTACATGTGAGTTGTAATTGATCAAACACTATGTTTATTATGGGTCTTACACTTACCCCAAATAAATTACTTGTGCATGTTTCCATGGTAATTGTATCAACAACTATTACTCTAAAAGTTGTAGAGTCTTCTATGCTTGTTCCCAAAATGGACTCATCACCAACCTTCACAAAGTTATCGCCCTGTTTTTCTTGCCATTCAAATGTAAGGTTTGGTTCTTCAAATACACTTAGTTCAAAATATATGCCCGGACATACGGGCATGGGTGTGTCCATTGATATATCACATATAACCTCAGCACTATTAGCTTTTACCTGAACTAAGACAAGTAAAATAAAAAGTGTAGTAAGCTTTAGGACTTTTGCTATGATTATTTTCATTAATCCTTTTCTAAGGTGATATATTTATGAATGGCAAAATTAAAAATAAATTCTTACGCATTTGGTATTCTAGAACAATCCTTCATCCAACATTACCAAAGTGCAATTTTCCACAACTTCAATCTGTTTATTCTTAGCCATATCCGACAGTTCTTAATTTTCAGTTTCCATATTAAATATAATCCTTGATGCTCCCAGACCAAGTACGTATTCATAATATTCAACTTGATTACCAGAGCGCAAATACATTGCTATGGGGTGTGATATTATCCATAAATACTTAATTATCTGCCATTTTGTCAGTTTAGATAGAAATATTATGACAATTTTTCCTGTTTACGGTTAAATGATTAATTTGGTAATCAAATTGATATTGTTTTAATAAAAAAATTAAAAAGATATAAATGAACTTAAATCAATTCACAATAAAATCGCAAGAGGCCATTCAAAAGGCTCAAGAGATAGCTACTTCAAATGACAATCAAGCAATTGAAAGTATACATCTTTTGAAGGGTATATTGATTGTTGATGAGAATGTTTGTCCATATCTGTTGAAGAAACTAGATGTAAATTTTGAAGTCTTCGTTAAAGCAGTTGATAAGATAATAGATTCTCTACCCAAGGTAAAAGGAGGTGAGCCATACTTAACAAATGATGCAAGGGATGTTTTAACAAAAGCACGGGGATATCTTAAGAGTTTTAAGGATGAGTTCGTTTCAATAGAACATATTTTACTTGCCATACTAGAAGTTAGCAGCACTGCATCAAATCTTTTGAAGGATAATAATATAACAAAGAAAGAACTCATTGGTGCGATCAAAGATTTGAGAAAAGGCTCAAAAGCTACAAATCAGAGTGCAGAGGATCAGTACAATGCGTTGAATAGGTACGCTCGTAACCTTAATGACCTGGCAGGATCTGGGAAACTAGATCCAGTTATTGGCCGTGATGACGAAATACGAAGGGTGCTACAGATTCTTTCGAGAAGAACAAAAAATAATCCCATCCTAATAGGAGAGCCAGGGACAGGTAAGACTGCAATTGCAGAAGGCCTAGCACATCGAATAGTAAACGGTGATGTACCTGAGAACCTAAAATCAAATCTCATTTATTCGCTTGATATGGGAGCACTAATAGCTGGTGCAAAATACAAAGGGGAATTTGAGGAGAGATTGAAGGCAGTAGTGAAAGAAGTTCTTTCAGCAGATGGCGAAATTATTCTTTTCATTGATGAGATACATACGCTCGTGGGCGCAGGAAAAGGAGAAGGTGCAATGGATGCAGCTAATATTCTGAAACCAGCACTCGCTAGAGGTGAACTCAAAGCCATAGGTGCAACTACATTAAAAGAATATCAAAAATTCTTTGAAAAAGACAAAGCTCTAGAGCGTCGTTTCCAACAGGTTATGATAGAGGAGCCAGATACGATGTCCGCAATAGCAATACTAAGAGGGTTAAAGGAACGGTATGAAACACATCATAAGGTAAGAATAAAAGATGAAGCCATTATAAGTGCCGTTGAATTATCTCAAAGATATATTACGGATAGGTTTTTACCCGACAAAGCCATTGACCTCATTGATGAAGCTGCTTCAAAATTAAAGCTAGAAATTAATTCCCTACCAGAAGAATTGGAGGTTGTGGAAAGGAAAATACGACAGCTAGAAATTGAACGCGAGGCCATAAAAAGAGAAAAGGATAAGTCAAAAATGGAATCTATCAAGAAAAAGTTAGCAAATCTTAATGAGGAACGAAATAGCCTGAAAGCATCCTGGCAATCAGAAAAAGATTTGGTTGATAAAATCCAGCAGGCAAAACTAGAGCAAGAAAATTTAAAAATAACAGCTGAGCAGGCAGAGAGAGATGGTGACTTTGGACGAGTGGCAGAAATAAGATATGGTAAACAACAAGATGTGCAAGCATCTTTGGAAGCATACCGAGCAGAACTCCAAAAATTACAAGGTGATAGTCCGATGATAAATGAGGAAGTTGGAGCTGAAGATATTGCAGATGTAATATCCAAATGGACAGGTATCCCAGTAAGCAGAATGCTTCAAAGCGAACGCGAGAAATTACTAAGGCTTGAGGATGAACTGCATAACCGTGTTGTGGGGCAGAATGATGCTATAGCAGCAATATCAGATGCCATAAGGCGAAGCCGAGCAGGACTACAGGATGAGAAAAGGCCAATTGGCTCCTTCATATTTATTGGAACAACAGGAGTTGGTAAAACCGAACTCGCAAAAGCACTTGCTGATTTTCTATTTAACAATGAGAATGCAATGGTGAGAATAGATATGTCTGAGTATCAAGAGAGACATAGTGTTTCAAGACTAATAGGCGCACCCCCTGGATATGTTGGTTACGATGAAAGCGGACAACTAACAGAAGCAGTACGTCGTAAACCTTATTCCGTTGTTTTATTGGATGAAATAGAAAAGGCACACCCTGACGTTTTCAATATTCTATTGCAAGTTCTAGATGATGGAAGACTAACCGATAATAAGGGACGTGTTGTTGATTTTAAAAACACTATTATTATTATGACATCAAATATTGGTTCTCATATAATTCAGGAAAATCTTGCGGGATTAACCGAAGAGAATCAAGACATGAAAATTGCAAAAACCCAAAGTGAAGTAATGGATCTTTTGAAGAAAACCATAAGACCGGAATTTCTTAATCGAATTGATGAAGTAATAATGTTCAAGCCATTAACAAGAAGTGAAACCAATGATATTGTTAAACTTCAATTTAATGGTGTTAAAAAAATGCTTGAAGACAATAATATTAGTATCAGCATAACTGAAGATGCGATTGATAAAATTGCGGAAATAGGTTATGACCCTTTGTTTGGAGCAAGACCTTTGAAACGAGTAATCCAAAGGGAAGTACTAAACCAACTTTCTAAGATGATACTTGCAGGGAAACTTCTTCCCAATGAATCAATCTTGGTTGATATTAAAAATAATGAATTTGTTTTTAAGAATGAATAAAGAAAGCCTTATATAATAGCTAGTCCTGGTGCGGAGAGTATTTATTTTTAGAGTATCATGAAATAAATAATTCTCCGCCAACTTTATGATATACTCAATTTATGCTACTAAACATTAAATCTAATGTGCATTACGTCAGCATCCTCCACAACATAATTCTTTCCTTCAACATGAAACTTGCCAGCATCCTTAACGGCCTGTTCTGAACCATATTCAATATAGTCGTCATATTTTATTACCTCGGATCGTATGAAACCCCTCTCAAGATCACTATGAATTACTCCTGCGGCTTCTGGAGCTTTCATTCCTTTTTTAATTGTCCAAGCCCTAACTTCTTTAGGCCCAGCAGTAAAAAAAGACATTAGGTTTAAAGCATCATAGGCCGCTCTAACCAATCTATTTACTCCCGGCTCTTCCAACCCAGCATCAGTCAAAAATTCTTTTCTATCATCTTCATCTTCTAGCTCGGATATTTCAGCCTCAATCTCTCCCGCAACCACTAGAACATTTGACGTTTCACCCAAGAATTCCTTTACTTTATTCACATACTCATTACCTTCTGTGGGAGAACAACTATCATCAACATTGCAAACATAAATTACGGTTTTGCCCGTAAGCAGCTGAATATCCTTTATATGCGACTCATCGTAATCCGTTACTTCTGCGGTTCGCACATTACCAAAGTTCTCCAAATGATTTTTATATTTTGTTAGTGATTCTATACCTTTTTTAGCCTCCTTATCGCCAGATTTCGTTAGCTTATTTAATCTTTCTATTTTTCTATTAACCAAGTCCAGATCACGAACCTGAAGTTCAAAATCAACAATCTCAATATCTCGAACTGGATCAACCGAGCCTTCTATATGTGCTAAGTTATCATCATCGAAGCATCGAAGCACATGAATGAGTGCGTCAGTTTTTTGGATGTCGGCCAAAAATTTGTTCCCTACACCCTCCCCTTCTGAAGCTCCCTTGGATAATCCTGGCACATCAACAATTTCAATGGTTGCTGGTATTACTTTTTCAGATTTAATGAGATCATCCAATTTGTACAACCTAGGGTCAGGAACATTTACAATTCCAATATTTGACTTGGTAGCACTAAATGCATAATTTGAACTTTGAGCCTTTGTATTTGACATGCAATTAAAAATGGTAGTTTTTCCAGTGTTTGCAAGTCCGATTATTCCGCAGTTTAAAGACATACCTTATTGTATTTATCTGATTTTATGACTTTTATATAAGCTTGAGCTGATTTTTTATCCCGGCAAATATAGTACAAAATAAGAGTTCAACTTTTATTATAAATATATTTTCGTAATTAAATAATTATCAGTACTTTTGCAGCCCGATTTTAAGGTGCCCGGAATTTTGGTATTCCAAAGTTTTAAGATTGTTTTTAATTTATGTTTAATCCGTTTCGATTCACAAGTACCGGGCTGTTGATTTCGTAACACATGAATTTTTTAATGTCAGAATTAGAAAAAAAAGCTACTAAAACAAAAGCAAAAAAAGAAGTAGCAAAAAAACCTACTAAAGAAAAAGCTGCATCCGCAGCAAAAGCGAAAAAAGAGAA